>JBBRPP010000082.1:0-14106 GCA_038227995.1 Acidimicrobiales bacterium
CGACCTGGTCAGCGGCATCGGCGACAGCGCTCGGGCTATGGTCATCCCACAGCCTTCCCAAGACTGCGGGTCACTCGCGGTCAATGACGGACAGTCGGCTGGAGGTGATGTCTGATGGTCCGACCGATGCAAGTCGTCAAGGTCTACGGGGTCCAGGATCGCCGGTCGACCACGCAAGCGAAGCTGCCCTGGGTGGTGCGTTACACCATCGACGGCAGACACCGCTCCAAGTCGTTCCGCACCCGCATCGAAGCCGACCGGTACCGCGGTCGCCTGTTGCAGGCGGTGCAGGACGGGAGCCGGTTCGACGAGTTCAGCGGAGAACCGGACACCTGGCAGACACCGCTCGGGGACCTCGGTGTTCATGGGTGGGCGCGCCGCTGGCTCGCCGAGCAGTGGGCGGAGTGGCAGCCACGAACCAGGACGTCTGCGGTAGAGGCGCTCGCCCGGTTCACCACGATCGCCGTCCGTGCCGGTGCGAAACCACCCGACGGTCTGCGCGTCTACCTGTACACCGCCCTCGCGCCCGGAACTGACTCCCATCTGGATGTTGTGCTGGAGCGGTGGCTGGCCAAGAACTGTCTGACACTCGGGGAACTCGATCGGGACCGTGTCGCTGACATCGACCGCAAGCTTGCGCTCAAGCTCGATGGTTCGCAGATGGCCGCGAACACCGCCAACCGGATCCGCATCGTCGCCCGCGCCTCGATCCAGTCGGCGATCGCTGCCGGTGCCGTGACCGCGGACGTGTGGCCGCAACGCTCCAAGTCGCGGGCACGCCGCAAAGTCGCCCGAACAAGGCGCAGCGTTGACATCCGTACGTTGCCGTCCCCGGCAGTGATGGCTGCGGCGATCGATGCGATCGTCACCCAACAACCCGGAAGCAAGACGTACAGGGTGATGACCGCAGTCGCCTACTACGCCGGACTACGACCATCCGAGGTCGTCATGCTCCGCGTCCGATCCGTCGACCTCCCCGCGCAGGGTTGGGGGCGGGTGGATGTCACCGAAGCCGACATCTCCTTCGACGAACCAGGCGAACCCAAGACCGGACCTCGCACCGTGCCGATCCCGCCCGTGCTCGTAGACATCCTTCGCGAATGGATCAACGACAACGGGCTCACGACACCGGAGCGGTTGCTGTTCCGCACCCGGAACGACACCATGCCGTCCGGGTCGAACTGGGCGCGGGCGTGGCACCGGGCACTCGAATCGGTCGGTCAGCGACCACTGCGCATCTACGACTGCAGGCACGCCGCGGCGACCAGCTGGCTGCGCGCCGGCATGCCCCTTGGCGAGACTGCCCGGCGACTCGGGCACTCCGTCGAGACACTCGTCTCTACCTACGTGGGAGCACTCGACGACGAAGAACACGTCGCCAATCAGAGGATCGACACCTATCTGGACGCTTTGGCGCCGACCGGCGGCCGTCGATCGCAAAGGTAACGAAATGCAACCGGACGGGCGTTACATTCGGAGCCAGGCTGCTGATCTGCCGCGATGGTCCCGACAGCCACCACAGTCGTCGCGCACATTCTGGGCGGTGCCCATTCGCGCCGTCGCCCGGTGACGGCTCAGGCCCGGTGTGTTTCGAGGTAGATGCCCAGCTTGTCGAATGCCATCGTCCAGCCCATTGCTCCGGGGGAGCCCGCCGGGATTCCGACGTGGGTCATGACCATTCTCGTGTGTCCGTCGATCTCGTCGAGTTCGACGATGACTTCGGTGGTCGTCGGGTGAGTGTCCGGCATGCCCATCTCGGAGGGCGAGAGCACGTTGCCGTGCTCGTCGGACATCGAGTCGGTGTAGACCAGTCGCTGGTTTGTGACGACCTCGCGGTACTCGCCGGTGAACCACATTCGCATCGGGCCGTTGGGTGTCTCCACCACCATGCACACCAGACGGGTGCCGCCGACGCGGACTTCCATTTTCTCGTCGGGGATCGACGCGCCGGGCGGCCCGTACCATCCGGCGAAGTGCGTCGGGTCCGTCCACATCTGCCAGATCGTTTCCACCGGTGCGTCGAAGGTGCGCTCGATCACCACTGCGTTCGTGAGGTCGCTGCTGTCAGCCATTCTGTTTGCCTGTCTTTCGTCTCGGTTGGAGTTGCTTGATGTAGTTGTCCATTCGGTCGAAGCGGGCTTCCCAGATCGGCCGGTACTGCTCAGCCCACGACGACACCTCGCCCAGTCGTGTGGCGTCGAGCGAGCATGGTCGGCACTGGGCGCGTTGACCGCGAACGATCAGACCGGCGTGTTCGAGGACTTTGAGGTGCTTGGAGATCGCCGGGAGCGTCAGGTCGAACGGTTCAGCGAGCTCGTTCACATTCGCCTCCCCCTGTGCGAGGCGGGCGAGGATCGCGCGTCGCGTCGAGTTCGCCAACGCCGCGAAGGTCTGATCGAGTCGGTCGTCCTCCGCAGTCAGGGTCATCGATTTCTCCTTGTACTTCACCGCTCGGCTAATTAACTACTGTGGAAAGTGCAGGAGGATCCGGTCAATGTCAACCGTGAGGTTCGACGCCACGGGTGCCAGCGGTTCGGAGGATGCTCAGCCGACGAAGGGGTTCGACGCCGGCCGCAATCGCAGCGCCGTGGCCGTCGAATTCCGGATCAGATCCGCACGCTGATACACGAGTACTCGATGCAGGCCGGAGCCACGTTGGCGGACCCAGCGCAGGCTGGGACGCGCCTCGACTTCGTCGTTGCCGTCGCCGGACGCATCACCTTGCCGCCCGACGCTCAACGTTGTCCGCGGCGACCGACTCGTCGAGAAGTCGCCATTGTCGGTCGAGCCAAGCGATCCGTTGCGCATCTCCTGCGGGGATGTGGTCTCGTGGGGTTCGCCAAGCGGTGATCCGGATCGGGTCGAGGATTGGGACTGCTTTGGCAAGCGCAGCGAACGATGTGAACGGGTCGAGTCCCATGTGAGCGACGACCACGACATCGGCATCGAGGGTGTCGATGAGCGCCAGGACGCCTCCGGGGCGGGGCGGCAGGACATGTCGGAGCGACTCCAGTCGCGCCGCTCGGACGGGGTTCTCATGGGCAAGGCGGGCCGATGCCCGCTCGAGGCGGTCCGGACGGAACAGTCGTCCCTCGGGGAAGATGACGACCGCCGTCGTCGAGTCGACGCTCTGGCCGATCTCGCGAATGATGGCGATGGCCTCTGGGCCGTTGTCGCGTGGAATGAAGACCGATCCGGTCCTGGCGTAGATGAGGTCGAAGCCGGGGTCGGCGAGAAGTTCGGCCATGATCACGCCGCGGGTGCGGTAGCCGAGACGTTGGTAGAGAAGTGTCGGCAGTGAGGCGTCGACGATGTTGACGTGTCGGCACAGCACGATCACCGGGCCGGGGGTGAGCGCCGCGGCCGAGGTTGGGTCGATGTCGAGGCGGAGTCCGAGGAGGTGTTCGGCGCGTCGGGCGAGGACGTCGATAGACCAGCGTTGGAGACGTTCGTGGCGGGCGATCGAGGTAGGTCGGTCGAGTCGCGTGCCGAAGCCGGCGAGCATCCAGTAGGCCAGTGCGAGCAGGATCTCGACGCTGTCGTTGATGCCGTACTGGAGCAAGAACAGCGTCACCCGGACGGTCGGCAGACGGAAACGCCCCTTGGCAAGGTCGACAAAGGTGGCGCCAGCAAGGATGGCCGGACTCGCGACCACACCGACGGCGGTCGCGGCGAGCATCAGAGGGATGGTGCGAGCGCGCCGCTTCCACCGCGACGCGAATGGCTCGGCGGCGATCACGCCGACGAGGTGTCGCCGGAGGCGAGTTCCGCGGCGAGAGCATGCAGCCGTAGGAGAGGTGCGGCGGGAATCGGAGCCGACGTTTCGGCCAGTGCTGATTTGAGGCGCCGGTAGTCGTCCGCGGTGAGGCCGCATCGGCGGCAGGCGTGGAGGTGGCTGGACGCCTTGGCGGCGGTGGCGGGGTCGAGGCCGTCGTCGAGGTAGGTCTGGATCTGTCGGCCGATCTCGAGGCAGCGGGAGCCGCCCTTGCGTCGGAACATGTCGAGCATGGCGTGGGGTGTCATCGGTGGTCGCTCCGGAAGTCGGGGTGGTGCACGAGGTGGGCGCGCATGCGGTGGCGGGCTCGGTGGAGGCGGCTCATCACGGTGCCGGCGGGGATGCCGAGCGCGGCGGCGGCTTCGTCGTAGGTGAGGCCGTCGACGTCGACGAGCTGGACCACGTGCAGATGCTGTTGCGACAGACATCTCAGTGCGTCGGAGATCCATGGTGCCGGCGCGTGTGTGGCGGCGATGTCTTCGGCGCTCGGTGCGGGCGGGTTGCGTCGGTCGGCTTCGCCGGCGGGGTCGGTGGCGTCGTGGAGCAGACCGGGTCGTTGTCGGCGGTGCCGGTTGATGTTGGCGTTGCGCATGATGGTGAGCATCCAGGCCCGCGGAAAGGCGCCGTCGAAGCCGTCGAGCCCTTTGAAGGCACGGATGAGGGTGTCCTGGACGAGATCCTCGGCATCGTGGGAGTTGCGGCACAGCGAGCCGGCGACCCGGAGCAACACCGGCAGGTGGGGTCCGACGAACGCGTCGAACGACCTCGCCGGGACCGGCGGGGTCGGGTTCGTGTCGTTGGTCTGTGACTCGTCGGCCATTGCGTCCAAGTCTCCTCCTTTGGGACACAGACCCGGTCGGTCGTCGGATTCTTCCATCTGATTTTCGAATGCATCGCGATGGAAGGGTCGTCGTCGGCGGCGGGTTCCGGTGCGGTTCGTCCACGGTGGGCGGACTGCAACGAAAGGGACCATTCATGTCGACGTCGACTACAACCCAACCTGTGAAGGCGATCGTGTTCCGAGGGGGTGTCGCTGGGATGAGCGCCGGTGCTGCGATGGCGATGTTCGCGATGGTCGCCTCGGTGACGTATCAGCATCACGGGTTCTTCACTCCGCTGTTCCACATCTCGGCGTTGTTCGGATCGCCGGATGCGATGATGCGCTCGGGCATGGAGGCGATGGCCGGGAACAGGTTCTGGTTCTCCGTCGGCCCGGCTGTGTTGGGGTTGTTGATCCACATGATGACCGGTGCGATGTTCGGCGTCGGCTTCGCGTTCCTCGCCCGCCGCCTCCCCCGGACCGCGCGTGTGCCCGCCGGCGCCGTGTACGGGCTGGCCGTGTTCGTCGTGTCTGCTTTCGTCGGCCTGCCCGTGGCCGCGAAGATCACGAACTCCGGGAGCACCATCTCGGACATGGCCAGCATGGTCGGATACGCCACGTTCGCCGTCGAGCACATGATGTTCGGCCTTGTGCTCGGTGTCCTCGCCATGCGGACCGCCCCGACTGGCTCGCCTGTCGCCGAGGTTCGCGGTGCTCGATCGGCGATGCTGTCCCGATGAGCTCTTCCGATGCGGCACCGACCCAACGAATCGTGCGTCTCATCGGCGTCTACGACGCCGACAGCACCCTGCGCGGTGAACTCTCCTACTGGGTCGGTGCCCGCCTCGGCAGTCGGCACTGCTCGCTGTGCGACATCACCCACGGCTCCGTGCGGCAACGACCCGAGTGGAAGACCTGCCAGGCCGGTCTGCCGATGCCGTTCGACACATACCACCGTGACGATCAGCCCGAGCCCGTTCGGGCGGCCGCCGAGGGCCGGACACCGGTGGTCATCGCCGAAACTGACAACGGCCACGTCGTGCTCCTCGCAGCCGCCGAACTCGATGCATGCAACGGTTCGATCGATCGGCTCGTCGAGGCGATCGAGCAGTCGGCCCTCGACCAGGGTCTGATCTGGCCGGCCCCATGAACGCCGACCAACTCGCCCGCTTAGACGCCGTCTTCGACGCTCACTACCCGCAGATCCTCGCAGACGCCACCGAACGCGAACCGGCCAGCGCGGTGCGCCGAACGCGCGCAGGCTTCGCCTCGGCGTACCGGTTCTGGAGCAAGGTCGAAGCCGACGGCGATCCGGTCGCCTGGATCCAGCGAGCCATCGCCCAGGACGGGCGAAGTACCAGACGTCGGACGGGCCGCGAGCCGGGCGACGAGCCGGCGCATAGGGCGATCGTGGAGCGTCGTCGCGTGGCGGCGCTGGCACGACGACAGAGGGCCGTAGCCGGAGTCGTCCTCGGGACGAGCGCGCTTGCCGTCATCGGTGCCGAACTGTTCGTGGTGCACCGATGAGCGATCGACCAGCATCGCCGCGCTCCGACACGACGTCCGCCACGCGCGAGATCGTCATCTATACCCGCCCAGGATGCCCCTACTGCTTTGCTCTCCGAGCGGGCTTGCGACGCTCCGGCCTCGTGTATCAGGAGATCAACATCTGGGAGGACCCAGACGCTGCAGCATTCGTCCGATCGGTCGCCAACGGCAACGAGACCGTGCCGACTGTCGTTGTCGGCGACGTGCACTTGGTCAATCCGAGCGCGCGCCGTGTCCGCGCCGTCGCTGGTGAGGCAAGCAGCCCGCCGAGTTCCAAGCGCCGACACTGGCTCCGCCGGCCCGCTCGCGCTAGGGGAGCGGCGTGAGCCTTCATGTTGGTGACCGGTTCCCAGACATCGAACTCGTCGATCACGCGGGTAGACCGTGGCGTACCGCTGAGATGCGCGGCCGACCACTCGTGCTGATCCTGCACCGGCACCTTGCTTGACTGCCCTGCCAAGAACACGTGATCGCCGTGCGCGATCACCTCGACCAGTTCGGTGACGCCAGGATCGCCATCGTCACCTTCGCCACTCCCGAACGCCTCGCCGCGTACCGACAGCACCTCCACCTCCCCTTCGACATGGTCGCCGACACCGACCGGACCCTCTACCGGTTGCTCGGTACCGAACGAGGCAGCAACCGCCAGGTGTGGTCCGCCGGCACCATCCGCATGTATGCGCGTCTCATCCGCTCCGGGCGCCGACTTCATCGACCGACCGAAGACATCCGACAACTCGGCGCCGACGCCGTCATCAGCCGCAACGGCGACCTCCGCTACCTCTCCCTCCCAGCGACACCCGACGCCCGCCCACCGATCAGCGATCTGATTGCCGCCCTCGATTGACACACGTGAACGTCGTCGACGGAACGCTTGACCACTGATGCAGCACCTCCTCAATGAAGCACATTGTGAACTAGAAGGAGCAGTCATGAGCGAAAGCGGACCTGCGATTTGGCCTCGATCAGCGGCCGCCAACGTCGCGGGGGCTGTCAGATCCACGGCGGCGAACGCTCGGCCATGACGAACACGGGCGGGACCGGAGGAGGCGACGCGAAACTTTTGCGAAACAAGGCGACGCCCGACCGAGTGTCGCCCGCGGATCGGTGGACAATGGGACCGTGACGAATAATGTCGGCGCATCATCAGGGCAGGCGCGTTTCCAGCGCGGGGCGATTCGTCGCGGGTTGGCGGGCGTCGTGGTGCTTGTTTCGTTGGCCGGCTGTGGGAGCACGTCGCCGGTGGCGAAGGAGTCAGCTACCTCGTCGGCTGCATCGACCGACTCGGTCGACGTCCCGAAGCTGCTGCAGTTCAGTGCGCCACTTGTCGGGGGCGGCACCTTTTCCGCGGCTGAGTACGCGGGTCGGCCGTCGGCGTTTTGGTTCTGGGCACCCACTTGAACGATCTGTAACGCAGAAGCTGCTTCGGTCGAGGCAGCAGCACAACGGTGGGCGGGCCGGGTCGATTTCGTCGGCGTCGCGTGGACCAGCGACGATGCGTCGTTCCAAGGGTTCATCGACAAGCATTCGTTGTCGTTTCCCCAGATCAGTGACGACCAGGGCAACGTCTTTGCTCGATTCGGTGTCCCCGCGCAGCCGGCGCTGGTGGTGCTCAAGCCGAACGGCGATTCGCAGGTGTTCCTGGGAGCTGTTGACGAAGCGAATCTTCAAACCGTCCTCGCACAGGCGGCCGCCGGCTGAGTGGCCAGGTTTTGAGTGATCGCGCTCGAGGGCAACTTCGCGTACAGCTTTCTGCTCGGCATGTTCGCTGCCGTGAATCCGTGCGGGTTCGTCATGCTCCCTGCCTATCTGATGTACTTCCTCGGCCTGGAGAGCCAACGACGCGGCGTTGACCGTCAGCGGGCCCGTGTGCAACGGGCGCTCGTGGTCAGCTTGGCGACGTCTGCTGGTTTCATCGCGGTGTTCCTCGTCGTCGGAACGATCTCGCGTCTCGTGACACGTCAGATTCAGGACAACGCGAAGTATGTCTCGCTTGTCGTCGGGGTCGGTCTGATCGCGGTTGGTGTCATGATGTTGCGCGGCTGGAAGCCGCCTTTGACCACTGCCCGGGTCGGCGCAGGCCGGGAACGCAAGCGCACCTTTGTCGGCATGTTCGTCTTCGGCGCGGCGTACGCGGTTGCCTCGATCGGTTGCACGATTGGTTTCCTTGTCTCGGCCGTGTTCGGTTCGTTCGCCGTGTCGGGCTTCGTCAGCGGCGTCGCCAGTGTCGCCCTCTACGGTGCAGGCATGGCGCTGGTCGTCACTGCGCTGACGATGACACTTGCCATCGCAAGCGGCGGGTTGCTGAGTGTGTTGCGCAACGGCCTGCGCTACATCGATCGGGCCGCCGGGGCCTTCATCATCCTGACCGGCATCTACCTCACCTGGTATTGGTACGCCGCGATCACCGGCGCCGGCACCAACCAGGTCACCGGCAAGATCGACAGTTGGCAGAGCCAACTCGTGACCTTCATGCAACATCAAGGCGTGTGGAAACTGTCGGTCGCGCTCGGATCGGCCATTGCCGCCGGATTGGGCGTTCTCGCTGTCTCACACCGGCGTCGACGACACCGAGATCACGACGAAGCCCAGACCGACAGGATCTCCGCCTGAGCTCACCCCACCGTGCCGTGCGCTGTTTCATTGCGAGCGGGTTGCTGGCGTCATGTAGAACCAAACCGGGGCTTTTGCTCCGGAGGCACGGATCGCGTCTCGGGCTGCGAGCAGGACGCGTCCGGTCTCGGTGCGTTCGAAGAACCAATCCTCGAGTGCCCGCGGGCCGGGAAGCGGACCGGTCAGCAGATCGAGTGCGGCTTCCTCGTAGTAGGAGCGGATGTCGTGGCATAACGAGGTGGTGTTCCCGCCCGGCAACTCGACCGTGCGCCAATCGGCACCGTCCGCGATCGCGACGAGGGCGGCGACGGCTGCTGGAACGCTGTCGGCGTCGATCACCCGGCCGACCGATGAGACACCACGCCGGGCTCTGACCCGGTCGTACGCGCGACGGATTCCTCTGGCTTCGTCGACGGCCAGTGGGAGTTCCGGGTCGAACCGTGGCGGCAGCAAACAGGAGACCTGCTCGGCGTCGGTTTCGATGACGGTGGGGTGATCGACCAGCACTGGCCCGACTGGGGCGTCGAGCAGCGCAAACGCGCGGGCAAGAACGTCGTGTTGGAACTCGGGGTCGCCTGGCCGGCCGAGCGGGCGACCCAGCGGGAATTCGCAGTGCAACGCCCGCGGGGGCGCCGTCTTGACCGCCATCTCCCGAACCGATGACAACACGATCGTCGCGATCCCGGCGGCCTCGAACACGTGGGCGAGCACACTCACGGTGCGCGTGCACAGCGGTCAAACAGGCGTCAGCAACACCACGTCGACACCGTCGGCGAGCAATGCCGCTGCAGCCGCTGGCCCGCTGTCGAAACGGATCGTCGAGACATCGTCTGGCTGGTTACCGGCAAACGACACATGGCGCGGCGCCACCGCGCCGATCACACCGGCGGCGGCGAGCTCCTCGAGCCGGTCGATGGGATAGACGACGTTGAGATCCATGACGAACGCCGACCGATCGAAGTTCGGGCTCCAGTGGCCAAGGATCAGGTCGCGACGCCCACGGTCGATGAGTCGGAAGCTCGTGTCGCCGCCGGCGAACGCGTCGTCGTCAGGGGTGTGCAGCGCCGCTGACGTGATGATCGCGACCGTCGCCGCCGCGAGCGGGCCAGGCGTCACGAATGCGGGCGAGTCGAAAGTCGGGCCTGGCAGCGATGACGAATGGGCTCGCATTGCCTGATCACCGTTCACGTCGTCTCCTCGCGTCGTCGACCGCGAGCTTGGCACGGATGCGCCGCTGTGATCGATTTGTCGGTCCCGCCCGATCGTCTGCGGGTTCAGATCGGCCGGGAAGATGCCGATGAATGCCCGTGCAATCGAACCATTCTCGCGGAACGACACGGCCCGGGTTGCTGCGCTGGAGCGCCGCGTGGTGCTGGCTCATCGGGACCCAACTCGCAGCCGCACTGATTCCGGGATCTCGGCAGATCTGGGTGAGCCCGACGGCGCTGTTCACGATCGTCGTCATCGCCGCGTCGTTGTGCGCGATCGCGTCGATGGCAGTCCTTGTTGCGGCGTGGAGGTCAGACGGTGCAGAACTCGGCATCCTTGCCGCGTTCTCGATGGTCGTGTCGGTCCTCCCGTTGGTCCATGGGCTGACGACGCCGGGCGTTCTCTACGGCCCCAACTCGGCCACGATGTCGTCGGTGATCGTAGCGCTGCCACTGGCCAGCATCGCCGTCGCACCGCTCGTCGTCCCTCGCACTTCGGTCAGTCGATGGATGTCCCGCCGATGGAAGGGGTGGGTCTCTGTCAACCTCGTCGTGCTGCTGTTGCTGTCGGCGGGGTTGTTGATCCGTCCGTCGCTGCTGCCGGCACCTCGCCTCGGCGCAGCGTCGTCGATCGTCATCGCCGCGCTGTCGCTGACGGCTTGTCTCGCGCTCTCGATCCGGCATCTGCGCCTGTCGTGGATCGGTGGTTCCAGGCGTCCCTTGATCGTGGCTCTCGGATTTGCGTTCATCGGTGCGGCGAATCTCGTCTGGGTCGCGAGGGCACCGTTCACTCCCGGGTTCTGGCTCGCGCACGTCTTCGACGTCGTCGGCGTCCTCGCGCTCGCGCTCGGCGCCTTCATCGCCTACCGGAAAGAGCGTGCCTTCACCGACGTCATCCGTCCGTTGACCATCAATGAGCCCCTCTCCGCGTTCGAACTCGGACTGGAACCACTCGTCCACCAGTTCGTCGCGATGCTCGACCGCAAGGACAGCATCACCCGCGATCACGTCGTGCGCACAGCTGAACACGCCATCCGAGTCGGCGGGCACCTGCGACTTTCAGGTGCCGAGGTCCACCGACTCGGACTCGCCGCACTGTTGCATGATCTCGGCAAGGTGAACATCCCGGACTCGATCCTGAACAAACCCGGCCGACTCGACGCCCGCGAATTCGAAGTCGTCAAAGGGCACACCGTCGCCGGTCAGACATTGGTCGAACGATCACGAGTGCTCGCCGAGATCGGACCAATCGTGCGAGGACACCACGAACGCATCGACGGTGCCGGCTACCCCGATGGACTGGCCGGCGAGGAGATCCCGTACCTCGCCCGGATCGTGAGCGTCTGCGACGCGTACGACGCAATCAGCCACACCCGCCAATACCGCGAAGGCCTCGGACACGAACGTGCCATCGAAGTCCTCCAGGAACACGCCGGCTCCCAATGGGACACGGCGGTCGTCGCTGCCGCCGTCGGCTGCCTGTCAGCCTCCGGGTACCGAGTTGCCGCCCTCGACCGGGTAGGTCGCGGAACCGACCTGCGCGACGACACGGTGGGCTCATGGTGTGGTTGCAGCGACGCGATCCCCGACAACCTGATCGCCACCGATCAGCCAGCGCCAACCCGCCAGCTTGAGGTCGCCACGACTGCTTCCGGGTAACGGTCACGAGCCCGATGTGACAGGTGGTCTGCCCGTGTCACCAAGCGCCATTGAGTCGCCTCGGGGTGGTCGTCGCGCACCCGGCAGGCCGCAATCAACCCCAAAGGCTCCCGAGTTGTTTCGCAAACGTTTTCGCTACTCCGGCAGCAGCGCGCGCGACGCGCCGTTTAGGTTGAGGGAGGTGGACGAGCAATCGCATTGGGAGTCGGCCTGGACCGGGCGGGAGGCCTCTTCGGTCAGCTGGTATCAACCGACCGCGGCGGTTTGACGCGATTTGGTGCGCCGCGTGTCGGTGCCCTCGGACCCGCTGCTGGTGGTCGGTTGCGGCTCATCTGCACTGATCGGGGAACTCGTCAGCGACGGCTACACGGCGATCACCGCTATCGACATTGCCCAGCGTGCACTCGACCAACTGCGTGCGAATCTCGGCGACCGCGCCCGCTGCGTGACAATGCTTCGCGCTGACATCCGCGCGATTCGGCTCTCCAGCGCGGTGCGGTTGTGGCATGACCGGGCAACGTTTCACTTCTTCACCGACGCTGCGGATCAAGCGGCGTACGCGGCGGCGGCAGCCTCTGCGGTCCGGCCCGGCGGACATCTCGTGCTCGCCGAGTTCGCGGTTGACGGGCCGACGTCGTGTAGCGGCCTGCCCGTGGCGCGTCACTCGGCTGCGAAACTCGAGTCGGTCTTCTCCGACGGGTTCGAGCTGATCGAGTCGTTCGAACGGGATCACGTCACCCCGTTGGGTGGGGTTCAACGCTTCATGCACGCGCTCTTTGTCCGTCGTGATGTGGGTTCAGTAGTCCAGTGACGTGTGGTCAGGCGCGACGACGTCATGGCCCGCCCGAACCCAGGCCTGATGCCCGCCGACCAAGTCGCTGACTGCGCTGAATCCGAGCATGGCCAGGTTTGCTGCGGCCAGCGATGAGCTGTAGCCGCCGTTGCAGACAATGACCAGCGGTTGGTCGTGAGAGCGGATCGCCGGGTGGCGATACCCGTTGCTCGGGTCGCATGCCCACTCCAACGTGGTGCGCGGGATGTGGATCGACCCACGGATCGCTCCGAAGCGTTCACGATCGGTGCTCGTTCGTGTGTCGATGACGGTTGGTGGATGCGCGCTGTCGAGGGCTGAGCACAGGTCACCGGACAGGATGCGGGTGATGGATGACCGGGCCAGGAACACGAGGTCATGGATCGTTGTCTGCGTCGTTCGCCGGTGAACGACGCAGACGCCGGTTCCGCTGTTGTGGCCGTCGGATTCGAGTTCGAACTCGGCGCACATCTGCTCGTATGACGCAGTATCGGAATCCTGATGCGCGAAGGATGCGAGCAGCCGTCCTCCGGGGGCGAGGTGCTGGACCGCGGCGTGCACCACGGCGCGGCAACTCGCGGGGGTGGCAATTTCGACGGCGCGGGTGTCGATGACGACAACACCGAATTGTCGGGTCAGCTGGACCCACCTGCAGGCCGCGGGTTCGACGGTGATGACATCGTTGATGGCCAACCCGACGGGCATCTGCGAGGCGTCGAGGGCGCCGAAGCAGAGAACGGAACAGGTTTGTTGGGGGCTGTGCGGGCGACTGCTCCGACCGGGGACCGTCGATCCCGCGAACGGGTGCCCTTGCGTGGCGATCTCGGTCGAGCTCATGCGGGGAGGGGGACCCGGAACGCGACCGAGGTCGGGCTGCAGTCCTCGATCCAGATCTCGCCGCCGTGGGCTTCGACCAGCCCGCGGGCGATTGCCAGGCCAAGCCCTCCGACCGTGCCGGTGGTCCGGCTGCGACTGGCGTCGGCGCGGGTGAATCTGTCGAACGCTGACACGCGGAAGTCCGTCGGGAACCCTGGACCACCGTCACTGACCCGCACGGTCGCGGCGCCTTCGGAGGAGATGTGTACGGTCACGTCGGTTTCTGGCGGAGCGTGACGGATGCCGTTGTCGATCAGGTTGCGGATGATGCGAGCGAGCGCGACCGGGCTCGCGATCACAAAGACCGCTCCTGGCTCGACCAGGACAAGCCGGACGCCTGCCGCGGTCGCTACGGGTCGCAACGAGTCGATGACCGAATCGGCGATTTCGACGAGGTTGATCGGTAGGCGTTCGAGGTCGAGTCGGTTCGCGTCGAGTCGGGACAAGAGTGCGATGTCTTCGATCAGCGCTCCGAGTGCTTCGATGTCGCGCAGCATCGAACGGAGGTAGCGCTGCGGGTCGCGAGCGACACCATCAACCAATGCCTCGGTTGCTGCCTGCAGCGCTGACAGTGGCGAGCGCAGGTCGTGACCGATGTTGGTGAGCAGGTTCTGGCGCTCCGTTTCGATGGCAGTCCGCTCGTCTTCGAGGGCTTTAAGCCTGGATCCACCGATCGCTTGGGTTTGAGGTGATGCGCGTATCCGCCTGAAAGGTCTCCTGGCCTGGGACGATGTT
Source organism: Acidimicrobiales bacterium (assembly GCA_038227995.1). Classification (GTDB taxonomy): domain Bacteria; phylum Actinomycetota; class Acidimicrobiia; order Acidimicrobiales; family Ilumatobacteraceae; genus WLMZ01. The sequence goes on from JBBRPP010000082.1 coordinate 14,046, forward strand.
GGTTCCTACACCTCATCGTTCGACAGAACCAGGAGACACTTCCAGTGACCTCAGTATCGCG
>JBBRPP010000083.1:0-13994 GCA_038227995.1 Acidimicrobiales bacterium
CACGACCACCTCTACCGACTGGTGTTGCGCTGCCGCGACCTCTGGACGACGGGTTGCACAGCCGGCAACCATGTGGCTGGGGCGCATCAGCGGCCGTAACCGGCCCTTCGTGATGAACGGTCTTGGTTCCCAATCCTGTAGCAACCTGCGCCTCATCGCATCAGTCAGATTCGCAGCCAGGTCGTCGGCCGCAACGTGATCCCACTCGCCAGCAGTAGCAGCCGAAAACGTCGAGTACCCCCTCCAGAAAAGGGGGCACTCTGAGAAAGTATTGCGAGGACTTCGGCGATACTTCGGGATTTATTGATACGTCATCTGGACGGACTTAGGACTGATAGTCCCGCCTCGCTCTGTAAATGGGGCCCACTGGTGCGTACCATCCCAACTGTTTCACCGGAGTGGCGGGGTTATAAAGCCTGCGACTCCCTACCCGGGCGGACCCAGGTTCGTTGGTCAGCGTACTAACCAGCGACCCCGCTTACAAGACGCTGTCATGTCGGACCGGAGCGTAGGTAGGGTCCGGTCGGTCTTTAGGAGCCCTGAGCAGGGTTGTTGGCGCTGAGGCGCAGAGCGGTTTTTTGCCTATCACGCTCATCGAACCGCTTGCTGTCGTCGGCTGAGTGCTCACAAGGGGTCCTGGTACCCTTTCTGACGCAACCATCCGGGTAGATGTTGAGATGTCCGTTGACCCGCCAGACGGTGCTCACAGCGTTGATGGCCTTGCGACCGCTGCTCGTCACGTCCCAGTGATACCCGTCTTCCATCGCTCGCCCGCCGATGGTGATTGGATCTCTGACGGCGTGACGTCCCTCGACCGGGGCCGCTTCCCAACGGAATCGCTCGTCGTCGATTCTGCTGCCAGGTGCTGTCGGATGACTGTGCCCTGCGACAAACTGCTTGCGCTTGCGATCCTCGTCCAACCCCGCCGCAAGTGCGGAGTTGAAGATGTGCATAGGAAGACACCGAGGATCGGTGGGGCTAGTGCACCACACCGCTGCGGACCACCGTCGGAACCTTCGGTCCCAGCCCGCAAAGTCGTCGGAGTCGACGTGGACAGAAAATGCCTCATATCGAAAGAATGCCTCGAGCGGCACCACATCCCGCTCGCGGAATGCTGCGACTGGGGAGCGGCGAACGTGCAAGCCGCCGGAGTGGACGATCGCCACCGGCCGCTTATGGCTCAGGACGTACAGGTCGTACGCATCCATTCGAGTGACAAACTCCCGAGTCCGCCCCATCGTTGAACTCGCGATCACGGCACTCCGGCCCTCTACCGACCAGTCGTTCTCTGTACACGTCTGCATAAGGGACTTCGGCAGTGCAGCGCCCGGTGGTCCGAGGAAATAGACGGCAGCAGAAGCCTCCCAGTCACCTACCGACACGGAATGCGACCTCTGCTGGGATGGGCAGTCGTTGAAGCTCAGCCTCCGACATCTGGTCAACGCAACGCCTCACGAACCTGCGTAGCTCGTCCGCGTCCGAGCCCTTGCGCGATTCGGGAACGGCCTCGAAAGTGTCCTTCGGCGGGTCGACGCCTGCTGTCGCGAACCAGGCATCGAGGCGGCGAATCACCTCATTCTTCAACGTGAGATTCCACACCGGGCGCAGCGGAGCTGGCAGACCCATCGTTCGATGGCGACTCTCCGCCCAGACTGTCAGCTGCAGGGCCTCGTCTTCGCTAACCGTGGTTGTTCGAGCATTCACAAATTCATCCCGCATTCGAGCGAATTCATCTGCCGTGATCGTTGGCAGCACCAGCTGTGTGGGTGGCTCCGACCCTGGATCCAGTGCCACGGCCCGCATCGATACGGAGTCCCAGACGTAGCGGCGTCGGGACGAAAAGTCCATCACGGCGTCCCAGAGATCCTGCCGTACGCGACGTGACGAATTACCGACGCTTTCAGGCCTCGTGCGCGCCGGTCCGGTAAGCGTGGCAAGCCCATCGCCTGTCAGCTCAACCTCGGGTGGGTATGTGTTCGGCACACTAAGAAGCACGTCCTCGAGGGCCGTCAGGAGGGCGCGAAACGTCGGAAAGCCATAGGTCTCGGGGTCAAACTTCCGGTCTGTTGCCTGGAGCAGACGGTTCTTCAGCACACCTGTCTGCATACGTTGCCAGTTCTCCTTCTGCGCTTGTCGAGCTCTGGCAAACGCATCCAGCACCAGCGTACGGGCCGCTTCAAGATCTTCGGCCACGGCTGTCACGTCTCCATGCTGGCACAATCGAACCGACCGGCTTGATGTCGGACAGGTACATGGCGTGAATGGTCGCCTTGGGAGATGTGCCGCAGCGTCAACCTCCGTGGGAACGCGCCCCGATTCCCGCAGTGGGTAGGTCAGGCAATGACCGGGTCAGGCGGATACCCTCGCGTCGATGGCGAGAACTCCAGCAACTCAGAACGATCCCACGATCACTCGCATGCTGAAAGCCGGGAGCAATGTCGCTGCAATCGCTTCCGAGGTCGGCGTGTCCGAACCAACCGTTTACAAGGCGATCGTCCGCTTGAACCTGACGCTGCCGAGCAAGTCATCGAGGAAGGGTGCCGCTCCGGTCAAGGCTGGCATCGATTCACCCGCTGGTGCGGCCGCCAAGACCTCGAAGGCGCGAGCGCCGAAGGGAGCCCCTACTTCATCGACACCCAACACATTTCCCAAGCGTGCCGTAGGGACGGCCAAGTCTGGGCTCAAAGGTCATCCAGCGCGTGGGTCTCGGTCGTCTTCCACGTCAACGGCATCGCCCCCCAGCGCAGTGAATGTTGATGCTGGTGCGGCAGCCGGCAAGGCTGTCAAACCTGGAACCGGCCTCGTGCCCATTGGGTCAGATGCGGACTTGTTGACGGTGCGAGTCGACAAGGGCATCGAGCTGTTGAGGAACCTGTCGGCGCGAATTGTTCGCCACGAACGTGAACTCGCCGCAGCGCGCCAACGATATGCCGAGACACTCGCAGCACTCGCCCTCAGCTGAGATCAGCCGCCATCTCGAGTCTGTGGCTACTTCCTATCGCTCCAGGTCGGACTGGAAGGTTCGATCGTGTGTCCGAGCAGTGGCATCGATCCGATTCTGCGCACCGACTTCGTGGAGAAGAACAGTCCAGATGTGAAGTTGTGTGCGGTCCGTGGGCCGTGGCCCGATTGAGCTGTCGACGACGCCATACCGATCTCGGTAGAGCGCGACCTTGCCGATCACCTGGTACTGCCGGTTGCGCTCGTTGGTGTTCGTTGACCATCGATCGCCGACCAATCTGCCGGCCCATTCTGGTGGTGTCGACGCACTCGCGATCTGAGTGAGGAGGAGTTCGCGGCGGCGGCCGATCGCCTCGACGATATGGGCAGGCGCTGTTGGACTGGTGGCTGTGGCGACGAGTTGTTCGAGGGTTGCGGTCTCGGCGATCGACCTATGAAGGTCCTGCCATTGCTGGTGTTGGGTGTGTGACCGAATCGAAGGTTCCAACCCGATTGGCTGGTCGCCGGTGACCTGATGCCGGTCCCGGTAGTACGCGACCGCGGCCAGGTGTGCTTGCGGCACAAGCCGAGCCCATGGCTGGTCCCCTGCGCACGCTCGAAGTTCTTCGGCTCGCACGCGACGGGCATCGTCGATCATTGCGACAAAGTCGAGCATTCCAGCGAGTTGCTGGTCACCGGCATTGGCGGCAATCGCTCGGACTTGAGCCGGATCGTGCAGCCACTCGGGGGGTGCGGGTTGGAGCAGCGTCAGCGAATCCAGTGGCAGGCCAATGATGGCTTGATATCTAGAGGGCGACGTGAACTGGACGTCCGCGGTGCCGGTAGTGCTCTCGACGTGGAGGATGATGCCGATGTTGTCGCGGTCGGCTGCGTTGACCACGTCTCCTGGCTGCAGGTCGCCGTCAGGTCGGAGGTGCCTCGTGATCAGCGACGTCCAATCGTCATGAAGCGTGTCCAGCCGGCTAGTGCTGTCGGCGTGTTCCAGTTCGGCGTCGAGTTGTTCGGTGGCGCTGACCGCGCGGTCGTCATTGCCGACCACTTTCGCGAATAGCACGGCGGCGTTGTCGGCGATCTGTTTGAGGTCGGTGTCGGAGGGTTGGTCGAGTGTTCCGTAGCCGATGTTGAAGTGACGACCGCGGGTCATCGTCACGTACAAGCCGGAGCGGCTGGAACGTTCGTCGAACAGGGTGCGCCCAGCGTCGACGGTGCGACCCTGTGCACCATGCCCGGTCGCCGCGTAGGCGAGTTCGACATTTTCGGTGACGTAGTCCGGCGGGAGGAACAGTCGGTCGCCGTGGCGTTCACCGACGACGGTGAGTGCCCCGTTGGGGTGGCGGTCGGTGACAGTCCAGACCGCCCGGTTGGTGACGGGACGTCCGTGTTCGCTGATCAGGTAGGGGTTGTTGCGGCGCGTGACGATCAGATCACCCCGGCCGACACGGTTCCCGTCGCGGATCGTCACCCCCATCGCTTCGACTTCGCCGGCTGCGATCCGCAACGCCCGGGCGGCGCCGGCGAGATCGGCGACGGTGTCGTTGTCGCCGGCCATCATCAACGTCGACACACCGTGCAAGTGGTCGTCCCACCAGTCGGCGACAATCGCCGCAGTCATCTCGTCACGGGTGCCGCCTTTGAGCCGGTCGTGACGTTGGTAGGTGGCCGCGACACCGGCATCACCATCACGGAGGGCGATGGTGGCGTCGGCTTCCCATCGGCTGGTGAAGCGGCGGACCTCGCCGAGCCACACCGTCGATGGGCTGTGGGTGAGGGTGCGGATGATCCCACCAGCTGACGGGGATTGGAGTTGTTGGTCGTCGCCGACGAACACCACCTTGCAATCCGCAGCGACGGCGGTGCGGGCGATCCAGGCGAGGTCGAGGGTGCCGGCCATCGCCGCTTCGTCGACGATCACGACCCCACCGTTCGGGAACGGGTAGTTGTGGAAGCGGGTCTTGGCGATGTTCTCGCACCGGCACCCGGCCTCGTCGGCGAGGACGTCGGCGGCGTTCTGCGATAGCGCCAATCCCAGCACGTCGCGGCCGTGTAACCGGGCGATGTCGACGACCGTCCGTTGGGTGTGGGTCTTGCCGGTTCCGGCCGGTCCGATCACAACCGTGATCCGTTCCGGGTCGCACAGGATCTGCTCGACAGCTGCGGCTTGATCGACGCCGAGGTCACGTTCGGCTAGCGCGGCTTTGACGCTCGAGCGCGTTGTCGTCGGTGCGGGTGGCTCGCTCGCGGTCTCGATCAGGAATGCTTCGGCGTCAGTGATCGCGATCGTCGACCACTGCTCACGCTGCGGATCCCGATACACGCTCTCCCCATCTGCGCGGGTCATCGGCGCACCATCACCCACATCCGCGACAGACAACTCGACGACGCGACCGGCAGCGAGCGCCTGATCCACAAGGGCGCGCAACTCGTCACCGTCCAACGCACGGTCGGCAGCCTTCGCGACGGCGGCGGCGAGATGCGAGTAGGTCCACCGGGCGCGTGATCCTTCGAGGGCGTCCAACGCCGTGTGGACGACAAGATCGCGGTCGAGTTCAACCGTCGTCGCGTCGGTTGATTTTGTGTTGGTGAGGGTTTGCCAGGTGACGCCGAGGTCGGCGGCTTCGGTGGTCCAGCGTTCGTGGAGGCCGACGTGACCGTCGCGGATCTTGTCCCGCCGCGTCTCCAACGTCACCGTCCGCAAAATCGTCGAGCGTTCTGCAGCGGTGCGGGCGCGGGAGAGTTCGCCGGTGAGTTCGTCATACCGGTCCAGGATCTGACGGCGACGCGATGACCACCGCCCAATCAGCTCGGCCGGGACAGCGGCGACCTCCCGGACGTCGCCGCGCGTCTCGAACTCGAACCCGAGACGGCCGGTCAATTCGCGTTCCAACGCCGCCGTGTAGACGGCATCCGCGCCGGCGCGTTCCCGGTAAAGGCCTTGACCGTCGAGCGCACGCCACCGATCCTCGGTCGAGGACCAGACCCGGTTCGCGACCGCGCAATGCGTGTGCAGCTGCGGGTCGCCGTTACGCGATGTGCGGTGACGGAACCGGGCCACGATGAACCCCTCCGCATCCAAATGACGGACACCATCGCGACCGGCGCGCGTGTGCAACGCACGCTGCTCCAACCACCCGAACGCAGCGTCGATCGCGGCGTCGTGAGCGTCCTCGATCACGCGACGCTCCGCTGTTGGGGCGAGGGCCCAGACGGCGCTGACGCTCTTCACCGGAGAGAACGTGCAGTCATACCCGGCCACGGGTGCACGATCCCCGATCCGGTATTGCTCCGCCCGCGCCGCAGCGACCTGATCGGCAGTCGGATCCGCTCCGAGCGCTTCGATCTTTGCGGTGATCCGTTCCTCGACCGTACGGTAATGACGGTACGGGGCCGACAAAATCTCACCCGTCGTCGGATGCGCGGCCGCGCCGAACAGGTTCGCCATCTCCGCATCGACGACGGCGCCTTCGAGGCCGAGACGGTCGCATCCGCTGCCGGTCCAACGCCCGGGTGCTTCACCGGCGCCGACGTAGTAATCGTGGGCGTCGTTGCGCACCGCGCCGGTCAGGTACTCGTAGCCGTTCCCGGCCGAGACACGCCCGATCGACATCATCGATCGTGAAGGTAGCCACCACCATTCGGAGAATGCATCTGTGTGTCCGAAATTGAGACGCTCAGACGACCAATTTCAAGCCACACGACAATCGAGAGCACGCGAACGGCAATGACGGCCTGAAAGGCCGAAGCCGACATCCATGAGACCGACTATGGCCACACGATCAGACACCCAACGCACAGCAATCCGCGAGCGGAAACGACAGGCACACGTCGCACTACGACAGCAGCTCGACGCGCAACAACGGCTGCAAGACGCTGCGTTCGCCGCACTCGACAAACTGGCCGCACAGCTCCAGCGATCCGCTGAACTCCTCGCCGGCGAGGAAGGTGATGCACTCCAGCGGGCTTCAAGTGTCGGCGCCATCGCCGGCCACCTCGATGCTCTGGTCGCCGACGTTCGGCGATCCGCGACCGAACTGGTCGCCGGAACAACGCTTGACGAAGCGGGTGCGGCAGACCTACTCGGCGTACGCACATCCTCGCTGTTCCCGCGCCCGCGCTCCCCACGGGTGGCACGGGTGAGCGAGGTGGCGCCTCCAGTTGCGGACGTGGCTGCGACGTGACGACTGCGCTCCTGCTACCCCACGCTGACCTCTTCTGGTCCCACGTCGACACCACCAGCGACGACAACGGATGCTGGCTCTGGACCGCAGCGACCGACAAGAACGGGTACGGCGTGCTCGTTCATCGAGGCAAGCACTGGCGAGCCCACCGCGCCGCCTGGGCGCTTACCCACGGACCGCTGCCCTCCCACATCCATCTCCTCCACGGCTGCGACAACCCACCCTGCTGCCGTCCGGAACCGCCGCTTCACTGCCGGCCCGGAACGCCAGCCGACAACGCCGCAGACCGCACCGCCAGAGGACGCGGCCGTCTGCTCGCCCAACGACGGCAGGCAGCGGCGGGGCAACTTCAGCTGACAGCCGATTGGTGATGAAGTGGTCGTTGGCTTGGTGGCAGTCGCGCTCCCGCTGCTGATTGAAACTCAGCAGCGGGCTGAATCGCTACGAGTCTTGTTTGGCGGCGCCCAATCGTCGATCGGTTGCGCTCATCGAGTCACGAGGGATCGGCGAGGAGACGAGGGCTGCGCGCACAGCGGGACTCAGCTATCGACGCTGAGTTGCCAGGGGTTGAAGGTCGTGCCATCGATGATGATTGGCCCCGCCGGGGTGGGGATGATCGCGCTCGCGTAGCCGGTGTCAGGTGATGTCGGCCACGGTGTCGCAGGAGCGTCTGTTGGGATGTCACCGTCGACCAACGCGAAGCGGACCATCTCGAGTTCCCGGTATGCCTGAAGGTAGCGATTGTCGCCGAGAGGAATGGGCTGCCAGCTGATCTGGATGTCCTTCCCGGGGAGAACTCGCCAGGATCCGAATGGTGACTCACTGACGAGATAGCCCCCGTTGTTGTTGGCGAGGAGTACGCCGTCGACGACGGCAACGCCGCCGCCACGCCACGCTGGGTCGGAGGCGGAGAGTTGCCACCCCTCGCCCAGTCGATACCTCGCGAGCTGGTTGAGCAATCCAGACACCGCGACCGCGGCTTGGCCACCTGAGACAACGACGGTGTCGCCGTCGAATAGCACCGTGGGGTCGGCGACCCCGATGAGCGGCGATCGAGGGATAGCCGTCCATGTGTTCGTCGTGACGTCATAGATCCCGCCATCGAGCGATGCGTACGGGGCGGTGGTGTTGAGCGAGAGGCTTGTCGTGTTCCCATCGGTTGCTGGAAAGGCGACAGTCGCAGCGGACGCTGTTTGGCTGAGTCCGCCGTAGACGGCAAGTCGCGCGTCTTGATGGGCAGTGCCCTCTCGTTCTCGTTGTGAGAACGGTGCGGCGGCACCTTGTTCCCAGCTGTCGCCGGACCAGCGCCACAGGGTGCGGGTGTTGGGGTCGTCGAGCGGATACGTCCATGCGGCGATGGTGGCATCGTTGGCAGCCCAATCCAGAGTGACGGTGTCGGCGGGCAATTCTGCACTCATCGTCCACTCGTCGCCTTCGATGTCGTAGCGGGCGAATCGGTCGCGGGAACCGTCGCTCATGTACTGGTGAACGATCACCGAGTTGCCAACGATCTCGGCGTCGTTTGCCCAGAATTGTTCGTTGGAGAAGGGCGACGATCTCGACCAGGCGTTTGATGTTGGGTCGAAGAACGCGAGACCGACGTCTCGAGGTTGTGCGACGGACTCCGTCGCTTCTGTGCCGTTCCACAGGACTGCTCGACCATCGCGCAGTGTTCCGACGTATGTGTATCCGTCGAGCGAAAACCCGGGAGAACCGAGTTGACGCCAGGACAGTTGATGACTTCGTCCGCTCGGCACAGTGGCGGGCGCAGCGGACTGGGCGGTTGTCGACTCGGTCGAGGAGGTCTGCAGCGGGCTCGAGACCGTGTCGCTCGCTGGAGCTTCGTCACGGGCAACGCTGATTGCGACGAACCCGCCGACCGCAAGTGCAACGACAGCGGCGGCACCGAGAAGGGGCACAAGTCGTGATCTATCGTGATTTGCGTACTGACGGAGATCCGAGAATCGGGGCGGGTTTGGCGCTGCCTTCTCGAGTTGTTGAAGGAGGTCGATGATCTTGATGTCGGTCTCTTCGGGTGCGGTCATGACAGCACTTGCTCCAATCGTGTTCGTCCATTGGTGAGTTCGCGCTCCACAGTGCGAAGGGAAATTCGGAGCGTTTCGGCGACCTGCCCTGGCGACAGGTCGGCCCAGTACGTGAGATAGATCACGGCGCGTTGACGAACAGTCAGGCGCTTCAACGCGACGAGCACGTCGGGATCGAGGCGGTGCTCGGTGCTGATTACATCAGCTCGAACGACACGGAGCTCACGATCGACTCGTCTCGACGTGCTCCGCCGCGATTTGTGCGCCTCATTGACGATCATTCGGTAGAGGTAAGCCCGCTTGTTGTCGACGCCAGGCCATCGAGGAGACGAGATTGCCTTCGCGACCGTTGCCCCCAGCAGGTCCTCCGCGTCCGACGGTCCGACTAGTGAAGTGGCAAATCTGATCAGTTCCGGCGCGAGCCGCGCATAGAGCCTTTCGTCGGTCTCACCGCTCCGAATGGTCCGTCTTGGCATGCCACCGAGCTCAGCGCTCGCCTGACCGATGTGTCGAGTGGCGGGGAAGTCTGGCTCCCCGGCGACGTTAATCATGGTCGTAAGACCCCACCGACTCTTGTTCGACCGCCACATTCATTCCGACCGTTCACGAACCTGGGCGTCGGTCGCGCCGGAGGTCGACGACGGCGGAGGACTTCGGCGGATGCACGCCGGGCTGCGAGCTCGTCGTCCGATTTGGACTGCAATCTGAGTGATTGATCTTGGTAGGTCGGTGCGATCACGAGTCGAAGTTGCAATGCGGCTTGAAGACGTTTGGACGAACTTGACGAAGCTACTGCTGCGTCAGTAGCTCAAGCAGCCAGGCGGGTCGCTGGAATGCCATGCGCGGACCACAGGGTCACTTGGACGATCTCGCCGTCGAGATCGGGAACGAGGAACCGTCGCACTTCGCTCGCCGAGGCGAAATCGTAGGGGTGCATCTCACCGTCGTTCCCGAGCTCGACAATCACTGGTCGTCCCGGCCGCTGCTCCATCCGGGAGGGATGTGGGGATCGGGGGTGACGGCGGCGATCGCAGCGCGCAGCCGCTTGCGAAGTCGTGGCGATGGTCCGCCGGCATTCTCGAGGGTGGCGCATCCGCGAGCGATGTGGACGACTGCCTTCTCGGTGGACGACAGCCAGCTCGCGCCGAGTTGCTCCCAGTCGACGCACGCGCCGTGTTCGGTGGTCTCGTAGCCGATGGTCGTCCAGTCGTGGTGGGCGCGTCCGCCAACGAGGGCTGCGAGGAGAGCGAGGGTGGCTGGGTAGTCGTCGCGGTGGAGGTGGATTCGGTCGGTCATTCGGTGTGCTCCTTTGTCCTGATGGATGTCGACGTCGGTGGCTGCCGCCGTCACCGACCCGGGCCACGAACCGACGATGAGTCGGCCGTTCGGGTGGTGACAGCGGCGAACCGCCGTCAGGCGTCGGCGAGTTCTGCGGGTGTGACGCTGTAGGCGGCGAGGTAGTCGGCGGCGGCTTGGGCCTTGCTGGCAACGGTCCACAAGATCGCCGGTTGCGCGGTCAGCATCTGGCACCAGTGGCCGAGGTAGCTGGCGTGGTCGGTGCGAGCCACGGTGTCGATCCCCGCGAGCGCACACGTGAATGCTGCGGTGAGCTCGGCGACCAGTTCCTCCGCCGCGTAGGCGTGGTCCCCGAACCGGCGGCCGTAGACGCGGGCAAGACGGGACTCGTGTCCGGTCCAGTGGCCCAACTCGTGGGCCAACGTCGCATAGGCGTCCGGGGTCGAATGGAAGGCGTCGAACGCTGGCATCACCACAACATCGGTCGCCGGTTGGTAGCACGGGTTGCCGGTCCCCCACCGGACATCGGCAGGGATCGCAGCGAAGAACGCGTCGGCGTGGGCGTCGCGCTCGAGTGGTGTCAGCGTTAACGCTGTTGTCGGGTTCGGGTCGTTGTCAACCTGGGCGGCGTTGAACACGACGAACGTGCGAGCCCACGCGACCCGGTCCTCGGATTGGAGCTCGACGGTCTCACCGGTGGTGTTGTCGGTCTCGGTGACCGTCTCGCCGGGCTTGACGTTCCAGTAGATGCCTTGGGTGCCGCGCTCACCTTTGCGGACCTGGGCACCGATCGCGGCCCATTGCTTGTAGGTCGCCCACCTGTTCGACGGATACCCGCGCTCCATCGCCGTCAAGGCGAGCGCGAGCACGTTGCCGCCGCTGTACCGGTTACCGGTGGCAGCGTTGACGGGCCATCCTCCGGTCGCCATCGACCGCCACGGCATCGCCCATTCTCCCGCTCCTGCTTCGATCGCCGTCACGAGCCGGGCGACGACGTCGGCCATCACGTCCGCGGCCTTCACTGGTCGTCTCCCCATGCCGGGACTGCGAACGGGCGGTGATCGATCTCGTAGACCGGGGTCTCATCGTCGAACTCGTTGCCGTCTTCGTCGGTGTCGTCGTCGAAGATGGTGAACTGGTCGCACCATTCGATCGGTCCGCTGGTGCAGTCATCGTCTGCGTACTCGTCACCTGCGTAGAACATCTGATCCTCCATTTCGGTTGGCCCCTTCGCGGGGCAACGGACTTGGCCGTTGCCTCGATAGAGGCGCCCCCGAGCTGGCCGACGGCGGCTGTCCAGGGACGCAGCGCAGCGGAGAGCCAAAGAAGTCGGGCGGTGAGCGAAGCGGCGACAGCCAGGAGCCAGAGTTGTTTGGCGACCCTTGACAGTCGACGGCGGGCAGCGATCCGACCACCTCGCACTCGGACGTGTCGGAAGAATTTGCAACGCTGACTGTGGTTCGGGCGTCTGACTGGTTGTGATTCGATTGGATGTTGGCGACGAGCTACCCGACGAGGTGAGCGATATCTATGCCCAGCATCGGGGGCAGCTGATCGGTCTCGCCACCCTGTTGACGGGTTCGCGAGCAACGGCCGAGGAAGTCGTGCAGGACGTCTTCGCCGCAGCGATTCCGAGGTGGGGCACCATCGACAACGCCGAGCACTACCTCAAGCGTTCGGTGGTCAACCGTGTGCGATCGCTCGGCCGACGAGAGCTCCGGACTCGAGCGCTGCCACGGGCTCGTGAAGCTGTGACCGGTGAACCACAGGTCGATGAATCGTGGCGGCTGTTGCGGCGACTTCCCGCCCGCCAACGAGCGGTCCTGGTTTTGCGGATCCATCTCGATCTGCCCGATCACGAAATCGCCGAACTTCTTGATTGCCCTGAGCCAACGGTTCGGTCGCTCGCCTTCCGAGCGCTGGCCTCTCTCCGAAAGGACCTGCAATGAACCAGACCCTGAAATCCGACGAGGAGCTGATCGCACTCCTCGAACACACCATGCGCCGAGTCGCGCAAGCCGCCCCCACGATGCGTTTCGATGACGCGCACCACGACAACCGTTGGATGGCCACGGCAGCGGCGGCGGTGCTCGTCGTCGCAGGTGCTACACGAGCGGCGATTGTGGTGAGCAGTCGACATGATTCTGCGCCGGTCGACACGAGCGCGGTCGCAAGCGAGCCGACGTCACAGGGTTCGTCGCCCACGTCGCCAACCCCTGACACGGTCGATCCGAGTGCTATCGGATCGCCGACGGTCACCGTGATCGGTGTAACGGACGACTTCCCCTCAGTCGTGCCGCGGCCTGACACGTTCGACACGATGCGCATAATGAATTGGGACAATCTTGCCGTCGGCTGGGAGTTCAACGCCCAGGGTGAGCCGACGAACAGCGTCGAAAGGTGCACGTCCTACGTGTCGTCGTTCGGTGACAGCTGGACGTCCACAGCAAAGACCGACGAGGCGCCCTCGGTCCTGTATGCCCGACTCCTCGACGACACCGAATGGCAGGTCGGGGTCTATTGCACCGAGGACGGCGCGTACCTCGTACAAGTCATGCGGTCCCCCAACTACGTCGAGCCCACCGTTGGCACGCTCGCCCAGAACGAATCAGCCGAATCCGATCCGTCGCCGACGACGGACACCGTCCAGCCGGGTCTGCCTGCAGGAGCTTCCAACATCGCCCCAGAAACCATCCCGGACGTCGTCCCCGCGCTCGTGCCGAAACCGGACACCTTCGGGTCGATGACGAAGATGATGTTCGACGACGTCGCCGTCGGCTGGGAGTTCCTCGAGCAGGGCGAAGCAACGAGCAGCGTCGAGCGGTGCACGCAGTACGGGGCCTCGTTCGATGACAGCTGGACTTCAACAGCGAAGACCGACGAGGCACCCTCGGTCCTGTATGCCCGCCTTTTCGACAACAACGAGTGGCGGGTCGGGGTCTATTGCACTGAGGACGGCGCCTACCTCGTGCAGGTGATGGCGTCCCCGAACGGTGCCGGCACGCCAGGCGGATGAGCCCAACCAGTTGAGGCGGAGCCGGTTGGCTCCGCCTCGACTCTGGGTTCAGCGGACGATGTAGGGGCAGGTCGCTGAGAGGTAGGCGGGGATGCGTTCGGCGAGCCGGCGGGAGATCGGCGGGATAGCTGTGCGGAGTTTCAGGAGGGGTTTGACGGGGTCGAGTCGGCCGAACCCGAAGCGGTCGATCCGTTCGAGTGAGCGGATGACGGGGTTGTTGGTGCCGTTGTTGTAGCCAATCCCGAAGGTCTTGCCGAGGTCGGCGAGTTCGAAGTTGATCCAGGTCTCGCCGGCGGCGATGTAGGTGGCGAAGCGGTGGATCATCAGGCTGGTGGCCGGTCCAGCGATCGGGGTGATGTAGTTCTGTCGCTTATTCGTCTGATGCAAGTTGGTGTGCATCATGGTCACGGGCTGGTTTGGCATGGTTGGCCTGCTTCGACGTGGGTCGTGTGCTGGGCGTGATGCCGATCCGTGTCCGACGAGCGGGCTGGAAGCCTGCGG
>JBBRPP010000084.1:0-13770 GCA_038227995.1 Acidimicrobiales bacterium
CGCGATACTGAGGTCACTGGAAGTGTCTCCTGGTTCTGTCGAACGATGAGGTGTAGGAACCAACATCGTCCCAGGCCAGGAGACCTTTCAGGCGGATACGCGCATCACCTCAAACCCAAGCGATCGGTGGATCCAGGCTTAGGTAGTACGAAAGTGTGAAGTTGAGTGTCAGCCTTCCAGACGAAGACGTCGAGTTCCTCGATGCGTACGCGCACAGCCAAGGGATCTCGTCGCGGTCTGCCGTCGTCCACAAAGCCGTGCGCCTGTTGAAGGCGAACGAACTGGGCGCCGCATACCAAGACGCGTGGGAAGACTGGGCGCGCGACGGCGACGCCGATCTGTGGGACACCACCGTCAGCGATGGAATCAGCCAATGCGACGAGGCGAGATCAGGCTCGTCGACCTCGAGCCCGTCAGAGGCGCCGAGGTAGACAAGCGGCGACCGGCCGTCATCGTCAGCAACGACGGTGCAAACAGCACCGCTGAACGTCTCGGTCGTGGGGTGATCACGGTCGTTCCGGTCACCTCCAACACAGTGCGCGTCCATCCGTTCCAAGTACTGCTCGACGCCGCTGCCACCGGGCTCCCGCACGATTCCAAAGCACAAGCGGAACAGATTCGTTCTGTCGCGGTGGAACGCATCGGTGGCCGTGTTGGGGTCATGCCCGCCACACTCCTGGCTGCACTCGACGAAGCGCTGCGGCTCCATCTCGCCCTCTAGGTGTACTCGGCCATCAGGTTGGTGACAGGCGGCTGATCGGTGGGTGTCCTCCGAGTGCGCTGTGGCGTCGTTCATTGTTGTAGTACTCGAGCCAGGGTGCAAGGGCTGCGGTGCGGTCGGCGTTGCTGGTGAACACGTGTCGGTAGGCCCACTCGTTTTGGAGTGTCCGGTTGAAGCGCTCGACCTTGCCGTTCTGCCACGGGCAATGCGGGCGGATGAACTTGTGTCTGATGTCGTGCTCGTCGAGCAACGCTTGCAGACTCAGGCTTCGCCGGTAGCTCCATGCGTTGTCGGTCATCAGCCGCTTGATGACGATGCCGTGCTCGGCGAAGAACGCGATGGCTCGTGTGAAGAAGTCGGTGGTCGTGCCGGCCCGTTCGTCGTCGAGCACCTCGGAGTAGGCGAGGCGGCAGTGATCGTCCACGACTGAGTGCACGTAGTCGAACCCGACGCTGCCGGTCCGGTCGCGCGAGATGGACACGGCTTCGCGACCCAACGCTCTCCACCCGCCGCCATCAGGGATCCGGCCGATCTTCTTGACGTCCATGTGGACCAGGTCACCTGGATGTTCGCGTTCGTAACGGACCGCAGTGGTCTTCGATGCTCGGATCACGTCACCGGTCAACGGGTCGAGCTCGCACAGCCTGGGCATATCGTGGCGGCGCAGGATCCGTGACACCGTTGGTGGTGCGACATCGAGTTCTGCGCCGAGCCAGTCCTGCCCTCGACGGTCCTCGACGCGAGCGTCGAGGATCTGTTGCTCGACTTCATCGCTGGTCTTGGTCGGCGACGAGTGCGGGCGTGACGACCGGTCGTAAAGGCCGTCCTCGCCCTCTTCGTCGAACCGGTCAAGCCAGCGCGATCCGCACTGGCGCGACACACCCATCGCTTTCGCGACATGCGAGACGAGTTGTCCCTCTGTGCGGACGCGGTACACGAGCAGACACCGACCATGGAACGTCAAACGGGCATTACCGTGAGACATCGAAGACCTCCGGAGTTCAGGGTTGACAGCAATCACCACTGCACACGGAGGTCTTCACCGCGTCAACCCTCAAACGTCACCAACGTCGCGGCCGAGTACATCTAGGCCCAGGGCAGGTATCCGGCGGCGAGTCGGCGGCCGAACGCAAGGTGGGCGAGCTCACGCCCCGGCGCGTCGAGCAGACGCAGTCGCGCGCGGCTGGTGGACGAGTTCGTGGCGGTGGAGAGTGTTGATCCATCGATACCAGCCATCACCAACGATTGATCGTGGTGGATCGAGGTCGAACGTACGGTGATGGCTACAAGACGTCGTGCAGCTCGCACGGCACCAAACACGAGGAGATCCCGATGACGATCCTGATGACCAGCGACATGCCCGGCGTGACACAGGAGGGCTACGACCAGATGGTCGCCGCACTCGGCCCGTTGCTGACCGCAACGCCCGGATTCCTCACCCATGTCGCCGGCCCGATCGATGGTGGCTTCCGGGTCACCGAACTGTGGGAGTCCGAGGCAGCCCACACCGAGTGGTACACCACGCATGTCGCCCCCGGCGTGCCCGGCGACGCACCCCAGCCCCGCATCACCGTGCAAGAGATCACGAAGTCACTCGACCGGCAGTAGCAGTCGCGCTGGACAGCGCGTTTTGCCGAGTTGGCATGGCGCAAACTCATACCTGAGCGGCGACGACTGGTGTCCGGGTCAGCCGGTGAGGGTCCAGGTTCCGCAATCGGCGTCGGTGGTGAAGCCGGTGTCGGTGGGACTGATCGTGACGATCGCGGTTTGGGTCGAGCCGAGAAAGTCGTTGGCGATGATGGACTTGAGTTGGCCGTCGAAGGAGCTGGTTCGTTGCCAGTAGCAGCCGCTGGCGGCGTTGGTGGTGTAGGTGCCGGCCGCAATGTCATCGCCGACCACGTGCGCGCCCGGGACGATCGTGGTGGCTGGGGAATTGGTCGCTGTGTACGTCTTGAATTGGCCGCAGCTGGAATCGAAGTGAAACGCGAGATCCGAGGGCGATATGTCGACAATCACTCTTCCGTTGTAACCCGTGAGGTCGTTGGCGATGATCTCGTTGAGGGTGCCACCGAGACCATTGAGACGCTCCCAATAGCAGCCTCGTCGACCGTTGGCGGCCAGGTACCGTCCCGGCGGAAGGGTGGTGTTGACGAGATAGGTGCCATTGCCGAAGGTCAGTGCGAGAGGTGGGGTCGGCGGAGCCGGCACACGAGTATCCATCAGTCGTGCTGGCGTGAGTCCGTTGAATCCAGGGCCGGTTGGGAAATAGCCGAGTACGTCGACAATTGCGTCGAGCGTGCCCGCCGACGCGTAGATCGATATCTGTCCCGCCGTGCCGACCGGCACGATCACCATGTTCGGCACGGTCCGGCCGGGAACGAAGTTCAGGTTCGAGGCCAACGGTCGCGGGGACCCCGTCGGCCAGACCGTCAAGAACCCAGCTGCGGTCGGGTTCGCCGCGGTCACGTTCAACGCCACTGAGCCCACAGCTGAACTCGGTACACCACCTCTGCCGACCACGGTCAGATCGAGCGTTGCGCCGCCGGTCAAGAAGCCGAGACCGGCGTAAGCGTTGTCGACCGTCATCTCGCCGAAACGAGTGTCCGCCAACCTGGCCGGGGTCAACCCAGTGAAACCAGTATCGGCGGGAAACCAGCCGAGCACATCGGCGATTGCGTCGACTGTTCCGGCGGAACCGAAGATCGACACATGTCCGCCGGTGCCGACGGGGACGATCACCATGTTCGGCACTGTCTGGCCGGGAACGAAGTTCAGGTTCGAGGCCAACGGTCGGGGGGACCCGGTCGGCCACACGGTCAAGAACCCCGCGGCGGTTGGGTTCGTGACGGTGACATTCAACGCCACCGACCCGACACCAGTCCCCGGAACGCCGCCACGGCCGAGAATTCCAAAATCGATCGAGGTTCCTCCCGCAACGGGACCTGTGCCTGCGAATGCTCCGTCGACCGTCGCAGCGCCGGATCGAGTGTCGATCAGGCGCGCCGGCAAGAGTCCGTTGAATCCGATGCCGGTCGGGAACCAGCCAAGGACGTCGACGATGACGTCGACCGACCCGGCAGACGCAAAGATCGAAACCTGCCCGCCTACTCCGACGGGGACGATCACCATGTTCGGTACCGTCTGGAACGGGCCGTAGTTCACGTTCGAAGCCAGAGGTCGTTCCGCCCCGGCTGGCCAAACTGTGAGGAAGCCGGTTGCTGTCGGATTCGTGACGGTGACGTTCAAGGCGACTGAACCCACGCCGTCGGAGGGTACGCCGCCTCGACCCACGACCGTCAGGTTCAACGTCGATCCACCCTGAATGGCGCCGACCTCGTCGAACAGACCGTCGATCGTGTCCGCCTCAGCCCGCCCCGCGAACGACGTCGTCATCATCAACAACGCCAACACAACGATCGTCGCAGCCCGCCGCATCAAACACCCCGCCCTCCGAACGATCGAAACGTAGCGCAGATCCACAAGTCGTTCGCCACGCAGCCGTTCGCATGCGCTCGGCTGACCTGCCGCCGGCAGCATCGATCGCCCGACACCTGACAACACTCACCGAACGCGCAGCGCAAGGCAGCGGCGAGTCGACGGCCGAGCGGGCGCGCCACCAATTTCGTTCGGATCCTTGTTCGTGCCGTGTCGTCAGATGACGATTGCGGCGATCGCCGCGTGTGTGCGGTGGCCATTCTCAGCGGGACGTTGTTGGCGCTCGACTTCGGCGAAACCGGCCTTGCGCAGACGCTCGGAGAACTCGTCCACGGGCCAGAACCATGCCGTGGCGACCTTGTGCTCGAAGGCAGTGATCTCGTGGCCGGGGAAGAATCCGGCGACGATCGCGCCGGTCGGGAGGAGCACCCTACGGAACTCGTCGAGCACTGCGTCAAGAGCATCCGGCGGGAGATGGATCAGCGAGTACCAAGCGAGGATGCCGGCGATCGAGTGGTCCTCAGCGAGCAGCTCGTCCATCGCGCCGAGTTCGTATCGGCCGTGTGGGTGGGTGGAGCGGGCATGTTCGATGAACTCGGGCACGAGGTCGATGCCGGTCGCGTCGACGTTCATGGAGCGAAGGTGTTCCGTGAGATGCCCGGGGCCGCACCCGACATCGAGAACCTCGCCTGGCTGAATCGCGAGGTGTCGTTCGATGAGTGACAGGTCGTCCGCATGAACTTGGGCAGTGGTGCCGAAGAGCTCGATGTAGAGCGCGGCCTGAACTCCGTACGCGTGCCGAACCTCATCCATGCGGGCGGACTCTACGGCGGCAATGCCCCGACGGCCTGCCGGGCGAACGTGATCGCAGGTCCTCGCGCCCGCGCCTCAGCGGGGGCTCGTCGAGTGAACTCGTTCGCGCTGCTGCCAGGTGTGAGCGACCCGTCGCATGACGAGCGCGTGGTCGAACTTCACCGAGCCTGGGGGGAACTTCTCCGGGTCACTGAAGAAGCTGGATGTGACATGGTCGACGTCGAACGCGGCGATCGTCCATTCATCGGTGTGAAGCTCCAAGGCGTCGAAACAGTCCGGCTGTCGTCTGTCCGACCATCCGATCGAGTCCTTTTCGAAGAATGCCGAAGATTCAGTCAAGGAGCCGAACATTGATGTGGCTGGCAACTGATCGCCGATCACACCGGTGACGTCGACAGCGGCGATCCCGTCGTTGCTCCTGAATGAAACGGCGTATCGTTCTTCGCTCTCTTCGACATGGAACCGGGCGCGGTGGTGGACGCCTGGAAACGCTCGACCGCCGAATGCAACTGCCAGCGGCGAGTTGGTGTCGCGACGGGGTATGTAGACGCCGTGCTCGGTTGTCCCTCGTCGAGTGACTGCGAAGCGATGCGCGGCGTTCTCCATCGTCATGCCGAGACGCGCCGGGATGACCCTCGGTCGGATGTCTGCAAGTCGAATGAGACAGACACCGGCGACGGCGCGCCCGTTGACGAGTTGAGGTTCGAACGGCGCGGGGAGAAACGCGGCCGCAACATCAGCGTCTACCGAGTAGTTCAGCAAGAGTCTGCGATCGATCATTCCGCGCAGCGAGGGAACGAGGTTCACGGCCCGAGGCGGATCGGCACGCGTAGGGGTGTTCTGAACGAGCCGCTGCCGCCCCACGGGATGTCCTCTCCGTCGAGCGACATGTGCGGGTAACGGGTAGCCAGTGCTTCGAACGCGATCGTTGCTTCCATCCGCGCCAGTCCGGCACCGATGCAGAAGTGGGGTCCGAAGCCCAACGAGAGGTGATCCTTGCTGTTGGGTCTCGCGAGGTCCAACGTGTCGGGTTGGTCGAACACGTCCGGGTCTCGGTTGGCGGCTGCGACCACGCCGATCATCGTGTCGCCTTCGTCGATGCGTACGCCTCGGATGGTTCGTGTCGTCGTCGCGACGTACTGCAGGTAGTGCACTGGGGTGACGAAGCGGAGTAGCTCTTCAACCGCGGGCGCCGTCGTCGCCGGGTCGGCGCGCAGCATCTCCCACTGATCAGGATGACGGAGCAGTTCGAGTGTGCCGATCGCGAGCAGATTGGTGGTGGTCTCGTGGCCGGCGAACAGCATCAGCGCCAACATGCCGATCGCTTCGTCATGTGTCACATGGGCGGAGTCCTCGGCTTCGACGATGGCGGCAACGAGACCGGTGTTCGAGTCACCGCGCCGTTCGGCTTCGATCAGCCGCTCGATGTACGCGTGCATGCCGGCGTACGCGTCGGCAGCAGCGTGGACGCGGTCGCCTGAGTCGACGTTGAACTTGTTCGCGGCGATGGTCTGCGCCCACTGCTGTACCTGCCCAAGGTCCGGAAGCGGTATGCCGAGCAGATCGCCGAGGACTCGCAACGGAAGCAGATATGCGATGCGCTTGAAGTCGATGGTCCCTGTCTCGCGAGCGGCTTCGGCGAGCATCTCGTCGACGCGACGCACGACCACCGAGCGCATCTCGTCGTCGAGGCGGCGCATCGAGAACGGCGGTTGCAGCGTGCGTCGCAGCCGCTGGTGGTCGGGTGGATCGAGTCGAACCAGCTGCGCGAATTCGATGTCGAGCACCTCGTCGAAAGCATCACGATCTTCGGCGCAGAATTGCTGGCGAGCATCCTCGTACCGTTGCGCGTGGCGTGTGCCAGCTCGGCTGTAGACGACGTTGTTGTCGCCGACGAGCTCACGCACGTCGTCGTGCCGGCTCAGGAAGACGGTCGTGCCCGAGCGCAACACGGGAGCGGTTTCGCGGAGCTCGTTCCAGGTCGCGAACGGGTCCGCCAGCGCCATCGCGTCAGCGGCCAAGATCCGTCCGACACGATCAATGATCGAACTCACCAATACCTCCTCGACGCGCCTCCGACCTGTGTAGCAGCCGATCGTCCCGAGTTCCAGGCTCGGTGACTCAGGCGCTTGTGACTGCCGCGAGCGGTGAGCTCATCGAACTCCGCACGCTCGGGCAGCACAGGTCCTCGAATCGATGTCAGTCGGAGACCGTCGCGGTTGGGTTCACGATGTGAAGTAGCCCGCCACGTCGGTGACGAGGTGGGTGCCGTTGGAGGCGAAGAGGCAGATCTTGCCGTTCGCCCCGACCTTGGCGATCACGCCGTTGGGCACCGTCGAGTTGCGCACGAAGTTGAGGCTGGAGGCAGTGGGTCGACCAGTCCCGCAGGGCCAGACCGTCACGAACCCGGGCCCTTGGGCTTCGGTCACCGTCACGTTGAGGACCACTGCGGTGGCCCCGCGAGGAACACCGGCCCGGCCGTTGACCTGAACCTCGGTCACCGACCCCGGTGAAGCCAGCCCGGCGCCCACGCCCACACCATCGATCGTCACACCGTCGGCCCGGGTGTCCATCAGCCGGTTCGGCACGATGGCCTGGAAGGCGGTGGTCGGCCGGAAGTAGCCGCTGACATCAGCGAGGAGATGGGTCGCATTGGAGGTGAAGAGGCACACTTTGCCTCCCGCTCCGATCTTGGCGATCACGTTGTTGGGCACCGTGGATCCGGCCACGTAGTTGAGGTTGGAGGCGTTCGGGCGCGGACTGCCGCACGGAAAGACAGTCACGAATCCCGCAGCCTGAGCCTCGGTCACCGTCACGTTGAGCACGACGGCGGCTGCGTCGGCCGGCACACCGGCGCGGCCCGTGATCTGAACCTCGGTGACCGAACCCGGAGCCTGCAGCCCGGCTGCCTGACCCGTGCCGTCGAACGTGATGCCGTCGGCGCGGGTGTCGAGCAGGCGAGCAGGGACCAGCGCAACGTACGGAGCCCCGGCGGAGAAGAAGCCGGCGACATCGACCAGCAGATGCGTCGGGTTCGAAGTGAAGAGGCACACTTTGCCTTTGTCGCCGATCTTGGCGATCACACCGTTCGGCACGGTCGAACCCGTGATGTAGTTGAGGCTCGACGCGTTCGGCCGGCCGCTGCCACACGGCCACACGGTGACGAATCCGGCGGCACGGGCGTCGGTGACGGTCACGTTCAAGACCGCCGCATTCGCACCATCTGGCACGCCCGATCGGCCGGTGACCTGAACTTCGACGGTCGCTCCAGCTGCCTGGAGCCCGTCCCCCTGGCCGATTCCGTCGGCGGTGGTGCCATCGGGTCGAGTGTCGAGCAGACGGGCGGGAACGAGCGCGTCGACAGCGGGAACCGTTGGTGTCACCACCGGATTCACTCCTGACACCAGGCGGACGAACGCCGCATTGGTGATGTCAGCTGCGAACGTGTTCGTGACGGTGGCGTACGTACCACTGTGCGGCGAGGTGATGACGTCGAACGTCGAATTGACGGGCGGCGAATATCCACCGACGAGGACAGGGTTGGCGGTGCCGCCGAGCGTCACGCTGCCGGCGTTTCGAGCGACGATCCGTCCGAAGACCGTGGCGCTGGCGAGGTCGAACTCCGTCGTGCCGCCCGGCAACTGGCTGAAGGCGCCGGTGAGGTCGAGCACGACGTTCGAGTCGAGGACGACCGTTCCGCTGTTCACCACGTCGACTCGAATCGATCGATTGCCCGCCGAAAGCAAGATGCCGGTCACGCGCAGTGTTCCGGTGTTGGTCAACGTGGCGGTGGCCGCTGACGGCTGCAAGATCGTGTTGGCGTTGCCGTAGTTCATGTCCAGGACGAGCGTGCCCGCGTTGCTGAACGTCGTCGGGATGCCGACGATGCCGTTGCCGGAGGTGTCGTCGATTCGGACTGTCTGCCCAGCGGCGATCGCGCCGGTCAGGGAGCTCGCACCCACGACGGTGAACGTGCCCGAGCCGCCACCGACGCCGTTCCACCGTGCGCTGTCGATCACCGGGTCGTTCCCCGTGACCGTGCCGGCGCCTTGGGTGAAGGTGCCTGCCGAGTTGAAGAGACGCACGTTGAAGGCTCCGGCGTTGGCCAGCGTGCCGGCCTGGTTGACGAATGTGGCGCCGTCACGAACGATCACCGACGCACTTGCTGACACGGTCGTGGTGGCGTTGTTGGTGAGCGTCACACCGCTGTCGATGATGGTCTCGGGGTGTTGGAACTGGAGTGTTCCGTTGTTGATCACGTTCGTCCGAAAGTAGGGACGTCCGGCGCCGAGGATGCCGCTGACGCGAAGTGTTCCGGTGTTGGTGAGCGTTGCGGTGCCCGTCGTCGGTTGGAGGATCGTGTTGGCGTTGTTGTAGTTCATGTCCAAGACGAGCGTGCCCGCGTTGGTGAACGTCGCCGGGATGCCGACGATGCCGTGACCGGAGGTGTCGTCGATTCGAACCGTCTGCGCTGCGGAGATCGCGCCGGTCAACGTGCTCGCGCCCACGACAGTGAACTTGCCCGCGCCGGTGCCGGTGCCGTTCCACGTCGCGCCGCTGATCACCGGGTCGTTGCCGGTGACCGTGCCGCCGCCTTGTGTGAACGTCGCAGCCGAGTTGAAGATCTGAACGGTGAAGGTTCCGGCATTGGCCAACGTTCCGGCCTGGTTCACGAATGTGGCGCCGTTGCGAAAGATCACCGACGTGTTCGCGGCGACGGTCGTGGTGGCGTTGTTGGTGATCGTCACGCCGGAATCGATCACAGCGTCGACCGCTTGGAACGCGAGTGTTCCGTTGTTGATCACGTTCGAACGCAGATACGGATTTCCGGCGCTGACGATGCCCGTCACTCGCAGTGTTCCGTTGTTGGTCACGGTCGAACCGGTGAGGATGCTGCTGGCGTTGCCGTAGGAAAGATCGACGTTCAACACACCATTCACGCCGACGGTGCTCGCGCTCGAGATCGTGAGCGATCCGAACGTGTTGCCCACGATGAGAGTCTGCGTCCCACCCGCGCCTCCGACCGTGATCGATTTGGCGAGGCCGGCCGAATTCAGCGTGACGGCGTACGTGCCCGTCGCGACGTCGCCGATGCACACGTCCTTGCCGGCGTCGGGAAGGCCTGCCGACCAGTTCGTCACGGTGGTCCACAGACCGTCCCCGCCCCCTCCGGTCCATGAATCGGTGCACGCGACCGCATGCGCGACCTGCCCCGCCAACGTCATGCCCGTGACCGACAGGAGAGACGCCACCACGATCGGACCGACCAGGCGACGTCGCCGTATGCCGAAGCGGCGGCTCCGGTTCCCGGTCGTTTCGCCCTTGCCGTTGCGTCGAGCGGTGAGATCGGCCGGGTTCATCGGCCGTTCGATTTCCGACGGGTTCATTGGGTCCTCCACGAGTGCCGGGGTCCCTCCTCGGGACGTGCATTCGCAGTGTGAACGAACGTCGTCCGACGAACGTCCGACGGACAAACTGAGGAACTGGGGCGCCGGGTGACCGCGCGTCGTGTCGCTCTCGAATCAGTCAGGCATCGCCCGCTCGAACTGCCTACGCAGCGGGCTCAGCGCCACGCTTCGGGAATCGTTGCGGTCCGCGCCGGCGTCGCATACGGTCGATGGCGACGACAGCGGTCGTGATGAGCGCAAGGATGACCAGGGTCTGCACGAGGTCGCTGATGTTCGAGAGGCTGAAACCGCCGGCGCCCCGTCGACCGAAGTCGTTCGGTGAGAAGGACGACGTGCCGGGCGGGACGCCATCGGGCAGGCGGCCACCCCGGTCGTCGGCGATGATGCTGGCCGCGCCGCTGGTCGACCAGATGAAGCCGAGGAGGATCACCACGCTGACGGCGGCCGACACGGCGAGGAAGTGACGGAGCAGCTTCATCGCGTCGGCGCCGCAGTCTTCCGGCGAAGCATCCGTCGACCGACCGTGAGGCACCACCGCCAACTGAGCGCGACGTGCACGCCGACGAGGGCCACGGTGATGTCGGCCGACGTGGTGTGGAGCCCGGTCCAGAACGCACCTGCGAAGGGTGTGATCCCCAGTGCCGGCAGCGCTGATCGGGAGATCAGGACCCCGGACGCGACGCACAGTGTCATCACGAGCAACAGCGCCAGGTCGACGAACCAACGGATGCGTTCCCGCCCGGCCAGCCGGCCGAACAGTCGTCGAGTGGTGCGCAACACCCAGTCCCAGTGCAGCGTGATGTGCAGCAGCAGCGCGACACCGAATCCGATTCCGATCCACTCATGGATCGAGAGACCCGTGAACTGGAAGCTGTAGTCGAGCGCGAATGCGATCAGCAGCACCAGGTCGAGCCAGAAGTCGAGCTTCGTCCGGCCCGGAATTCGGCGCCGTTGCGCAGGCTGACGGTCAACAACAACGGATGTCACGGACGACATTCAACACGACGGAGACTGAGAGCAGACTGTGAATCCGGGTCGGACGAGGCCGACCACGCGCTCACATCATCGACCCGTGATCGCTTGCTCGACCTCACGTTGGGCCACGAATCGTCCGATACACATGACATGGTTCGAGCCACTGGCCGCCAGCCCGCGCCTGCAACCAACGCTCTGCGGGCGACGTCTGAATCGCGTGATCCCACGCTGTCTTGGTCAGCGTGGCAAGGAGCGCCCGCCCTTGGCCACGATCGTCACGCACCGAGGCCGTCGAGCATGTCGTCGAACGCAAGCGCCGTGGCGTCGGTGTCATAGGTGGCGAATCGTTCCGCGAATTTCTCGCGCGCGTCGAGTCGGATTCGTTCGAGGCGCTCGGTCAACTGTTCGAGAGCAACGACCGTCTCGGCCGGTGTTGTGTGCTCGCCGAGTTCACCAGCGATCTCCCGAAGCAGTGCAACGTGCACCTCGGCATCTTGATGCGTGCCCAGGTTGTCCTGCAGCGCCTTCAGTCGTTTCACGAACTTCCGCCGCGGGCCGTCGGCGAGGATCGACGCGAAACATTCGAGGAGGTAGCGAAGACGTTTGGCGTCCTTGCGAAGGTCGTGGACCTGTTCGGCCGGCGTGTCGGGCTGGATCAGTCGTCCCTTCTCGATCAGCGTTGCCTGAGCCCGGACGATCCGTTGGCGGACGACGCTGCCGAGCGTGTGTCGTGCGTTGGCGCCCTGCGGTCGATGCACCGAGATCGCAGCCAACGTCTGGGGCCAGCTGGCTCTCATCGCCTCTGCGCGCGGTGCGGCGAGCGCGAGGCTGAGCGCCTCGTGCGCTGCGGTCTGTCGAGATGCGAGCAAGGTTCGTGCGGGCTCGAGGGCTTCGACCGCATCGGTGCCGAGGGGACGCGCGTAGTCGTGCCACTCGAGCAGGTAGACGTCGAGGTCGCGGGCGGGGCCGGTCAGGTTGCTCAGCCATGTGAACCATGTGCCTGCGTCGCCGACGACATCGGGAGGCAGAACAGTCTTCGTCTGGGTGATGGTCGAGCGCGTGCGCCGCACGGCGACTCGCAGGTCGTGCAGGAAATCCGGGTCGCTGTCGTCGATGGTGCCTTGCCAGTTCGCCTCGATCGATGTGGCAAGGTGGGCCAGAACGTCGCGCACGCCGGACAGCGCCGACGCATCGGCATCGAGTGCGACGCTGGCTGGTCGGGCGAAGTCGTCGAGCGCGACTCCGACGCCGCGCGCGATGACGTCGATGGCGTCTCCGTTGATCGGATCGAGCGCGAGCCGAGCCAACGCCTTGACGGCGCGGCGGGCAGGCTTGGGCGAACCAGCCAGCCCGCGCACTTGGACGATCGATGCCTCTTCCGGCCAGTGGTGAGCGATGCCGGCGTCGACGACGGTGATGCGTTCGAAGTGGATGACCTCGGCCAACTGCTGACCGTCATCGTCGACGAACGCGGCGCGCGATCGCAGCGCGCGGAATCGCACGTGTGACAGCAGGGGACGCACGCCGATGGCTGCAGCGATCGTCGATCGGAACTGTTCGGTCGGCAGATCGACGGCGAGTCGCGGTCGAGTTCGCACCGGGGAGAGCTCGGCGAGCAGCCCCGGTGCGGCGAGCTGCAGTTGAAGTCCATCGGCATCGAGCAGCGTCAGTCGGAGCCCGGCGCGGTGAAGGCGACCGTCGAACGTGTCCAACATCGTCACCAATGTGTCGACCGCGGGCTCGAACACGAAACCCAAGAGGGCCAACGATTCGAGGGCTGCTGATCGATCATCCTCATCGACGACGACGGAGGTCGGACCGAGCGCCATATCGCAGCGACGGTACTTGCGCACGTCGATTGATCCGACAGAATCCGTGCGAGAACAGACCTCGCAGGCGTCGAAGACGCCAACTGTTCACCTTCGAGCCACTCGTCGTTCACCGAGGGTCGCGCAGTTCGGTACGCGATGGTTCTTAAGCTCGCGGTCATGATCGAAGCCGCCGGGGGTGTGGTCTGGCGAAACACATCCGTCCACGCCGTCGAGGTGCTGCTGATCCATCGACCGGATCGTGACGATTGGTCGCTGCCCAAAGGCAAACGGAAGCGTCGCGAGTCGACGGTTGAGTGCGCGATTCGCGAAGTTCGCGAGGAGACGGGACTGCGCGTGCGGCTCGGTCTGGAGCTGCCCGGAACTCGGTACGTCGATCGAAAGGGCCGCGCAAAGCAGGTCCGCTACTGGTCGATGCACGAACCGGTGGGGGAGTTCCGACCCAACCGTGATGGCGCTCATCGAAATTCCCCAGGTGTGTTCATCGAATTTCCCCACCTGTGAGGCGGGTTGAGTGTAGGTCAGTCGAGCACGGTTGGGGTGCGGTTGGTGGTGGTCTTGCCGGCGTAGCGTTGCCAGGCGCTGGCGC
>JBBRPP010000085.1:0-13455 GCA_038227995.1 Acidimicrobiales bacterium
ACCGACTTGTCGCAGGTCACCCAGGCGACCTGCGATGCCGTCGCCGCACAGCTCAACAACCGGCCACGCAAAGCCCTCGGCTACCTCACCCCACTACAGTCCTGGGAACAACTACGTGCACTGACCGCTTGAGCCCAAGGCAGCATTTGCTGACAGCGCCGCGTCTGCAGGCGGGTGGGGGCCGGGATGAACCCAGGCGGTCAGGAACTGGTGGGAGCGGACGCCGCCGCGGCGACGATGTCGAGCAGGCGGTCGATCTGTTCGTCGGTGATGACGAGCGGTGGGCAGAACGTGAGCGAGTCGGCGTTGATCGCGCGGACGATGCCGCCGGCCTTCAGCATCGCGTCGCGGATCGCTGGACCGTTCTGGTCGGGTCGCAGCCCGGCCGCCCAGACGGCACCGTCGCCGCGAGCGTGGTCGATGACGCCGTCCGCGGCCAGCGCCTGGAGACCGGAGCCGAGACGATTGCCGACGTGCTTGGCGCGATCGACCAAGCTCTCGCGCTCCATGATCTCGAGGTTCTTGAGGCCGGCGGCGCACACCGTCGCGTGCCCGCTGTACGTGTAGCCGTGCCGCAGGAAGAACGCCGGGTCGGACTCGATGGCGTCGAGTGGCGCGCGACCCACGAACACGCCGCCGAGCGGCTGATAGCCCGACGTGATGGCCTTCGCGAACGTGAGGAAGTCGGGGATGACGCCGTAGTGCTGCGCGCCGAACCAGCTGCCGAGGCGGCCGAAGCCCGTGATCACTTCGTCGAAGATCAGATACGCACCGTGCTGATCACACAGCTTGCGCAAGCCTTCGAGGTAGTTCTCGGCCGGCGGGAACACACCGCCCGCACCCTGGACCGGCTCAGTGATGACCGCTGCGACTTCGTTGCTGCGCTCTTTCATGAGCGTCGCGATGGCTTCGATGTCGTCACTCGGAACTTGCACGACGTCGGGGACCAAAGGGCCGTAGCCGACCCGGTTCGGCGCGATGCCCTGTGCGCTGGTGCCGCCGTAGTTGGTGCCGTGATAGCCGCGGACGCGACTGATGATCAGCGTGCGTTCCGGGTGGCCGGCCTGCACATGGGCGAGGCGCGCCAGCTTCATCGCGGTGTCGATCGACTCGCTGCCGCTGTCGCAGAAGAAGACGCGAGACCCGGCCATCGGGGTGATCGTCATCAGCTTCTCGGCCAGATCTTCGGCCGGACCGTTGGTGAACGGATCGAAGCACGAGTAGGTCTCGAGCACGCTCATCTGCGCCGCGACCGCTTCGGCCATCTCCTTGCGACCGTGGCCGATCGCGCAGTACCAGAGGCTGGCCATGCCGTCGATCAGCTCGTTGCCGTCTGCGTCCCACAGCAACGCGCCTTCGCCGCGAACGATTTTGATGAAGGACTCGCGCGTCGGAGGCGCCATGGGGTGGAGAAAGGCCGAGGGCATGGGTTCCAACGTATCGCCTACCATCAGCGGCGAACAGCCATCCGGTAAGGTCGCCGGCACGGGCGCGTGAGCGGCCGGAGAAGGGCACGGGGAATGGCGCAGCTGCGAACGCAGATCGACACGGCGAGCGAGACGTATCGCTCGAACCGCGCCGGTCTCAGCATGCTGCTGCGACACCACGACGAGCAGGTCGCTATGGCGCTCGATGGCGGGGGAGAGCGGTACAACGCGCGTCATCGGGCTCGCGGCAAGATGTTGGCGCGAGAGCGCATCGAGTTGCTGGTCGATGCCGATTCGGCGTTCCTGGAGATGTCACCGCTCGCCGGCTGGGGCACGCAATTTCAGGTCGGTGCGAGCATGGTCACCGGCATCGGGGTGATCAGCGGCGTCGAATGCGTGATCGTCGCCAACGACCCCACGGTCCGGGGTGGGACGATGAACCCGTACACCCTGCGCAAGCATCTGCGCGCGTTGGAGATCAGCCGGCTGAATCGCTTGCCGCTCGTGACGTTGGTCGAATCGGGCGGCGCCGACCTGCCGACCCAGGCGGACCTCTTCGTGCCCGCCGGGCAGATCTTCCACGACATCACCCAGCTGTCGGCGATGGGAATCCCGACCATCGCTCTGGTGTTCGGCAACTCCACTGCGGGCGGTGCGTACATGCCCGGCATGAGCGACTACGCGGTGCTCGTCGACAAGCAGGCCAAGGTCTTACTGGGCGGCCCACCGTTGGTGAAGATGGCGACCGGCGAGGAGAGCAATGACGAAGAGCTCGGCGGGGCGGCGATGCACAACCGCGTCTCGGGCGTCGGTGACTACTTCGCGATCGACGAGCTGGACTGCATCCGCATCGGGCGCGAGATCGTCGCCGACCTGAACTGGCGCAAGCTCGGTCCCGCGCCCAAGGCTGATCCGGCGGAACCGGTCTACGACATCGATGAGCTGCTGGGCATCGCTTCGCCCGATCTGCGCGTGCCATTCGATCCGCACGAGGTCATCGCCCGCATCGTCGACGGCAGCGAGTTCAACGAGTACAAGGCGCAGTACGGGACCAGCATCGTGACCGGTTGGGCACAGGTACACGGCTACCCGGTGGGCATCCTCGCCAACGCCCAGGGCGTCCTGTTCATGGACGAGGCCAAGAAGGCGACCGAGTTCATCCTGCTGGCCAACCAGACAGACACGCCGTTGTTGTTCCTGCAGAACACCACCGGCTACATGGTGGGCCGTGAATACGAACAGGCGGGCATGGTGAAAGACGGCGCGAAGATGATCAACGCCGTGACCAACAGCGCCGTGCCCCACATCACGATCGTGATGGGGGCGTCGTACGGCGCCGGCAACTACGGCATGTGTGGCCGCGCATTCGGTCCGCGGTTCCTGTTCGCATGGCCGAACTCGAAGATGGCCGTGATGGGGCCACAGCAGTTGGCCGGCGTGATGTCGATCGT
This sequence comes from Acidimicrobiales bacterium, assembly GCA_038227995.1. Lineage (GTDB taxonomy): Bacteria > Actinomycetota > Acidimicrobiia > Acidimicrobiales > Ilumatobacteraceae > WLMZ01. Next base: position 2,879 of record JBBRPP010000085.1, read on the forward strand.
GGCCCGACAGGCTGCGGCGGCGACGGGTTCGCCGTTCGACGAAGTCGCTGACGCCGCACAACGCGAACGGGTCGAGCAGCAGATCGAGCGTGAGTCCCACGCGTTCTTCAACAGCGGCCGCGTCTACGACGATGGCATCATCGATCCCCGAGATACACGTACCGTGCTGGGCATCGCGCTCTCGGCTGTGCATTCCAACGTTGTCGAGGGCCGCCGTGGCTTCGGCGTGTTCCGGATGTGACGATGCAACCGACCGATCGCATGCAGCCGATTCGAAGCGTCCTCGTCGCCAACCGCGGCGAAATTGCGCGCCGCGTGATGCGCACAGCCCGGGCGATGGGCATCATCACCGTTGCCGTCTACAGCGACGCCGACGATGGTGCGCCGCACATGCGCGAGGCCGATCAAGCGGTCCGCCTCGTCGGCTCGACTCCTGCCGACACGTACTTGCGCGGAGACCTGATCATCGCTGCGGCCCGGGCGACGGGCGCTGATGCGATCCACCCCGGCTACGGCTTCCTGTCCGAGAACGAGGCTTTTGCCCGCGAGTGTGCGACGGCGCGGCTGACCTTCATCGGGCCATCGCCGGAGGCAATCCGTCAGATGGGCTCGAAGGTGGGTGCCAAGCAGCTGATGGCTGACGCCGGCGTCCCGGTCCTTCCCGGCTACACGGTGACGCCGAAGACGACTTCGGCTGATCTCGCCTCGGCTGCCGACGAGATCTCTTATCCCGTGCTCGTGAAAGCATCGTTCGGCGGTGGTGGCCGCGGCATGCGCATCGTTCGCGACCCCGACGCGTTGATCGATGAGGTGGCTCAGGCCCAGCGCGAAGCGGCCGCAGCGTTCGGCGACGGCACGGTGTTCCTGGAGAAGTACATCGAGGGGCCGCGTCACATCGAGGTCCAGATCTTCGGCGACCATCACGGCACGGTGATCTCGCTGTTCGAGCGTGAGTGTTCGATCCAGCGCCGCCACCAGAAGATCATCGAAGAAGCGCCGTCGCCGGTCGTCAACCCCGAACAACGCGAGGCATTGGGTGCTGCGGCCCGCGCTGCGGGTGAGTCACTGGGTTACGTCGGCGCCGGAACTGTCGAGTTCGTGATGGATGCAGAAGGACGGTTCTTCTTCCTCGAGGTCAACACCAGGTTGCAGGTCGAGCATCCGGTGACCGAGCTGATCACCGGTCTCGATCTCGTGCGGATGCAGATCGAGATCGCCCAGGGTGCGTCACTGCCGACAGCCGCTATCGAGGCCCGGATCCACGGCCACGCAATCGAGGCGCGTCTGTACGCGGAGGATGTCGAGGCTGGGTTCGTGCCGACCAGCGGTCCGATCCACCGTCTGCACATTCCCGAAACGGTGGGTCTCCGCGTCGACAGTGGCTACGAGGATGGGTCTGCCGTCAGCACGTTCTACGACGCGATGATCAGCAAGGTGATCGCATGGGCGCCGACACGCGCCGAGGCGACGACGATCCTCGCCGATGCGTTGCGGCGGGCCGAGATCCACGGCGTCGTGACGAACCGCGATCTCCTTGTGAACACGTTGCGTCACGCCGAGTTCGTCGCGGGCCGCACCGATACGGCTTTTCTCGAACGCAACGATTTCCGAACGCTCGGCATCGCAGGCGGCGTCGACGCAACGCGGCAGTTGCATGCGCTCGCCGCAGCGCTGGCACCCGAACGCGCCGCGAAGTCACCGCACCCGCCCGATGTGCCGCGGGGCTGGCGCAACGTCGGGACCCACACCGCCACGACGGTCTTTCACTGTGGCGACGACGAGGTGTTGGTCACGGTTCAGCGCGCACGTGGCGGCGTGACCGCAGCGATCAACGGCGAATCCGCCGTCACGGTGCGCATCATCCACGAGCTCCACGACTTCGTCGAGTTCGAGCTGCTCGGGCGACGGCATCGTGTTCGGTTGCACCACATCGCCGGCCATGTCTACGCCGACAGCGCTGATGGATCCACCGACCTCGTGCGTGTGCCCCGGTTCGCGTTGCCCGAGCGTCACGTCGCAGCTGGCTCGTTGTTGTCGCCGATGCCCGGCACGGTGGTGGCGGTCCGCGCCGCAGTGGGCGACGTGGTGTCGGCCGGACAGGTGCTCGTCGCGCTCGAAGCGATGAAGATGGAGCACTCGATCCGCGCACCTGTCGACGGCGTGGTCACCGAAGTCCGCGTCGTGGCCGGCGATCAGGTCGAGACCGGAGCGATCCTCATCGTCGTCGGCGAAGCAGACACAGAACCTGAATCCGAGCGAACGGAGCCCTGACGAAATGCCGATCTCGATCGATGACCTCCTGTCGGACCTTGCGGCGGAGACCGCTGTGCTGCATGCCTGTCTCGAAGATCTCGGCGAGGACGGATGGGAGACATCCACACCGGCAGATCGGTGGACGGTGAAGGACCAGATCGGACATCTCGCCTTCTTCGATCAGTCGGTGACGGTCGCCGTCCTCGACCCCGACCGGTTCCGGGCCGACCGTGAGGATGCGATGCGAGGAGTCGGCAGCTTCGTCGACGCCCTGACGGAGGCCAACCGGGGGCGCACGGGCGGTGAGACGGACGCGTGGTTCCGGTCGGCTCGTGAGGCGATGGTCGACGCGTTCGGTCGCGGAGACCCAGCGGCTCGGGTGCCCTGGTACGGGCCTGACATGAGCCTCGGCTCCGCGCTCACGGCGCGCATCATGGAGACGTGGGCGCACGGCCAGGATGTGTACGACGGACTCGGGCTGAGCCACCCGATCACCCCTGCGCTCCGTCAGGTCGCGCACATCGGTGTGCGCGCGCTGCCCAACAGCTATCGGGCCAACGGACGAGCCATCCCCGATGAATCCGTCCGGGTCGAGTTGATCGTCGCCGGTGACGAGCCGTGGGCGTGGGGGCCGGTTGACGCCGTTGATCGCGTGAGCGGGCCGGCGGTCGACTTCTGCCTCGTGGTGACACAGCGTCGCCACGTCGCCGACACGCGTCTGTCGATCGTGGGGGCGGTGGCGACGGAATGGATGTCGATCGCCCAAGCGTTCGCTGGACCCGTTGGTGCCGGTCGCAGTCCCGGCCAGTTCCCGATGCCCGACAGCCCGTGAAGATCACTCGACTCTCGATCTTCGCCCAGTGGCAGCCGTTTGTCGACGGCATCTACACCTGCTCTGGCGGACGCTCGGCCGAAGGCTTCGATTCGACGATCGTCCGCGTCGACACCGACGCTGGGCTGACCGGGTGGGGCGAGATGGCACCGCTCGGCAGCTTCTACGACCCGTCATTCGTGGGAGGAGCGCGCGAAGGAACGAGGCTGTTGGCGCCACTGCTGATCGGGGCCGATCCACGCCAGACGTCGGCGATCGATCGGCTCGTCGATCTCCACCTCAACGGTCACCCGTACGTGAAGTCGGCGCTCGTGATGGCGTGCTGGGACATCAACGCTGCGGCAGCCGGTCTTCCGCTGGCGGAGGCGCTGGGCGGCCGCTTCGGCACAACCGTTCCGCTCTATCGGTCCGTGGCCCAGGACTCGCCGCAGGCCATGGCGGCCAAGGCTGCGGCATACATCGATCAGGGCTATCGCCGAATCCAGATCAAGGTCGGCCTCGACCCGTATGAGGACATCGAGCGAATGGAAGCGGTGATGGACGTGCTGCCGCGAGGCACCGTTGTCTATGCCGACGCCAATGCGGCGTGGCTACCCGCCCAGGCGCGTACCTTCCTGCGCGCGACGCGGCACCTCGATTTCACCATCGAGCAGCCGTGTGCCGATCACGACGCGAACTTGTCCGTGCGCGCGATGTGTGATCGTCCGTTCGTGCTCGACGAATCGATCGACTCGCTCGGTGCCCTCATCCGTGCTCACCACGACCGACTCGTCGACGGCATCACGATCAAGATCGCGCGCGTGGGTGGTGTCACCAGGGCTCGACTGATCCGCGACACGGCGGTCGAGTTGGGACTGCAGGTCACCATCGAGGACACCGGTGGCGCCGAGATCGACACGGCCGCGATCGCCCATCTGTCGCTCAGCACTCCTGAGTCACACCGCACGCACACCGTCGACTTCCACAACTGGGTGACCGTGTCGAACGGTCGAGCCGAACTCGGTTGCACCGACGGCACCATGTCCGCGCCGACATCCGTGGGCCTCGGTGTCGAGGTCGACGAATCGGTGTTCGGTCAGCCGATCTTCACCGTCGGCGGCTGACTCGACGCCTCAGCTGTTCGGCGTGACGACCGCGCGGCCGCGAAGGCGACCGTGGTGCAGAGCGTCGTAGGCGTCGGCGACATTCGCAAGCGTGAAGAGATCAGCGTCGCTGCGGATCAATCCCTGCTCGGCCAGCTTCACGACCTCGTGGGCGTCGGAGATGCTTGATCCCTGGAAGTGGATGATCTCGCCATCGCGTGGCAAGCCGCCGTACCACGGCCGTTTGAACGTGCCGCCGTTCGAGCCGATGCAGCCGTATGTGCCGTACGGCTGGGTGGCGCCGACGCCGAACTGGATCGTGTGATCGAGACCGACGAAGTCGAGCACGGCCGTTGCGCCTTCGCCGTTCGTCAGCGTCTGAACGGCCGCGGCCGTCTCGCGCTCGACGCCGACCACGGTGTGATGTGCGCCGAGCTCGGTCGCGTACGCGAGGCGATCGGGATTGTTGTCGACGGCGATGACAGTCGCGGGTGTGAGGGCCCGCAGGAACTGCACCGCGAACGACCCGAGGCCGCCTGCACCGATGACGATCGCGGTCGAGCCCGGAGTCAGCTTGTGCAGCACTTTGCGGACAGCGTGATACGAGGTCGCACCTGCATCGGTCAGCGGCGCGGCATTGCGTGGATCGAGCGTGCCGATCTTGACGACCTCGCGGGGTGCGGGTGCCACGACGAACTGGGCCAGCCCTCCATCGCGTCCGTAGCCGCGACCCTTCAAGCCGTGCGGGCACGCGCTGTCGCGGCCGCGTATGCAGAAGCTGCAGACCCCGCACGAGCTCGGAGAGATCAGCGCGACAGCGTCTCCGATGTCGAAGCCGGTCACGCCTGCACCAACCGCGGCGATGCGTCCGCCGACCTCGTGTCCGAGCGTGAACGGCATGTGCCAATCGATCATCGCCCCGAACTCGCCGGGCATCTGCATCATGGTCAGATCGCTGTGACAGAGCCCGTTGCCGGCGACCTCGATCAGAACCTGACCTGGCCCGGTCGGCGGGACAGGCGTCTCGACGAGCTGTGGCGGCTGCTGCCAGTCGAGCATCCGGTAGGCGAGCATCGTTGGAGTGCTCATCGCGGTGCCGGCCAATCCGTGGCGCGGACGGCGGCTTCGGTGCCGCCATCCATCACGACGAAACTGCCCACGAAGAACGAGGCGGCAGGGGAGAGCAGATACGCGAGCAGCCCGGCGACCTCTTCCGCTTGTCCGGCACGTTTGATCGGGACGGGATACATGTCGCCCAGCGACAGCACGAAGTCGACGCCGCCCTCGGTCATCGGTGTTGCGATCAACCCGGGTGCGATCGCGTTGAGACGGATGCCGCTACCGATCCATTCGTCGGTCGTCGCGTGGCTGCGCACCCAATGGGCGAGCGCCATCTTCGATGCCGGGTAGCCGCCCATCGGTGACTTCGCGCCCGCTGCTCGGGCGGATGGTTCGTCGTCGGCGAGGCACGCCGCCACGCATGCCATCGGGACGCCGCCCTGAGTGCTGGTGCTGTTCGAGCTGATCGCGACGGCACTCGGGTTCGAGCCCTTCGCAAGCAGCGGCCGTAGACCGTGCAGTGCGGCGACAGCGCCGAAGTAGTTGATCGACACGACCAACTCTTCGTTCGCACCGTTCGAGCTGATGCCGGCGGCCGCGACGAGCCCGTCGAGCACGCCGTTGCTCGCCGCCGTGACTCCTTCGATCATAGTGGCCCGGCCGTCGGGTGTCGACACGTCGGCAATGACGTCGGCGTTGCGGATGTCCACGCTGATGACGCGGTGGCCCTGTGATTCGAGCAGGCGCTGGGTCGCGCCTCCGATACCGCCGGCCGCGCCGGTGATGGCGATGGTGCCCACGGTCAGCCCACCGTTCCGTGGAGTTCGAGGTGCGCCGACTTGATGCCGAACACGAACGCGTTGGGCATCTCGACCACCGAATCGGCGACAACCGTGAACGAGTCGACTCGCCGGACGAATTCCTCGAAGAAGGTGCGGATCTCGAGCCGAGCCAGTGCTGCTCCGAGGCAGAAGTGAGTACCGAAACCGAACGCGATGTGGTGATTGGGTGTGCGCGTCACATCGAAGACCTCGGGGTCGGTGAAGTGCGACGGATCCCGGTTGGCCGAGCTGTACATCAGCAGCACCTGGTTCCCGGCCGGGATCGTCGTGCCGTGCAAGTCGTAGTCGATCGCCGCGACGCGGCACATGTTGTGGATCGGTGTGATGAAGCGGATGAACTCCTCGACCGCGACCGTGAGATCGGCGCCGGCCTTGAGCTTGGCCCACTGATCGGGGTGGGCGGCGAGCAGCAGCAGCGTGCGAGCGATCACGGTCCGGGTCGTCTCGGCGCCGCCGTCGAGCAGCAGCAGCGCGTCGGACACGGCTTCGGTGAGACCGAATTCCTGGCCCGGGATCTCCGCTGTCGTGTACATCGTCATCAGGTCGTCCATCGGACAGCTCTTCTTGGTCTCGTACAGCTGCGCGGCTTCGCCGGCGAATTCGATCGCGGCATCGAGGCCATCCTGGTTGAAGTAGCGAGGTCCGCCACCGAGCGCGATCGTTCTCTCCGACCAGTCGCGCAACTTGGGCCAGTCGGCATCCTCGAACCCGAGCAAGCGGCCGATCATCAACGCCGGCAGGGGAGAAGCGAGATCTTCGATGACCTCGACCCGGCCCTTGGCGAGCGCGGCATCGAGCAGCCCCGTGACCACGGCGCGGATCTGGGCCTCTTTGTCGGCGACGGCTTTCGGTGTGAACCGACGGGCGACGAGCGCGCGGCGCTGGGCGTGGAATGGGTCGTCGAGGCCGATGATCGCGGCATCGGCGGGCAAGTTCGGGCGGTACCCGCCCTTGGTCTGGTCGCTGTTGATGAAGACGTCCTTGCGACGTTCGATCTCGACGATGTCGTCGTACCGGGAGATGCCCCACAGTTCGTTGACGGAGTCCCAGTACGCGTGCTCGTTGTCGCGCATCCACGCGTACGTGGTGTACGGATCGTTGACGTAGAAGTCGCCGTCGAGGAGGTCGATCACTCTGGTGCTCATGGGCGAACAGTATCTGACGCGTCGTCAGATATCTGACGCCGAGCGTCGACCCACGCCTTCCAGAACGAGTCCAGGTCGAAGCCGAGCGGCGGATCGAAGGTGCGCTTGGTGAGCCGCGTCGCGCGTAGCTGATCGATGCACACGACATCGGCCACCCCGTCGACCGTGTGCACGAGATGCCACGCGCCCGCTTTGAGAACGAGGCCGATCGGCGCGGCGCTCACCGGCGGGGCCTCGGCGAGCGTGATCTCGACGAATCGATGCTCGGCGATGCACCGAGACACTCGCCGCAGCTCGCCGTGCGGAATCTCGTTGCCCGCCCACGGATCGGGGTCGTGGAGGAACCAGGTCTGCAGGTGTTCGGCTTCGACAGCTCGAGCTGTGCTGAGCGCGTTCAGCAGCTTGTTGCGAGCGGCACGAGCCGATTGGCCGAGGCCGAGGCGGTGCGCGACCCGGGGTTGGCCGCACAGGAACAGGCCCTGGGCCTCACTCGCCGTCAGTCCCGTGAGATTGGTCTGGAAGCCGTCCATCAACTCGATCCCGCCGCCGCCACCCCGTGTCGCGTAGATCGGCACGCCCGCTTCGCTCAGAGCCTCGACATCGCGCAGGACGGTTCGTTCGGACACCTCGAAGGTGTCGGCCAACTCGCGCGCAGTGACTCGACCGCGTCGCTGGAGAACGAGCAACATGTCGAGCACCCGTGCTGCGCGCATCGCCGAACCATACGTGAATCCGACGAATCGGCGGACATCGAATTCTGCCCGCCGGTGCCATGACCGACTGCGTACTGACGCCCCTTCGGTCGCTGCCAGTGATCGGCGCCGGACGTGTGTGAGCGAAGCGCCTCGGCACTTGGAAGAGCTGACTTTTCGAGCCGAACGCCGGCCGGCGATCTTCTCGCTCAGCCTTCGCGCGTGCTGCGCTCACGTCAACGATCGATCGGCCCTGACGAGATATGGAGCACACGTTCTGCTCGGTTCGCGTCTTCCCGAGTTGGGACAGATCGGCGGATCGGTGTTCGGGGGCGACTCGGTCGGCTCGGGTATCGATCGGGTGGGCGCTCCACCCGATCGACACCCAATCGCCCCAACCACGACTGGTACAAACAGGATTGGGAGCATTCGATGTGGGCGTTCAACCTCAGATGCTCCCGAGCCCGTATTTACCGAGCGATACCGCCCCGAATGCCCGGTATTCGCTCATGGCGCAAGCGCCACTGCGGATACAGAACACCAACGCCTCGTTGCGTTGGAACTCGATCACGGTCGATTCCTGTAGTAGACGAGGCGTGCGGCGAACACGACGACGCCAGCAATCATTGCAACGACCCAGACCCAGTTGAGCGCTACAGAGCGTACGAAATGTGCTGTCATCCGACCGACGAGGAAGAGCACCGCGAGAACGACCACCGCAGGGCTGCGTGCGGCGCGCTGCAAAGTACCTCTGCCGACCGCACGCTTGTTCGCGATGTCGCTGCCGGCCGCCATGGACGCATAGTGCCCTGATGGCACTCCCGACGCAAGGGCTATCGAGAGCGCAGATCAGCGGGACGTTGCCGTAGGAGCGCTTCATCTACGCAACGTTGAGCCGATCCGCAGAGAAGCCGCAATGACTACGCCACCCATCGGAAGTACCACCCGCGCAGGTGCGTCGTTGCCGGTGAGCTCACATCCGAGCAAGACGAGAACCCAAACGACCACGAGCACGACAAACCACGGCCGCTTCATCGTCGACCACATCACACTGAGATTGGCCGCCGACTCCGACCGACTTGGGAAGGCAGCCATCGCGCCACATTGCCCGGTATTCGCTCTCGACGCAAGAGCCATCACGCGCGCAGAACGACGATCGCGGGATCGGCAGTTCGGGGCTACTGAGGGATGAGATCAAAGATCATTTGTTCGAGTTGATCCGTAGACACGCCAGGAAGTGCGAAGGTCCAGCGACCGTCAGCGTCAGCGACTTCAAGAGAGGAGACCGGTCGTCGCTGTGGGAGGATGAGCGCGATAGGTTCGAGCAGGAGTAGCCGAGTTGCCGTGAGCCTGCGCTCGACGCGCACGGCCGGCAGCGCCTCAACGTATTTCACCTCGGACCAGTTGAGGGCCATCAAGGTGCTTCCGTTGTTCGAGGCGTCCACTCCACCAGTTCGAAGTGACACGATCAGGCCGCCTGTGGGGTGCGGCTCGTTCGGATGCCCGCCAAGGTAGCGAGCGCCTCGGAACGTAACGAGCACGCTGTAGCGATCGATGTCGTCGGTGATGTCATCAGTATGGACTCGGATCATCCGTGTGTCATGCACCCCGAATCCCCGGTCCGGAGCGTCAACGCAAGAGCAATCACGCCTGCAGACCGACGAGCGCGGGAGCGATCAGGCAGTTCCGTATCGGAGCGATCTCGTCTTGGTCTTCTCAAAGATGGTGCCGCCCGGCGCGTACCAGCTGGCCTTCTTTCGAACGGCTGGGGCCGGGTCGATATCTCTCGCCTCGATGATGGCGCTGGTGGCCACGTCATGATCGTGGACCCATCGGCCGACAAGTTCGCACGCCCACGCCCTCACGTGACGATCGGGGTCGTGCCGCAACAACCGAATTGCCCGATCGAGAACGGCGACCGTGTTCGGGTGACAGTCGTTGGCCTTGCAGCGATCACACGCGAGCGCGTGAAGAGCCTCGATACGAACACCCGGGTTCGGGTCGTCCAGCATCTCGATCAAGGTAGGGAACGAGTCTGCGTCCACGAGATGGTCGAGCGCCTTGGTGCACAGTCGGCGGACATCGTCGATCGGTGATCGGAGTCCGTGGCGGATTGCCGGCATCGATTGGCTACCGCTCAGAACGAGGTGCCAATACGCACGTTGTGCGCGCACAGGGTCAGCCAACTGGATCACCCAAGCATCGAAGTCGTCGTGGGCAGGCGGTGACACACCTCAATCGTCGCCTGCAAGACGAGCAGGCTTCAAGCGAGTTCCAGAGCGCTGATCGACGGCTCGGCGCTACCGGTGTGGACGGTCAGCCAGGGTCAGTGCCGACAGTGACGCCGTCACACCGCTTGGAGGTCACCCCAGGGTTGCAGCGGAGGTCCTCGATGACGACAAGCGGCAGCCTGGCCACGCGCCCACCACGGAGAAGCCGCCGAACTTCGCGACCATCTTGAGCACGCCAGAACGCCGCTCGACAAGCGTGACCGACACGCTCACCCCTCCGTAATGAGCCTCCGCGACGATCGCATAGTGCCCAGTGAGAATGGGGCTTGTCGAGTCAGACGAGAATCCGCGTTGGGCTCGGGCTGGTTTGTCATGCTTGTTTCTGCAACTTCGGGGCGCGTCACGTCTCGTTCCGGAAGGCGACTCGAGGTGCTGCGCCAA
>JBBRPP010000086.1:0-13246 GCA_038227995.1 Acidimicrobiales bacterium
ACAGGCTGAGGAGTGAACAATCCCTCGATCAGCATCCACTGTCCGTCGGTCAGATCGCTCGGGTAACGGGCCTTCGTCATCCAACCATTTCACTCTCCGCGCGACCAGATCGCGCGGATCGTGACTTTCCGGACACCCACTTACGTCCGGGTCGGAAGGTGTCACGCGCTGTGGTGGGCGCGGAGGCGGAGGTAGCGGGCGGTGCGCCATGCTCGGTAGATGACGGTGCCGTATCGGTGGCGGATGCGTTCACGGGTCAGTTGGTGGAGTGATCGGGCTGCTTCGGTGTGGGACCACAGGAGGGGTGTGTTGCCGAGCGCTTGGTTCTGCTCGGTTGACCATTCTTCGGCGAGCAGTGGGGGGAGGTGTGCGCACATGTCGTTGGCGCGAGAGCGTGCTGCGTCGAAGTCTCCGACCACCGCGAGCGCGGTGACGGCCCACCACGAGACGGGGATGAATGCACCCTCGTACGTGGACGGGTCGTGCTCGACGCGGGCGTGGCGTCGCAGGAACGGTGCTTCCTCGAGGACGGCGATTGTCGCATGGACGAGCGCCCGGGCTCGGGCGGATCTGCGTGGATAGAAGCCGTGTATGGCCGCGAGCAGGGTGGCGGCGTCGGCGACGAACGGACCGTCAAATCGTTGGGGGAGCATCTGTCGATCCTCGTCGAAGGCGGCGTCGATGCGCTGCCATGTCTCGTCGCGGACTCGTGTCCAGTCGGGGCGCCGTTGCCAGGGGCGGAACATGCGACGTAGCCGGGTCGCGATGTCAAGCCCGATCCAGCGGGCGAGTTCGTCGGTGACGAGCAGCGCAGGGTCACGGAACTCCCAGATCCCGCCCGTTGGCTCGAACGGTGCTTCGGCGAGCATGGTCGCCATCCGATCGAGGACGGTCCAGGTGCGCGATTTCATCCGCCCGCCGCACTCGATGTGAACCCGGATCGCGTCGATCACGGTGGCGATCGAGTCGAGTTGGCGTTGGTCCTTGGCGGCGTTGCCGATCCTGATGGGAAGCGAGTTCGCCCAACCTGTCACGCCGTCGACCTCGCGTTCATTTGGAACGGGGTCGCCGCTGGTGGTGGTCATCGGCATCAGGTGGTCGCCGTAGCGTTGGAGCAGCGAGTCGACGTAGTCGAGGTAGTCGCTCGCCGATCGGTTCCTTCCGAGCAGTGAGGCGGTGGCAACGGCGTATGCCGCGTCTCGCAACCAGGTGTATCGGTAGTCGTACTGCCGGTCGCCTCCAGGGTGCTCCGGCAAACTGGTCGTCGCCGACGCGACGGGAGATCCGCTTGACCGATCGGTCAGCACGCGCAGCACTCGCAGCGCGTCGATGGCCCGCGACGGGTGGTCGTGCGGCAGTTGGATATCGTCGAGGAACCTCGCCTCGTCCTGCTCTGCAGCATGCATCCGGTCGATCCATCGGCCGATGGGATCGCCGTCGACCGGCCCTGCATCGCGGATCACGAGACCGGTCCAATGCTCGGCGCTGACCACGATCGTCGTCCTAAGCTCGGTCGCACTCGCGTCGGTCGCGTGACGGCCACCGACACGGAGGTGCTCGGACACGGCACACGTGCTCTCTACCGTCCATCGCTGCCGTCCAGCATCGAAGCCGCCTGTGCTGAGGAAATGTTCGATCTTGAACGGCTCGCCCGATTCGGCCCGGACAAGCCGCACCAGCGCCGTCGACGAGCCGTCCTCGAGCAGGCCGTCCCAGAGCAGGATCCGGCGATCGCCGATGCGTACCGTCGAGTGTGCGGTCGGCCCTGCCGGATGCTGGTCCCAGCATCCGATCTGGGCTCCGGCCCATCGTGCGCTGCCGCCACACGGGTCGAGCAACGACCACAGCGTCGGGATCGCGTCGAAGCGGTCCCGGCACCACCAGTCGATCTCGCCGTCGGGGCGGATCAGAGCCGAGCCCGCACCGAACCCGAGGAGCCGGTGTGTGCCGAGCGGTGGTCGGTGCTCCACCCGCTCGCGCTCCGACGGTTCAGGATCGCCGGTCACGCGTCCCTGCTGTAGTGGGGGACTAGCTCGGCGGCCGCGAGGTCGGCGAGCCGCCGTTGGTCGGGGCCGACCTGATGGAGGTAGACGGTGTCGAAGCCGGCTCCGACGAAGCGGTCAATCGCTTCGACAACCGGTCCTGCCCCGGTGGCGCAGATGACGATGTCACCGATCGTCTCGCGTCCGATCGCGTCGGCGATGGATTCGAAGTCGGCCGGCTTTGCCACCTCACCCAGCACCGCCGGCGGCACCACACCCTGCGGCCACCACTCCCACGCGTTGTCACGGGCGTCGTCGATCGTCGCCGCGATCGAAACGTGCAGCTGGGCGAGGCACGGCTTGTCATTGCCGCCGCTGCCACGGAAGATGTCAACTACATGCGCGTCCGGCGCGACGCCGATCAAGCCGTCACCGTGATGTCCTGCGGACGCGGCACTCAGCTTGCCGCTCGCCGCGACATGGATCGGTGGGGGCGAGGCCGGCAATGTCATCAGACATAGGTTCTCGACCGACCAGTAGTCGCCGCGGTGGTTGACGGTATCGCCGGTGAACAGGTCGCGGATCACTCCGATCGCCTCTTCCAGTTGGGCGCGCCGTTCCCCGGCGCGGCTCCATCGCCGGCCAAATGGCTGCTCGTTGAGACGCTCACCGGCACCGACGCCGAGAAAGAACCGGTCCTCAAGCATCACCGCAGCAGTCGCGGCCGCTTGCGCGACCGACACGGGGTGGTTGCGGTGCACCATCGCCGTCACCCCAGTGCCGACCTCGAGCCGATCCGTCGCCGACGCGATCGCACCGATCACCGTCCACACGAACGAAGCGTTGCCTTGATGGCGGACCCACGGCTGTAGGTGGTCGCTGACGATCACGGTCTCGATGCCGATCGACTCCGCGAGCACCGCTTGGGCAACGAGGTCGCGAGGATCGTGTTCCTCGCTCGACAGCCACCACCCGAGACGGATGCGCCGGTCAGGCATGGATCTCGTCCGGAATCACCAGGCCAACGAGCACACCGCTGACTGTCGTGACGTACACGTGGTCGAGCCCATCCTCACGAACCTGGCGGACCGCCTCGTCGACACGCAGATCCGGGCGGATGGTTCCCGGCGCAGTGATCATCACCGACTCCACAGATGTGTTATCCGGAAGCTGGGAAGCGGTCCCCTGAATCACGCCGAGCAGCACCCCTCCCTCGCCGAGTACCGCTACCGGACGACCGTCGGACGCAACGGAGCGCACATCGGCCATCGTCGCGTCGATCCCGACCGACCGAGCGGGGAGAACGAAGGCAGACACCCGTCGACGGTCACCGACCTGTCCGTCCGTCGGCAGACCGAGCACTGTCCACGCAGCGCGCCCGCCGATCAGATCAGACACGTCGGTGAATCCGAGCTGTTCGAGCCGGCACGCGGCTCGCGCACTCAGGTCTCAATGCTGATCAAAGCAGTAGACGACGACGGGCTTGCCGCGATCCAGGCCGGCAACAGCGGCAGCGTTCATCGTTTGCAACGGGACCGACCTCGCGCCCGGCAGGTGTTCCTGCACGAAAATTGACGCCGGTAACACGTCGACCAGTTGCGCTCCACGTGCGATCATCCGTTGCGCCCGAAGGGCATCTATCCGTTTCGACATGGCTCGTCTCTGCCCGAATCGAGGCAAGCTCAGACGTCCCGGGCGGCGAGCACTCAGAGCTCCGCCACCCAGCCCGAATCGAAATGGTAGTCGCGCCCACGACGAAGCTGGCCTGGTCCCAGCGCCAGAAGGCGATGACGGCGCCACCCTGGTCGGGTTCACCCGGCGGCCGAGCTCCATCAACGGCCACTCGTCTCCGAGAGAAGGGCCCATGGCCCCCTCGACCCTGATGCCGCTCTCTCGGCTGGTTTGACGAAGGCGGCCAAGAAGGCGAAACGCACGGCTACGTCCAATCGCCTCCGACTGCAGAATTCACGGTCCCTAGTGGTGCGTCGCGGATTCAGTGACGCGATCGAGGGCGGCCCGGCCGCGCTTGACTTTGGTGATGATCTCGTCGACGGTTTTGGTCCACGCGAACGGTTGCGGGCCGTCGTTCCAGTGTGACGCCCAGAGGTCGATCGCTTCTTCGAGTTGACCGGTCGAGGTGAAGCTGGCATTGGTCAACGCCTTGCGGGTGAGCACCGAGAACCAGCCCTCGATCAGGTTCAGCCACGACGCCGACGTCGGCGTGAAGTGCAGATGCCACCGCTGCCGTTTCGGGTGGGCGAGCCAGTTGCGCACGGGTTCGGACTTGTGTGCGGAGAGGTTGTCCAACACGACGTGCACGTCCAGATGGCGGGGGACGTGGAGATCGATCAGCTTGAAGAACGCGAGCACGTCGACACCAGCATGCGAGCGGCGGGTGTCGTGCAGCACCTCACCGGTCGCGAGGTTCATCGCGGCGAACAGATCGATCGTGCCGTTGCGCTTGTAGTCGTGCGTCATCGTGCGCCCCCGGCCGGGCTTCATCGGCAACGACGGCTGGGTCCGGTCCAGCGCCTGGCACTGAGTCTTCTCATCGAAGGAGAACACCGCTGCGCGTTCCGGCGGATCCAGATACAACCCGACGACATCGACGAGCTTCGCTTCGAAGTCCTTGTCGTTCGACAGCTTGAACGTGTCGACCTGCCACGGCCGCAGATGCCGGGCCTTCCAGATCCGCTGCACGGTGTCCTTACCGACGCCGTGTCTCGCGCCGAGGGTGCGCGTCGACCAGCACGCCGAGCCATCGTCGGGGACGGTGTGCAACGTGTCATGCACGATCGCTTCGATCGTCGCCGGCGCGATCTCAGGCTTGCGACCGCGACCCGGCGCGATCACCCCGACACCGCCAACACCGGCCTCAATGAATCGATCACGCCACGCCGCGACCGTGTTCGGAAACGTGCGCAACAACCTCGCCGTCGAACGCACTGACGCGCCATCAGCAAGCTCCAACAAAGCTGTGGCCTGCACCACCTTGCGATGCGGTAACCGCGACGACCGAGCCATCCGCTCCAGCTCCCCCCGAGCCTCCGGCGACATCTCCATGACCTGAACCATGCCAGATCATACGCGACTCGTCTATTTCAGCGACGGACCACTAGCACAGAACGCTCGACGCGTAGACGAGAAGCGCACACCGGCGAACGTCATTGGTGCCAGCGTGCTTGGGGTCGAACTGCGCAGCGGACTCGGAGAGCGGCCGTGGTGACGGGTCGGATCAGCGGCATCGCGTCAACGTTCCCGCCCGCGCTCGCCCAGCAGGACGCGTGGGACGGCTTCTTCTCGGCGCACTTCTCAAACAGCAGGCTCGCCCGACGGGTGTGGCGAACGACGGGAATCGAGCAGCGCCACACGGCGGTGGACCCCCGAGTCGATGATCTCAGTCGCGCCTCTACAGGCGAGCGGATGCGACGCTTCGCCGACCTCGCTCTTCCCCTCGCGCGTGACGCCGTCAGCAAGTGCCTGGAGAACTGCAACCTCGCCCCCGCGGACGTGGAACTTTTCACCGTTGCCTCATGCACTGGCTACCTCACGCCGGGCCTCGACATCCTCGTCGCCCGCGATCTCGGCATGTCCACCAACGTGCAGCGACTTCACATCGGCCACATGGGCTGCTACGCAGCACTTCCCGCCCTCTCCACATTGGCCGACGCGGCGAGCGCCCGGAACAAGGTCGGAGTGATGGTCTGTGTCGAGCTGACCAGCCTCCACCTGCAACCCAGCTACCGATGACATCGAGCAGATCGTCGCCCACGCACTCTTCTCCGACGCCGCAGCAGCCGCCGCCATCATGCCCGACGGGCCCGGGCTCGAAGTCGTCGACATCGTCGCCCGAACAGACACCTCGACCTCAGACCTCATGTCGTGGGAGGTGACAGACCACGGTTTCCGCATGCGGCTCTCCCCGAAGGTCCCCGGCGTACTCGATCGACACGTGCTCGCGATGACCACAGAACTTCTCGACGCTCACCACCTGACCATCACCGACATCGATCACTGGGCCATTCACCCCGGAGGCCCCAAGATCGTGGCAACGGTCGCCCAGCGCCTCGGCCTGAGCGACGATCAGGTGAGTGTCTCGACCGACACGTTACGAAGGCACGGGAACTGCTCGTCGGCAACACTTCTCGTGGTGCTCGAGGAGATCATCAACCGCGAGCGACCTCAGCACGGTCAACACATCGTCGCCATGGCGTTCGGCCCGGGTCTCACCCTGTACGGGGCACTGCTGCGCGTTCGATAGGCGCATCGAAGTAGTGAGGGGCGCTCCCGTGTGCACCGGATCCCGGCCGGGGGCTTCTCAGGTATTGCCTCAGAGCCGGGGCCCTCAACGGGGGAGGCTCAGCCTTCCCATGAGATCCGCGAGGGTGCATGCAACGGCCACACTCCCGTCGGCCACCAGCACGCCTACGAAGGACAATTCTTGTGCGCCACCTCCGACCCCGAAACACCAGAGTTCGAGTCGCCGGTCCAGGTCGATGTGGCGTGTCTGCACCGCTCATCGGAGGCTTCCTTGGCGACCGAGAATCTCAGCAAAGTCACGCACGGGCGCCGACGCGGAATACTCGGCCGCGAGCGCGCCATCAACCGTGGAAACCTCGGTGGGCTACGCGCCGTCGAAGGGAGTGACCAGGACGGCCCTGATGGCAGCAAGGTTCAGTCCGAACGGCGAAGTTGTGGCACTGCCCGTCCGGAGGGGTTCGATGGTGGCGTTCTCGTCGGTGTCCAATTCGAGGCGACCCGAAGACGCGCAGTAGCCTGAGGTCTGCCCCATCTACACCGCGCGTTGGGACGCAGTTGTTCAGGGTGTCGGTGATCGGTTTTGCCGACGTCGGTCGCTTCGGGCTGCTTCTATAGTTTGCCGCCATGAGCACAACTCCACAGACCTCGCACCAGAAATCGGGGTGGCGCCGCCATCCGGCGTTCAAGGACAAGCAGCTCACCCTTGGGCAACGTGCCGCGGACCGTGTCCGCAACGGGATGGGCTCATGGCCGTTCGTGTTCGGCTTCTTGGGCGCGATGGCGGTCTGGGCGTTCGCCAACACGCTCCTCAAAGTCGGTGGCAGCAACGGCAAGAAGGGCTTCGACCCGTATCCGTACATCCTGCTCAACCTGTTCTTGTCGATGATCGCCGGCCTCCAAGGCGCGATCCTGTTGATCGCCGCCAAACGCTCCGACAGCATCTCCTCTGAACTCGCCATGCACACCTTCAACAACACCGAAGCCGACAGCAAACTGCTCGCTGAAAACACCGAACTCACCCGACAAGTCAAAGCCAACACCGACGCCCTGCAAGAAATCCACCGACACGTCACAGCACTGACCAAAGCAATGAACCTCGACGCCCGCACCGCCGACCCTCCCAAGAACTAGATCGATCCACCGAAGTTCCGCCTCCGCGACGTCTCCGAATCAATCACCTCCTGCAACTGGCTCTCACGCGCCCGACTACTACGCGTGAGAGCCAGTTGCACGCTCGAGAGCCGGATCGTCATCGAATGGGCCATAGTGACGATCGCTGCGCAGCAGATGGGGCATGGACATCGCGTTCTCATGGCGACCACGTCCGGAACAACAACCTGCGACATAGCCCGACATCGCGGCAGCGCTCCCTCGGGATCGACAGGATGGGACCGTTGTGATGTTCGCGATGAGGCCGATTCGGGTATTGTCCGCCTTCGTCAGCGTCTTTCATCCCCAAGGGGCCCGGATTCATCGCATTGCGCTCTCGCCGAACCCGTCCAGTGTCCGCCAGGCACGCCGCTTCGCGGTCGACCTCGTCACCGATGCTGATGTGCGTGATGTGGTCGTGCTGCTCGTCAGTGAACTGGTCTCCAACGCGGTCCTTCATGGCGGACCCCATGCGCCGGAGGCGACCGTGGGCTTGGCCGTTGCGGTGGATGCCGACCGAGTTCGGATCGAGGTCGAGGATGCCGGTGCGAACCTTCCGGTCGTCGGTGACGGTGCGCTCGATCGGCTGACAGGGCGCGGACTCCTCCTCGTGGAGAGCATGGGCACCAGCTGGGGTTGCGAACCCTCCGACGTGGGCAAGGTTGTATGGGTCGAGGTGGCCCTAGCGGCAGCGATGACGTCGAAAGGTGGTGAAGGTCGTGGATGACCAACCCGACGCCTTCTCGTTCGGCCTGGTGTTCGACGGACAGCACGTCATTGTGACCGTGGACGGCGAAGTCGACTTGCTGACGGCCAACGGCCTGGGAGGTGTGCTGACCGCGATGGTCAGAGACGGCCATCGCGATCTCGTCGTCGACCTCGGCGGCGTGACGTTCATCGACGCGCGGGGCTTGGCCGTGCTCGCGACTGTTGCCACGCTCGCGACGTCGAACGGTGGCAGCGTGACGCTGCGGTCGGTGTCGGCGATCGCCCGCCGGATCCTCGAGATCACCGGGGTCAGCGAGCTGCTCGCGGTCGAGACTGCGCGATCCGGTGAGACAAAGCTGGGCGCAGAGGAGGAGGCCGACGATCGTCTGGCCAACGTCGAGGAAGCGGACGGATCTGTGCCGGTGCCTTCTGAGAGGGTGTTGGCGAGACCGAGCACCGAGGTGATCGACGCGGCTCTGCGGCTCGTCACGTCCCTGGCCGGTGCGACCATCGATCACGCCGACGGTGTCAGTGTGACGCTGGAGCGTCACGGTCAACTGATGACGGTGGCCGCGACCGACGACAGGGTGTTGACGATGGATCGTCATCAGTACGAGACCGGCGAGGGACCGTGTCTCGACGCGAAAGCCGAAGGTCGCTGGTTCTACATCGACTCGCTCGAGGACGAGACCAGGTGGCCCGCCTTCGCCCCGCTCGCCCTCGGGGAAGGCATTCACAGCGTGCTGTCGTCGCCATTGGTCACTCACGACCGACCCCAGGGTGCGCTCAACATCTACTCCACGACACGTGGGGCGTTCGGCACGCGCGAGCAGGAGCTTGCCGCGCTGTTCGCCGAGCAGGCATCCGAGATCCTCACCACCGCCGCTCGGCAGGTCACGGACGAGGAATCGAACCAGCGGTTTGCGAGCGCGCTCACTGCTCGCCGAACCATCCACCAAGCGCAGGGTGTGCTCATGGCCCGCAACGGTTTGAGCGCTGACGACGCGGTTGGCTCACTCTTCCGTGAGGCACGGAAGGCAGACCTCACCGTGCTGGCCCGGGCGAGCGAGATCGTGGCGTCCTTGCGCTCTGCCAAAGGCGACGAGTAAGAGCCGACATGCCTGCCATCGTCGATCCGCTCGAGAAGGCCCGCCGCGGGCTCGGCCTGTCCGTGGAAGACCTGTGGTGGCGCTACTTCGCGATCGGCGGGATGAGCACCGAGCTCGAGATCGAAGCGATCCTCTACCAGGCGCTCGTTCCGACCGAGAGCGACCGCGACATGCTCGCGGTCGCTCTCAACGAACGCTTCAGCGAGCTCGGAGGCGACCACCCCCTGCCGTACTCCGAGGACATCTGACGAGCGCGAGCAGCGTCGCCAACGACCTGCCCGTCGTCGTCCACAATGATCACGTCCACGCTCGTCAGTGAATTCCAACACCCGACACGGCGGAGGATGCTGATCGGATGACCACGGTGCCCGGCTCCCGGTCGAGTTGGGCAAAGCCCGCCGGGGTAGCTAACGCTGAGCTCATCCCGATAGGGCGTTCCGGTGGCCTCCGCCGGCTCGTGCGGGACTCTGAACACAAACAGAGCGCTCGGCGTAGAAGGTCACAGGAGCTACCGAAGCAAGCAGCGCCAGCTCCAGCGTCGCGACGAGAGTTCGCTTGACGGCGGACTCGGGTCGCATCGATGGTTGATTGCAGGCGTGTCCAGAAAGTCGGCCGACTACGGGGGATCGCCCAGTGTGATATCATTACTGGATCTTATATCTGCGATCGCTGCCCGGCGCACACACTTCGGCGCCGTGTCACGAAGCGGCGTGAACATGCAGCGTTCGTGGCTGCAGCGAAGGCAGTCGAGCGTGGTCGGGCTGACGGCCACCGTGTCGTTGTTCGCCCTCGAGAGCTCGCCGCGAAGGTTTGCTGGGCCTCGGGGTCGGGTACGAACGCATTGCAGAACCGAGCAGAAGGAGTGACCATGGACAGCACGAAGAATGTCGATGTCGTGGATGTTGTGCTGGAACAGCATGTCGCAGCGAAGAAGGGTTTGACTGAGGTGTCAAACGCCAGCGGCGCACAGCGCGGAACACTCTTCGCGCGGCTCGCCGGTGTGCTTGCGGCGCATGAGGCGGCAGAGGAAGCGGTCATCTACCCGGCTCTGCGCAAGTTGGGGGCCGAGGGTGGCAAAGTCGCCGATGCCCGAATCGATGAGGAGCAAGCCGCCGAGCAGACTTTAACCAAGCTGAAGGGTATGGACGCGGCGTCGGCAGAGTTCGGTACCACCTTCGAAGGTTTCATGGCCGATGTGCTGGCGCACGCAACGAAGGAAGAGGCCGAGGTGTTGCCGATGCTGAAGTCGTCCTGCAGCGGTGATGAGCGCCGCACGCTGGGTGAAGCGTTTCTTGCGACGCAGGAGCCGGCCGCCAGTAAGGCGTAGGGCATCCTCTTTGGTGGTTCATCATCGGGATTGTCATCGTCGTGAGGATGTCCCGCTTGTTGTTGAAGTGGGATGGTGATCCTGGTGTTGTTCAGGCAACTTCTTGAGTGTAGGTGGTGGGTGTTGCAGGGTTGATGGCGTGACCGACGCGGGTGACGAGTTCGGTCATCTGGGAGTGCATTGGCGGGTTGTCCTCGGCAGGGATCGTGGTGCGCACCTTCGCGGGCTTGTGCACGCCAACGATGTCGTGGACCCGCGTCAGCCGTTCCACACGCTTGTGATTGACGCACCAGCCGCGCTCGACCAGTTCCGGTGTCATCCGCGGTTGACCGTAGGTGCCTTTGAACTCGGCGTGGATCGCACGGATCTCAGCCACCAACACCGTCTCGGCCGTGTCGGTCACAGTCGGGGCAGCGGCAGAGCGTTCGCGCCAGTCGTAGAACGCTTGCCGGCTCACCCCGGCGACCGTGCACGCCATGATAGTCGGGAACCCTTCGGCCTTCCGGGCAGCGACCCACTTGTAACGGGTCACTGTCCGTTGAGTCGGACCGGAGCGCCCTGCCGCCTTGTCGGTCGGTGGGTTTCTCCGGTCCGCTCGCCGAACCGGACGTGCGACTTGTCATCGCATCCGGCTCTCCACGTGTTCATGCCGCTGGGGTTGGTGATGCTGTTGTTTCGCTCGTCCATGGCGTGGGGATCGTGTTGCCCCGGTATCGGTATCGCGTGATCGCGACACTTTCGGGCCGGAACAGGTTGATCCCGCCGTGGCTGATCTGCCAGTCGCGCAGGTAGCGACGGACCGTGGTGTGCTTGTTCAGTCGGGGGTGTCGTTGGCGTAGCCAGTTGAAGATTCGCCAGAAGGCGAAGTAGTCGACGTAGCTGAAGGTGCGTTTGGACACGCCGTGACGGAAGTAGTTGCACCAGCCCCGCAGCACCGGGTTGATCCGGCGCAGCAGGTCGGCGAGCGTTCGATGACGATGCCGGCGGGTGAGCGATCGGACCTTGTCGATGATCGACGCGAGCGCCTTCTTCGACGGGTAGGTGTAGATCGCTTGTTTGCCGTGTTCTCCTTGTCGTGCGCGACGTTGGATGCGCCAGCCCAAAAAGTCGAACCCCTCGCCGATGTGGCAGACCTTCGTTTTCTCTTTCGACAGGCGTAAGCCGATCGGAGCGAGCACTGCTGTGACCTCACCCCACAGCGCTTCGGCGTCTTGGCGGGTCCCGGCGACCATGACCACGAAGTCATCCGCGTAGCGGATGATCCTCATGACTGGCACACCGGCACGTCGCCGTTGGCCCCTCGTGGATCGAGGACCGAGCGCTTCCCACTTACGTGTGAAGTGCTCGTCAAGCACTGACAGGGCGATGTTGGCCAGCAGCGGTGAAAGGATTCCACCTTGGGGTGTTCCGGTGATCGTCTTGCGGTTGTGGCCCTCTTCGGTGAGGACCCCGGCCCGCAAGAACGCCTTCACCCAACCGTTGACACGTTTGTCTCCAATCCGTTCTCGAACACGCGCCATCAAGGCGGTGTGGTCGATCTCGTCGAAGCACGCTGTGATGTCCGCCTCGAACACCCACTCATAATTTCGAGGGGGTGAGCCGAGGTAGTGGATCTCAGCGATTGCGTCTTGGGCTCGGCGCTTCGGGCGGAAACCATACGAACATGGCTTGAAATCCGCTTCGAAGATCGGCTCCAACACCAGTTTCAACGCGGCTTGCACGATCCGGTCTGCGACAGTCGGGATCCCGAGGCGTCGAACCTTCCCCGACGCCTTCGGGATCGTCTTCTCCCGCACCCGCTGAGGAACGAACCGGTCGGCTTTGAGATCTTCTCTCAACCCGGCCAGCATTCCTGCAGCACCGAACACGACAGATCGCGGTGCGATCCCGTCGACCCCGGCAGTTCGTGCGCCCTTGTTGCCCCGCACCCGAGCCCACGCCACGACGAGAAACGCCGGGTCATAGACAAGGTTCGCAAGGTCATCAAAGCAACGATCAGGATCAACCGTTGCCCATTGGTGCAGCTTGGTTTGCATCTCGAGTACTCGCTGCTCGGCCACATCCAGGCCGGGCCACGACGCGCCAGTATTCACCAGCGACCTCCTCGGTCAACATTGATGCTGCGAACACGCTGGACCCCTTCGCCATGCACCGGGCTTTCCCCGGCTCGGACTACTACGGGTCCTCCGCCCCATCCCGACCGCATCAGTCGACAACGGACCTTCCCTCCACCCGGCTGGCTGCCGGGCAGATCGGGGACCGTCGGAATGGTTCCCACGTTCACTGTCGGAGCGTTCGACGGGGTCGGCGTCCAGCTATGCCCCTGCAACATCGCCATGGCTACGCCGCAGGCATTCACCATGGCCTCCCGACCGGAGAATCGAAACCGGTCAAAGAGTTCGCTGCACCACAGCACAGCTGCGCGTTGCTACCCAGCCCCAATCCGTCAGGTTCGAGCTGGTGGGTCTTGAGAGGCTTTCAAACACTGGTTCACTCTCGTTACGCCTTCCCGTCTTGTCGACGTTCGCGTAATCCACCGGGGCGTTGTTCAAGTTATCCCGCAGTTGGTTGGGACTGTCGGAAAGATGGTGTAACTGGGATCTGGTCTGAGAAGGTGAGCGATGGCTCGCCGGAGAGTAGGACCAATGTCCGAGCAAGGAATTGTGGATCAGGAGCTTGCGCAGCAGCTCGTCGATCGTGCCAAGGCCGAG
>JBBRPP010000087.1:0-12822 GCA_038227995.1 Acidimicrobiales bacterium
AGCGGGTCGCCCAACGCGAATCGGGGCTCACCCGAAGGCGAAACAGAACGGACAAGACAAGGAAAGGTGCTCATCCGCGAATGCTCACAGGACTCGCCAACGCCACCGCAGAACCCACGATTATCACCCATGTATTAGGCGTTATGGGCGTCCCACGTCCGCCCTCGCCCGGCGTTCAACGGGTGGGGCCAGTTCTAGGTCTCCAGCGACGCAATGGCATTGCCAATTCGTTCGGCGATGCGTGAGCCGCGGCGTTTGTAGCCCATCTCGGTGATCACGTCGTCGAGGAGCTCGGCCTTGGTGCGCAGGAGACCATCGGATGCGACCCATGTGACGATGGCTGTGATCTCGCCGTCCGCGTAGTCCTCGATCGACTGGCCGAAGTGGATGGCGGGTCGCATTCCCTGCCGGGTTGGGACTGGGACGAGAGGTTTCGAATCGCCGGCGACGGGCGGGGACCATGTCATCGCGGCGGGAGGTGGCTTCGCCTGGGCTTGAGTGGCGAGTGCACATGCGCTCTCCCACGCTGCGACGGCGCGCGCGATCTCGGACTCGCGGTTGCGGAACCAGTCAGTGGACCAGATGCGGTGGAAGCGCCACCCGAGTCGTTCGAGGTGGTCTTGGCGCAGGCGGTCGCGTTCGCGGGCGGTCGCGCTGGAGTGATAGCTGGCGCCGTCGGCTTCGATCGCGAGGACGAACTCGCCGGGTCGTTCGGGGTGGCACGCGGCGAAGTCGATGAAGTAGCCAGAGGCTCCGAGTTGGGCGACGAGACTGATGCCGGCGGCGGTGAGCCGGTCGCGGACGTCGGCCTCGAACGCGTTGAGCGGAGGGTGGGGACGTTGGACAGGCCCGAGGTCGGTGCCATTCGACGCTGCGTACGCGAGGTAGCGGCCGAGCATCCGCGCGCCTTCGCTCGTCAGCTTGTTCGGGTCGAGGTCGGACGGCAGGAAGGACGACACGACGGTCATCTTCGATCGGGCTCGCGTGATGGCGACGTTGAGGCGGCGTTCACCGCCGGCGGCGTTGATCGGTCCGAACCTGTACAGCATCCTGCCGTCGGCGTTCTTGCCGTAGCCGATGCTGAGGATCACGGCGTCTCGTTCGTCGCCTTGAACGCGTTCGAGGTTCTTGACGAACACGGGCTCACGGTCGTGGCTGGTGAAGTAGTCGTCGAGATCTGGGTTGTCGACGCGAGCTCGGCGAAGCGCTTCGTTGATCCGATCGGCGTGTTTGATGCCCATCGCGATCACGCCCAGCGAGAGTTCGGGCCGGGTGTACGCGTGCTCAGTGACGAGCCCGACGATGCGGCGAACTTCGTCGCTGGAACTCTCGTCGTCGGTGCCGTTGTTCGGTCGCCAGGGAACGTGGACGTGGCGGATGGCGTCTTCGCCGGCCGCGCCGGGGAAGGTCACCATCTGCCAGTCGTAGAGCGACGGCTGTGCGTTGGAGAAGGCGATGAGTCGCTCGTCGCGGCTTCGGTAATGCCACTTGAGTGTGGTCGAGCCGGCGGTGATGACGTTGGCCATCGCGTCGAGGATCGATTCGGCGCCGGTGGTGAGGTTGTTCTCGATGCCGTCGGTGTCGTCGTCGATGGTTGCAGACGCGAAGAACGTGGTCGGCGGAAGCTGCTTGGCGTCGCCGGCGACGATGGCTTGCTTGGCGCGCATGAGGGCGGGGATCGCGTCGGCGGGTGGTACTTGGCTGGCTTCGTCGAACACGACGACGTCGAAGATCGGTTTGGCGTCGAGGAGCTGTGACACGGCGAGCGGGCTCATCGCCCAGCACGGCTTGAGTGCGAGGAGGATGTCGGGTGCCATTTGGGTGAGTTCGCGCAGTGTGCGATGCCGGCTGTTCTTGCGGACCTCGGCGCCGATCAGGGCATCGCCTTGCTTGTTGAGATCGCGAACGTCGATGACGTGCTCGGCGACGGCCCGGCGAACCTTCGCTGCGCCGACGGCGATCTGTTTGCGGTCGGCATCTGCGTATTCGCGGACGTGCTTGGTGTGGGTGGCACCGTCGAACGCGCCGACCTCGACGTCTGCCAGGGATATCTGTTCGAGGACTGATGCGCACCAGACGTGCTCGATGATGTCGCGGGCCGCGTTGGCGTCGAGATCGTGGGCGGTGACGAGGGCTCGTACCGCAGCGAATCCGGCGGCGTCGACGGTGGACGCCAATTCGTGAAGGCGGGGCAGCTTGAACAGGGTGGTCTGGTCGTCCAGGAGCGCGAGCAGGCTTCGGCCGGTCTCCGTTGGATCGGTGTCGATGAGGCCGCTGGCGCCGACGAAGGCGCCCAACGCGGCAAGCTCGGCGAGCAGCCGTTGATACGCGCCTGCTGTGCCGGTCAGATCTCCTGGTAGCCGTGGAGGTCCGCCGTCGACCGAGTTGAGTTGCCACAGCACTCGAGCTGCCGACGCTGCTTGCACGAGTGCGTGGAGATCGGCGCTCTTGAGCGGAACGCGTCGACAGCTCCGCACCTGCTTGTTGGCGGCGCGGTAGCGGGGCTTGAAGACCGTGGCGATGCTTCGGCTCATGATGCCGCCCGCGGCGGGCGCGAGATTGGTGACGAGCTCTTGGAGGTCGAGGCTCCAGATGATCGGTTCGACCCGTTCAGTGATGTCGGCGACCTGTTGCAGCAACGCGAGCGTGTCGGCCCACGCAGCGACCGACGCCGGCCGACGGAGCCCGGATGTGGCGAGGGTTTGCTCGAGGCGTGTCGCTGCGGAGGGCAGGGTGTCATTGGCGAGGACCCGGGCCGACGTGAGCGCGGCAGTGGCGTCGGAGGGCGTGCGCACCCGGTCGGCTGCTCGTGACCATGGTGTCAGCCGATGGTCGACAGCGGGTCCGCCCATCGTCAGCCAATCCGACAACGCGTCGGCGACGGTGGACTTGGTTGCGTCGTCGAGGGATCGCAAGGAACCCGGGTCGAGCCGGTTCTGTACGCGGTGCTCCGGTTGGATGGCGATCAACCGCGATTGCAATTCATAGACGGGTGACGTTCCACGGCGCCCGGACTTCGTGCATCGCAGCCACGTGCCTGTTCAGTCGTGCCCGCCGATCCTCCAGACGAGAGTCCTCCGCAGGACGGGTCACCAGTGGCACGTTGGCGGTGCCGTCGTACACCCGCCGCAACTCGGCGGCCATCTTCTTGCGGCTCGCACCCGCACCGTGGAGATCGAGCACGAGATCACTCAGGCCGACACCGGCCAAACGGCCGAGAACGGCATCGATCGCGGCGCGCTTCTCGGCCACGAACAGGACGCTCTTCCCTCGCGCGCTCAACGTCGCGATCAGGTTCGCGATCGTCTGCGATTTGCCAGTGCCGGGCGGCCCCTGCACCACCAGATGCGAGCCGCCGACAGCGGCGTTGATGACGTAGTTCTGCGAAGCGTCCGCATCGATCGCCAGGAACTCGTCCGCCGGGCGTATCCGATCAGGCTCGTCGACACCGACACCGATCGATGCCGACCGCAACCCGACCACGGCTTCCCGGTCGCCCGCCAACGCGGCGATCAGATCGCTCTCGATCATCACGTCGACCGCATTCTCGATGTCGATCACCATCGGTTGCTTCACGTACGAGAAGTTGCCGATCACGGTCCGGGCCACAATCCCGAACCCCGCGACCTGCGCTCCAAGCGCGGCCACGAGTGCCTCGACGGCCGCGTCGACCCGGCCCGTCTGTTCAACCGCCTCGATCAGCTCATCGGCGTCCACGTCCACACGGAAGGACGATGACAGGAGGTGAAGAAGCGTCGGGTTCGGTTCCCACTCATCGAGGAGCACCAGCTCGAAGTCGTTCTCGAGTGTCGAGGCCGCCTGCAACGACGCTTGCGCGAGCAGCACCGGTGCTGCTGGAGTCGACGTGCTCCCGGTGTCGGCTGTCCAGGTCGCCATCCCGCGTGCCACTGACAGTGTCGACAGACCTCGTTCTTCGAAATTCTCCTTCGCTTTCGCCGCGACCGTTCGCGCTCGTCGCGCCACCTCGCTCAGACGTTCACCGCTGAACAACTTCGACAGTCGGACGGTCTTGCCGTCCAGAAACTGTGCGAGCACGGCAGGGTCGGCGTCGCCAAGGTCCAGTGTGCCGACCCGCAGATCTCGGTAGTACAACAACGTGTTCCGCCCGCCGACATCGATCAGCTGGCTCGCCCACACCTTCGATGCCGAGAGCACCGCCTCGCCGCGGCCGGATGGCGTCGCCGTCGAGCCATGCGGAGTCACGGTCATCGGTCGCGAACTTCGTTGCTTGATCCCACTGCCATGTTCTAGCCGAGTACGTCACCCGTTCGGCCGAGGAGGGCGCGGGCACACTGCCAGCAGTGGTTGTGTTTGTGTCGTTTGTGGTTGATACTTGACGCATGAGTCCGACCAAGGCCGAGGTGTTCGATCTGGAGGAGCGCGATCGCGTCGTCGTCGCGTCGCTCAACTCGGAGCGGTCATCGGTGAGCGTTCGCGTAGGTGACGAGACGGTCGTGCTTCCAGAGGATGCGAACCGCGCAGTGCGGTCGCTACTGCGCGATCTCTCGACCGGTGTGCCGGTACACGTCATCCCGGCTGACGCAGAACTGACCACCCAACAGGCGGCCGATCTGCTTGGGCTCTCGCGGACCTACGTCGTGCGATTGATCGATCAGGGTTCGCTCCCGGCTCACATGGCCGGCACTCATCGTCGGCTGCTGGCCAGTGACGTGCTCGTCTACCGCGACCGCCGAGCTTCCAAGCTCGCATCTCTGGACGAGTTGACCGAGGCCGACGAGGAACTCGGGCTGGCCTACTGATCGGCACGTCGCTGCGGCAGCTGTCCACGTCGGCGCATCGGCGGTCGTCACCTACAACGTTCGCGACTTCGACAGCCAGTTGCTCCAAGAGCGTGGCATCGCGATCGTCACTCCACCGCAACTGGTTGGACAACTCGTCGATGACGAGCCCAGCGCTGTGGCCCTCGCAGTGCGTACGATGGCGGCGCGCAAGAAGCGGCCGCCGATGTCTCCTGCGGATGTCATCGTGGCGATCGTCCGCCAACAAGGCTTCGGGGCATTCGAAGATTCGCTCCAAATGCTGGTTGATTGACGCCCGTTCCGCCACGCAAGTGCATCCCTCCTGGCCGGTCTCTCGCTCCGATCGATGGCGCACGACACGCGCCGAATCGCACGCCGGCCCCGCATGCGGCGAGAATCCGGTTTGTGATCCAATCGCTCGTTCAGTTCGGTGACGCCGTTGTGCCCGACGGCGTCGAGCTCGAACACGAGCACCTCGACGACGGCGCCGAGCGCGTCACGTTGACGGCGACCCGCGACCTCACGGGTCTCGCGACGGGTCGATTCTCGCGGCCCGGTCCGCGTGTGCCGTTGCGTGTCGAGGGCGACGCGCGGTACCTCGGTTTCGCGTACACGCAGTTCGCGCTTCCGGTCGTTGCCGGGCCGTCGTTGGACTTCGACTTCAACCCGGCACACAACCTGCGTTCACCGTCGGTGCTCGGCGTGCTGATCGCCCGCATCGGCGAGCAACACATCGTGTTGGCTCCGTTGGATCATCCGCACGAACAGGTCATCGCGGTCGCAGACGGCGAGCTGCTGTGGGGCTGGCACGGCGACCTCGATGAGGTTCCGGTCGGCTTCTCCACGACGCTGGGCATCTACGTCGGACCTTCGGCGGCAACATTGCTGCAACGTTGGGGCAGCGACGTGCGTGGCCCGCATCCGCGGCGGCGTCCACCGGCCGACGCCAACCCGATCACCTCGCACCTGTCCTACTGGACCGACAACGGCGCGGCGTATTGGTACCGCACGGAACCCGGTCGCACGATCGGCACCAGCGTGGCCGAGGCAGTCGAAGCGCTGCGCCACGATGACGTTCCGGTCCGTGCGATCGAGCTGGATTCGTGGTGCTATCAGCACGAGGTTCCGCGGCCCATCGCGGAGATCGGCTATCCGGAGGAGGTCCCGCCGTCGGGAATGCTGCTGTGGGAACCACGTGCCGATGCGTTCGATCCGGCCCCGCACGACCGAGATCCGATCGAGCAGTTGGCGGAACGGCTCAGCCGGCCACCGCTCGTCATCCACTCACGTCACATCTCGCCGCAATCGCCGTACCTCGCCGGAGCAGTGGGCGAGTGGTGGGTGGACGCGGCCGCTGCCCAACCGATCGACCCGATGTTCTTCCGGCGGTGGTTCGACGATGCGCGCCGCTGGGGTGTGTGCGCGATCGAACAGGACTGGATGCTGCTCTACTGGTTCGGTGTGCGCGCCCTGCGCGCCGCGCCGGGCCGCGCAGCCGCTTGGCAACGCGGCCTCGATGCGCTCGCCGACGAATCGG
This sequence comes from Acidimicrobiales bacterium, assembly GCA_038227995.1. Classification (GTDB taxonomy): domain Bacteria; phylum Actinomycetota; class Acidimicrobiia; order Acidimicrobiales; family Ilumatobacteraceae; genus WLMZ01. The sequence continues at coordinate 6,319 of JBBRPP010000087.1, forward strand.
GCATCGACCTGATCTGGTCGATGGCGACGCCGGCCGATCTCGTGTTCGCGGCCGGCCTCGATCATGTCGTGGCGGTGCGCACCAGCGACGACTACCGCTTCGCCGCCGACCCGGCACTGCTGTGGACGTGGTACCTGACGGTCAACCGACTGGCGAGCGCGCTCGGCCTGCGCGCGTTCAAGGACTGCTTCTTCTCCAGCCCGCTGCCCGCCGGTGCCGACCCGATCGACGGCGACGATCATGCCGAACTCGAAGCACTGCTGGCGTGCATGTCGGCGGGACCGGTCGGCATCGGCGATCGCATCGGTCGCACCGATCGCGACGTCGTCATGCGAACGTGCGATGCCGACGGGCGGATACGTCACGTCGACCATCCGCTCGGCCTGATCGACGCGAGGCTGTTCGGTGAGCCCGCCCGCGGTGAACGGCTGGCCTGGGCGACGACGACCTCGACCCGCGAGGGCAAGGTGTGGACCTACGTCGTCGCCATCAACACCGCCACCGATCGACGAGTCATCGCCGACGGATTGGAGCTGGCTGACGTCGGACTCGCAAACCCGTGCTCCGTCTACGACTGGCGTCGAGGCGGTGTGCGAATCGCGAATGCCATCAGCGTCGAACTGGCGCCGCGCGATTGGGCGCTGTGGGTGTGCGCGCCGCCGGGCGAGCGCGCCGACGCCGGTGACCTGTCGAAGTACGTCACCGTCTGTTCCGACCTCGGCTGAACGACGGCTCCATGCTCCATCTCGCCGACGCTTCCTTGTTAGGTTGCGGCTGAACCAGCGAATCGTGTCGGCCAGAGGGGGCAACGTGAACGAGCGACTGCAGCGGCTTCGGTCCGGTCGAAGGGTCTGGCCGGCGACGATCATCGTCGGTGCGTTGGCGTTGATCGGCGCGTCATGTTCGAGTTCGGCGTCGAAGAGCTCCGGTAGCGCTGTCTCGACGACATCGCCCGCGGCGGCGACGTCACCCACGTCGGAAACGTCGGCCACGTCTGTACCCGCGCCGTCGACAACCGACGCAACCGGCGGCAAGACCAACGTCACCACAAACACCGCGGCGGGAGCGACGACGACCGCGGTCACTGCGATCGACGCGACCACGACACCACCGACCGCAGCAGCGACCACGGTTCCCGTGACGCCGACCACGCCACCCACTTCGGCGTCGCCCGCGACGACAGTGGTCAAGCTTCCCGGCTCGGTACGCGTGGTCTCGATGAGCTTCCCCTCGATGACCGCCGGCTGGGTGTTGGCGGACCGCTCCGACGGAACCAGGGTGCTGCTGAAGACAACCGACGCCGGCGCGACGTGGGCGCCCAGCGCGACTCCCGCCGCGACCGGAGCGCTGCAGGTGTTGTTCGCCGACACGACCAACGGGTGGGTCGTCGGCGATGGCGGTTTGCAGGCGACCCACGACGGTGGCGGCACGTGGGCAGCGGCGACCGTCGCAGGAATGTCGTCTGCCGCCGCGGTCGCTGCGGCGGGCGGCAAGGTTCACGTCGCGTACGTCGGTCAGAGCGGCATCAAGATCGCTTCGTCGCCGGTCGATCACGACGCGTTCGTTGCGGCCGCGGTCACCGTCGCGTTCGGTGCTGGCCCGCGACTCGACGTGTCGATGAGCGCTGGCGGTTCGTACGGCGAGATGATGTACAACGACCGCACCTTCATCGGCGGGGCGGAGATCCGTAACGGCGCGTGGGCGAAGTGGAACATCGCCTGTCCGATCGATGTCCCGAGTGCAACGGCCGGGCTCAGCCCTCAGGGCAAAGCGTTGGCCATCGCCTGCAGTCCTTCCGGCTTCGGCGACAACGCAGCCGTGGTCGGAGCCAACCTCACCAGCGGCACGCTCGCCTGGACGACGATCGAGCCCGCCGGAGGCGCCAACGCGGGCCAGGCGTCGGTCGACTTCGCGACCGCCACCGACGCCGGCGCGCGCATCGTCGCGTTCACCAAGGGTGACGGCAGCGGTGTCATCGCAACCTCGACGGACGGCGGCGCGACGTGGCCGACGCGCACGTCACTGCCGAGTGGCGCCACGCCGATCGCGATCACCCATCTTCCCGACGGCAGCCTGCTCATGTCGACGAACCCATCCGGCGGGATGTCCAGCGCCGACGGACTCACGTGGGCGGCGGTCGCGACGTCTCCGTAGCCCGCCTCACCCGGTGGTCGACAGGTCGACGTTGCAGTGGACTTTCGCGTACGTCTTGATCGTTGGTAGGTCGGCCTTGGTGACAGCGGCCAACGCGTTGATGGCCGCATCGGTGTCGGTTCGGGACGTGTTGGCAAACACGAACCCGCCCGCACTCAGTGCCGCCTCGTATCCGTCGTAGCCGGTCTCGAACCGCTGCACCGGTCCGGCGATGTCGGGTGGCGCATCGGTGGACATGTCGTGCAGCACGGCCGCACGGTCGGTGATCGCCCGGCTCAGGAACGCTTGCGAAGCCGGGTTGGTCCCACTCGCGATGGCCGCTGCATCGCGCGATTCGTAGCCCGCCAGTCGTTGCACATCCGCACAGAACTTGTTCGGCTGACTCGTGGTGGTCGCCTCGTTGCAGTAGTCGTCGACCTTGTGGCCCACGAGCGTGCCCGTGAGCGCAGCGTCCCCGCCACTGAAGCCGAAGTCGAACGGCGCCTGCATGGGTGAGGTCGGCGGCACCGTGCCGGAGCTGCCCTCGGGACATTCACACTTGTCGAGCATGCACAGGTACACGGTTTCGCCGGTGAGTTGGACGTCGTTGCCAGCCTCGTCCCCGACCCTGCCCTTGCCCGACATCGTGATCTCGATGATCTCGGCATCGCTCGTGACGAGTGCGACGTTGGCCGAGAACGGTGGGGCCGCGATGCCGCTGGAACCGCCATCCGGTACATCGATCGGCGCCTCCTGGGACGGCGTCTGCGAGGCAGGGGGCACCGCCGGCCCGGTGATGTCCCACAGCGCTCCGCGCTCTGACTTGCGCGTGTACGACACTCCCCAATCCGATTCGAAGTTGTCCTTGACCGGATCGACCAACGAGTCGAACGCGGTCTTCGTGTCGGTCGCGGTTCGGAACGCCTGCGGCAATGCGGTGTACAGATCGACGCCCTCGTCGCCGAGCTTGCCGAAGAAGCCGACGTCCTCATAGGCCTCATTCGTTTCGACCGCCGGCTGCTGCAGCGGACGTCCCGGAATGCTGAACCAATTGCTCCAGAACACGTTGGTGTCGCGGTCCGCGCCGATGAGTCGGAGCTGGGCCCACGTCGCCGAACCTTCGACGAACCAGCTCGTCTTGCCGGTCAGTTGATACAGCCGCGTCAGGCCGGCCCACTTGTACTGGTAACAGTGAAACAACTCGTGCGCCAGGGTCGAGTCCCATTCGCTCGGATCCTTGACCAGCGCGGGAAAGACCGTGATCACGCACTTGTCGAGGCTCCCGGAGAAGCCGCTACCGGCGTTCAGCCCGACCGCGACAGCCAGTGCGGTGCCGGCGCCGGCTGTGCTCACGACCAGCTTCACCGTCGCGCCGAGATCGCCGAACGGACCGGCGAGAATCGACGTCACCGAGCCGAGATGCAGCTGGAGATCGTCCGTGGTGGCGTCGTTCGGCGTGTGCGCGGGTGCACGATGTTGCCCCCTCATGGCCTCGCGCGGTGTTGTCGCGGCACGCTCGTCTGCTGGCAGGAGCAGCGCGTACGCCGCGTCCTGCTGAGCCGGGGTGAGCTCGTTCCAATGAGCGATCAACCATCCGGCGATGATCGTCCCGTCGACGGGCGCCCTGCCCGCGTCACCCGCCGGCACCTGCACTCCCGGCAGCGCCCCGAAGGCCAGCGCGAATGCCTGCAGTGCCGTCGCTGATGTCGGCACACCGTCGGCGCCGATCGTCCCCAAGACCTGCTGCCACTGCTTCGACATCGATGCGGACGTCGGTGTGGGCGTCGATGCCGGCGGCGACGTGGACGTCGCTGTGGACGTCGATACCGGTGCCGGTGTTGGCGAGGCAGTCGACGGCTGAGCGGTCGTTGATGACGCCAACCTCGAACTGCTGCAGCCTGAGGCAACCGCCGCGATCGCAACCACAACATGAACCAGACGGAACCGACACCGCATCACTGTCTCCTTCATGCTGCGCGACCGAGTGGCCGTCACTGAATGCAGTGTGATGCAACGCGCCCTCACCTGAATCGGGGGAACCCCTACGTCTCGACGTCGAGCAACCGCAGTTCAGGGCGCTGGTACGCGACTGGTACGCCCCATCTTTACGTTGACCGCTGACAGAGGCTCCCGGCTTGGCGCGGGTGAGTTGACAGGCACCGGGAGGCCGCAATGCGTACACAGGACACACGAATCGACCAGCGAATCGGCGGATCACGCCGCTCGATGAAGCGAGTGATCGTGATGGTGGTCGCCGCAACCGTCGGAGCGACGGGCGCCGCATTCGTCGCGCCGCAGATCGCCGCGGCTGCGAATCCGTGTGCGGCAGCCAGCGGCAGCGTCACTCGTTGGGTCGCGGCCGGCGGCGGCGATTGGGACACTGTCGGCAACTGGGACAACGGCGTCCCGACCGCCACCACCATTGCGTGCATCACCGGTCCGAGTTCGCACACCGTCACCGTGGGCATCACGGGCAACGAGATCGCCAAAGGGCTCGAGCTCGGTAGCGCGGGAGGTTCGCAGGTGCTCGTCGTGTTCGGGATGCCGCAGAACCATCACGGTCTGCTCAAGCTCGCCAACCAGGACCCGACCCTCGGCGTCGAGACCAACGGCCTGATTCAACTCGCCGAAACACACCTCGTGTCGGGGTTGCCGGCGCCGACGACCGGCAGCCTGCAGATCCAGGCCGGCACGCTCACGAACCGGGGAACGATCGAATCGCGTGATGTGGACTCGGGCGACAACGGACTGACCGGTGGCTTCGACAACCAGGGCACGCTGCAGCTGAACGAGAGCATGATCAGCAACCCGGCCTCCGTGTGGACGACCAGCGGGACGATCGACATCGCGACCGGCAAGACCCTGTACCTGAACTGGTCGGGCGGATCGTTCACCCAGACCGCGGGCTCGATCGTCAACGACGGCACGTTCGATCAGAACGGCGGCGTGTTCCTGGCGACCGGCGGCGGCACGCAGACGGGCAACCCATTGCAGTTCGACGGCGGTGTGACCATCAGCCCGTCGGGCACGGGTTCGGGTTCGTTCGAGCTCCGTTCGGGTCTCGACATCCTTGGCTCGAACATCGCGTCGGGCTACACGCTTCGCATCGCGGGGCGACCGACCAACCACAACGGCAAGCTCACCGTGCCGGTCAGCCGCACGAACAACGGAACAATTCGCCTGGGTTCGACCGACGGAACGATCGGCGACATCTCGATTTCCGGGGGAGCCACGCTCACCAACGCCAACACCATCGTTGCCGACGTCGTCAACAACGGGGGCACGCCCAATCGAATCGGCGGCAACCTCAACAACACCGGCACGTTGCAGTTGGACGAGGACACGTACAGCCCGGCCGCCGCGACGTGGACCAGCAGCGGGGCGATCTCGATCGCGACCGGCAAGACGTTGACGCTGAACTGGTTCGCAGGATCGTTCACCCAAACGGCTGGCACGTTCGTCAACAACGGGACGTTCGATCAGTTCGGTGGCGCGTACCTGGCAACCGGAAGCGGCACGCAGACGGGTAACGCACTGCAGTTCGACAGCACGGTCACGATCAGCCCGTCGGGCACGGGTACCGGCAGCTACGAGTTGCGCTCGGGGAACGACATCCTGGGTTCCGACATCGCTGCCGGCTACACGCTTCGAGTCGGTGGTCGGCCCAACAACCACCACGGCAATCTGATCGTGTCGGCGAGCCATACGAACAACGGCTCGATCGTGCTCGGCGGACAGGACTCGACGAAGGGTGTGCTGACGGTGCAGAGCGGGACGCTGACGAACAACGGGACCATTCGTGCCGACTACATCGCGGCCCCCGGCACCGCCGGTGGAGCGAACCGGATCGACGGGAACGTCGACAACCACGGCACGATCACGGCGCCGGTGAGCGACATCGACGGCTTGGCCACCGTGACCAACAACGGGATCATCGACATCGCTGCCGGTCACGCCGTGTCGCTGACGACGCTGAACCAGACAGCGGCCGGAACGTTCGCAATCAACGTCACGTCGGGCGGCTTCGGCTCGCTCACGGCGACCGGCAGTGCGAGCATCGCCGGCACGCTGCACGTCACGACGTCGCCCCAACAGACCGGGAACTTCCGGATCCTGTCGGCGCAAACCAGGACGGGGACGTTCGGAGCATTGACGTTCACCGGTCAGACGGACACCGTCAGCTACGACGCGACGGGAGTCACGCTGGGAGCCACGCCGTCGAAAGGCGTGTCGGCGTTGGTTCCGGCTCGGTTGTTGGAGACTCGTGTCGGGTTGTCGACGGTGGATGGGTTGTTTGTTGGTGGTGGGGTTCGGGCTGCGGGTTCGGTGACTGAGTTGGTGGTGGCGGGTCGTGCTGGTGTGCCGTCGGAT
>JBBRPP010000088.1:0-12550 GCA_038227995.1 Acidimicrobiales bacterium
CGCGATACTGAGGTCACTGGAAGTGTCTCCTGGTTCTGTCGAACGATGAGGTGTAGGAACCAACATCGTCCCAGGCCAGGAGACCTTTCAGGCGGATACGCGCATCACCTCAAACCCAAGCGATCGGTGGATCCAGGTTTAGGAACCCTCCCATCAGGACGGGTGTTCGACCAGCTCAGACCGGTCGGCAGGGTCAAATTGGTTAGGCTCAGCCCACAGCCTTCCCAAGACTGCCGGCTACTGGCGGTCAATGACGGTGAGATGGCTGGGGGTGATGTGTGATGGTCCGGCCGATGCAAGTCGTCAAGGTCTACGGGGTCCAGGATCGCCGTTCCACGGCGCAGGCGAAGCTTAGGGTTCAGGTGCTCTTCACTGCGGAGGTATCGACGCAGACGATTCCTGTGTTGCCTTCCTGGTCTGCGATCACAGTCAGCGCAGGCGCGTTGCTGTCGTCGACGACAGTTCCACCGGCGGCGACGGCGTCGGCGATTCGTTGCTCGGCCGTCTCGGGCGCCACGTAGACCTCGACGTGGAACCGCTGATGCGGTGCGTCGTCTTCGGAGGGGTCCAAGAACATCAGGTTCGGGACCCGCCCCGTGGCGTCTCTGATTTCGTCGCTTGGGGATCCGTGACCCTGAGCCTTCGGGTTGCCGGTCAGCAGGGCGGCCCACACCGGTGCGATCGTCGCGGAGTGTGCGGTGTCGAGGCCTAGTTCGATCACGCTGACCGAGGCCGGATCGGCGGCGAGTTGGTGGTCGGCTGCGATGTCGGTGATTCGCCGTGCGAGGTCGACGTCTTGTTGGGTCGGCCATGAGACGACGTGTTCGGTGCCGTCGTCTTCGCGATAGATGGCGTCGTCGGTGATCAATTTGAGATCGACGTACCCAGTGCCGATCGAAACGATCGGGTGGTGGCCGACAGCGTCGCCCGCCTCGCCAATTGCGACGACGAACGCTGCGGCGATGCCGAAACTGTGGACGAGGTAGCGGGCGTGGAGCCCTTGGGCCAGCTTGCGCCAGTCGGTCAGGTCAGCTTCGGCGATCTTGTCGCCCATCAGCATGTCCATGGATGAAACTCCTTCTCTGATGTGGTCGTAACACTGGCCATCATTGCTTGATCACACCTGGCTTCGGCGGACCGTTCGTGCGTATCACGGGACGGTCCTTTCTCTGCTGAGGGGGCATCAACGTGGTGACGCGAGCTGGCGAGCGGACGCAGGGCTACTTCTCGGAGGTGACCGCCCCCGACGGGTACGCCTGGATGTACGACGCAAGGACCAACCTGACACCGGGATCTCGCTTCAGTCCCTCCCCCACCCCGCTCGTGCCGATTGTCGCAGCGCGCCGGTTGCACAAGTCTCGGTGAGAGCTTGGGACAGTCGTACCCGCTCGTGGATGGTGGTTCCGTCGGGGTCGTTCGACCCGGCCGTGCGTCGGGCGGGGCGCCCCCGGATGCACCGTGGCTGTCGGTATACTACGGCCGGCCGCCGCCGCCCGCCTGAGTCGCAGGTTGTATCGTGCGTGTGTCTCGCTACGTGACCGATGCTGCGACGCTCGGGTCGGCCAGTTCCAGCGGTCGGTGCACGGTCCCGGTCATGATGACCGGTGCTGTTGACCAACCCCGACTGCTGGAGACCACACCCTGCGAGGCAGGCGCGCCGCTGTCTTTGCTCGAACGCGAGGAGATCAGCGCCGCGTTGATCACCGATCCCACGGTGGCGTGGGCGGTTCCCGCGCGGCACCGAGCTCGCCAACATCGCCCCTTACTGGCTGGTGGCGGTTAGGGATCGTCGTGCGAGACAGACAAAGGTCAGCCGTGTGGACCATCGTGGGTGGCTCTCCGGCTGCGAGGACGTCCTGTTCGACTTGGGTCATAGAACGCGTCGATGAGCGATCGGAGGGCGGTGCCGCCAGCCCATTGGTACAGGGTTGGATTCTGGGTCATTTGTCGGTCTCGGCGAGGGTGTAGCCGACGATGGCGTTGGCGTGGCCGTGTCCCATGCCGTGTTCTTGCTTGAGCCAGTTGACCAGTTCCATGTGTTTGGTCAGCGGGCTGGAGCGGATGAGTTCCTGCCAGTATGCGATTGGCTGCCCATAGTTCTTCTCGATGGACGGAAAGTAGGAGGCTGGGCCTTTGACTTTCTCGGCGGCGGGTTGAGTTTCCTTCTTGGTGACCATTGTCGGCTCCCTTCCTGACTGCTATGCCTATTCATTGTGGTTCGTTGGTCGCGCATCGGGCGGCATGGGCCTGCAGCACGACGCGTTCGGTGTCGTTGGCGGTCAACGACGCCGCTCGTTCATATTCTTGGCGGGCTTGTGCGAATCGACCCAGGTTCTCCAAGAGATCGCCGCGTACTGCCGCGAGCAGGTGGGACTGTTGCATCGATACGACGTCGAGGAGTTGGTCGGCCAATCCGAGCCCGACTGCTGGCCCAAACGCTCGGCCGAGCGCGACCGCCCGGTTGAGTTCCACGATCGGCGACGGCGCGACTCGTGACATCGTCTCGTACAGCCCGGCGATCATCGTCCAGTCGGTGACCTCGATTGAGGCGGCACGGGCGTGACATGCCGCGATCTGGGCTTGCAGCAGGTAAGGGCCGGCATCCTCGCACAGTTCTTCGCTGCGACCCATGGCCTTCATCGCGTGGTCGATCAGGATGCGGTCCCAGCGGCCGCGGTCCTGATCGCCGAGCAGGATGGCTTCGCCGTTGGGTCCGGTGCGGGCCTGCAACCGTGAGGCTTGCAGTTCCATCAACGCCAGCAACGCCCATACCTCGGAGTTGTCCGACACAAGCGTGGTGAGAACCCGACCGAGACGCATGCCGTCGGCGCACAGATCTGTGCGTATCCATTGCTCGCCGGCGGTTGCAGCGTGGCCTTCGTTGAAGATTAGGTAGATGACCTCCATGACTGCCGGTAGTCGTGCCGATCGTTGGACACGGCCCGGGTGTTCGAATCGGACGTCGGCGTCGGTGAGGGCGCGTTTGGCTCGCACGATGCGCTGAGCGATGGTGGCTTCGGGAGTGAGGAAGGCGCGGGCGATCTCGGTGGTGGTCAGCCCTCCGACCGAGCGCAGGGTCAACGCGACTCGTGCGCCTGGGCTGAGGATCGGGTGACAGGTCATGAACACCAGGCCGAGGAGGTCGTCGCCGATGTCGTGTTCGTCGATGAGGATGTCCATGTCGGGCTCCGCGAGTGTGGTGTTGGCGAGCGTGGCGTATCTGTCGTGTTGGAGGTCGCGGCGGCGGATCACGTCGATGGCGCGCTGGCGGCCGGTGTGCCACAACCAGCCCCCCGGGTTGTCCGGGACACCGTCGGTGGTCCACCTGCCGATCGCGGTAGCGAAGGTGTCTTGGGCGACGTCTTCGGCGGTCGCGAGGTCGCCGAGGAGACGGGTGAGCCGGGCCACCAGGCGAGGCGACTCGATCCTCCAGATCGCGCCGATCCCCGCCCGGGTGACCCGGTCGACTCCCTCGCCGGGGGTCATTGGCCCGGGATCTCCATCATCGCTCGCACATCGACCCGATGCGCCCCAGCGATCTGCGCAAACCGCTTCGAGTGTTCGATCGCTTCCTCCTTCGACGACACCTCGAGGATCGCGAACCCGGCGATCAGTTCTTTAGCTTCGGCGAACGGTCCGTCGGTCACGGTCGCCTTGCCGGCGGGGTCGAAGTTGATCCGGGCACCCGCCACGCTGGGAGCGAGGCCTTCGCTCATAATCATCACTCCCGCGGCGGCGGCTTCGGCCATGAACTGGCCCATCTGTTGCATCATCTCCGGGGATGGCGGAGCCCCCGATTCGGATTGTTCATCGCCGTAGGTCATCACCATGAATCGCATTGCACTATCTCCTTCGTGTGTGTTGGTAGATATCGGACTATTGGTTGTTGATATCGATGGCGGCGGTAGTGCGGCCGGTAACGATCATCCAAGCGGCCATCGCCAGAACGAGGAGCCGGTTGGGGATGCCGACCTTGACGTCGGGGCCAAATGATCCGTCGAACATGATCGCCAGCGACAGCGCGAATACCACCGCCGACGCCCACAAGGCGCGGGTCGCCCAGCTGATCGCCGTGCGGGCCTGTTCCCAGCCCGGGGTGCGGCGCACGGCACGGTTGATCAACGATGCGGCGGCCAGGAATCCGGGAACGCCGAGCATGAAGCCGATGCCGTGCAAGTTGCCGTGCCAGGTGAGCTGGTCCTTGGTGGCATTCGTCGGGTCGGAGATGAACACGCCGCCCATCACAAGACCGACGGCGGTGACCAGAAAGAACGCTCGACCGACTTGGCCGCTGCGTCCCTGCAACCGGCGACCAATCGCCCGGTGCGTAGCCACCGCGCTGACAGCGAGACTGAGGAACGCGGCCGACATGAGCCAGCCGAATCGGCCGATCTCGTATTCGCTGATCATCCGCCACGACGGATCGAAGTCGGACTTCGCGACATGCAGGCCCGCCAGGATGACGATGAACGCGACCGCCCCTGCAACGACGACCGTGGATGCGTTCGTACTGGTCGTGGGAGATGCCGCTGCGGTTCGGGGCTCTTTAGTGGTGGTGGTGGTGGTGGTGGTTGCCATGGTCGTCTCCTTGATCGGCGGGGCGGGTTCCGCTCCGGATTGATCGCTGTGGTTGCGGCGATTCACCTCCTGTGCCGAACAGCACCCGCCCCGATCGACATCTGATCCAGAATCTTTCTCACCGGCTCTGTTACGTCATGGCTTCAGCGTCGCCCTGGCCGCGGGCTTGGCGCATCACCCGTCAGTTCGGGTGGTGCGTTGCCGAGGTAGCGGAAGGCTTCATCGGCTGCCGCGACGATGGCGGTTTCGTCGACTGTGGTGACTTGGTGGGTGTCGACGACTACGTTGTCGTTGATGATGACTGTGTGGACGTCGCCGGGTCGGACTCGTAGGGCGAGTGCGGGGATGGGTGGCGGGTACCGAGGTGGTGGGCGCCGCTGGTATCGATGAGCACGAGCTCGGCGAATTGCCCGACGGCGATCTGCCCGACCTCGCCGGGACGACCGATTGTGACGCCAGGGTTGGTGGCCATGGCGAGGGCCTGTTCCAGGGTGCCGGCGTTGTCAGCGGCGGCGATCTCACGGTAGATCTCGAGCGCAGCATGGATCATGTCGAACGGGGTCGCGGTCATCGGCGGCGAGTAGTCACTGCCCAGGATGACCGGTACTCCCGTCTCGAGGAGGCGGGGCAGGGCACGCCCGGAGGGGTGCCGAATCGCCGCGATGTGCTGGCCGACAACAACGATGCTGTGGTCATCGATCACGCCGCCAGGGTGTCCCGGTCGACGATGTGTCCGCCGGTAATGATCAAGTCACAGCGTTGCATGGGTCACGGCTCCAACGGCTTCATGAATGACCACAGTCCGCCTTCACAGTCACGAAGCGCTGTACTCGCGGTATCCGTAAGGTTGATCGACTGGTGGAGCGACGATGACCGCACCGGCGGCCGCGACACGTTCGTGATGGGCGTCGACGTCATCGACCATCACTGCCATCGTCGATGTCGTTGCCTCCAAGGTTCGCGGTGAGGACAGCCCGAACTCGGCCGACTCGGGATGCAGCCACACGACACCGTCACCGACTCCAACCTCGCCGTGCACCACATTGCCGTCGGGGCCCGGGCGATCTCGCCTCGACCGAAACCGAACACGTCGATCAGGTAACGGAACGCGGCGTCGAGGTCGCGGTAGACGAGAATCGAAATCCGTGTGCGGACCGGGACCCATTGACTTTCCACATGGGAAAGGGTATTTTGCTTTCCGACTAGGAAAGTGACAACTTCGGATGACAAACGACGTCACCAACGCTGAGGCGAGAGCGGCACTCGAGTCTGTTGAGGAGAGCCGGCAGCACGTAATCGGCGAGATCGATATGCCCAGCTGGTACTGGTTGGGCCTCGCGCTGGGATGGGTTGGTGTCGGGGTCGTGGCCGACCTGGGTCATCCGTGGCTCACACTTGGCGCGACCAGCGTGTTCGGGGCCATTCACGCCTCGGTGTCAGGCCTGGTCATCGGCGGCCGACACCGTACAACCAAGCTCAGCGTGCACGCCGACGTCGCCGGCCGGCACACCCCGCTGCTGGTGTTCACCGGGCTAATTGGTCTCGCACTGGTCACAATCGCCGGAGCGCTCGCCGTATCTGCAGACGATGCCCGCCACCCCGCGACCATCGCCAGCATCTTGGTCGCTGTGATGATCCTGCTCGGTGGACCGCAACTCATGACGCTCGTCCGCCGTCGCGCCGTCCAAAACGCCTCCCTGCGGTGACGGCCACTGCACGGTTCGACGAGACCATCCACCCGAGTACGCGCCTGTCGATTGTTGCGCTGTTGGCGGCCGCGGATTGGGTCGACTTCTCGTTCGTGCGAGATCGGCTGGCGTTGTCGGACTCCGCTTTGTCGAAGCAGTTCGCGACGCTGGAAGACGCCGGTTACATCGCTATCGAACGACCGGTGACCCACCGCCGCCGCCGGGTCCGCGTCCGGCTCACCACCCGCGGACGTGAGGCCTTCGACGGGCACGTGGCAGCCTTGCAAGAGATCGTCGCCGTCGCCGACTCGGGAGGCGCCACGGCGCCGATCGGGTGAATCAAAGCTGAGCCGGACACGTCGGCGACGGTGGCGCGGTCAGTGAGAGCGTGTTCGAAGGGTCGCAGATACTCGCCAAGGCACTCAAACTCACCCCACGCTCTTCCCATTCAGGGCGAGAATCGGCCGTTCCAGAACCCAACGGTTCAGATGCCGGCCACTCTGCCGACAACCATATGACCAGCTAAAAGGCACTTTTCTTGCGCCCCCGGGAGGATTCGAACCTCCGACCTGCGATTTAGGAACCCTCCAGTCAGAACCCGTGTTCGACCAGCTCACAGCCATCGGCGACCATGCTCGGGCTAATGTCATCCCACAGCCTTCCCACAACTGCGGGCTACTCGCGGCCAATGACGGTGAGATGGCTGGGGGTGATGCGTGATGAGCCGGCCGATGCAAGTCGTGAAGATCTACGGGGTCCAGGATCGCCGTTCGACCACGCAGGCGAAGTTGCCGTGGGTGGTCCGGTACACGATCGACGGCCGCCACCGGTCGAAGTCGTTCCGCACCCGGATCGAAGCCGACCGGTACCGCGGTCGCCTGCTCCAAGCTGTGCAGAACGGCGGACGTTTCGACGAGGGCAGCGGCGAACCCGACGCATGGCAGACACCACTCGCGGATCTTCGTGTGCATGAGTGGGCACGACGCTGGCTCGCCGAGCAATGGTCCGAGTGGCAACCACGCACCCGCACCTCCGCGGCCGAGGCGCTCGCCCGGTTCGTCACGATCGCCGTCGGCGGTAGCGCGACCGCACCGGAGGAATTGCGCGTCTACCTGTACACGGCCCTGACCCCGGGTTCCGAGACCAACTGGGACGTCGGCCTGGAGCGGTGGCTGGGCAAGAACTGTCTGGCGCTCGGGGAGCTCGATCGTGAACGCGTCGCTGACATCGACCGCAAACTCGCCCTCAAGCTCGACGGTTCGCAGATGGCGGCGAACACCGCCAACAGGATCCGCATCGTTGCCCGCGCCTGTATCCAGTCAGCGATCTCCGCTGGTGCCGTGACAGCTGATGTGTGGCCGCAAAGGTCCAAGTCGCGTGCACGCCGCAAGGTCGCACGAACGAAACGAAGTGTCGACATCCGAACGTTGCCGTCCCCGGCGGTGATGGCTGAGGCGATCGACGCGATCGTCACCCAACAGCCCGGCAGCAAGACCTACAGGGCGATGACCGCTGTCGCCTACTACGCCGGGCTACGACCGTCCGAGGTTGTGATGCTCCGCGTCCGCTCCGTGGAACTCCCGGCGGAGGGTTGGGGGCGGCTGGATGTCACCGAGGCCGACATCTCATTCGATGAACCCGGCGAACCCAAGACCGGACCCCGCACCGTTCCGATCCCGCCAGTGCTCGTCAACATCCTGCGCGAGTGGATCGATGAGAACGGGCTCACGACGCCGGATCGGTTGCTGTTCCGCACGCGTAACGACACCATGCCGAGCGGATCGAACTGGTCCCGAGCATGGCACAGGGCACTCGAATCGGTCGGCCAGCCACCGCTGCGCGTGTACGACTGCCGCCACGCCGCCGCGACCACCTGGCTACGCGCCGGCATGCCCCTCGGCGAGACCGCTCGACGGCTCGGGCACAGCGTCGAAACCCTCGTGTCCACCTACGTCGGCGCGCTGGACGACGAAGAACACATCTCCAACCAACGCATCGACACGTACCTCGGCGCTTGAGCGCCGACCCAAGGCGCCCGCTGACAACGCGCAAATGTAACGAAATGAAACCCGACAACCGTGACATTCGGAACCACCTTGGCGTCGTCGCTGGGAGTCACCGCTGACCATCTGCGGCTCGTCGGCGCGCGACGGCGATGGGACGGGCTGTTCAACACGACAAAGGTCCTCTGCTACGCGCCCGTACCTGGACGGGTCTCCCGCCCTACGCTGGCCATTGTGGGCATCCCCCGGCTGACCGGACACTTGAGACCAGGCTGGTCCTGGGAAGGAGTGTCAGATGTCAGAGCAACGTCGGCGGTTCTCGCCGGAGTTCAAGCGTGATGCGGTTGCGTTGGTCCGTCAGGGCCGCCCGATTGCCGAGGTAGCCCGCTCGCTCGGGGTGGGCGAGTCGAACATCGGCTATTGGGTTGCCGCTGATCGCAAGCAGCGTGCTGAGGTCGACCCGGAGGCGGCGGTGGTCGACTCGGCGGTCGTGGAGGACAACAAGCGGTTGCGGCGTCGTGTCGCGGAGCTGGAGGTGGAACGCGAAATCCTGAAACGATCGCTGGTCTTCTGGGTGAAGGAGTCGAACGGGTGAAGGTCTACGCGTTCATCGACGACCAGAAGACCGACTTCGCGATCGAGACCTTGTGCAAGGTGACCGGTGTGTCGCGGTCCGCGTTCTATGACTGGGTCGCTCGCCGCGACCAGGGCCCGTCGCCGGCGGCTCAGGTCGAGGCGGTGCTCGTCGAGCAGATCCGCCGGATCCACCGGCGGTCGCGCTCCGCGTATGGTGCCCCGCGGGTGGTCGCGCAGCTCGCCAAACAGGACGTGGTCGTGAACCACAAGCGGGTCGAGCGGTTGATGCGCGTGCACCAGATCCAGGGCCGATGCGGGCGCCGCAAGATCCGCACGACCGTGCGTGATCCGTTGGCGTCACCATCACCGGATCTCGTCGATCGGCACTTCGAGCCTGACGGGCTCGACGTGTTGTGGATCGGTGACGTGACGTACATCCCGACCGGTGAAGGCTGGCTGTACTTGGCAACCGTGCTCGACGCGTGCTCGCGACGACTGCTCGGCTGGTCGCTGGATGATCACATGCGCGCCGAGCTGTGCGTCGACGCCCTCGACGCCGCGGTCGGCACGCGGGGCGGCCTCCGGCGCCTCGTAACCGGGGTGATCTTTCACTCCGATCACGCGCCCAGTACACGTCGCGGGAGTACCGTCGTCGTTGCCGCCGGTTCCGGATCCTGCAATCGATGGGCACCATCGGCGACTCGTACGACAACGCGAAGGCCGAGGCGTTCTTCGCGTCGTTCAAGCGGGAACTCGTCGATCACGCCCACTTCGAGACCAAGGCCGAGGCACGCCTCGAGATCATCGAGTGGCTCACCTGGTACAACCACGAGCGACTCCACACGTCGTTGCAAATGCAACCACCAGTCGAGTACGAGCAACACCTCAACACAGAGCTACAAGTAGCATGAACCCTGTCCGGTCAGGCGGGGGATGTTCATTCCGATGTTCGAGGTTCGAGAGGTGCTGCGGTTGTGGTTGGGAGGTGAGGGCATCCGTACGGTTGCCCGGCTGAGCCGGGTCGATCGCAAGACGGTGCGCTGCTATGTCGACGCGGCGATCGAGGCTGGTGTGATCGCCGACGGCGGCGTGGAGCAACTCACCGACATGACGTTGGGTCGGGTGGTGGAGATCGTGCGCCCGCATCGTGTTGATGGTCATGGTGA
The DNA here is from genome assembly GCA_038227995.1 of Acidimicrobiales bacterium. Classification (GTDB taxonomy): domain Bacteria; phylum Actinomycetota; class Acidimicrobiia; order Acidimicrobiales; family Ilumatobacteraceae; genus WLMZ01. Next base: position 10,012 of record JBBRPP010000088.1, read on the forward strand.
GGCGTGGGCGACGCTGGCCGTCCGCCGCGGCAAGCTCGAGGAGTGGGTGACGGCTGGTGTGGCCGGGGTGAAGATCTGTGAGCTCCTCGCCCGCGATGGGGTGGTCGTGGCGGAGCGCACTGTCCAGCGGTTCGTCTCCGTCGAGCTCGGTCGCCGACGCGGGCAGGGGTCGACGGTGCGGATCGCGGATGGTGAACCCGGGCACGAGTTGTTATGCAGAAATCCGCATAAGGGGCTGTACGCGTTGAAGGCTGGGTGGGTGTCGCGGATGGTGTGATCGGTTAGATCCGCGATCAGTGCCGGAGGCCTCGACATTCTGTGACCATCGACCCACGCGACGACCAGCTCGGCCGGTGCTGCTCGCATCATCTCGGACACGACGTTGGTGTCCAGGACGATCGTGGCAGCGGGGCTGCTCGAGGACGATCCGTTCGCATCGGCACCTCGAGCTCGATCCCACCGATCGTTGCGAACCGTTGCCGGACACGGCTGCCGGGCAAATCGTCGGCTGCTGGCGTGGCAGGGCGTCGCGCAGGATCTCGCGGACTTCGGCCTCCATCGACCGTCCACGTCGAGCCGCGCGGGCTCGAAGGCGGACCGCAGACCCTCAATCCGGTCACTGCGACAGCGGCCAGTGTTCTGATGGCGTCGCTGATCGTCGCCGGTTGGGCTCTCTGGACAAGGAACGAGGCCACAAAGAGCACGCGCACTGCACGCGCCGACGGCATCAGTCCCGAACACAACCGCATGCCGTCCCCGTCGGGACAACCTGGAGGCCGGTGAGCGCTATTGCAGTGGTTGCAAACCAGTGTCGAGTGGGAGGGCGTGGCCTTTGGTTGCGGTGCTGGTGGCGGGTTGGAGTTGGATGATGACGACGGCAACGTCGTCGTGTTTGTTTCGTCGATCGAGTTTGTCGTAGTGCTGCATCAATGAGGTCTGTGTCTCGGCGGCGGTGCTTCGTCTGATGTTGTTGATGACGGTGAGGAGGTCTTCGGTGCTGAGCCGTGGTCGACTGTTCTCGGTGAGGCCGTCGGTGTAGAGCACGAGTTGGTCCCCTGGGGCGAGCGTGATGCGAGTGGTGGTGATCTTCGGGTTGGTGGTGATGCCGAGCAGCGTTCCTGCTGTGCCGATCTCCAAAGATGGCCGCCCGTCGGTGGGGATCAGGATCGGGTAGGGGTGGCCGGCGAGCGCGATGTCGAGGAACGCGTGCCCGTCGGGGTTCGGGGGGTGGAGGTGGGCGTGGGCGGCGGAGACGAAGCGTCCGTCGGTGTCGTGGCTGTTGAGTGCATGGTTCGCCCAGCGCAAGACGTCGGCTGGGTCGATGAGGTGCTGTGAGGCGGCGTTGATCGTGTGCCGCACGAGCCCGGTGACAATCGCAGCATGGATGTCGTGGCCACAGACGTCGCCGATACTGATCGTGACGAGTCCGGATTGGCTGGTGTTGAGGTCATAGAAGTCGCCGCCGACATCGGCATCGGCGCTTGCAGGGCGGTACGCGATCGCGACAACGACGTGGTCGAGTTCAGGGACCGCAGCCGGCAACAGACTGGCCTGGACCGTGGTGATCGTGTAACGCAAGCGACACTCGACCGTTGTCGCTTGGGTCAGCCAGCGGCGTGAGCGGTTGAGCAGGACGACAGCGACGAGGATCAAGATCGCACCCACGATGATCGCGGTGACCAGAAGGATCGTGAACGCGCTGGCGCTCTGGTTGTTGCTGTCGACCCATCGTCGGTCGATGGCGGCGGACAGAGCGGCGAGTGAGGTTCTGAGCTGATCGAAGGCTGCTTTACCTTGGCCGGTCGTGACGAGGTTGCGAGCAGTTTCGAGGTCGAGGCGCGCGGCGATGATCTCTGGTTCAGCGATCCGGGTTTGCCAGGCCAATAGGTCGATACTGACGTTGTCGACGAGTGCGCGTATCTCATTGTGACCGACGAAAAGGGTGCGAAGCGTTGCGAGGGCTGCGGTGCTTCGTTGCCGTCCGGCCGTGTATGGCGCGAGGAACTGTTCGGCGCCGGTGATCACGAAACCCCGGACCCCGGTCTCTTGGTCGACAACCGCCGTGAGCACTTCGACCGCCGCGATCTGACCGGGTCGCCACAGCCGGTTCTCGCCGACAACGGCCTGGTTGCGGTGGCGCACTGCGAACAACAAGGACACAGATCCGATCAGGATGACCAGCGTCAAGGCAATGAAGATGCGCACAAACCGATTGAGGACGGTCCGATCGACGGCACCTTCGTTCGCTGCATAACTCACTCCGAGGCCACGAACCGCAGTCTGTCACCTGTTGTCATGTCAGGGTCATGCGGCCGAACGGTGCTGACGAACGATCTGGTGAAATGCCTCGGGTCGCGCCATTCCCAGGCGCGTCTTGAAACCCCAGCGGACGCCAGGATGAGGCCTCGTCTGGTGCGACGCCCGTCAGATCTTGGGGTGGCTCAATTGCACGCCGTGCCCGGTGAGGAGGTCGACTCTGAACGTTGCAGCGAGTGCAGGGTCGCCGGCAGCGTCATACCGTGTGGCTTGCTCGACCAGC
>JBBRPP010000089.1:0-12485 GCA_038227995.1 Acidimicrobiales bacterium
CCTGGGCCTCAAGACCGTTCCGGTGATCTTCGTGGACCTGACGATCGAGCAAGCGCGGCTCCTGAATGTTTCCCTCAACAAGATCTCCGGCGAGTGGGACGAGGAGCTGCTCGCCCGCATGCTCGCCGACCTGCAGCCGATTGATGGCATCGACCTCACGCTGACCGGCTTCGACGAAGGCGAGCTCGACAAGTTGCTGCAGTCGTTGGACGTGCGCGAGAAGCGGGAGAAGGCAGAAGCGTTTGACCTGGATGCCGCACTGGAGGCCGCACGCGCCGCCACACGCGCCCAACGCGGCGCGTTGTGGGCGCTGGGCGACCACCGCTTGTTGGTGGGCGATGCGACCGACACGGGCGATGTGGCGCGGCTGTTGGGCGAGATTAGGCCGGTGATGTGCTTCACCGATCCTCCCTACAACGTCGCCTTGGGCGACCACGGCGGGCAACAGCGCGGAGCGAAGAAGCGCCGCATCCAGAACGACGCGATGCCACCGGACCAATGGACCGCGTTCATCCGCGGCTGGAGCCGCAACCTCGTCGACAACGTCGATGGCGCGATCTATTGCTGCATGAGCACGAAGGAGTGGGGGAGTGTCAGCCAGGCGCTGGCGGAAGCCGGCGGCCACTGGTCTGACACGATCATCTGGAAGAAGGACCGTTTCACGCTCGGCCGGGCCGACTACCAGCGGGCGTACGAACCGATCTGGTTCGGCTGGCGCGAGGGTGCGAAGCACCACTGGTGCGGCGACCGCGATCAGGGCGACGTGTGGGAGATCGATCGGCCGTCCGAGTCAGAGCTCCACCCCACCACGAAGCCGCTCGCGCTCGTCGAGCGCGCGATCAGTAACAGCAGCAAGCCGGGCGACATTGTCCTGGATCTGTTTCTCGGTTCGGGGACGACGCTGGTGGCCGCCGAGCGCATAGGACGGGTCTGCTATGGCATGGAACTCGACCCGCACTATGCGAGCGTCGTGTTGGCGCGCTTCGAGAGCTTCAGCGGCAAGGAGGCCGTGTGCGTGAGCCGTTCGTGACCGGCTTAAGCGGGCAGGTCGGACCGAATCCTCGCTGCTTGCACGTCGAGTTCAGTTCGCGACGGGTAGCCAGGTCGCGACGGATAGAACTGCAACATACCGTCGTGCTGCGTTCTGGGGAGGACGTGGAAATGGAGATGGAACACTTCTTGACCGGCCGAATCGCCGTTCGACTGCCAGATGTTCAGGCCGTCCGGCGTGAAAGCTTGGCGAACGGCACGAGCCACGCGCACGAGCGTTCGGGTGAGTGCGGCGCCAGTCTCGTCGTCGAGCTCGTAGATGTTCTCGATGTGTCGCTTCGGGACAACGAGAGTATGGCCAATCTGAAATTGACGGATATCAACGAACGCGATCGTCGCGTCATCTTCATGGACGACGCTCGCGTCGAGTTCGCCGCCAGTGATGGCGCAGAAAACACAGTCGTTCACGTCGAGAGTATCGATGCAGCGAACTGCGGCGACAAGGCGAGCCGTCGTCAGGAGACGTTGTGCCTGGGCGGTTCGTGATCGTCCGAGATCCGCGCGGCTCCCTGGTCCACGTCCGAAAGACGGATGGCGAATGCGTTGGCTGCATCGAAGTCGCGCTCTACGAGATCGTGCGGGCTCGTACTGGCGCGCTGGGAGAGCTTCAGCGGGGAGGCCGCGATGTGCTTGAGCTCATCCTCGCCGGTAGCGGGCGGCAGCAAAGCGAAGGAGAGGGAGCGATGATCGTGTCAGCCAGAGCGCACCGTGCCATCGAGGTCGATGCTCGCGTCGCCGAAGAGGATCGCCGCCCACGCCTCGCCGCTGGCACGGTGGCGGCCGAAGCTGAAGGCGTGCTCCGCGCAATAGCGGACGAGCGCGAGCTTGCCCGCGGGCGTGTCGGGGAACCCGGGCGAGATCGGTGTCCCTTCGGTCGTCGTCTCGTAGGCGATGATCTGCGTCTCGCCGCTCACGACCGGCATCAACCCGCGGTCTCCGAAGGAAGCGCGATGCTCCGCGTCGTCGAAGGTGTAGTCGGCGGGCAGCAGCGGCACGTAGGTCCCACGCGCGTCCTTCGGGTGCTGCCAACCCCGCGGTACGCGGCGCACCTCGCGGTTCGCGACAAAGGTCAGTTGGACGTTCTCGGTCATCGGTTAGTTCCTTCCCACAGCGGCGATGCGACGGTCGACCATCGCCCTGATCAGTGCCAAGTCGAGGTAGCAGCGGATCACGGGCAAGCCGCTGACGCGGCAGAGCTGCGTGACGACGGCGCCGACCAGGAACTCTGTGCGGCGCTCGTCGAATGCCGGCTCGTCCTCGTCCTGAATCATCTGATCGACGAAGTCCTCGGCGGACCAGTCCCACTTCTCCTCAGCTGTCGTCGGCACGTCGTTCTGGTTGTCCATCGTGGTGCACTCCTTTTCGTCCACATAAAGTGCGCGCTGACGGAGCGCGACGTCGAGCGCTACCAGCTGCCGTCGGACTTCACGAAGGCGACGGACAGCCGCCGCGCGGCATTCGTGGCGAAGTATGGCGACGTGGCGGTTGAGCTGGACGCGCTGCCGATCGACGTGTTGCGTGGACGGCTGAAGGAGGAGGTCGAACTGCGTATGGATCTGCCGGCTCTCGCCGCGGTGCGGGAGACCGAGCGCAGCGATCGGGATCGGCTGGTCGCCGCGCTGAGTTCGATCGCGTGAGCGTGTTCAAGGTCGGGCGCCGGCGACCACACGATGGGTAGATGGTGGGCCTTGAGTACCAACCGGCATGGCAAGCAGAGGTACTGACTTGGTACTGAGTCGAACCTGTACAGCAAGCAAGCAAAACGGCGAAGCATGCAGCTCGTCGCCGATGCACGAGAGCACGTTCTGCTTCTGGCACTCGCCCGACCACGCCGAAGAAGCGGCTGCCGCGCGCAAGCTCGGTGGCCAACGGCGACGGCGCGAATCGACGTTGGTCGGCGCCTACGAGCTCGGGCCGCTCGACACGGTCGCCGGCATCCGCCGCCTGCTGGAGATCGCCGTGCTGGATGCCCTGGGGATGGAGAACGGCGTCGCCCGTGTCCGGCTGTTGATAGCCGCCGCCCAGGCGCTGAGTAGACTGCTCGAAACCGGCGACCTCGAGGAGCTGGTCGAGCAGTTCCGGCGGGTGCTGGGACCGCGGTTGCTCAAAGAGAAGCGCCGGTGAGCGACGGAGCGAAGCGGCTGCAAGGGCTCTACGCCGCCTTGCCGGCGAAGGAACGCGCCCTGCTCGCCCTGCATGCGCTGAAGGAGGACCGCCAGGCGCCGCTGGCGATCAGCTTGACGGTGCCCGACCGCGAACGGGCGGCGTACCACCGCCTCATCAGCACGATCAACGCACTCAACTGCGAGCTGGCGTCCGTGATCATGGTCCTCCACGAACAGGCGGAGAAGGCATCGCTCCGCCTCGCCTGGTTGCTGACGGCGCAGGTCTGGGGCAGCGAAGTGGGTGTGCTCTGCGACTGGCTGCTCCGCAGCTGCTCCGACCTCAGCAAGTCGGACCGCAAGCTCGTCAAGCAGCTGCGGCAACGCGCGCCGACGATGAAGAAGCTCCCCTTCGACCTGGAGACACCGATCGACCCGGAACGCGGGCCTGACTGCGGCGACGAGCTGGGGCGAGCACTCGCCGTCTCGGTGAGGGACGCCCTTGTCCAACACTGGCCGGAGGTGCGCGCCATCGAGATCGTCGTCCAGGAGACGGCGGAGGAACTCGACGGCGAGGACCCGTTGCACCCGGACGTGCGGCGGATGCTCGATGAGACGAAGCGCACGCTGGCGGAGGTGCATGAGGGCTTCGCCCCGTACGCAGGAAAGATGGAGCTGCCGGAACCAGACGAAGAGTCCGTCGGGATCGTGCGCACGCTGATCGAGAAGGTCATCAAGAGCTGACCTACCGCCGCCCAGGCGGACTCCGAGTTAGCCTCACGATTATGTCACTATCGATGTCCTGACGGACGAAGAGATCGGCCGTTTGCTGTCATCATTGGATGCTGGCACGGATGTTGGCTGCAGAGACCGCGCCATCATCTGTCTCATGCTGGAGAGCGGCCTTCGCCTGGACGAAGTCGCCCAGCTCAAATTTGCGGACGTGCACCTGAAAGAGATGTACGTCAAAGTCCACGGCAAAGGCGACAAAGAGCACTACGTGCCGGTGGGTCCGACGACGATCAAGGCCCTCAATCGGTACACCGAGCACTTCCGCGTGCCAGCAGCCGCGCGTGAGCCGGCATTTTTCCTGAACATCTATGGCGAAGGCCTTGGTTACGAGGCGATCAAATCGACGTTCGATCGCCTTGCGAAACGCTCAGGCATAGCGCGCTTGCACCCGCACTTGCTGCGACACACGGCGGCCACCCGAATGCTGGCGAACGGGGCAGACCTGCACACTGTCCAACGGCTGCTAAGGCATTCGGACATCAGGACGACGCTGCGATATCTGCACCTCGTTCCAGAACAACTCCAAGAGAAGATGCGGCAGTTCTCACCCCTCACGGGCATCGAAGAGCGACGGCATCGCCAGATCCCACGCCGTCCTCGAAGACTCGCTTGACACATCAGAGCAAATGAAGGAGTGCGGGCTCAGTCAGCCTTCCCTGGGTCTACCGAAGACTTTGGGGAAGAACTAGCTGGCGATAGTCCGCCGCGAGCAGCACCTCTTCGACATCGGGAACGCTCAGCTCCATTCCGAAGCCGGCAAGCAGGATGACTGCATCCCGGCTCGGTCGATCCCGTTGACCGGAGAAGAGACGCGAGACGTAGCTCTCATCGAGCCAGGCGTCACGCGCGATCTGCGCTTGGGACTTATTCAGTTTCTCGCGAAATTCGCGCAGCGTAACGGTGAGGGGCAGTTCCTCGCTGAGCCGCTCGGTGCGCCACTGAAGAGCTCTATTGGTCATGGTGGTCAACCTCCAGACATACAAACAGCGTGAAGGCTGACCTGACCGAGCTATCCGCTACACCCGCCCTCCTTTCAGTGCCTAGCGTTGATCTACTCTCGCTGGCAGTCAATGCCTGCTCGTCAACACATTCTCCGCCGCTTCGATTACGATCGTATGCACTGTGAGGAGTTGATGGTCGGGTCAGGAGGCGCAAGCCAGGGCTTCGTCTTCGGGAAGGTGGTGATGACCATGACGTTCAATCCCGACGAAGATCACGAGCCGATCAACATCGTGAGCGACCACACCTGGGAATTGGATCGTGAGGACCTCCTCGATCTCCTCGATTCCATGCAACACGATGTCGAACAACTTGAGAAGACGATGAGTCTCATCCTGCACTACGCGCAGAAGATATTCCTCGCCTGACCGACTCGTGCCCCTTCTCCGATCGTCACTCCTCCAGCTGCCCCACCGCGATGCCGATGAGTCGGGCTTGTCCGAGGCGCCAGCGCTCGAGGCCTGCAATCTCGCATCCCACCGAGACTCATCTGGCGTTCGGGCGCCACCCTTTTTTTGGCCGCATTTTCAATTTGCAACGTCAACCCCTTGACAGGGCCTGCCCGGCGGGCGCATTATAGCTCCACTTTCCTACCGCCTCGTACCTTTCTTTCTTCGAGCGTCTAACGCCGGGCACGCTACGGAGGGCCGTCATGACGTGGTTTCGGTACTGCACCCTTCCTATCGTGGTCTTGGCGATTCTGGTCGGGTCCTCCTTAATCAACTCGGGTGACGGCCCCGGCGAGTACGCGCGTCTCGTAGATGCGCAGGAGGCGCTCGCGTCAGCGACGGCCGTCATCACACCGCCGGCCGCCCCCACACCAACGGACACTGTCATCGCAAGTCCGTCGCCGGGCGTTTCCGACACCGCAACGTCGTCGACCGCGACGGACACACCGACCACCGCTTCCCAGACAGTAACGCCCGGAACAGAGACTCCGAGCCCGTCGGCAACGGGCAGCCCGACCGATACCGAAACGGCGGTCGTAGCGACCAGCACAGTGGCAGGCGGTACCGCCACGCCAACGAGCACACCGCCGGGCACACCGACCTTCGTCCCCACGCCCACGGCAGCCGTCAGCGAAACGATCATCGACGCCAACGGCGGCGCGCTTTCGAGCCCCGACGGGCACGCCACACTGACGTTCCCGCCCGGCGCCACGAGCGAGCGATTGAACGTGCGTGTCACAGACAAAGACGAGAGCGGCCTGCCAACCCTCCCGGCGTCGCACTTGCTGGCAGGCTGGCAGTTTGATGCCACGGCCATCGACCGAGGCGGCGTCGCGGTGCATCAATTCAATTCGAACATCGCCATCGACCTCTCCTTCACGGACGACGAGTTGTTCGGCCTCGACCGTGATCGCATTCACCACTGGGTGTATGACGATGCTTCCCAGCAGTGGCAGGAGTCCGTTGTCACTAAAGTAGAGGCGGGCCATTGGCGTGTCTCCCTCAACCACTTCAGCTTCCAAGCCTCAACCGGCGACGGCGTGATCGCCCTGCCGCCGATCCTCGACAATGCCCAGGTCGGCCTGAATTCCGGCTCCGCCCAATTCAGCCTGCCGCTGAAGGTCGCACCGGGCATAGGCGGGCTCGAACCGGCCCTTAACCTCACGTACGACTCCGCCCGGGTCGATGAGACCGATCGACAACCAGCGTCATGGGTGGGGATCGGCTGGGACCTGTCGCTGCCCTCCGTCACCCGATCTGGCAGCCAGTACTTCCTTAGTCTGGGCGGTTCTGGAGGGGAGATCGTCCAGTCGAATGGTTGGCACCTGCGCAATGAGAAGTACCTCGACATCTCGAACAACGGCATCAACTGCGATGCATCCACACAGCTCTGTTCCTGGACGATCCGCGACCAGTCCGGGAAGACCTATGTCTTCGGCGGGACCTTCGACAGCCAGCAGTATGACCTTCCAGGGGCCAGTTCTGCCTATCGATGGGACCTGTCCAGCGTCACCGATCTCCACGGAAACACCGCCACGTACACGTATACTCAGATCAAGGGCCATCCTACTGCATACCAAGGCCAAGGCCCCCCGGACGGCGTCCTCTCGGCGTACCCGAAGACGATCACCTATCCGGGCGGCCGCATCCGGTTTCGGCTACGAGGTGATCCCGCACCCGCTTCCCCTGAGCCGCCGCTCCACGCCTCGAGTAACCTCGTAAGCAGTGCAGCACACGTCTCCGACCTCGGTGTGGCACTGCAGGTGCGCCCGGATGTCGCGAATTGTCAGGCGTACAGAGCGATGGAAACCCGGGCACTGGACTCCATCGTGGTTGAGAGTTGGGACACCGATAACTATTATCCGGCCGCCGAGTATGACGCGAACACGGACAGCATCAATGCGGTCGCTACCCAGTGTCCCAGCACCGGTACGGAGCTCCGGTCTGTTGCCGAAAAGGGACGGGACGGCGGAACGCTAACCACGCCCACGTTCGGCTACGTCTCGATGACATCCCAACCCCCTTGCTACGTCGTCGGCCCGCCACGGGCGGCCGATCGCCTCGCGTCCGTCCTCAACGGATTCGGTGGCGAGACGGATTTCACGTATTCCTCGGAGGTCTACGCACCGACGGCGTATTGTGGCACTCTGCCGAGCCGATTCTTAGTTCAGACCCGGACAGAGAAGGCCGGGTCCGCCTGGGCAGCGGTCGCCCCAGCCATCGTCACCAACTACACGTTCAGTGGCGGCCCGACATATCTTCGGGACCACGGCACGTACGGTATCTATGTGTACCGCGGGTATTCGACGGCGATCGAGACGGACTCGGACTCGAACTACACGACGCACACCTTTATCACCGGGGCCGAAACCCCGGCAGCCAACTTCACTCCAGCGGAGCTCGCCGGTCGAGAGCGCGTGGTGGAGCGGCGCGGCCCTCGCCCAAACCCGACCACCGAGGGATCGCTTTGGCAACGCACCACGAACACGTTCACTTCGACGCCGCTCTATGGCGGCTCGACCGCGTTCTTCGATCGCCTCGATAGCACCGCCGTACTTGGCGCCGACTATCGGACACTGACGACGAGCTATTCCTACGACAACGCCAACGGCACGGTGATATCAACGAGGCTCGATGGTGGCCTCATCCCCTGGGGTTGCCGTGTGGACCAGGTCAGCTACGCCTCGCGGCTCGATCCGCAGGCATATCTCGTTGTACCGAGAGTGCAGACGACCTCCACTTGCGGCGCGACCCCCATGACAGTGGCGGAGACCGTCCTCTTCTGGGACGGCTTCCACGGCGCGGTTACCGCGACGCAACCACTCAGCCTGGGCAACCTGACGACAGTCCGGCGGACCGTCGATCTTGCCGCACCAGACAATCCCCAGAAGTACGTCTATGTGAGTCACGCGTATCGCACCAACGGCATGCCTTCTAGAGTCTCAGTGCCGTGGTACGGGAGCAGTGCCTTCTCTAGCTCTGGGAACCCGCTCGGCGGGACACCAGCGAGTACTGGTTATGCGCTCACGTTGTACGACGCCGCTTCGATGCCGGCGGGTTCCGTTGGGAGGTTTCCATCAAGCACCACAGTGTACGTGTACAGCGGCGGCGCCCCCGCCTCGCCCGTCGCGACGCAGGTGACGACGACGACCTACGACCGCCGGTTGGGCGTTGTTACCCTGACGACGGCCCCGAATGGACTTCAGTCCGGCACGACGTACGACGAGTTCGGCAGGCCGCAGAACCAGTGGCAACAGCCGGATTCGAATCTCTGGCCGAGCGTCCAGTTTGAGTACGCTTGGACGGGAGCCGGCAGCGGTGACAACGAGACGAGAGTACGGCGCCGGCTGACCGCCGCGGCAGTTCCCACGGACGAACTGCACTGCATGGACGGCCTGGGACGGGAGATGGCGGTCGGCCGCGGCTCAGGCGTGGCGACGATCTCAACGCACACCCTCAACGGGCTCGGCCAGACCGTCAGATCGGCACTCATTGGTGACGCTGACCTTAACTCATTCGGGTGTGTTCCATTCGGTTATATAAGTGTGCCAACAACGCTCATGCAGTACGACCCTCTCGGACACGTGCGTACCACCACATCGGCATTGCCTGGAGGCACCACCGACTGCTTCCCGTCGTGCGTCCAACGTTCCCAGATCGGGCGCGGAACGACCACGATCGACCAATCGGGCCATCAGACATGGAGCGGCACCGACGGGTTCGGCCGCGTGATTGGCACCGGCGACTACTATCGGCCAGGTACGTCGTATCAGAATTATTCGTCGACGTCCTACACCTACGACACGCTCGGCAACCTGACGAAGGTCTCCGACAACTTCAGCCACCTCACACAGATGACCTACGACGCGCTCGGACGGAAGCTGACCATGGTCGACCCGGACATGTCCGGCGGTGGCGTCGCCTGGAGCTACACCTACGACGCGGCCGGCAACCTCCTGACGCAGACCGACGCGCGCGGGGCGACGACGGCGATGACCTACGACTCGTTGAATCGCGTGCTGTCGAAGACCTACTCCTCCCAGGGCTCGGTGGCGACCGCAACCGCGCCCGTCATGTTCCGGTACGATGCCTACGACAACAACAGTGACCCGATCTGCGCCGGGGCGGCGAGCCCCGTTGGCAAGATGACGGTGATGACCGACGGCAGCGGGTCCACCCGCTGGTGCTATGACGTCCGCGGACGCGAGATTACGAAGCGGCATGTCATTGCCGATCCGGCCTGCGGCGGCACGTCGCGGACGCTCGACGTACTGCATACTTATGATTCCGGCAACAGGGTGACCTCACTCACGTATCCGGACCCCTCCCCGGGCGCCGGCGAGGTCCTGACGTACGGCTACGACGACAGCTTTGCCGGTGGCGGGGCGCTGACCTCGATCCAGAGCGGTCTCGGCACGTACATCAGCGGCGTGACGTATCTGGCGACGGGTGCACCGACGACGATCAGCCTCGGCAACGGCTACACAACGACCTACGGCTACGACCCGCGCTACCGCCTCGCCAGCATCTCCACCGGCAACGGCACGGCGACGCCGCAGAACCTGAACTACGACTACTACGAGAACGGCAACATCAAGGAGGTCAACGACACGATCGGGCAGGACAACGTCTTCTACAACTACGACGACCTCAACCGGATCATCGACATGCGCCAGGGCAGCACGATGGGGCCGCTGCTCGCCTCCTACGGCTACGGGTCGGGGAACGACCCGCTGGGCGGCCAGGGGTCCATCAATGATCCGCTGGGCGGCAAGATCGGTAACATGGTCACGAAGACTGAGGGTGGCGTCACGACCAATTTTACCTACGGGACGGACCACATCCACGCACCCACCAACGGCGGCTTCATGACGTACGACGCGAACGGGAACATGAGCGCGTCCGGCTTCAACGGTCCGGAGACGTTCAACTACGACGTCGAGAACCGGCTCGTGCATAACCGCCAGCTCGACGGCTTCGGGCTGCAGGACGACTACGTCTACGACGGCGCCGGCAACCTCGCGCGCCGCCGCGCCACCTCGTGGAGCTACCCGGGCGCCGTGGACCAGAAGAACCTCTACGTCGATGGCCTCTACGAGGAGTACAGCAATTTCTGCGACGCGCCGACCTCGATTACGAAGTTCTACATGGCCTTCGGGCGGATCATCGCCCGCCGCGACAGCAATGGCGGGCTGGCGTACCTGCTGGCCGACCACCTGGGCAGCAACGTCGGGTCGATCAAGGCGACGACGGGAGCGACGACGACCAACAAGTACTACCCGTTCGGAGCGCCGCGCCTGAATACGAGTGCCTACGGCGACAAGGCGTACACCGGCCAGCAGAAGGAGATCGTCTCCTACCTCGACGCCTACTACTACAAGGCGCGCTTCTACTCGCCGGACCTAGGGCACTTCCTGTCGGCGGATCCGATCACGAAGGACGGGTTGAACCGGTATGCATATGCGCGCTGGAACCCACTTCGGCTTGTCGATCCTTCCGGCCTGGACGCGGCCTTGTTCTGCGGAACGGGGGAAACGTGCGAGCATGGCGACATCAACAGCTTTGAGAATTGGGTGGTTCAGTACTGGAGACAACATGAGGCCATCTTCGCGGATTACGGCGAGAACAAGGCATTCGAAATGCTCCGCGTCGTTACAGCACTAGGATGGGCTCCCACGCGGGTACTCTCCGCTTTTCATGTCGCGTTCCTTGACACCGCTACTTCGTTCCCCAGCCTTTTCAAGCTGTACGGTCAAGATCGCGTCCCGGGTTATGATGCGCTAGAAGGTTACGAGAATAAATTCTGGCGGCTTCAGTCGGGCTCCGAGCGAGGGATCGACACGCTCATTGGATTTAGCCTAGGCGGATCGACGCTCGCCCGAGTTCTGGAGGATGCTGGATCGCACAACTACGCGCCACAAGCAGCAATCCTGATTCAGCCTGGGTTTCACGGGTACTCGTTCGGTGGCTTTGGATCGAGTCTTACGAACATGGACGTACCTGACACCAGGATATTGACCGTGAACGACCCCGAATCACAGATCGGCGGAACCATCCCTGGCACCTTCGACGTCGTCGCCCACGATTGTCGGGGACATTGCTCTGATCAATCAGAGGCGAATTTCTCCATGTACGCTGCCCGACAGCCAGTAAACTCGTATGGGGACGCCATGATCGTTGCTGTCGCGGGCTTCATGAACATCGATGTTACAAAGCAATAGCCTACACTCGGGGATCATCCGGTGGTAACTATGCTTGCGATGGCTGTCATTCAACGCATAAGGACATTTGGTTTCGGGTTGGCACTGTTGCTTATTTTGAGTTGTGGGAGCGACAGCGCAGGTGTGAGTTCGAGTTACAAGACGGCGGTTGAACAGTACACGTTGGATCTGCAGCAGGACAATGAAGTGGTTACTCGCCAGAGTCTCGGCGATGATTCGCCGGCGGCGGTGCAAGCGTACTTATCCGGATTTTCTCAGAACGTTCGCGTGTTCATGGAGCGACTATCCAAGCTCGCCCCGCCTAACAGTGCACGTCAACCGCAAATGAAGCTGTTGGACGTTTCTGGGAGTCTGGTTAGTTTGGCCGACAGACTCAATAGCGGTGATCAGAGCGGTTTGACGCTGGACAACACGTTTGGAGCGCAGTTGCAGTTGTTCCATCAATTCGCCGACACTTGTCAAACTCTCGCGAGCTCTGTGCGTGCCGACGTTGCATGTACGCAGCTGCTCGGGCCAAACGACGAATCGTCGCCGACGGGACGGACCACATCCACGCACCCACCAACGGCGGCCTCATGACGTACGACGCTAATGGGAACATGCGCGCATCCGGCTTCAACGGCCCGGAGACGTTCAACTACGACGTCGAGAACCGGCTCGTCCATAACCGTCAGCTCGACGGCTTCGGGCTGCAGGACGACTACGTCTATGATGGCGCCGGCAACCTCGTGCGCCGCCGCGCCACCTCGTGGAGCTACCCGGGCGCGGCGGACCAGAAGAACCTCTACGTCGACGGCCTCTACGAGGAGTACAGCAACTTCTGCGAGCCGCCCTCCTCGATCACGAAGTTCTACATGGCCTTCGGGCGGATC
>JBBRPP010000090.1:0-12227 GCA_038227995.1 Acidimicrobiales bacterium
CCTGGGCCTCAAGACCGTTCCGGTGATCTTCGTGGACCTGACGATCGAGCAAGCGCGGCTCCTGAATGTTTCCCTCAACAAGATCTCCGGCGAGTGGGACGAGGAGCTGCTCGCCCGCATGCTCGCCGACCTGCAGCCGATCGATGGCATCGACCTCACGCCGAGTGATCCCGCCCCACCACGGGGTTCATGGTGCGTGCTTCCGCCGCAGCGTTCGCCCACCTAATTCTTGTCAACATCGTGGGGCAAAATTGGCTTGACAGCCGTCCCGATGGACGCCTAAGCTGACAAACATACCGACACGTCGGATAGTAGCAAGGTCCCGTCGAGATGTCATCCCTGTCAGGCATCCAATCTCCCCTTAGCTCTCACCGCAACCTGCGCCTGTGGGTCAGTCGCGCGTTCATCGTCAGCATCGGCGTGTACGTGGTAGTGATCGGCTACTTGCTTGCGAAGTCCGTGCGGGGAGCGAGCCGGTGGGCGCCATACGGCGTGAACATGCCGGTCTTCATCTCATTGATCATCGCCTCCGAGGTGATCGTCACGCTGACCGCGATCGGGATCTTTCGTGAAGACAAGGGGATCTGGCCGGCATCAGTCGGCGAGGGCTGGAACGAGCTCCGCTCGGGTTCGATTGGCGGGCTCGGCCGGCTTCTGAGCGGCGCGTGGGATGTATCGATCGTCGACCTGCGACTGCGCACGACGCGTGCGATCACATTCGGACGAATCAACCGCGTGGCGGCGCTCGCGCCACTCGCCTACGCGCTGGGCGCCAGCGCCAACAGCGGAGCACCCTTCGGGCTGCGCGTGAGCGCGTTAGGCGACGTTGTGCTGACACTGGCGGTCTGGGCGTTCATGGAAGCCGTAATGATGCGCCCCGAGGCGATGGCGGATGCGACGGCTGGGCCTCCGGCGAAGGCAACGGTGCGCGCAGTGGCCGCGCCTGCGGGACGAGCGTCCGTCGGTAGGAAGGCCTCCCACTATGAAGTGCGACGCGTCGCGCACGCCGACATTCCGCGAATTGAAGAGATCGAACTCATCAAGTGGCGCAGCCAGGCGGCGACCCGAGAACTCATCGAAATGCGGCTGGTCCGGTACCCTCAGGGACAGATCGCAGCAGTGCACGCCTCCGTCGTCGACGGTGAGGTCGCGGCTCGGACGGTTGTCGCGTGGTGTACCGTGATGCCCGCGCGCGAAGAGCAAGTGCGTTCGTTCCGTTCTTGGGACGAGGTCACGTCGAACGGCACGATCAGTGGATGCGCTCCAAAGGGCAACGTGTTGATTGGCGTCAATCTGACGTCAGTCACCGAAGGGGCGACGTACCTGCTGCTCGGAGAGATCCTCGCTTCAGTCGTGGCCTGGGGCAAGGCCAAGATGATCGGCGGCGGTCGCCTCACAGGCTTCGCGTCGTTCAACGAGCACCGCGCGCATGATGGGAAGCCGCCGCTGACGGCCGATCAGTATGCGCGTCTGCGCGAGATCCGCGGCCATCGCGTCAACGAGCGCCGCCTCGACGAAGGTCTGCCGCCCCTGCCAGACGACGAGCATATTTCGCTGGTGAACAGCCTGAACTCCCTCAACGACCGGCCAGTGCTCGGGCCGGATGAGCGTCCAGACTTCGTCTGCTCGAACGTCCGAGGGTACATGGGCATCCCAGGCGCTCGGATGGTGGCCGTGGCGCCGAACTACTTCCCGGATGAGGCGAGCGACAACTGGGGAGTCGTCATCGACTGGACGAATCCGCTGCCGGCACCCCTTCGCAACCTCCCTCTGTTGAAGACGCTCGTGGCGAGCCGGATCAGGAAAGAAGTTCGAGAGGAGTGGGAGATGCGCAAGCGGCGCGTGCATGAAGCCGCCCGTCAACGCGCGTCCTGCAGAGTAACCGCTCCCGCCGAGGCCCAAGCCGCCGTCCACGAGACGGCGTGATGAGGCGTGCCACAGCGCCGGTCTTGTCCGAATAACAGTAGTCCGACTGACCGACCGAGGCGCCTAAGCAGCTTGGACCGCGTGGTCGTCAGCGTCACCAACCGGGAGCGCGCCTCGGCGGAAGAGACGCACGAGCGCGTCAACGACGCGCGGACTGAACTGTGTCCCGGAACAGCGAACGACCTCGGTGACTGCCTCGGCCGCCGGGCGACCGGCGCGATACGGGCGATCGTTCGTCATCGCATCGTAGCTGTCGGCCACAGACGTAATTGCCGCAGCCTCCGGGATCTGATCCCCGCGCAGACCGCGAGGATAGCCTGCCCCGTCCCATCGCTCGTGATGACAACGTGCGACCGCGGCAGCCAGATCGAATCCGTGATGTCCTTCGAGAAAGTCGCCGCCCCAGAACGTGTGCTGTTTCATCGTCACCCATTCATCGCTCGAGAGCGACGCGGAGCTGGTAAGAATGCTATCTGGGACGCGCACCTTGCCGATGTCGTGAAGTACCGCCGCCAGGCCAAGCTGGTGAATCTGCTCTTCGCCGTAGTTGAGTTCGCGCGCAAGTGCCTCGGTTACAAGCCGGACGCGCTGCAGGTGGCGGCCCGTTGTATCGTCGTGTGCTTCCGCAGCTGAGGCGAGCATCATCACTGTGTCGCCGTGCGCCTTGGCGAGGTTCGCGGTGGCGGCCTGTAACTCCTCAACAAGCGTTGTCATGAAGACGATCGCAGTGACTTGGCTCGAGACGGCCGTTAGGAACTGTGCGTCCCATGCGGTGAACCCGCTGGTCTGCTTGCTGGCGACAGATAGCATGCCCACGAGGTGGTCGTGCCAGATCATCGGCACCACCAGCGCCGAGCTGAGTCCCGCTCCCAGGATGAGCTGCCGCTCCGCGTCCGTCAGCAACTCCGTTTCGTCGAGTCGATCGATGAAGATCGGCCGTCGAGTCTTGTCCATCAGCCGTCCGAGCGGGTGGTCGCTCGCCTGTGCCTGCTCGTGCACCCACGACTCCACGCTCATCTGCGCGGCGCGGACGTACGCCCCTTCCCAGGTCGCTCCTGGCTCGGAGCTCTCCCCGGACACCTCGAAGTTGACGGCGTCGTACCCAACGCCGACCGAGAGTTGGTGTGCGACCAGGCGAAGTTTGTCCTCGCGGGTTCCAGGAGCTGTCAACAACGGTACGAGCTCCCCGACCAGGCGACTCGCACGGTCGCCGTCGAGCCGCTGCGCCAGACTTGGCCCGACCGACTCCGCCCGCGTCGCGCGCCGCGACGCATACATTGCGCTGTCCGCCAGCCTGATGAGATCGTCGATGCGCTCGGACTCTTCGGGATACATCGCTACGCCAACGCTGAGGGCAATGGGGACCGACGTGCCGATGGCCGGTTCATCAATTCCGTCGCGGATTGCGGCGAGCACATCCTGGCGGTAACGGTCGACTCGGTCAATGTCGGCGCCCGGGAGTATTGCGACGAATTCGTCGCCGCCGTAACGTCCGACCACGGCGCCGTCGCGCGAGAGAGCAGCGGCGACGGCCTTCAAGACGGCGTCCCCGATCAGGTGGCCATATGTGTCGTTTGTTGCCTTCAGTCCATCCACGTCGGCCATGACCACGGCGCATCGGTGAGATCCGGGTCCCGCGATTATCTGACGCACGGCGTGGGCGATCGCGCCATGATTCAAGACGCTCGTGAGCGGATCGATGCGCGTCTGCTTGCGCAGATCTGCTTCCACCATGGCATGCTTGCTCAGCTGGCGCGCCGTCTCAAGTTCCGCCTCGGCGCGCGCTGCGAAGGCGGAGAGCACGGGGAGGCTGCTCGTGTCCTGGCTATGACGTTCGAGGAGGAGCGCGAGAACACCGATGATCTGGTTCGTTGGGCTGTTGAGGGCGACGCCAACCAGGCGGCGAGGCTCGGCAAAACCAGTGGCCAGATCGGCGACGAGGGTGGCCCGGGACTGCCTGTGGCGACCGGCGATCTCTCGAACGTCGAACTGGAACTCGCCTATAACGTTGCCGGCGGCGTAACTGGCGATCGATCGATATGTCGCCGTCTTCTCATCGACGAGTTCGGCGAGCACTATACCGGGGACGGTCAGCGCGCGCGCCAGTTCTTCGACGAACCGTTCCGGGAACTCGCTCCCACCGATCGTCGCGGTCCGCTCCGCGACCGCGCGTATTGCGCTGCGACGGAACGCTGTCACCGTTGATTGTCGTCGTGCTGCCATACTCTCACCAACCGGTCCTTGTCAGGGTCTGGGCCCAAATGAGTATCGGCACGGTTCTATCGGGCCGGAAGCTAGGCGATCGGATGATCTACAGCTGTAATGCTGGTTCTGGTATTCAAGCCAGCCGAAGAGGTTCGGTTTCAGCGAGAGGCGAGGAAGGAGTCTATGATCTTGATCATCCGTTCGCGCCCGAAGCTCTTGCAATGCCCGCCGTGCACCACCCTAACTGGTAGAGAACGCAGACGCTCCATGGTCGTCGTGTAAGCCTGGGCCTCCGATCCTGGCAAGCCCTCAAGCAGTTCCCCGTCGTAGATGGCATCACCCGCGAACAGCGTCCCGCTGTCGGCATCCCACAGCCCTATGCTGCCCGGGGAGTGGCCAGGCAGGTGTAGTACCTCGAAATCAAGACCCCCGAGTTCGATCACGTCGCCCTCGTCGAGAATCCGCGTAGCGGCTGCCGGGAGGATCCGGAAGGAGGAACTGTCGAAGCCCTCGAAGGGATAGGCGGTGACGAGTTCGGCGCCAGGCCGCGAGTCTGCGAGCAGTGCTTTGACGCTCAGAGGAAAGTCATCGACGTGAATGCTCGCGTCGGCTGGTTCCGCAAGCGCGTCCGCCTCCGCCCGATGAACGAGCCGGGTCTCGAACTCATGGATACCACCCACGTGATCGAAGTGGGTGTGAGTCGCCACCGCCCAGGGCTGGCGTTCTGCTAACTCCGAGACGAGACGTCGTACGGAGGCGAGCCCCAGACCGGTGTCGATGAGAAGGTCGCGATCACGTCCGCGCACGTGCCAGATGTTGCAGCGGATGAGCGGGTCGACGTACGGTTCGACGATCAGCGTGATGCCGTCCGCGCCGCGGGTCGCGTCAAACCATGGTCGTGCCGTTTTGATGGCCACTTCGCGTGCTCCTCCATTATCTTCGGCCATTAGCTTCTCGTCGGCCAGTCACGATAACTTGAGCGAGACCGCTGCCCTATGAGACCGTGACGACTTGGGCATCGTCGCGTGAACCGCCCCTGATGTTCGGCTCGCCGAGTCCCCGCTGGTACCGGCAAGACCATTCTCGTTCAACAGGGCCGCGGCGACCCACGATCGCGTCATGCTGCTCAACGTGGCCCCTAGGTCGCACTGCGAGAAGGGCGGGCGCCGAAACAGTCGCGACAATGCTCTGGAACTGGTGCAGAACGTTTCGGAGCTCGCGGATAGGGATCAGTGCATAAAATGGCCGAAATCAATAAAATGGCCGAATGAGCATTGAGTACAAGGTCCGGCGCATCGAAGGGGATGGCACCGGCGAGCCCGAGCGCATCTGCAACGAGGCCGCGAAGGAAGGGTGGCGGCTGGTGAGCACGGCCGTCACCAGTGCCAGCGCGCTCAAGGTGTCGGTGTACCTGTTCTTCGAGCGTGAAATTGAGGCACGCGATCGCCTCGAAGATGCGGTCGCGGCGATGGATGCCGGCGAGCGGCGGGAGCTGATGGATGTGGCCGTGGCTCAGGCGGACGCTGAAGAGCCCGGTTAGCCCAACATCAGGGCGGGAATGACCGCACGTTCCGGTGCGGAGTTCCGTGCTCACCGACGCGGACCATCACCGCAACCTGCGGGCGGGTTCTGCGGTATCCTTGGTCGAGCACGCATTTCGCTGCGGCGCGAGCGCGTCCCTATGGCTCAGAAATCGGTCGGGCGACCGATACTGCTGTTGTCCTACATTGATTCGGGTTCTAGTCCGACACCGTCGTGAAACATCCGGCTGGGTTCGGCGTTCGAGCCTGAAAGAGAAGCCGTCAACCGTAGCACGGGGGAAATCAAACATGCACGTCGTCCACTCGATTCGCCTGTTGATCGCCGGAGTCGCCGTCACCGCGGGACTCGGCGCTGCCGTGTCTGTCAGTGCTGTTGCTCCTAGCAATGGCGGCGGCCACACCCCGATTACACTCTGCCATTTTGTGCCGGCGCACGGGGGTAGCTACGTGGTGATCACGGTGGATGATGACGCCGCCACCGGCAACAAGAACGGCCAAGGCCACATGGGTCACGGCGACGACATCATTCCCGCCAACCCGGACGGGAGCTGCGGCACACCAGACTAAGTCACATCGACTGCGACGACCGTTGATCGTCCGCCCGGTCGTTGGGGGCAGCTCGGCATGCACCGTTTGGCCTTCGGTTCGCTGATCCTCGGTGTCGCCCTGATGCTCGCTCACGCGGTCCAGGGCCACTCGTCCGTTTCCGCCGCCACCGCCGACTGGCCGATGTACATGCACGATACCGGCCGTACCGGGAACGGCGCGGACACGACCGTTTCGGCCGCGAACGCAGCTCAGCTATCCAACGTTTGGACGTTCCCAACCGGCGGCGTGATCGCGGGCGGCGCGGCGATCGTGGGCAACGTCGCGTACATCGGTTCGTGGGACGGCTACCTCTACGCGATCAACATCACCACGGGGACGCAGCAGTGGCGGACGTTCCTCGGTCTGACCAGCGTCACGGCGTGCCATGGGACGAACAACATGGGTGTCACCTCGACGCCCGCCGTCGTAGGCGGCGTCATATATGTCGGTGGTGGCGACGCGAACTGGTACGCGGTGGACGCCGCGGCTGGGAACATCCTCTGGAGCGTGTTCGTTGGCGACAACAGCGCCTCTGGGGGTTACTACAACTGGTCCAGTCCGCTCATCTACAACGGGTCCGCGTATGTCGGTATCGCGAGCAACTGTGACGTCCCGCTCGTGCAGGGCGGCCTGCTGCGGGTCAATCTCTCCACGCACCAGATCGTGGACACGTTCCACAACGTCCCGGACGGCCAGGTGGGCGGCGGCATTTGGACGTCGCCGTCGATCGACCCGACGACGAACACGGTCTTCGCGACGACCGGCACGGAAGGCCAGCGGCCAATCACGTCGCAGCCCCTGGCGGATGCCATCGTCGCGTACGACGCTACGAACCTGACGGTCAAGAGCTCCTGGCAGATCCCAATCAATCAGGCAGCCAACGATTCCGACTGGGGTACGTCGCCCATCCTGTTCACCGACTCGACGAACCGCCAACTCGTTGGCGCGATCAACAAGGACGGCATCCTGTACGCGTTTGACCGGAATAACCTCGCGGGCAATCCAGTCTGGGAGAGCCCGATCGCAGTCGGCGGCGCCACGCCGCAGTACGGCGAAGGCAGCGTGTCGAACATGGCGTTCGATGGTACGCGACTCTATGTCGCGGGCGGGATGACGACGATCGCGGGCCAGGCGGTGAGCGGCTCCGTGCACGCGCTCGATCCGTCGAACGGCACGTTCCTCTGGGAACAGGGGACGGGCCTGGTGCTGCCGGCGCTCGCATACGCCAACGGCGTCGTCGTGGACGGTGGCGATTCCAGCGTCGAGGTGCGGTCCGCCGCCAGCGGCGCCGTACTGTACCGCTTTGACACCGGGAGCCAGCTCTTCGGACCGCCCGCGATCGGCGGCGGTCGGATCATCGAGGGGTCGACGAACGGCAACGTCTACGCGTTTGCCATCCCGGGCGGTCCGACAGCGACGGCGACGCCGGGGACCGGTGGGCCAATGGCCTCCTACATGATGGAGTCGGCCTTCTGGAACGGCACCCCGGGTGAGGTGGTGGATGCGAGTGGGAACGGCCTGAACGGCGTGAGCGTCGGCGGGGCGCAGACGGCGAACGCCACGCCGGCGTTGTTCGGTGATCCGGGGACGTGTCGCTACGGAGTGTTTAACGGGAGCACGAGCTACCTCTCGCAGGGGGCGCCCCAGCTGCCGTTCGGCAGTCAGATCACCGTGATGGCGTGGGTGCGGTGGGGGATTGCGCCAGGCTCAGGGAATAACTGGGCGAACGTCGTCTCCAACAACACGGGCACGGCGGACGACATAGGGCAATTCTGGTTACAGCACTCGCAATTCAACGCGAACTACGAGTTCGCAGTGGCGACGACGGGCGGCCGAAACTGGGTGGAGTCGAGCGTGGCGCCCGCGCAAGGGCAGTGGCAGCACGTGGCGGGGGTGTACGACGGGAGCACGCTGACGATTTACGTCGACGGCGTCGCGAGCGGGACGGCGACTCTGACGGGGAACGTGGTTGCGCCGCAGAGCGGCTTCCAGCTGGACATCGCCCGGTGGGCTTCAAACAACCAGACGTTCCGCTCGTTTAACGGCAACGTGGACGAGGTGCGGGTCTACGCCCGGGCACTCGGCGCGGCCGAAGTGAGCGCGGCAATGAACGCGAGGCACGGCTGCGCCGCAGCCACGCCGACGCCGACGAACACGCCCACCGGTCCGCCGAACACGCCGACGCCGGCACTGACCTCTACACCTCGGTTAAGCGTCGGCGGCATCGCCGAACAGCCCGACCTGGCGGCGCTGCCGTCGCGGGCGCGTGAATCGAGCGATCATGGCAAAGAGTTCGCGTTCAGTGGAGTTGCGCTGGCGGTGATCGCATGCATCGGTGCCTGGGCCTGGTACGCGGGCCAGAGGCGGGCGCGCTAGGGCCAGCCCAGTACGTTTTGCGTGACTGAGGATGGGCATCACTGACAAACGCTTGGATTCCCAACGCTGAGCGACGGGCACCATTGCCTGATCGTGTTGTGCTCGAGCTCCGTCCCAGTTGATCCGACACGCTAACTGGTGGTGGTCGGAGCGATCCTAGCTCGATGATAGCTTCTGGTTCTCGAAGAACTCTACGATCAGTTCGGATGCACTGATGCTGTTCGTTGTCTTGCCGCCAATTGCCGCCGCGATCGGGAGCGGGCTACCGGGCCATCCGTGAGCACCGCCCTGCACGACGTACAGCACAATTTCTCGACTCGTACAGCGCTCGGGTCTCGTCACTAACACGTCTGGTCGGAGTTGCTCAGTTCGCGCTTGTTGTGAACATCCGGCAGCCGACACCCATTCCCGGAAAACGTCTTGAATTGAGGGAGCAAAGCCGCCGCCGATATGAGGAGGATAGATGCCCCCGAGATACGGCACGACCGCGTCCAGCGTCCCCTGAATCACGAGCAGCGGGACCGGAGCCGTGCACGCAGAGAACGTCGAGGCAACAACCCCAATCGCCGCTACACCGGCGGGCGATTGGCAAGCGAGTAACTGCGCCATACCGCCACCGAGGGAGAAACCCGTCGCGTAGATTCTGGCTTGATCTACGCAGAGCGTCTGTTTCAGATGTTCGATCAGCTCAGTCGTAAACTTGGCGTCGTCGGGCTGGGATGCGTCGCCGAAGACGTTCCATGCGCGTTGGTCACCAGAGGCTTGAGGGAACGCGACGATCCAGTTCCGCTGATCTGTCCGCTCGTCGAGCGCGGTGTAGTTCGAGAAGAACTCTGCGGTAAGTCCAACCCCGTGAAACGCCAGCACGAGAGCGTTCGGGTTCCGGCCGTCATAGCCGGGCGGCACATGGAGCAAATAAGCGCGGATAATGCCCCCGCTCTCCATCGTCTCCGCGTAGTCACCAGGAGATTTATGGAGACGACAGCCACTTGACGACGTCGGACCTACCGATGCGTCTTCGCTATAACCTCCCTGACATGCGAGCGCCAGAACTACAGCGACCGCGACGGAGGACAGAAGGAGCGTATGGATTCGTACTCGTGCCAACTGGGAGGCATTCTACATGTGGATCGCAGACCGGACGAGAACAATACCGGACAGCGGCCGCGCTATTCCGCCGTGGTATGCGCAGGTACCGACACCTCTTAGCTGCCGTCGCGAGCAACCGCGACCGGCGACACCTCTGCCATGCTATGCCGGCGAGCCAACGTTCCCAGCCTCGTTCCCCGGCGCCAGAAGTATGGCGTGATGCGCTTCCTCTCGTTCTACCTGCTGATCGTGATCGCCGTACCGTTGCTGTCCGTGTCCGGATCGTGATTCGTCGTGCCGTCATATGCATAGCCGGAGGCCGTCATGTTCGTGACCGTGAAGGTGACACTCAGCGCCGTGAGAGGCATTCTGGGCGTCGTGACGCTGCAGATGCCGCGGCGGCTCGTGACGCACGACGCCGTACCGCTTGCGCCGCCGCTCCATTGGCCGCTGACGGTGACACCGGCGACGAGTGCGTGACTCGTGCTGTGCGCCGTCGCGGTCACTGAAGCCGACCATGACGTCCTGCGAACGGTAACGCCGGCAGCGAGGTCGCCGATGTGGAGCATCGGTACGGCGGTCGCGGTTGGGCTCGGCGTCGGCGTGACCGTAAACGTGCTTGTCGCTGTCGGCGTCGCCGTCGAGGTGGCGGTGGCCGTGGCTGTGCCGGTTGCCGTCGGAGTGCTGCTCGGCGTCGGCGTCGGCGTGTTCGTCGCTGTCGGCACCGGCGTGTCAGTCGCCACCGCTGTCGCCGTTGCGGTGCTCGTGGGTGTGGGCTGTGGCGGCGGATTGCCGATCACGCCCCAATCGGGAGTGGAAGCATCGTTCGGGAGGGAAAGTATCTTGGTCGGTCGCGTCCCGTCGGGGTTGACGACCCAGACTTCGCCTCCCTGGTTCCCCAACGTCTTACGAAACGCGATCGCGTTCCCGTCCGGCGACCAGTCGGGTGAATAGGCATTCGCCTGAATTAACGCAACGTTGGAGAGCTGGAGCGAGGGATCGAAGGTGAGATTTGCCACGGTGACGCCCTGCACTCCGCCCACTTGTGTCACGAACGCAAGTTTCGAGCCATCCGGCGACCACGCTGGACTCACGCTGGAACACCCAGTGTAGGTACCACAATTTATGCTGCCTTCAATCAACCGAATATTCGTGCCGTCCACGTCGGCGACAAACATGAATCGCTTGCCGTAATTGTCCCAACGCCTGGTGAAGGCAATGTGACGGCCATCCGGCGACCACGCGGGTTCCCCGTCGTGGTTCGTGGTTGACGATGCCGTGAGCGGGTGTTTTCCACTGCCGTCGGCATTCATCACCCAGAGCCCAGATGCACCATCGGCTTGCAACGTGTTGACGTACACGATCTGGGTACCGTCTGGCGACCATGCCGGTTCTGTTGCCGAGCCCTCGCTGGTGGCTGTCAGGATCGCGCCGCCACTCCCATCATTGTTCATCACCGAAACGTAATCCCCGCGGTACGGAGCGTTCCGGCTAAGCACGATTCGCGAACCGTCAGGCGACCAGCGTGGTGACCGATCCTCGTAGTTGCCCGGCGTGCTCAGGAATGCGGTTTGGCCGGCCCCATTCGGGTCAACGCGCATGATCTGGGCGAAACCGCCGACGGTCGTCGTGGAAAACAGCAGCCGTCCCGGCCTGGTCCACGGCAGCGGCGGCTTCGCCTTCGAGATAGGATCCCAACTGGGTTTGCTCCCGCCACCGATGTGGGTCTGATTAGAACCATCGCCGTTGAGAACGACGACAACAAAGTTGCTCTCGTCGTACACGATCTTGGAGCCGTCGGGAGACCACGACGGATATTGAATCGCATCTCCGTACGCCCCTGAGTAGCCCGTAAAAATAGATCCAGCGCTTTGGCCGCCATCCCATACCATCAGGGAGAGCTGGTTGTTCACGGCGTATTCCACGAACGCCACGCGGCCGTCGCGCCCAACGTTCGGCTGGCGCGCGCTCGTCTCGTTCGGCAGAAAACGCTGCGGCGTGCTGCCCGGCAAGACGACCGAAAGACCGGGCTGGGCCCGGCAGGGTAGGCCCATGCCGCATCCCGGGTCTCCGCCCGTGTAGTCCACCCAGCTGTCAAAATAGATTCCGGCCGTTCCCCATGATGGGTTGATGCCCACCACCGGGACCCTGATCGTGCCTCCCGAACCGTCGGAAACGTCGTACTTCACCTCATCGACGGATGGGCTGAGCTGACCGAACGACGGGAGCGTCATGATGAAGAGCGAGTCACCGAAAAACTGAACGAAATCGGTGAACACAATCTTGCTGCCGTCCGGCGACCACGATTGCGACATCACTCGCCCACCGGGAGGCGCTTGGCCGGTAATGTCGGGCGCGGTGCCGGATAGATCGTGGACCGTTAGCCCCGTAACGATCTTGGTGCCATCCGGCGAGATCACTCCCGCTTGCTGGCCAGCAGGCCCGGAATACACGCCGAGTGGATAGTCCGCTGAGTTATCGGGCAGGCGTTCTCTAAGCTCA
>JBBRPP010000091.1:0-11938 GCA_038227995.1 Acidimicrobiales bacterium
TGAGGAGTGAACAATCCCTCGATCAGCATCCACTGTCCGTCGGTCAGATCGCTCGGGTAACGGGCCTTCGTCATCCAACCATTTCACTCTCCGCGCGACCAGATCGCGCGGATCGTGACTTTCCGGACACCCACTAAGCGATGAAGCCGGTCAGAGGGTGTAAATCGGGTGTATTTTGGTGAGATCTCCGAGTATCGGAGGGTTTGCAACCCTCTGAGCTGGACTTTCTTGGCAGCCCCAACGGGATTCGAACCCGTGCCGCCACCTTGAGAGGGTGAGCGAACGAGTCCATCCCGTGTTGTCAGATGTCGTGTTGTGGTGTCTGAGCAGGGCTTACCCTAGCCTGCGTTTCGTTTGGTGTTGCTCCGTAGTGGCCAATGTCAACCGGTTCTGGGCGCATCCATTGGCAGATCCATTGGCACCGACGGGCTGCCGCAGGTCGTGAGATATGCTGCCGAACTCGCTCACCATCTGGACGACTACCGATGCATGGACCTCCGCCGGCGCATCGACGCTCACCCGACGGGCCGCCTGGAGCGGTGGCACGCATCCTTCGATCCCGCGGCCACGACGTCGATACTGTGCTCGAGGAATCGCTCGGCGGTCGGGACGATCCCACGGTGCTCAGCGCGGCCATCGGTGAGGGGCGAATGCTGATCACCTTGGATCGCGGCTTCGGCGACGTGCGCGCCTACCCACCCGGCACGCATCCCGGGATCATCGTGATGAGACCCGACGACCAGCGTGTGCCGACGGTGATCGCGACTGTGGAGACGCTCGTGGACCATCACGACATCGAGGTCTCGCTGGTTGTATCACCGCCGTTCAGCGCAACGTGCTGCGAGTCCGCCGCCCCGACCCGCGATGGCGAACTTCATCTGGGGGTAACTCCAACAGCCCACCGCTCGGTGGTCACTGAGCCGTCGGCTCGACGCCGCCGACGTGGTCCTCGAGACGTGCACGAACTCGAGCAAGGAACGCCGGCGGCACATCAGCTAGATCGCGAACGATCCCGGCAGCGAAGATCGAATCCTGTTCAGCTGGCGAGAGCTGCCCGAACTCCGCTGCAGTCCACACCTTCTGCGCCATGGCGGTGAGCGTAGCCCTGCGCGGTCCGGCAGGGGACCAGTGGCAACCGAGCGGCGTCAGCTGGCGATCAGTCCCTCAGCCGAGCATCGCATACGCGGTCGGTGGCAATTCAGAGTTCGATTCCGAGCCGCCTGACCTCCAAAGTGCGACTCGGGGTGGGGCGCACTATGGCCACGGCTTCTTCGACCATCCGGTAGCTCTGGGTGTAGGCGTTGTCCCGGTCCCAGCGGGGACGGGGACCGAAACCTTCGGCGATGACAAAGGCGGCTTGGTGTTGAGCAAGTCGCCCGGCGGCGTCGTCCCAGGTTCGGGCTGATGTGCCGGGCGCCGGGCGGCGACCGAGGACGCCGGTGATGGCGTCGGGCTGATCGAGGCGGGAACTTGTGGTTCGAACGCGCCGGTCGATTTTGAGTTGCTCCTCGATGGTGCCGAGTTCTCGTTCACGCTGGGGCCGCTGCGCGACCACGGCGGCGGCGGCCGCTTCAGTGGCGTGGGTAACGGCGATGCGGCGTGTCTGGGTGTCGACCTCGGCGGCGGCGAGCTTGATGTTGCCGGGCAGAATCCGGACAAGGTGGCGGGCGTTGCCGATGTTGCTCTGGTGCTTGCGACGATGCAATGGTCGGTCGTAGCGAGCGAGCACGGTTTCGGCATGGTCCAGGGCGGCGGTCTGATCGATGAGGCGTTGCTCGGCCTTTACCAGCATCGTGCGGGCATCCTCCCGCTCGAGTGGAGCTCTCCGCGTCGCGGCTTCGGCGTGCTGAAGAGTGTCGACAATTTCGAAGCGTCGCTCGACGAGGTGTCGGAGTTGGCTGTTGTCGAGGAGTCCCGGCCGGTGCGGTTTGGTGTCGTTCAGTTCGTCGCGACGGGTGTGGGCGGGTAGGTCGATCCAGTCGGTGGTCATCGACCGGACGAAGACGTCGAGGGCGGTTTCTTCGCCGACGGTGGCGAGGAACGCCTCGTTGGTTTCGGTGCCGCGAGTCATTGGGACATAGAGGTTGCGGAGGTCGGTTTGCCGGTCGGCGAACAGCAGGCCACCCTTGACGGTGCGACCTTGGCCGCCCATCCCGGTGCGGGCATAGGCGAGATCAACGTGCTCGGCGACGTACTCCCCCGGCAGCATCACGGTCCCCGACTTCCCGGTTGCGATGAGTGACCCGTCGGGATGGATCTGGTCGATGGTCCACACGTCGCGGTTCTTGACCGTCACACCACGATCGGTGACCAGTCGGCGGTCGTTGTGCCTGGTGGCGATCTCGTCTCCGACGAAGATCCGGTGCGCTCCGAAGGTTGTCGATGGCCCGCTTGTGTCGAGTTCGCCATGGCGGATGCGAGCGTGCTGGCAGCGGGCGTTGAGTCGTTCGGCTGCTTCGTTGGTCGGCGTCATCAGCAAGGCTGCTTTGCCGCCGGAACGCAGTTCCCACCATCTGGCGACGGAGTGTCGTTCCATCTGGGTCACGGTGCCGCCGTGGAGTCGTCCGTGGTGTTCGTAGAGGTCGGCGACGGTGATATCGCCTTGCCGTAGCCGCAGGCTGGCGTCTCGTTCCCACTCGTTGTCGAATCGATGGACGCGTTCGAGCTCGATCGCGCCGAACGTGTCGACGAGAAGCCCAAACATGCCCCCTCGTCCAACAGCAGAGAACTGCAACGGGTCGCCGACCAACACGATTCGCCATCCCCTGTCATCTGCGAGCCGGGCGAGCGCAGCGAGTTTCGCGGTGGGCAGCATCCCGGCCTCGTCGACGATCACTGTTGCGCCCGCTGGCAGGTCGAATCGTGTGCCGGGTCGTCTGGTGAGGCGGTGCTCAACCAAGAGTTTGTCGAGTGTGTCTGCCGCGACGCCGGTTTCGTCGGCCAGCACTTCGGCTGCGGTGGCGGAGGGCGCCACCCCGAACACCACCCGGCCTTCGGCTTGAATTTGGGCGACTGCTGGTGCCAACGCGGTTGTCTTCCCGGTGCCGGCCGGGCCGACGATCAACACGATGTCGGCGTCGCCCGCTACTGCGCCCGCGGCGGCGGCCTGGGCGACGTCCAATTCCTTCGAACCGCCGATGACCGAGTCGGGATTGTCGGTGCTGTCACGGGCGAGGCGGCGGTCGACCCAGTCGATCAGGGCTTGTTCTTGATCGAGGATCGCTTGGGTGGTCACGGCGCGGTCCGCGACTGACTCGGTGGCTGGTCGACCGTCCCGGCGCAACAACGCGTCGGGTGGAATGGGCTTGGAGATGTCGACACACCGGGTTGTGACGATCTCGTCGACGACATCATCGAGCCAGACGGCGAGCTGCTCTGCGGAAGCGGCCGTCCCGGTTGGCACGAGCGCAGCAAGTTCACGGTGCACCTGGGTTGGCCGCCACGTCGACTGCTTCTCACTCATCGCCACGATCGTCTGATCGATCATCGACAGCCGAGTCGACCGGTCGATCCCACCACGCTCGACAACCTGATTCACCGCCTGGGCGACAAGGGCTGCGGGGTCAAGGCCGAGCCGGCGGGTCTGTTCCGCCCAACCGGCATGCAACACCTCGGCGTCGATTGAGCGGGCCTTGGCAGGGCGGCTGTCAATCGCTGCCTCGCGTTCGAGCTTCCATCGTTCCCGCGGGGTCGGGTCGCGACCCATCGTGTCGCTGAACCGATCGAGCTTGTCGTCGAGCCGCCGGCGGATGTCCTGGGTCCGAGCGGAGAACTCGACGAGGACATCGTCGGGGACGTCGCGGATCTCGGCGATGCCGTTCGTCGGCTGCTCCCAGCGGACGCCCAGGCGGCAGGTCAGCTCCGCCCGCAACCCGGCGTGGTAGATCGCCGACAACGACTGTTGATCCAACTTGATCAACCGGGCATCCAACGCCAACCAGCGATCATCGGGTGACATGACCCGGTTTGGAATCACCAGATGGGTATGCAGTTGCGGGTCCATCGCGCGACTGGTGTGCTGCCGAAACGCCGCGGCAACGATCCCAGTTGCGTCGACAATCGCCACCTCCCCGCCGATCCGATAACGGGTGTGCGCGTGACGTTCGATCCAACCCTGCACGGCAGCCACCGCTGCGTCGTGCGCAGCGACCACCTCGCGGCGAACGTCCCGGTCGCCGATGGCGAACAGCACCGACACCGATTTCGGAGCCGATGCGGTCACATCGAATCCGCGCACCGATTTGTCGTCGTAGCGGCGGCCCAAATCACGCTCCGCACGACGCGGGTCTTTGCCGCCCATCAACGCGACGAACGCGTCGTCCTCGACCTCACCGGCCAGGCCGAGCTCGTTGGCGGCGTCGCCGAGCCAGATACCGCGTGGTTCGCCCGAGTCCAGGTAGTAGTTCGGGAGTTGCTCCACGTAGTAGCTACCCGCGTCGGCTCCCTTCAATGTGGTCACGCGCACGGTCACCACACACCGCCACACACTCGCGTGGCTGTGCACTCGTCTGTCAACGAAGAGCCGTCAGGTCGGGTAGTTGAGGTTGCGGGCATGACGGCCTACGCGGGGAACGGGATCGACGGCTGCTCGACGCGAGGCGAGCGGCGGACCGGTGGACGAGTCGCGTGGGGCCTCGACGGCTTCAACGCGATTGGCAACGCGATTGCGACGGGCTCGGTCGGGTGAGTTGTTGGGATCGGCCATGTGATCGGGCCGCCGATCCAGTCCTCGAGCACGGCGCGTGGCACTCGAAGCTGCCGGCCCAGCCGGATGACCGGCATTCCACTCGCTCCGCCTGTCGCGAGGAATTCGCGGGCGAGCTCGTACGCCTTGCCTCGGCTGAACCGCAAGACCGCGCCGGCCTCCTCGACGGTCAGAAAGTCCGGGGCACGGTCAACGACAGGAACACCGAAATCTGCTCTCACAACAGCTCATGCCTCCCCAAACGCGATTTCGTGACGTCCACACCAACCATCGGGGTAGAACCCACCCCCAACGGGAAGGAAAACGTCACAACTTCTCCGGGGGAATACAGAGGCCAAAGTGGCCAGGGCGCAGCCTGCTTCGGGTGATCCTCCGGTGGCGACCGCACCAGTGCGGCAGGTCGTAGGCTGGTCGGCGTGACCCGCTTGGTTGTGGAACTCGACGACGACGCTGCTCGGCGCCTCTCTGACCGCGCGGAGCGCGAGGGCATCGAGCCGTCGGTACTCGCACAACGCCTGCTCAGTGACGCGAGCGAGGTCGACCCC
Source organism: Acidimicrobiales bacterium (assembly GCA_038227995.1). GTDB lineage: Bacteria > Actinomycetota > Acidimicrobiia > Acidimicrobiales > Ilumatobacteraceae > WLMZ01. The sequence goes on from JBBRPP010000091.1 coordinate 5,251, forward strand.
TTCGAGTTCATCGGATCGTTCGCCTCCGATGCGATCAGCGGCAGGAACGCAGACGAGTTCCTCGATCGTGAGGGATTCGGCGCGCCTTGATCGTCGACACGGGACCATTCGTTGCCGCTGCCAACCGCGACGATCGCGACCACGATGCGTGCCGGCGAATCCTTTCCGAAACGAGGGAACTGCTCCACGTTCGGCGATGGTGGTGGCCGAGGGGACGTTCATGATCGAACGCTCTGGTGGATCGATAGCCGAGGCCGCCTTCCTCCGCTCGCTGCGGTCTCCCCGCTACGTCATCGAAGCTCAACCAGCGACGATCTCCGTCGGGCAGCGGAACTCGTCGGGCGATACGCAGATCTACGCCTCGGCGGCACAGACGCTTCCGTCATCGCCCTTGCCGAACGACCCGGGCGTCCATTCCAGTTTCGCCATGCGCTTCATCTGGCGGGCTGTCGTGGGTTTGTAGTTAGGGCACGCGGAGTATGCGAGCTGGGTCTTGGTAGGCGGCCAGTGCGCCGCCGGGGATGGTTGCAGCGAGGGCGATGAGTGCGATGAGTGCTCCGGTTGCGAGGGGTTGGCTGAGGTCGGTGTTGTTGGGTTGTGTGGTGAGACTGAGTGTGAGGGTTGCGACGGTCGCCCCGATGGCGGCGCCCACGGTGGCAATGAGTCCGCCTTCGATCATGAGCGTCCCGAAGACCATGGCGCGGGTGAATCCGAGGGCGCGTCGTCGTGCAATCTCGCGGCGTTGGAGGGTGGCGTTGAGGAATGCGATGGCGGCTTCGATAAGGGCGCTGATCGCAAGGATCGCGATCGCGGTGCTGCGGACCCCCGAGCGGCCGGCCTTGGAGACGAGTTGTTCGACGGTGGCGGCACGTTCGTCGTACTGGATGGTGTAGTGGTCGTTGCCGAACTGGTTGAGGAGTTGTGCGGTGGCGTCGACGACGACGGTGACGTCGGAGGGTTGTCTGACGATGATGACGGCAAGGAAGTAGCCGGCGTCATAGTTGGTTTGAGGTGACAGGACCGAGGTGTCGAGGAGGTCGGTGATCGCACCGAGGTCCGGAGCCCGGTAGATGCCGACAGTGGCGACGAGGTTGTTGTCGACGCGGATCTGGCCGGCGGTTGGTGTGCCGAGTCGGAGCCGGTCGGCGGCGGTGGTCGACACGATCGCTTCGCCGGGCCGGGGCTCTCGGCCGGCGGTGAGTCGATAGGGCGGATCGCCGGTCAGGGTGGCGCCGATGAAGTATCCGACGGTGACAGCAGGGTCGTTCACGACGCTGGAGGTGGCTGAGTTGACCTTGGACAGTCCGACAGCGCGTTCCACTCCGGGGAGCGCGGCGATGTCGGCGATGGTCCGGGCGGGGAGCAAGTCACGGGCGGTCTGGTCGGAGTTCGCTCTGATCGTGATGCTGCGCACGTCGGGCGAGTTGAGGTCGGTGAGAAGTTGGTTGCTGCGCTGGACGCTGTCGCCAATGAGGTAGACGACGCCGCCCGCAGCGAGCGCCGCAACGAGCGCGGCGGCGACCGACAACACGAGACGACGACGCGCGTGTCCGATCGCGACGGCGAAGAGCCGTACGGGTGTCACGCTCTTGTGCCCGGCGCTGAGAGTCTGGTTACGGTGTCGCTCGCGTCAGCGATCCGTTCGTCGTGGGTGACGATGATGCAGGTATGTCCGGGTTGACGACCGTAGGTGAACAGCTCCTCAAGCACGAATGCGCCTGTGGTGTCATCGAGGTTGCCAGTCGGTTCGTCGGCGAGTAGCACGGTCGGGCGTTTCACCATTGCCCGAACTAGGGCGACCCGCTGCGCCTGCCCGCCCGACAGTTTCGACGCCTTGCGCTCGGCGAGGTCCGCGATACCGAGCCGTTCCAGCATCGCTTCGGTCTCACCGCGATATCGGCTCACCCGTCGTGACAGCGGTAGACCTTCGGCGATGTTCTCGAGCACTGTCATCGACGGCTCCAACAACGCATCCTGAAACACGAACCCGACGTGTGCGCTGCGCAGCATCGCCCGTTCACGATCCCCGCCGTCACCGCTTACGATCCCGTTGATCGAAATCGCTCCACGGTCGGGGCGCAACATCAGCCCAATTACGTACAGCAACGTGGATTTGCCACACCCCGACGGCCCCGTGATCGTGTGCGTCTGATCATCCGCGAACGTCGCGCTCACACCATCGAGAACACGAGCGGTCCGCCGGTAGCCGAAACTCACATCATCAACTGCGACCAGCGCGACCATCACGGACTCCCGGTGCCGGGCAACACGATCACGTCGCCGACGTCGACACCGGTCACCACCGCGTCCCCACCAACCTGCAACACAACCACCACTGGAACGGTCGAACCATCCTGCAGCGTCACCGAAGCCGTCGAACCCGCACCGCCAGCGATCGCACCGACCGGGACTACCACGCCGGTCGCCGGGCCTCCGAACCGGACGGTGGCTGGCCACAACGACACACCCGACGTCGGGATCGACCCACACCAAGATTCACACCCCGCCGACCCGGTGCTCTCCAACTCCACCAGCCGGGCACCCGTGTCGGCAACCGACTGCCGGTCGGTCGCTACCATCGCAACGGGCTCCTGATCGATGTCGACGTCGACCGGTGTGCCCGCCGGCACTTGCACCGAACCGTCGACACCGAACGACAGCCGCAACGTCGGCGCCGCCGCCAACACATCGAACGTGACATCGCCATCAGCGATCAATCCCCCGGCCGCGATCGCGTCGGTCGGTGTCACCGACAACGGCAGCGACGGAATGAACACGATCTCGCCAAGGGCGACTTCTTTGCGTTCCGGCAGGAAGCGATCGGCGCGCCACTGCTTGTACGCAGCAGACGTCAGCGAACCCCACTTACCATCGACATCACCCGACAGATAGCCGCCCGACGACAAGAACTCTTGCAACTGGCGCACATCCGCACCTGACGAACCGACACCCATCGCCCGATACGCAGGCGTTTCACCCGGCAGCGCCATCACCACCAGACCATCGACTGCGTACAGCACATCACCAGCAGCGATCTCCAACACTGCGTTCGGCGTGCCGACGCTACCCAATGTCACCGTTCCAGACAGACGATTCAGGATCGCCCCAGTCCGTTCCCACTCGGCCTGCGCGCTCATCGCCCGTTCGTCGACCAATGTGCCGTCAGTTGCGACCACGGTCGCTGGCGCCGCCGCCACCGGAACCGCCGGCGCCGAGTCCAGCGTCCGCTTCCCCAAACCGAAACCCGCAGCACCAGCCAACGCGACCCCGACCACCACCACCGATGCCCACAGCACACCACGCCAGATTCGACTGGCGGGTCGGCGATCAGCGGCCATCACCGCGACACTACGCGATCATCAGCCGAACTGCAGATGATGTCAGCTCGCGCTAGCGACGCACGCATCCATGTCCGCTGCCGAGTCAGGTTGCTCCAACCCTCCGAACTCACTCAACTTCGACGCGACATCCACGGCGCCACCAGCGGCGACGAATTCCTCCAACGACACCAGCGTGCCGATGTCGTAACCCTTGTCGATCAGACACTGCATCACCGCCGTCTGGAACGCCCAGTTCTCCTTCAACTGAGTCGGGGTCAACTTCTGAGCACCAATACCTTGCGAAGCCTGAGAGATACACACGTCCTGCTGCTTCTGGATCACGGGATCCGCGCCATAGACCCGAAAGTTGGACGGACTCCCATCCGCCAAGAACCCGTTCGCCATCGTGTACGGATACCCATACGGCGCCATGCAGTCGTTGATCAACCGTTGCAGGAGATCATTCGTCGACTCGCCAGGCAACCGCCCACCCGCGGCAACACTCGCAGGAGCCAACGACCCAGCCGTCGACGCACCCGAACCGCCACAACCCGCCAGCAAGATGCCGACGGCAAGGAATTTGATGACCGAACGTCGGTACCGGTGATGCCCCGCAAAGTGGTCTACACGACGCAACTGATCGACCCGGAGGGCGTCGCACTCCACGTTCCGCTGACCTGCGTCTTGTACGATGTCCTCATGTAATCCTCCAGGGAAAGTCATCTACCTAGAGCGACTGTAACATATGTGCTCGTTTGCATACACCACTGGCGCGTAGCGCTTCTTGGTAGCGCGAGTCCAGGGAGCTGGTAGCGCGGTTCTGGGGAAGTGGTAGCGGCCCGGCCGTTGGTGGCCGGGCCGCCGTGGGGTTATTCCCAGTAGTCCTTGGCTGCTTGGGCGTGTTCGTGGCGGAGTCTGCGCATGTCGAGTTGGCCCAGGTTGATGGTTCTGGCGTGGTTGGCGAGCCGGTTGACGATGGAGTCGGCAGCGACACGGTCGGGGAGCTCGGCGACCCAGTGCGCGGGGCCAGTCTGGGAACCGATCATGGTCGGTAGCCGGTGTTGCCGGTTGGCGAGGATCGCGAACAGGTCGCTGGCGGCGTCGCTGTCGATGCCGACGGTGAGGAAGTCATCGATGATCAACAGGTCCGTCTCGGACAGTTCGCCCAACAGTTTCTGGTGGGCGATGCTGTCGTGGCGGGCGATGACGAGTCGGCGGGCGAGGTCGTCCATCCGGGCGTAGGTGACGGCGTGGCCGTTGTGGCAGGCGCTGATCCCGAGCGCGCAGGCCAGGTAGGTTTTGCCGCCTCCGGTCGGCGAGATGATCAGCAAGTTCATGGGGTCTGCTCGCCAGTCATGCGCGGCGTAACGGCGCATCCGGACCGCGGTGATGCCGCGCCCGTCGCGGTAGTCGATCTCCGCGACCGACGCGCCGGGGATCGCGAACCGCGCCTGGCGGATGAGTTTGTCGACCTTGTGGGCCCGGCGCAGTTCGAGTGCGTCGTCGACCGCGGTCAAGAACAGTTGCTCGGGGGTGAGAGTGTCGTTGGCCTCATCCGCGATGAGTTCTTCGAACCGGGTCGCGACGTGGGTGACCCGCAGGGCCCGGAACTTGTCGTAGTCGATGCTCGTGAAGGTCACTGGCCTGCCTCCTCGCCGCCGGTGGCGTAGTGGGAGATGTCACGCACGAACACGTCCGGTCCGGCAACGACGTCACCCCCACGCTTCTTGGTTGACGCGGCCGGGGTCACCGGTGCGGGTTTGTCGACGTCACTGCCGATGGCGGCCATCAGGCGCTTGAGTGTCGTGTAGGTCGCGTGTCCGCGACGGTTGATCAGTTCTTGGCAGGCCGCTTCCAAGCGGTCACGGCTCTGTTTGCCGAGCCCGTTCAAGATGTTCTGGCAGTCCAGGTAGCCCTGTGCTTCGATCTTGTGCCGGTCCAGGATCTGCTCGATGACTTGCACAGTCGCTGGGCCGAAGCTGCGCGCCCGGTCAGTGAACCAGGCCCTGGACCACAGCCCGTCGATGTTGCGATGCTGAGGCGGGACATGGTCGGCCAGGGTCGAGTATTGGCCCTTGCGGCCCCGCAGCCTGGGGTGTTCGCAGACGATGTCGTGGCCGTCGAACACCGTCACTTTCGATGAGGTGAACCGCACCCGCAGCAACCGGCCGGCCAGCCGATAGGGAACCGAGTAGCGCTGCGAATCCGTCGTGACGTGATAGTTCCGACCGGCCTTCAGTTCTTTCCACGTCACTTCCTCAAACACGGTGTCGGGAAGCGGGCCGAGCAGGTGGGCTTCTTCAGTTTCGAAGCGTTCCCACCGGGTCGTGCCGTCCGCCCGGCGGATGTCACAGTTGATCTCGGTCACCCGCTCGGCGATCGCGTCGTTGAGTTCGGCCAAAGTCGTGAACACGTCGTCTTCGAGGTAGCCAATGACCCGCTTGTTCACCACGTTCACCGCGTTCTCGACCGCTGCCTTGTCGCGTGGCTTACGAGATCTGGCCGGCACGATCGCACAGCCGTAATGATCGGCCAGCTGCTGATATCTGGCGTTCACGACACGCTCCGCGTCGCCCTTGCGCGCCAGATGCGTCGACGTCGCCGGGTTGTCCGGGACAATGATCTGGCTCACGCCGCCGTAGAACGCGAACGCCCGCACGTGCGCGTCGAGCCACGCCTCGCTGCGCATGTTCTCGAAAGCGCGGCAGAACAACACCCCCGACAACGGCAGCACGGCGACGAACAACACCGCCCGGCAGATCTCCCCGGTCACCGCGTCGACAACGGCGACGGTGTCGCCGGCCCAGTCCACCAGCATCGCCCGGCCCGGCTCGTGATGAAGCGTCGCGACCAGATCGTGAGTCCTGACGTAGTCGGTGAACAGGGCACAGAACTGCGAGTACCCATACTTCTTGCCCGGGCTCTTCGCGTCCGCGTAACGACGCCACGCCAGCAGCAACGTGAAATGCCGGTTCCGTTTCATCGACACCAGCACCCGCTCAAGATCAGGCTGGTCGTACTCGTCCGACACCCGACGGCGCCCATCCGGGAACCACCCCGCCAGATCAGCCTCGCTCACCGCCACAGCCGAGGTGACCCCGTGCTCGGTGATCGCCTGCTTCATTCGTGCCACGTCGCGATGCGAGCACCCCACCATCTCCACAACGTCCCGGTAACTGTTCCCCTCGAGCAACAGCACCAAGATCCTTCGGTCATCCACCATGAACTTCGCCTTCCAAACGAGAAATGGCGACACCCCATGTGGCGCCACCCCCCAGCGAAGCATCACCCCACCCGAGCGCTACCACTTCCCCAGAACCGCGCTACCAGCTCCCTGGACTCGCGCTACCAACAGGCGCTACGCGCCA
>JBBRPP010000092.1:0-11491 GCA_038227995.1 Acidimicrobiales bacterium
AAGCCGCTCGACATCGTCAGCCGGAAGGGTGCGTCGTCCCGGTGTTCTTCGCTGTCCGTCGCACTCATGGGAAGCCAGTGTTCCACACCGACCCGACGACCCAGCGGCTTCCTCCAGACAACTCCTTTACTTTCCCACGCAGCGTGCCGATAGAGAAATCGTTCCTCTCATCAAAGGCAGATCTTGTGATCCCTCATTCCGGCTGCATCGTACGCAAGCCTCAGACATCAACGGCCGTGGCCATCCTTCGAACCGATGGTGCGCTGGACGACGCCCGCCTCTCCGATGCTCTCGCTGCCAACGGCGTCGGTGTCGTGTGCGTGCCGATGGGCATCGACATCGCGACTGCGCTGTCGGTCGCGATGACTGAGTTCGATCCGTCGCTGCCGCGACTGATCGCTGCTTCAGGCGCTGCAGTACCCGAGGCGCGCCGCGCAGCGCGTGCCGCTGGCCTGGCCGGCGCAGTGCTGCTCAACGTCCCGGTGGGTCGTTCGGCTGGACGACGCTCGATGCCGACGATGGTGTTCGCTGATCGCCAGATGATGAAGGCCCGGATGTGGGGCCGCCTGACCACGCGCCTCAGCAACGCTTCATTCCACGTCGTCGACGCGTCGCTGGAGAAGCCCCTGCGGTCGTGGCTGAGCGACCCGACTGCTGTCGTTCGCGATCCGCTGGCCGACCTGAAGACGGCACGCCGGATGGTCGCTGCTGCAGCACTGGTGGCCTCGCCGCTGGTTGCGATCTCGTCTGCCGCATCAGCCAGCGCTGCGCCCAAAGCCGCTCACGCTGCGGCCCACGCACACACTGCCGCCGATCCCTTTGCCGGCGGCGTATCGGTGAGCTCGAAGCAGATCAAGGGCGACGGATCAGGCGTCACCAGCGCATCCAAGCGCGACAAGGATGGCGCAGCCCATGGCAGCGTCGTACCCGCGTCGGCGATCCTGGGCGACGGCACCCGCCTCGTCGCACCGGCCGCCACCGGTTCGATCGGCTTGATCGACCACGACAAGTTGAAGTTCTTCGTCAACACCAACATCACGTTCCAGACGACGTCGTCGGCGAGTGCAGCGGCGAGCGAAGCAGAGTTCACGACCGCCGTTCCGGCGACGACGCTGAACGGAGGCACCACACAATCCACGTTGAACGACGCATTCGACGGGTACAACTCGCTGTTCGTCGATCAGCCCGGAACCCACCGGGCCACCACCTCGGGGCACACCAACACCTACCTGCAGACGGGCGCTCCGGCGACCGCCGACCCCAACTGCATCAATCCTGTCGGCGGCACCTCCGCGCAGTACGTCTTCCCGACGAAGTCGATGCCGATCACGTACAACGGCGTCAATCCGGTTCCCCCCGACCCGGTGGCCGTCGATGTTTCCCGCGAGGTCTACGTGCCAGAAGACGGCAGTTTCGCTCGCTGGCTGAACAAGGTCACCAACCCCGGCACCGTTCCGGTGACAGTCGCCGTCGGCACCGGGAACAACCTCGGATCCGACAACAACACCAAGATCGTCACGTCCTCCAACGGCGATGCGATATCGGACCTCACCGACACCTGGGTCGACACGATGCAGAACTACTCGGGTACAACCAGCTCCGACGTTCGCCTCGCCCACGTGCTGCAAGGGCCGAATGCGCCGTTGCCGCTGACATCGAACAACTTCGTCAACGGAGATGACAACCCGTTCTGGTCGTGGGATGTCACGATCCAGCCCGGTGAAACCGTGACGTTCATGAACTTCGTCGCAGGTGACTACACCAACGCTCGGGCACAGGCCACGGCCGTCGGCCTTGCGGCACTCACCCCTGACTCGGACGGCGTGGTGAAAGGCCTGCGGTGCATGGATGCCGCAACGCTCAGCTCGATCCAGAACTTCGCTCTCCCTGACGTATCCGTTGCCCCGGTGACGGTGAACGAAGCAGCCGGAACGGCCACCGTGACGTTCACCCGTTCCGCCAGTGGCGCCCCGGCGACGGCGACGTTCTCTGTCACGCCTGGCACCGCAACGCTTGGCGCCGACTACAGCAACCCGAGCTCGATGACGGTCGACTTCGCTGCCGGCGAGACATCGAAGACGGTCAGCGTCCCGATTCTGGACGACAGCATTCCCGAGCACAACGAGACCGTGCAGATCGCCGTCACCGCGGTGACCGGCTTCGGCAAGGTCGCAGCGACGCCGTCGGCAGCGTCGGCCGCGCTGACCATCGTCAGTGACGATCCGTTCGCCATCGACGACTACGTCTCGTTCCAGCCCACCCGTCTGGCCGACTCACGGCCGGGTCAGCTCACCAATGACGGCCTCAACGCCGGAACGGGAGAGCTGGCTGCCGGCTCGACGTTGCAACTGGTGGTCGCTGGTCGCGGTGGCGTGACTGCCGACGCCAAAGCGGCGACGCTCGACATCGCAGTCGCCGACCCGGAGGCCGCCGGCTTCGTCACGGCCTACCCCTGCGGCTCGACGATGCCGACCGCCTCCAGCCTCAACTTCGCCGCCGGACAAACGGTTGCGAATGCTGTGATCGCCGGGATAGGCGATGGTGGCAAGGTGTGCATCTTCACCTCCCAGCCGACTCAGCTGGTGGTGGATGTCGACGGGTTCTTCCCGACCACGACGTCGCTCCACACGGTGATGCCCGCTCGACTCCTCGAGTCTCGTGACGCGAACACGACAGTGGACGGCCTGCAGAACGGTGGCGGCGTGTTGCCACTCGGAACGGTCACGTCTGTTCAGGTGACAGGTCGTGCCGGTGTGCCCGCCAATGCCACTGCTGCCGTGATCAACGTGACGGTCACCGAGCCTCAGGGCGCAGGCTTCGTCACGGTCTTCCCCTGTGGCTCGACGATGCCGACCGCCTCGAACATCAACTTCGCCGCCGGTCAGACGATTGCCAACCTGGCGATCTCGAAGATCGGAACGGACGGCAAGGTGTGCGTGTTCAACTCGCAGCCGACACAACTGGTCGTCGACGTGAATGCGTACTTCCCCGTGAAGACCGCGTACTCGGCCATCGTTCCGGCACGACTCATGGAGACCCGTCCCGGCCTGACCACCATCGACGGCGTCAACAACGGTGCCGGCGTGCAAGCCCTGGGCACGGTGACCACATTGCATGTGATCGGTCGTGGCGGCGTTCCGGCCAATGCCACGTCGGTCGTGCTCAACGTGCTGGTCACCGACCCGCAGGGCAGCGGCTTCGTGACGGTCTACCCGTGCGGCAGCCCGACTCCGCTGGCATCGAACCTGAACTTCGTCAGCGGCCAGACCGTCGCCAACGCAGTCCTGGCCAAGGTCGGCGATGGCGGCAACGTGTGCATCTTCAACTCGCAGGCCACGAACCTGGTGGTCGATGTGGCTGGCTACCTCGGTAGCTGAACACCCGAGCGTTCCATCAGTCAGATGTCGGCGATCCGCCGACATCTGACTGATCCGCGTCTGGGGGCTGCTCATACTTTGCTGACAATTCGGGCTCATCCTGAGCGCATGGATGATCGTGCAGCAGTGTGTTGGCTTCATCGCCGGGCGGGATTCGGTCTCGCCCTTGCCGACCTGAACGCGGCGATTGCTCGTGGGCCCGGTGCCGAGATCGAATCGATGATCGCGGCCGGCGCGGTGGCGTCAGCCGTCGCATCAGATCCGTGGAACGACGCTGACCTCCCGCTCGAACGCGACAGGGCGACAGCGCTCGCCGCGATCAACACGTGACTCGATCACATGGTGTCGACCACGACACCGCTCGTCGATCGAATGGCATGGCTGTGGCACGGACACTTCGTGAGTGCCGTCGACAAGGTCAAGATCGCGCGGCTGATGGTCGACCAGATCCGCTTGTTCCGCCGCCAGGGACTCGGCCCGTTCGCGCCGTTGCTGAAGGCGGTCACGATCGACCCGGCGATGCTGGTGTATCTCGACGGAGCGACCTCCACCGGCCAACACCCAAACGAGAACTTCAGTCGCGAGGTGATGGAGCTGTTCGCCCTCGGTGTCGGCAACTACTCCGAGGCCGACGTGCCCGCCGGTGCTGCGGCGCTGAGTGGATGGCGTGTTCGTCGCTCCGTCGGTACGGCCGATTTCGTCGTTCGGCAGCACGACGACACACCGCAGACCTACCTGGGCCAGAGCGGTGTGCATGACGTTGATTCCGTGATCGCCGCGATCGCTTCCCAATCGGCGCTGGCTCCGTTCATCGCCGGCACGCTCGCTGCCGAGTTCCTCGGTACGAGTGATTCGGCCATCGTCGGTTCACTCGCGTCCACCTTCGCATCGAGTTCATTCGACATCACGTCGCTGGTCACAGCCATCCTGCAGGCGGGCGTCGCCGGCAGTGGCCAGGCGGTCGTGCTCGCGCCGGTGCCGTGGCTGGTCATCGCCCAGCGCGTCACCGGTGGTGTGATCCGGCCGAAGGTGCGCTTGGCTGGGCTTCGCGCCGCTGGTCAGATTCCGATGAGTCCACCGAACGTCGCCGGTTGGCCGGGCGGTGCGGCCTGGTTCGGCTCGTCGACCGTGGTCGCCCGAGCCGGTCTCGCGTCAGCCGTCGCCGAGTCGGCACCGAGCGACAACCCCGCGCTGGTGGCCGCGACCGGCACCGACCACGCGGCGCTCGCCACATCGCTCGGTCTCCCCGTGCCCTTGTTCAGCGATGCGACCAACGCCGCCCTCGATGCGGCAAATCCAGGACCACAACGACTCGCACTCGCGCTCTGCTCACCCGAGTTCGTCGTCGCATAGGAGGCATCATCATGCTCAGTCGTCGCAAATTCATCCAGCTCGGAGCTGGCTCCGCAGTCACGATCGCGCTCTCCGGATGCTCGACGTCGAGCAAGCTCGGACGACCCGCGGCACCAGCCTCGCCGTCGTCATCGTCATCCTCGTCGTCGACGATCCCGCAGCCGCTGGTGGCCGGGGGTCAACGCACCCTCGTGATCGTTCAACTCAACGGTGGCAACGACGGTCTCAATTCGCTGGTGCCCGCGGACGGCCGCTATCGCGATGCTCGGCCGACGCTGGCGATCCCTGAAGCCGAGCTGGTCGCGCTGAAGGGGATGAACGAATGGAGCTTGCATCCGCAGCTCGCGCCGCTGTCGAAGTACTGGGATGCGGGCCAGGTCAACTTCTTGCCCGGCATCGGGTTCAGCGATCCGAACCACTCGCACTTCGTGTCGCTCGATCGTTGGTGGCGCGCTGACGATCTCACGGCCCCCACCGGTTGGCTCGGGCGTTCGATCACCGATGGGGCCGTGAAGCCGCTCTATGCCACGGCGCTCGGTAGCGCAGCGCCGATGTTGATCGGCGATCACTACCAACCCGCCGTGGTTCTGCAGCCGGCGTCGTTCACCTTCCCGAAGACCATTCCCGGCGACCGGTTGCAGACGATGACGAGCCCGCTCAGCCATGACCCGTTGCTTGCGCTCGCTCAGCGATCACTGGCCTCCACCATCGAGGCAGTGGCGTCGTTCGCGACCGTGAAGGATTCCAACGTCAGTGACAGTGGTGGTGACGTGCCGGATCGCGAGGGCGGCTTCGACCTCGTCGAAGGTCTCGACGTCGCGGCTCGTCTCGTGATCGGCGATGTCGGTGCGCGCATCGTCGTGGTGTCCGTGGGCGGCTTCGACACCCACTCGAACCAACTTGCGACACACAAGGTGCTGTACGACGATCTCGCCAAAGGCATCGACGGATTCCTGACCACGGTGGCCGCGGCCGGCCGGGCCGACGAAACACTGCTCGTCACGACCAGCGAGTTCGGGCGCCGCGTGGGTGAGAACGCGAGCGGAGGCTTCGACCACGGCGCCGGCGGACTGTCGATGATGTTCGGTCCGATGGTCGTCGGTGGTGTGCTCACCACCGTCGATCTCGGCAACCAACTCGACGGCGATGTCCGCCCGGTTCTGGACCCCCGCACGATGTACACCGCATGCCTCGACTGGATCGGAGCCGACGCGGCGGCGGCGCTCGGCAAGCGCTACGACGAGTTGAACCTGATAGCCGTCTGAGCGACGGTCAGGCGCGATGGACGATGCGGGCTTGCTCGCGGTTGGTCGCGATCACGTCGTCGGCCTCGAGCGTGAGGTCGAGCCACAGATCGCCCGGAGCGTCGGGCACGACGAACTGCAACGTTGCGATCCGAGTGCAGCTGTCGGATTCGGCCTTTCCTTCGAAGTTCCACTCGTGCTCGCCGTTCGACCAGCGCAGGTGAGCGCGCAGTCGCGCATTGCCGAGATCGGTACGTAGGTCGTTGACCACGTGGACGTCGACGGCCAGCGAGTCGCCAGGGGCCAGCGTTGCGGGCAGGCGGTCAGCGACGACGATCACCGGTCGGCACGCTTCGGTCACCGCGTGGTAGCCGAGTTTCGGTGACCGCTCGTGATCGAGGATGCTCCACGAAATCGCAGGGTTCGCGTCGTTGAGCATGAACAAACAGAAGCCACCGGCAGGCCGGTACTTCAGCCGCCGGAGGGTCTCGATGTGGTGGCGCAGCAATCCGGCTTGATAGCGCTGCGTCGCGATGCGCCAACTGTCGAACGTGTCGTGGTCGGCAACGGGCACAAGGCGGTCGAGGACGCTGCGCTGCAGCCCGCGCTCAGCTTCGAGTGAGTCCCAATCGAGCAGCGGCCAGTCGCCGGTGTCGATGAAGTCGGTGGTGTCGGGCACCGCCTGTGCGCCGAACTCGCTGACGAATCGGACCATCCGCGGGAACGTCGCTGCGAACCCGGCGAGGTCGCGTTCGTCGCCGTGATACCAGCCGAACCAGAGGTGGCTGTCGCTGCCGCCGAACTCAGGAAGGTGCGGCATGACACCACTGTGTGATGTCGTCGGACGCGTTTCGTCGGCGCGCTCGAACGCGCGCTTCACCCAACCATCGAGGATGTTCTTGTTCCACGACGGCAGCTGTTGACCGGCGACGTAGCGCAGCGCGGATCGCCAACCAGGTTTGGCGGCACTCGCCTCGACCGAAGCTGCGCCCGGCTCGTTGTGCGCACACCACGTGATGATCGACGGATGATGGCCGAGCTCGAACACGGCTTCACCGGCTTGTGTCACGGCCCGCCGACGCACGTCACGCGCGTACGACCACTGCAACGGGAAGTCCTGCCACAACAACATGCCGAGCTCGTCGGCTGCGTCATACAGAGCCGGCGCTGAGATGTGACCGTGCAGGCGCAAGAGGTCGAGGCCGGCTTCCTTGCCGAGTTCGACATCGCGTCGCAGATCGGCGGGAGTGGCGGACGCGATGTCGAGCCGTGTCGGTGCCAGGTTGGCGCCTTTGAGGAAGAGACGCTCGCCGTTGATCGACCAGATCCAGTCCTGCATCGCGACTTCGCGCAGCCCCGTGGTGACCGAGCGGGAGTGACTGATCTCACCGTCGAGGATGACGTCGACCGTCACCTCGGTGAGCGGCTGATCGCCCATCGACCACGGCCACCACAGCGCGGGGTTGTCGATGTCGAGGTTCCAGTCGACCTCGTTCTTGCCGCGCGCCAACGACTGCTCGACCTCGGACTCGACCACGCCATCGACCGTCGTCCGGATGCGGACCATGCGTGGTGCGTCGCTGTCGAGACGACCGTGCAGCCGAAGGTGTGCTCGGGCCTCGTTCGCGTCGCGGCACAGCACGCGCAGCCGGTCGAGGCGAACCGGACCGGTGGTCTCGATGCGCACCGGCCGCCAGAGCCCGCCCGGGTTCCACAGCGGGTCGCCGGTCTCGGCCTGTTGAAACGCGCCGGTGATGTTGCGTCGGCCGCGGTGTGATTTCTGTGGCGAGCATGCGACCTCGACGGCCAGCACGTGCTCGCTCGACAACCTCGCCAACTGCGTGACCTCGAAGCTGTGCGAGAAGAAGTAGCCCTCGGGATCGCCGATGTATGCGCCGTCGAACCAGACGTCGGCTTGGTAGAAGACGCCGTCGAGAACGATCCACGCCCGCTCATCGGCCGTCGGCTCGGGCTGATCGAAATGCGTGCGCATCAGCAACGGACCGTCGCTGTCCGCGAAGGCGGGCTCGTTGCGCCAGTGCCCGGGGACGCTGATCGCCGGCCATTCGGAGTCGTCGTACGACAACCCGACGGCGGTGCGGCGGAGCTGGTCGTCGGCGGTTGCCGCACGCCACACGCCCCCGAGATCCATCAGCCCAGCCTAATGGGCCGGCATTCGCCCGAGCCGTCCGGTGTCCACCGCTGCTCGCCGGGCCAATCGGGGACCCACTGTGCATCTCGAGTGGATCTTGGCTATCTTCGATTCATGACGCAACTGGCAACGACCCTGGGCGAACTGAAGGAATCCGGTTGGGAATCCGTTCCCGTCAAGGAAGAGATTCGGCGCAACGCCGTGCTCAAGATCTCCGCCGGCGAGCCGCTGTTCGAAGGCGTTCTCGGCTACGAGGACACCGTGATGCCGCAGCTCGAGAACGCCCTGTTGGCGGGTCACGACGTGATCTTCCTCGGCGAGCGTGGCCAGGCCAAGACTCGCATCATCCGCTCGCTGACGGGTCTGCTCGATGAATGGATGCCCATCGTCGAAGGCAGCGAGATCAACGACGATCCGTACAACCCTGTCTCCCGGCATGCCCGCGATCTCGTCGAGTCACAGGGTGACGCCACACCGATCACCTGGGTGCACCGCGACGCTCGCTACGGCGAGAAGCTGGCGACGCCCGACACCTCGATCGCCGACCTGATCGGTGAGGTCGACCCGATCAAGGTCGCCGAGGGTCGCTACCTCAGCGACGAGCTCACGCTGCACTACGGCTTGGTGCCGCGCACCAACCGCGGCATCTTCGCGATCAACGAGATCCCCGACCTCGCCGAGCGGATCCAGGTCGGTCTGCTCAACGTGCTCGAAGAGCGCGACGTTCAGATCCGCGGCTACAAGATCCGCCTCCCGCTCGACGTCGTCCTCCTCGCGTCGGCGAACCCCGACGACTACACCAACCGTGGCCGAATCATCACCCCGTTGAAGGATCGTTTCGGCAGTCAGATCCGCACCCACTACCCGCTCGAGGTCTCGACCGAGGTCGACATCATCCGCCAGGAAGCCCGCCCTGCCAGCGTCGGCGATGTCAAGGTCACGATGCCCGACTACATGGAAGAAGTCATCGCGACGCTCAGCCATCTCGCTCGTGTCAGCACGCACGTCAACCAACGCAGCGGCGTGTCGGTGCGACTGTCGGTCAGCAACACCGAAGTGCTCGGCGCCAACGCGCTGCGCCGGGCGTTGCGTGCGGGCGAGCGCGAGGTCGTGCCCCGCGTGTGCGATCTCGGCGCCATCGCCGCGTCGACGTCGGGCAAGATCGAGATCGAGTCGATCGAGGACGGACGCGAGGGCGCGATCCTCGAGAACCTCGTTCGCAGCGCTGTCCTCACGGTCTACAAGGAACGAATCACACCGGATCAGGTCCGCGATGTCATCGCCGCATTCGACGAAGGGTTGATCGCGCACACCGGCGAAGACGTTTCGTCCACCGATCTGGTCGCACTGCTCGATTCCGTGCCGGCACTGAAAGCACCCGTCCTGGCGCTGACCGGTGGGAGCGAATCCCCTCCGGCTGTCGCGGCCGCGATCGAGTTCATCTTCGAAGGCCTCCACCTCAGCAAGCGACTGAACAAGGACGGCGCCGGAAGCAGCGCCACCTACCGCGGTCGCTGACGCTGCTGAGGATTGAAGATGCCGTCGGTCACTCGCCGGCGAGGCGGAGTTGGCGTGACGTCACCAGGACCGTGCCGTCCGGGGCCCAGATGATGCCGTCCTCGACGGCGAAGCCCTCGGCCGACTCGGCCGAGTACATCTGGCCATAGACATACCCGCCGGGAGCAACGTGACGTTGCGGGTCCGTGCTCATGAACTGCACCGAGAAGTCGATGCTCGCCGCCTTCACCGGGGCCGTGGTGCGCGAGAACACCGACGGCGGGAAGAAGTCGGCCATGCACGTCAGCCAGGTCGTCGTGATGGGCTCGTCATCGAGCGGTCGCAGCCATCCGCCCAACCACGCCCGGTCGCCGCCTCCGAACGGTACGACGTCGGGGTCCATGATGATGTCGGCATTGGTGAAGTGTCCGACGCGGACGCCCGATGGCACGAACTGCATCGATCCGAGCGGCGGCAACGCCGGCCTGGGCGCTGGAGTGTCCGAATACGACATGCCATCGCGGGTGCGGCCGCACACGGCGGTCACGAGCAGCACGAGCCGATCCGCCTGTGTCATGCGCGCGGTGACGAAGCTGGTCGTGCGGCCCGCATGCTGCACATCGACGACGATGGTGGCCGACCCAGCTGATGGCGGTCGAACGAACTGGGCGTTCAGACTGCGAATGTGCCGCGCCGGGTCGTCCACGACGGCATCGATCGCACTCGCAACGATCGAGACGATGTAGCCACCGTGGATGCCGACCAGCGATGACCAGTGGATCGGCAGTTCGGCTTCGAAGCGGCCCGCGTCGTGGCGGCGCAGGGCAGTGTCGGCGGCGAACGTCATCGCGGACCGGGCGTGTCAGTTGCATCATGCATCTGACCAGTTCTAGCTCAAAAGTTGGCGATACACAAGATGTATCAAATGAGACGTTCGACACGCTACGCTCGGTGTCGTGCCGAAGACCGTCGACTATCAGATGTACTGCCCGATCGCCCGCGCGCTCGACGTCGTCGGTGACCGTTGGACGCTGCTGATCATGCGCGAGCTGACGATCGGCGATCAGCGGTTCACCGACCTGCGCACGAACCTGCCCGGCATCCCGCCCAACCTGTTGTCGCATCGGCTCAAGGAGTTGACCGAGAACGGCTTGGTGACCACGAAGGAACTGCCGCCACCGGCGGCGCGCACCGTGTACACCGTGACCGAAATGGGTCGGTCGGTGACTCCAGTGTTGCGGTCCCTGATCCGGTTCGGCACGTCGTTCCTCGCCCCACCAGACGAGCACACACCGACTCGGCCCGAGACCACGATCGTCACCGCCGTCAGGGCGTTCTACGACCGCGATGCTGCCGGCGACCTCGACCAGTACTACGTGATCGAGATCGACGGGAAGTCGTTCGATCTGTACTCGACGCCCGGCGCGTCGGGCGCACGACCGGGGCGCAAGCCAGACCTCGTCCTGTCAGCCGCGGCGTGGGTGCTGCTCGATGTTCGTGTCGGGGCGATGACCCTGGACGAAGCGATCGAGGCCGGCCTCGTCACCCGGCAGGGAAGCGTGCGCGCGATGCGCAACTTCCAGAAGGTCTTCCAGCTCGCCTAGTTGGCGGGGAAGTAGCCGTTGATGTCGGCGATGAGGTGGGTTGGTTGGCTGGTGTAGATGCAGATTTTGCCGGCGGTGCCGACTTTGGCGATGACGGCGTTGGGGATGGTTTGGCCGGTGGTTTAGTTGAGGTTGGAGACGAGTGGTTGGGTGGTGCCGCAGGGGTAGACGGTGATGAAGCCGGGTCCTGCTGGTTCGGTGGCGGTGATGTTGAGGACGACGGCTGATGCGTCGGTGGGGACGTTGGCGCGTCCGGTGACTTGG
>JBBRPP010000093.1:0-11448 GCA_038227995.1 Acidimicrobiales bacterium
AGGCCTGGCGGAGCTTCGCGAGGCCTTGGCCGCGTACCTCGCCCGTTCGCGGGCGGTTGTCGCGAATCCTTCGCGCATCGTGATCTTCGGCGGCTTCGCTGCCGCTCTGTCGGTGCTCGCGGCGACGTTCCATCGACTCGGCGTCGAACACGTCGCTGTCGAGAACCCATGCCTGCCCTCCATCCCCAGGATCGTCGCTGCTGCCGGGCCCGGCATCAGATCAGTCGCCATCGACGTCGAGGGGCTCGTTGTTGCTGAGCTGGGAGACGTTGGTGCGGTCACGTGCACGCCCGCACATCAGTACCCAATGGGTGTCGTGCTTTCTCCGGCGCGCAGGGCCGCACTCGTCACCTGGGCGCGCCAGAGTGGTGGTTGGATAGTCGAGGACGACTACGACGGCGAGTTCCGCTACGACAGGCGACCAGTGGGCGCAATGCAGGGCCTCGACCCGGAACACGTGATCTACGCCGGCACGACGAGCAAGTCACTCGCGCCGGGGGTGGCCCTCGCGTGGCTCGTGCTTCCCTCTGCGTTGCTCGAGCCCGTGCTCGACACAATGCGTGTTCGACGCGATCGCGTCTCCGCCATCGAACAGGCGGCGCTCACCAGGTTCATCACGTCCGGACAGCTCGACCGTCACGTGCGTGCTCAACGGCTGCACTACCGACGGCGACGCGATGCAATGATGCTTATTCTCAGCGACCACGCAGGGTGGCTGGAGGTGACCGGCGTGTCGGCTGGCCTCCACCTCACGGCGCTGCTACACAATCGCGACGAACGCGAAGTCATCGAGCGAGCCGCCACACGATCAGTTGCGCTGTTCGGCCTCAGCAACCATGCAGCCGGGCCGCTCACGCAGCATGGGCTCGTCATCGGGTACACCCGATCAGCCTCACATGCGTTTCCACGCGCACTAGCGGCACTCTCAGACATCCTCACCTGACCGACGCAAGCAAACGCAGCCTGCGTGACCAACCACACCGCGGCCATCAGCAGAGACTTCAAGGCGTCGACGAC
Organism: Acidimicrobiales bacterium; assembly: GCA_038227995.1. GTDB lineage: Bacteria > Actinomycetota > Acidimicrobiia > Acidimicrobiales > Ilumatobacteraceae > WLMZ01. The sequence continues at coordinate 1,018 of JBBRPP010000093.1, forward strand.
GCCGATTACGATTCACCATTGGAGTGCCCTTCTGGGATGAGATCACTGGACTGTCGCAAGCTCAGTTTCTCAAACCAGAAGGGCTTCTTCGCGGACGCGACCCCATCAACACACCACCCCTACTGAAATGATGGGGTTAAGGGACGCACTCTGTGGCTATATGGATGTGACTGTAGCAGGCGGCCGGTGAACTGGCGGGTGTGGTGCACGTGGCGTCGTCGGTGATCTCGCTGTGGAGGCGTTGGTGGTTGAACTCATGTGGGTGACCAGTCGACGTAGGCCACAGTCTCGACATCGACATCGTCGATGTCGCCCCACGGTCCTTGCGGGTAGAGCGGTTTCCCACCACTATGCCCGTTGAACGGCTCTTCTCATTTGAGTGGGGAGCTGCGTGTTCGGATTCGTGGCGGTGATGGTCGTTCGGGCCAGGTGACGCCGCCGGTGTGGAGCAGCACGCGGAGCCGGTAGTTGTCGAATCGTCGGAAGCCGTGGCCGCAGCGCTTGACTTTCTTCACGCACGGTGTCCGTCTGATCCGCCGAGGTCCGCCATGTGCGGCCGGGTCCTGTGCAGGAACCGTGCAGGAATGCGCGTTGCCCTGTCCTACCACCTGTCCTACCATTGTCCTCATGACCGGCCGACAGAAACGCTCGATCTCACTCCCGCCCGAACTCGCCGACGCCATCGACGCGGCCGCTGCAGCCGAAGGAACTACCGTCAGCGCCTGGATCGCCGAGACTGCCGCCCACCGGCTCCGTCTCGACGCCGGACGGCACGGCATCGCCGACTGGGAGCGCAAGCACGGCAACCTCACCGCCGACGAAATCGCCGAAGGCCTCGCCCGCGCTCGCAGCATCCTCCGGCGCACCCCAGCCACGAAGAGCGCATGATGAACGGGGTCACCTACGACACCGGCGCGCTGATCGCCGCCGACCGCAACGACCGGCGAATGTGGGCACTCCACGCCGGCTTCCTCGCCCTCGAGACCTCCCCCACCGTCCCCACCCCGGTGCTGGCCGAAGCATGGCGCGGCGGACCCCGTCAAGCGAGCCTCGCCCGCTTCCTCGCCCTGTGCACCACCGAACCACTCACCGACGAACAAGCCAAGGCCGTCGGCGCGCTGGCAACTCGCGCAGGCCACGACGACATCGTCGACGTCACCGTCGTCGAAGGTGCCATTCGCCGTCACGACGCCGTCGTCACCTCCAACCCCACCCGCATCCGCACGATCGCCGACGCCACCCGAACCCGACTCACCATCGAGACCGCCTGACGCCCGGTGGGGACGGACGATGCGTCGTCTGATTCGGTCGAGAGCGATGACCACCGAGTGACCGCGGCCGTTGGCGGGCGAAGTCGTGAATGGATCGCCATGCCAAGCGGGGTACGCCATGATCGCGCCAAGGTTCTCGCGGACGTGATGCCCTCGACCGAAGTGCACAGGCAAAGGCACGGGTCGCGGTCACAAGCGTCTATCGTCGCGGCGTGAGCCGAGGGACCTGCCGTGCCGAAACCAGCTGACGAGCTGGAGGTACTTCGGCGTCGTGAGCGGGCACTGGCCGAAGTTTTGCGCGCCGTTTCTTCGGGCAGCGAAGTGCAGATGGTGCTGATTGATGTCGCCGTGGCAGCGGGTGGGCTGTTCGACGCGCAGAACGCCGGCGTATTCGTCCTCGAGGGCGACGAGATCGGCCTCTACGGGCAGTTCACGGTACCGAACGGCGGGTCGATGCGAGGTCGGTTACCGCGTCCGAACGATCGGACCTCATCGTTGGCGGAGGTGCTCCGCGATCGCAAGGTGATCCGGTTCGATGACCAGTCGGCGCTCGGTGACGAGTACGCGCAGTCCCGTGAAGCCGCCGAAAGGATCGGTGCGAAGTCTTCGGTCTACGTCCCGGTCCCGGCCGGGGGCGCGGCAGTAGGTGTGTGCGTGTTTCGTGAAGTAGTCGACCCGTTCACCGACGACGACGTCGCGCTGCTGCAGTCGTTCGCAGTACAAGCCGCCAGCGCCGTGGAGAGTGCGCGTCGACAGCAGGAGCTTCGCTACGCTCTCGAGCTGCAGACCGCGACGAGCGAGGTGCTGCGCCTCATCAGTGATCACCCTGGCAACCTGCATGCGGTGATGCAGGGGATCGTCGAGCGTGCTGTTCGCCTGCTCGACGCAGACCAAGGTGGTGCCTCGCAGCTCGACGTTGACGACACCACGTTCGTCGTTGCCGACACGGCATACCCGAACGTCGTGGGCGTTCGCGTGCCGCTGTCCCCCGTTATGCGGGAGGTGATCTTCTCGGACTCGCTCGAACCGAGGCGGTTCGAAGATGTGCAGCAGCTCCTCAGCGACGAACTGGCGACGCCCCAAGCGGTGCAGCAGGTGCGCAGTGGGATCATCGCCCCGTTGCACGCCGACGGCCGGCCGTTTGGGGCCTTGCGACTCGGCCGGTTCGAGGTGCGGCCGTTCACCGAGGACGACGCTCGCATCTTCGGGGTGTTCGTCGAGCAGGCGACGATCGCCATCTCCAACGCGAAGCTGTTCAACGACCTTGACGCTGCGCTCGCTCGTCAGACAGCGAACGCGGAGATCCTGCGCGTGATCAGCACCTCGCCGGGCGATCTCGGGCGGACGCTGCCCGAAATCCACCGGACGGCAACCGCGCTCGTCGACATGTTCCACGTGGCGATCACCTACGGCGACGACCACTCGTTCACTGCGTGGGATGCCGTGCGGGGGCTAGAGACGCACGACGGCACCCGTCCGCGACTGGGCAGTAACGCTGTGGTCGATGAAGCCCACTCGTCCGGCCGTCCGATGCAGTTGCTCGGGCCCGTCGACGACCGGCGCGAGGACAACCCGTTGGTCGCCGCGAGGAGCGATGAATTCGGCATCACCAATGGCGCCGTGCTGTTCGTCCCGATGACCGGCGGACTCGGCAAGTGGGGTTTCGTCATCGCGAACCGCGACAAGCCGGTGCCGTTCACTGATGACGAGATAGCGCTCCTTCAGGAATTCGCGGCGCAGGCTGTTATTGCGCTGGACAACGCCGAGTTGTTCATCGCATTGGAGAAGCGCAACCTCGACCTCGCCGAGTCGTTGGAGTTGCAGACGGCTACTAGCGAGGTGCTCACGCTGATCAGTGCCAACCCCGGTGACCTGCGGGTGGTGCTCGCGGGCATCGCCGCCCGCGCAGGTGCCCTGTGTGGGGCGACCGAGGGGAGCGTGATGCTCGTCGATGGTGACGTGCTGCGGTTCGAGGGCGTCTGGTCGACCAGCGCAATCTCGACGATCGGGCGGGAGATCCCGATTCCGATGGCCGGCGTCAACCTGAGGGCAAGGGATCAGCGCGCTCCGGTCTTCGTCGACGACTTCGCGTCGTTCGCCAAGCAGCGCAACGACCCGATCGGCCAGAGTTTCGACGACTTCGAGGTTCGCAGCTTCGTCACGATTGCGCTCCTCCGCGACGACGTGTGGCTCGGGAACATCAACCTCAACCGCACCGTCGTCGATCCGTTCGACCCCAAAGTCGGCCGGATCCTTCAGGCCTTCGCCGACCAGGCGGTGCTCGCCATCCAGAACGCCGACCTGTTCCGCGAACTAGAGCACCGCAACCGTGAGGTGAGCGAGGCGCTGGAGCAGCAGACAGCGATCGCCGAGGTGCTGGAGATCATCAGCAGCTCGCCGACCGATCTGGAGCCCGTGCTCAACCAGGTGCTCGGCATCGCCGCCCGCCTGTGCGTCGCCGATTCAGGTGTGGTGTGGCAGGCACGCGAGGGTCGGCTGCAGGTGGCCGCTCACCATGGCTACACGCGCGAGGAGCTGGCGTTCCTCGACAGCGTGGTGTACCCCGTCGACCCGGCAGAGACAGCAGGCACAACCGCCGACGGGACTGTCCAGCGATTCGACTTCGACATCTACGAGTTTGCGGAGAAAGACGACCCCCGACCAGCGGATTCGGCGGACCGCCAGATGCGCCACGGCAACGGCCGTCAGGCCTATCTGATCGTGCCGCTGTCTCGGCCGGGATCGTTCAGCGGGGCATTCGCACTGATGCGCAAGGAGCGCAGACCGTTCACCGAGCGCGACGAGGCAATCGTGCAGACGTTTGCCGATCAGGCGCTGATCGCCATCGAGAACTCGCGGCTGTTCCACGAGTTGCAGGACAGCAACCGTGAGGTGAAGGCGGCGCTGGAGCAGCAGACTGCGGTCGGTGCGGTGCTGCAGACGATCAGCCGTTCCGCCTTCGACCTCGGCATTGTGCTGAACGAGCTGGCCGAGCAGGCCAACCGACTTGTTCGTGGAAGCCAGACTGGCATCGTGCTCGTCGAAACCGGCGAGGGGTTCATCTATCCGCCGGAGTTCCGTGACGAGAACGGGTTGGGCGACAACCAATACAACGGATTCACTGATCCAGCGGTGGTGGGCTACCACGTCGAGCGGAGGCAGCCGTTCTATCGCACGATGACGACGGTCGAGGCCGCCGCCGAGACTGGCATCGCCGCGGTCCAGCGGAACTTCGAGGTGTTCGGGCCGTTCTCGAACGCAATCATTCCGCTGATGCAGAGCGACCGTGTGGTCGGGCTGCTGGCGATCATCCGTTCAGGCATCGAACGGTTCACCGAATCCGAGAAGCGTTTGTTGCAGACCTTTGCAGACCAGGCGGTCATTGCGATCGAGAACGCTCGGTTGTTCCGTGAGTTGGAGGAGCGCAATCGAGAGGTGAGCGAGGCGCTCGAGCAGCAGACGGCATCGGCAGAGGTGATGCGCGTGATCGGTATGTCTCCGGGTGACATCGCGATCACGCTGCCGGCGATCGCCGGGGCTGCACGCCGGTTGTGCGATGCCGACTACGCCTCGATCGGATTCCTGGAGTCGGGGTCGTGGCAGATCTGGAACGACGTCAGCGGACTGATAGCGGCCGATGACGGTGCGTTCCTCGCGGACAGCGTGCCGGGAACCGCCTACCTGCAGAACCGGCCGATCCGCGTGAACGGTGCGATCGAGACATGGGAAGCCGACTACCCGCTGACCGCCAGGATCATCCGGTCGCAGCGTCCCGGCGCACAGGCGGTGTCGGGGGTCGCTGTGCCGCTGCCGGGTCGTAACGGGCCGATCGGGTTCGTGGTGCTGAACCGGTACGTCGACCGTCCGTTCGACGACCGCCACACCGCGATCCTGCAGTCGTTCGCAGACCAGGCGGTGATCGCCATCGACAACGCCCGGCTGTTCAAGGCACTCGAGGAGAGCAACCGCGAGGTGAGCGCGGCGTTGGAGCAGCAGACGGCGGTCGCGTCGGTGCTGCAGACCATCAGCCGGTCGGCGTTCGACCTCGACGTGGTGCTCAACGAACTGGTCGAGCAGGCACATCGGCTGGTGCCGAGCCTGCATGTCGCCATCCGTGGGCTGAACGGCCGCGACTACGGCGCGGCGTACGTGTACCCGATCGCTGATCTCGATCACTACGAGACTCCCGGCACGGCCGTGCTCGGACCGTTCGAGGAGACCGTCCTCGCGGAGAACCGCGTGCTCGCCACCACGATTCGCGAGACCGACCGTGGCGTCGCCGCCCTTGCCGATTCTGGGCTCGACCGATGGGGAGCGCATTCCGTGGCGTGCGTGCCGATGCGCAGCAGCGCCGGTGTCGTCGGTCTGATGAGCGTCGTGCGGGCGGGCGAGAGCCATTTCACAGACACCCAGAAACAGGTGCTCCAAACCTTCGCCGATCAGGCCGTCATCGCGATCGAGAACTCGCGCCTGTTCCGCGAACTCGAGGAGAGCAACCAAGAGGTCAGCGCCGCCCTCGAGCAACAGACCGCAGTCGCCGCCGTGCTGCAGACCATCAGCCGCTCCGCCTTCGACCTCGATCTGGTGCTGAACGAGCTGGCGCAACAGGCGAACCGGATGGTGGGCGGGTACTTCACCCTGATCTCCATGTACCGCGCCGGCGAGCTGCTCACAGCAGCGTTCGACGGCCCCTTCGACCCGGACCTGATCGACTGGGAGAGCACCACAGGGTCGACCGAGTCAGTGATTGCTGGAGGTCGTCCTCGCTATTTCACGTCGCGCGCCGACGATCCGCTCGCCACCGTCCCCGGGTTTGCTGGCGTGATCGAAGGATTGGGCGGCCAGCCGGTCGGGATCGGCTGTGTTCCTCTGATGAGCGGAAGCGAAGGGTTCGGTGCAATCTCGGTCAACCGGATCGGCGACGTTCGCTTCACCGACTCGGAGAAGCAGCTGCTGCAGACCTTTGCAGATCAGGCCGTGATCGCGATCGAGAACGCTCGGCTGTTCAGCGAGTTGCAGGCCAAGACCGAGGAGCTCGAGGTCGCGTCGCAACACAAGAGCGAGTTCTTGGCGAACATGTCGCACGAGCTGCGCACGCCGCTCAACGCGATCATCGGCTACGCCGAACTGATCGCCGAGGAATGCGACGACATCGGCGCCGGCGAGCTGATCCCCGACCTGGGAAAGATCCAGTCGGCGGGAAAGCACCTGCTCACACTGATCAGCGGCATCCTTGACCTCGCCAAGGTGGAGGCGGGCCGGATGGACCTTTTCGTCGAGCGGGTCGACATCGCGTCGATGGTCACCGAGGTGGACCAGATCGTCCGCCCGCTGGTGGAGAAGAACCGCAACACGTTCGTGCTCGACTGCCCGGCCGACGTCGGTTCGTTCGACACCGACTTGGTGAAGGTGAAGCAGGTGCTGTTCAACCTGCTGTCGAACTCGGCCAAGTTCACCGAGGGCGGATCGATCACGCTCGCCGTCATTCGCCAGGCCGACACCGTCGAGTTCGCCGTCACTGACACCGGTATCGGCATGACCGAGAAGCAGATGGGCCGGCAGTTCGAGGCCTTCTCGCAGGCCGACGTATCGACGACCAGGAAGTACGGCGGCACCGGCTTGGGCCTCGCGCTCAGCCGCAGCTTCTGCCAGATGATGGGCGGTGACATCACCGTCACCAGCGAGCTCGGCGCCGGCTCCACGTTTACGGTCTCCCTACCAGGGGTGTCTCACGCGTGATACCGTTCGGCCATGAGTGACGTCACTATCCGCGACCTTCGCAACCACGGCGGCGAGGTCATCGATCGCGTGCTCACCGGCGAGTCGGTGATCATCACGCGCTCGGGCGTTCCGGTGGCCGAGCTCGTGCCGCTGCCGCCGGAGGGTCTCGACGCGGCGACCCTGCTCTCACGGTGGCGGTCGTTGCCCCCGATCGACGTGGCGTCCTTCCGCGCCGATCTCGACCGAGTGCTGGACCCAAGTTTGTGAGCTCTACGACCTCTGCCGGCGGTAGCGATGCGCGTGGCGTGCTCGACACCAACACGGTGATCCTGCTCGACCGACTCCGCGACGCGTCCGCGTTGCCAGCGCACCCAGTGATCACCTCCATCACCCTTGCCGAGCTCTCGGTGGGCCCTCTCGTCACCGACGACCCGCAGCAGCGCGCCATTCGCCAGGCACACCTGCAGCTCGCGGAGGCGTCGTTTCGGCCGCTGCCATTCGACGCCGCGGCAGCGCGACGCTTTGGTGGCGTCGCTGCCAGCCTTCGAGCGTCCGGTCGGAAGCCTGCGGCGCGTGCCTACGACGCGCTGATAGCAGCCGTTGCGCTCGCCAACGACCTGCCGCTGTACACCGTGAACCCAAGCGACTTTCAGGGCATCGACGGATTGGCGGTTCGTGCCGTGCCGCACCCCGACGCAGACCGACCATCGAAACCAACGAGGTGAACGGCATGCCCAAGATCTTGATCGTCGAAGACAACGAGATGAACCGCGACATGTTGTCGCGGCGGCTGGAGCGTCGCGGGTTCACCGTGGTGATGGCCGTCGACGGAGGCGAGGGCGTGGCGATGACACGCAGCGAGGCGCCCGATCTCGTGCTGATGGACATGAGCCTGCCGGTGATGAACGGTTGGGAGGCGACCCGGGCGATCCGGGCCGACTCCGCGATCTCCCACCTGCCGGTGATCGCCCTCACCGCGCACTCCATGCCGGGCGACCGCGAGAAGGCGATGGAGGCAGGCTGCAACGACTACGACACCAAACCGGTCGACCTGCCTCGCCTGCTGTCCAAGATGGCGGCGTTCGGAGTGGAGCCCCCGGCGTGACGCCGGAGGAGGCGCGCGAGCTGCGCCATGAGTTGCGCACCCCGGTCAACCACCTGATCGGCTACGCGGAGTTGCTGATGGAGGAGGACGACGCGACCGACGCAGACGTCGCAGCATTGGAAGCCGTTCGCGCACGTGCGCGAGAGGCGCTCGAACTCGTGCCCGGCCTCCTCGGCGATGGCGATGCCGACGGCGAGCCCAGCGCGCCGTTCGGCTCAGCGGGAGCCTCCGTCGCAGCACTCGTCGAGCGGGTCGCCGACCTCGAGTCGTTGACCGCTGCGCTGAGGGCGACCTCGTCGCTCCCCGCGACCGACATCGACCGCTTGTCGGTTGCGACAACTCGTCTCGGCTCATTGGCAGCACGGCTCAGTGACGGCCCGCTGCTGGTGGACCGCGATGCAGGCAACACGGCCGCGCCGCTGACGGGTCGTCTCGAGACCGTGCTGGTGGTCGACGACGACGAGGCCAACCGAAACGTGCTCGGCCGCCGGCTCGCGAAGCTGGGCTACGGCATCATCGAGGCCCGCGATGGCGTGGAGGCACTCGAGCAGTTGGCGCAGGCGGGCGCGGGCATCGACCTCGTCCTGCTCGATGTGATGATGCCCAGGCTCGACGGGTTCGGTGTATTGGAGCGCCACCGTGCCGATGCCACCATCCGCCACATCCCGGTCATCATGATCTCGGCGCTCGACGACATCGCCAGCATCGTGCGCTGCATCGAGGCCGGGGCCGACGACTACCTCACCAAGCCGTTCGACCCTGTGCTGCTGAAGGCGCGGGTTGCCGCCAGCATCGAGAAGAAGCGCCTGCGCGACGCCGAGCGCGACCTGCTCGCACAAGTTGCAGCCTGGAATGTCGAACTCGAGCAGCGCGTCGCCGAGCAGGTGCAGGAGGTCGAACGCTTCAGCCTGATGCGCCGCTTCGTACCGCCGCAGTTGGTGGAGGTGATGGCTGCCGGCGGCACGGCGAAGCTGCACAGCCACCGAGCCGAGATCACCGTGTTGTTCTGCGACCTGCGCGGATTCACGTCCTTCGCCGAGCGATCCGAGCCCGAGGACGTGATGGCGGTGCTGCAACAGATGCACGACGCGGTCGGCCCAGTCATCTTCGAGCAAGGCGGCACGCTCTCGCAGTTCACCGGCGACGGAATGATGGTGTTCTTCAACGACCCAATCTCGTGCGACGAACCCGAACGGCGTGCCATCACCCTGGGGCTGGCCATGCGCGACCGCACCGAGCGACTAGCCGAAGAGTGGAAACGTCGCGGGCACGAACTGCGGCTCGGGGTGGGCATCGCCACCGGCTTCGCGACTTGCGGCCAGATCGGCTTCGAGGGTCGCTTCGAGTACACGGCCATCGGCACAGTCGTGAACCTCGCGGCACGGCTGTGCGGCGAAGCGCAGGGCGGCGAGGTGCTGGCCGCCGAGCGGGTGGTGGCCGCACTCGGCGACACCGTGGTCACCGAACCCGCCGGCGAGATCGAGCTGAAAGGCATGGCTCGCCCCGTCACCATCCACCGGGTGAAGGCACAGCGCTGACAACGTCGCCCCGCCGCACGTCCGATTCCCGCTAGCACAAAACGGTCCGTGCAGGAATCGTGCGGCCGAGAACGATCTGCGAGAGCATGAGTCGGAGCTTTCATGCCGCTGACCTGGTTGTTCCTTGTGCCCGGGGCGGGGTTCGAACCCGCACCCACTCTCGTGGAAGGGGGTTTAAGACTTCACTCCCACGTCCGCGACGTCCGGCTCAGTCCATCCGGCCTGGTCACGTCTGCCGCTGTTGTCCGTCCTGTCCGCCTGATCCGTCGAGGTCCGCCACGTGCGGCCGAGTCCTGTGCAGGAACCGTGCAGGAAAGCACGTTGCCTTGTCCTACCACCTGTCCTACCATTGGGTCATGGCCGGGACGACAGAAACGCTCGATCTCACTCCCACCCGAACTCGCCGACGCCATCGACGCAGCCGCAGCCGCCGAAGGAACCACGTCAGCGCCTGGATCGCCGACACCGCCGCCCACCGCCTCCGCCTCGACGCCGGCCGCCACGGCATCGCCGAATGGGAACGCAAACACGGCAACCTCACCCCCGACGAACTCGCCGAAGGCCTCGCCCGCGCCCGCAGCATCCTGCGCCGCACCCCCACCGCCAAGAGCGCATAATGGACGGCGTCACCTACGACACCGGCGCACTCATCGCCGCCGACCGCAACGACCGGCGAATGTGGGCACTCCACGCCGGCTTCCTCGCCCTCGAGACCTCCCCCACAGTCCCCACCCCGGTCCTCGCCGAAGCCTGGCGAGGCGGACCCCGCCAAGCGAGCCTCGCCCGCTTCCTCGCC
>JBBRPP010000094.1:0-11144 GCA_038227995.1 Acidimicrobiales bacterium
CGACCAGCCCGCCCTGTCGCGGCGCCGACCCCGCCGTCACCACACACCACCCGAACAACCGATCATGCACCCAATTATCCAACACACCGACCGAAATCGCGAGCACTCACGCCCGCGAAAGACACCAGCCACCTAGAGCGCCGTCACCCAGAAAGAACGATGACTTCCTTGCGCCATCTACGGCAAGACTCTCGTATACAACCCTTGCATCATCGTCGAACTTGTAGGTGTACATCTCGAATCGAAGTCGCCGCCAAGACCAACCAATCAGCGCTAGATGCATGTCAGGAACTCGTGCATTTTTCGCACCAACCGGCAAGTCGCCGACATGCTTGCGATTATCATCGAACACTCGATACAGCTGGTTCGCAAAATACCTAATGTCAGTGCGACCCACACCGTGCCCATCTAGAAGGTTGCAGGTGTTGATCGCATGAACCAGGAAGGTGTGGGAATCACCGATAGTGCCCGACATCGCCATTATCGTCGACGGGCGGGGAAGCACAACCACTTTTGGGCAACTGTCCCAGCTCTCGCCGCCACTCACGCGCGAGTCCGCGGCGACAACTATCTCGCGCACAGTCGCATTCCTGCGGGCCCAGAACGCGATCAAGGTCACGATCCGACAATATATACATATGCGCATTGCGCAGGAAGCTCACGCTGGCAACAATCATCTCACCACTCACGCGCACAGGCGCTAAGGCCCGGACGAGAGATACTGCGCTTGTCCGGAGACGCCCTTGAGGTGAGCTAGGTCTCCAGCAGTGGCCGACATGAGGGCGATCGCCAAGCTCGACACCGGAGAGCAGCTTCTTCGACCACCGAGACCACGCCATGGTGAAGATGCTGCGCGAAGCCGGCGCAGTACCTGAAAGGCATTTGCATAGTCGGTGGAGGGCCTGACGGCGAAGGAAGTAGCCGCCATACACTCCACTCGTGGCAGTGGGGCACGAAGACCTCCGTCAGCTCGCACAGCGCTTCCGCGCAGCGATCCTGCGCATACCGGCAGCGGAACGTCGCATATCGCTGCAGCATTTTGGAGTTGACCCGGTTCCTTGGACACTTGATTCTGTGCGTAGCGCAGAGGAAGGAGTTCCAAGATGGGTCGCTCATCGAAGTATCCGGAGGAGTTCCGGCGGGAAGCGGTCGCGTTGTATCGCGGCTCGGAGCGTTCTCGGGCTGAGGTCGCGAAGTCGCTCGGGATCAGTGACGGTTCGCTCGCCGCGTGGGTGAAGGCCGCGCAGCGCGACGAGGCGCCCGGGGCGCTTGATCCGAGCGAGCGTGCGGAGCTCGATCGGTTGCGTCGGGAGAACAAGGACTTGCGGATGGATCGTAAGATCTTGCGCAAGGCCGCCGCGTATTTCGCGCAGGAGACGAACAGGTGAGCCGCAGGTTCGTCTCCGAGCATGCCGGCACGTTTCCGGTCTCTCGGCTCTGCAAGCTGGTTGGGGTGTCGCGCTCGAGCTATTACGAGTGGGTTAGCCGACCGTTGTCGGAGCATGACCTGATCGATGTCGACCTCGCGAACGAGATCTACGACATTCATGTTGCGTCGGGTCGAACTTATGGGGCGCCGCCGGGTTGTGGGCCAGCTCCACAACCGTGGCCGGCATCACGGCTGCAAACGCGTCGCGCGGATCATGGCCGAGTGCGGCCTGGTCGGCGTGCACGGCCGCAAGAAATGGCGGCGCGGGAAACGTGACACCGCACCCGCGGGCGATCTGTTGGAACGCGACTTCACCGCCCAGCGTTCGGACGAGCGGTGGGTCGCCGACATCACCGAGTTCCGCTGCAAGCTGTTCGTCGCCGGCATCAAGGACCTCTGCGATCAGTGCCTTGCGGGTTGGTCGATGAGCGAACGCCAGACCACGGACCTGGTCGTGAACGCGTTGGTCATGGCGCTCGGACGGCGCGTGCCGGACGGCGAGCTCTTGCATCACGCGGACCACGGAGCGCAATACACCTCACTTGAGTTCACCAACCGTCTCGCGGACTGGAAGATCAACGCGTCGTACGGATCGGTCGGTGACTGTTACGACAATGCCGCGATGGAATCGACATGGGCGACGATCAAGAAAGAGATCCGCCACATCTGGGGGCCGTGGGAGCAACTCACCCGCTCGCAGCTCCGCACGATCCTGTTCGAATACATCGAGGTGTTCTACAACCGTCAACGCCACCAAGCCCGCCTCGATCACCGCACACCGGCCGAGGCCTACGCTGCCTCGACCGCGGCATGACTCACAACAACCCGTGTCCAGGATCGCGGGTCAACTCCAGACCATCGTGGCGCGCTGGTTGTCGGCATCGTAGGTGTAGGCCACGTTCGGCGTCGTGCCGTCGCCGTAGCCGATACTCGTGAGGCGATCGGCATTGTCGTAGCCGTAGGTTGTCGTGCGCGACTCGGGGTCGACAACGGTGTGCAGGTTGCCGGCCGGATCGTAGGCGTCGGTTGTGACGCGGATCCCCGGGTCACTCGTCGTCAGCAACTGCCCGAGCGGGTCGTAGTTGTACGTCGTAGCGTTGCCGGCCGCGTCGGTTTGAGTGTCGAGCGATCCGTCCGGCCAATACGAGTCGTGCAGCACGGTCGTGTCCGGCCGAGTGATGCTTGTGAGCTCGTTCGCAGCGTCGTAGCCGTACGTTGTCGTCTGGGCGGCGACCGGCTCAATCGTCTGGTACACGTTGCGATCGGCGTCGTATGCGTAATGCGTTTGGTGCGCAAGCTGATCGGTCACGCTCGTTACGTCACCAAATACATCCGGAACGTACGTCGTGGTGTGCGCAGAAGGCGTGCCACCGGCCCTATTGCCCTCCGGTGAAACCATCGTCAGCCGCCGGCCGGCCGAGTCGTATGTGTATGTCGTCTCATCGTTCGTCGGTGTCGTCTGCGACAGCAGATCACCGGTCGAGCTGTCATAGGTGAAACTCGTAACCTTAGAACGCGGGTCAGTAATCGACGTCACGTCGCCTGGGTGCGAGCTGTCGGTGTGCGCATAGCCAGTCGTCTGGTACTGACCTGGCATCTCCAACCAGGGCGTCGACGTCGACGTGAGGTTGCCGGCCGAGTCGTAGGTGTTTGTCGTTGTCTGCGACAGCGCATCCTCAATCGTCAGCGGCTCACCGAGGCTGTTGTACGTGTAGGTCGTCGTGTGACGAACGATCGCGTCGGGGTCGCCGAGCCGATTGAGATCGACTGGCACGATGGCCCCGTCGTCACCGTCGGAGTCGCCCAGCTGCGGCCCGCGGACGCGGAGCTCTACGCCGAGTACGCATACCGATTGGACTCATCGCCGATGGCGCGAAGCCTCACGCGAGGACACTCTGGCCGAACCATGCAACGTCGATGCGCAACAGCGAGCGGGCGACGAGTTAGGGAGCCGTTCTGGCTGAACCGGCGACCGTATCGGGCCGTTCGTTGTCAAGCCCTCCTCCGAGACACGCGTCCTAGGAGTTCCTCAGACACATCCTCAGCTCGAGCCGCAATACAGGTGAGGCGTCCCAAGGTCCGGCTCTCGAATTCGCCGAACGGTACGTCCACGAAGCCATCGGGGGCAAGACCGAGCACACGCGCTGCTTCCCGGCTCGCTGTCGCCAAGTCGGGATTGATCACGATTACACGTTGCTTCGGGTTTGCCTGCCGGAGCATGTCGTTGAAATGCTCATCGGCGAGCAGCGACGGAATAGCCGACGACGACAACCGTCGCTGCTCGCACGAGAAGATCATCCGCCTCGACCCATGTCCGGAGCTGCGCTCGATTCATTACGGGCTTGAACTTTGTCGGAGGGACGAAGGATGGAACGTCGAGGGCTGGTGCCGCCCGTACATCGAGCCGCAGACCCTGAATAAGGCTTACGATCCCTTCAATCGTAGTAGCTCGCTGAAATACGACATCGTCCCGGACCAGTTCGCGATCGTCGAGCTTCAGGTACTCGGTCAAGCGGCCATGAAAGAAGTTGACCCGCGTCGCCGTTTGAGTATCAAAGAAGTTCGTGTAGTTGAAGGTAATGACATCGGCAGCCATCTGCTGAAGTCGTCTGTAGATCGAGCCGTCGCGAGTCGGCGGGTTGAACGATTTCAGTCGCAGAAACGCCCACAGCATCCACACGATGTACAGAAACGATTTCTGGTCCGGCGCGCGTCCCAGCGAGTACCTCATGAAGTACAGCGACATGAGGTCCTCGACATTGCTCGTCGCCTCGATGAAGTACTCGAGCCGCTCCCGATCCTCGTCGTTGAACGCGTCGGATTGGAGCGCGCGCATGAACGCCTGGCGCAAGGCTTGCGCAATGACCGGAGTCAGAGTCACACGATCGGGATCGATGACAGCTTCACCGCCAGCCAACTCCAACGAACTGCCGACGAATCGCGCCAGACTCGTCGCGTCGTCGCCAGACAGCTGATTGTTTTCTGCGAACGTACAAAGACGTTCCAGCAGTGGGCCGATTGAGGCCGCTTCGGCGTCCTCGGCCAACAGGATGGCGGTAGAACGGAGGGTCGTCACCAGATCCTGAGTCGCAATCTGCGTATCCCGCGACCAAGAGATTCAACCGACGCCGGAGCTCCCAAAAGACATCGCTCAGAGTGTCACTCGTCGACTGTTGCATCCGTAGTTCGAGGCCCCGGACCCACGGGTCGACGCGGCATCCGGTCACCGCTCATATCGCCGTCCCCGAACCGCCGTTCACGCTCTTGCTGTCTCTTCCGCGCTCGTTCTCGAGCGATCTCGTTCTCCCCGGCGTGCGGATCATCGTCTCCGCCGATGGCGCGATTTAGTTCATCGAACACGCTCATACCGTACCATCAGGGACGGCTTGACACCCTCCTCATCGATTTGATCTGCCACGACCTGGATGTTTGTGCCCAACGAGGGTTCGTGACTCGGTTGGAGGGCAGGCCGCCGATGGCGGTGGCAGCGGTAATGCTCGTAGCGATTGCCAGCGGTCGAGTGTTCGCGCTCGTTGTCCGGTCCGAGGCCCAGGTCCGCGCATACGCCCATTTGTCCACCAGGGTGCGATTGAACCGTTCCACTTCGCCGTTCGTGCCTGTTGGAAGGGACGGGTTCGGGCGTGGCGGATGCCGAGCACGTCGCAGACACGTTTCCAGTCGCGGCCGCGACCGCGGTTGCCGCTGCCGCTGCCGTTCAGGATCCGTTCGATCGTGATGCACGCGCGGCGAACCGGGCAACCGCGCGCCCCGAAGAACGCGACGCAGGCCACCTTGTCTCTCGGTGCCCGCGAACTCGCTGTAGGCAAGGCGGCTGTGAGCGTCGATCGCGGTGTGGATATGCGTGTAGCCGAGTCCGCGTCGCGACGCTGCGGGACGTCTCAATGCGACGGATCACCCTCCCGGTCGTGCGGTCCACCCACCGCAACCGATTGCAGCCAGGACGGACCAACACGCGAAGCGCCGTCGACGCCGGAACACCGATGATCGCTGCGAGCCGTACCGGACCGAGCTTGCGGGACTGACGCAACGCCACGATCCGGCGTCTATCCGCGCAGGCGTCTGGTTCGGTGAGCGGTGCGGCCGGCTCGAACGATCTCGGAGACCTACGAGACCCACACCCGGACCCGGGGCTCCATTGCTAGCCTTTTCCTAGGACTAACCGTAACCGTACCCATAGGAGCTGGCGCTAAAGATACAGCCGAAGGACGTCCCACACTCGACGTTCCAGGAAGACCAGAATGTCGCGGTTAGTAAATCTGGGGCTTTGTAGGTATAGTGCCGCACACTCTCGGCGAAGCCTGATATTGAAAACTGAAAGCGCGAGATACCTCTGAGTTGGGGCAGCACCCAGTTCATATTAATGTGTATTGTGGTAGCGGTGACAGGTATACCAGCGAAGAAGCCAATATCTCCATAGTAGGGAACAAACAGCCGCCCAGACCTGGGGAAACTCTCATAGGAATATCCGCCCCACGAGCCTAGCCATTCGGAGGCAAAAGCGCAGCTCACGGTGACCGTGACATAGAGGACTTCGAAATCTTCAGCCGGTGTCGGGGGATCGATAGCGCCGTATGAGTGCAGGACACAACCGTAATTTCCCACTGCGTATCCCCAGGTTCGTAGCGGCGTAATCAAAGCGGAGCCTCGACCGGTCACGTCTGTTTTATTCACGGGGTCTCCGCCGACGTAATCATAGTTGTTGGCGCTTCCCGCCAGCATCGGGTCGGTTTGGAGAAATCGGCCCGTAGACGGGTTGTAGGCACGAACACCCATCAGCAGCAGGCCGCTATTCGTGTCACGCTGACGTTGCGCGGAGCCGAGGTAGTCGTACCGGCTCCCGGCACCGTTGACGCTGCTGCGGCCATATTCGTCGGTTCCGCTGATACCGCTGAAATAGCTCCAAGTAGTGTCCGTGGTGGCAGCTGTGCCGACGATGTCGCCGTGCACATTGGTGAACTCAAGCGCGATCGCTCCGGACTGGTCGATCGTCGCAGTCATGCCGCTGAAGGCCGCTAAGGTGCGGGTCCAGGTCGTCGCGCCGCCGGTGTTTTCGTTCGTCCAGGCGGCCCTGTCGGTATCGCCGCTGTAGTGGTTGGTATGGGTTCGGCTGTCGGCGCTGGAGATCCACTCGTGCGCCCGTCCGTTCGGGTCGAGGTTGTACGTGAGCGTGCTGCCGTTGGTGGCAATGGTGTTGACGAGGTCGTTGGTGTAGTAGCCGACCATCGTCGAGTAGCCGCTGGGACTGTCGGTGGCGGGCATGGCGGTGGTCCGGCCGAGGCTGTCGTAGCTATAGCCGGTACCGGTGACGCGATCGGCGCTGTCGTAGCTGTGACTGGTCGTGGTCGGCGTGCCCGACGGCGGGCAGTTTGACGGGCTGGGTGTCCAGCTGATGCTCGTCGTGGTCACGAGCGCGGTACGGTTCGTGTCGGCGTCGAAGCTGTACGCCCGGTTGATGCAGCCGAAGAGATTGTCTTCGAGGGTGGTCGTGAGCCGGCCGGCGGCGTCATAGTTATAGCTATAGCTCCAGAGGCTGCTGGTCATGGCGGTGCGTTCACCGTGGATGTTGTACCGGGCCGTCGAGTCGGGCCAAGTGCCGGTCCCTTTGCTGTACTTGAGGTCGATGACGTGGCCGACGGGGTCGTAGGTGTAGGTCGCGGTCAGCCCGCCGGGCGAGACTTGGGTAGCGAGTTGCCCGTCGGTGTTGTAGGTCGCAGTGAAGTTCCCGACGCTCGTATCACTGACCGTCGTGAGCAACCCGCGCGTTTCGGTGCCGTCGTCGTACGTGTAGGTGGTGTCGGATTTCCCATCATTCACGACACTGGGCCGATCGAGGGCGTCGTACGTGAAGGTCGACGTGTTGGCATCTGCGTCCGTGTAGGACGTGATCCGTCCGAGTGTGTCGTAAGCGCGGGTGATTGTCGTCGCACCGTCGGTGGTCGTCGTCGGCAGGCCGGTCGTCGTGCTGTACGCGGTGGTGCTGGTTGCGACCGATGCTCCCGTTCCCGAGGCGCCGGAGATCGTCTGAGTGATTTGGCGTCCGACAGCGTCGTACCCGATCGTCGTGGTGCGCAGGGTCGTCCCGGTCGTGTCCTTGTCCTTCGTCTCTTCCGGTTGGCCGTCCATGTTGTATTTGGTGACGTAGCTGATCTTGAGGTTCGGCAGTCCGCTCGTGCCGGGTTGCGCGGCCGGTGCTTGCTTGCATGCGAGACCGACCCATTCGGGCTGGAACCCGCATGCGGTGTCTTGGCTGTTGGTGCCGGCGGTGTAGTAGACGAACACGGTCGCATGCGCGTCACCACCCGACGGATTACCAGGCAACCGCCGTTCAGTCAGCTGTCCGATCGTGGCGTCCTGCAGTGTGGTGGTGGTCAGGTTCAGATGCGTTGTGACACCCGTCGGGTTTGGGTCGACGGTGGTTTGGAGTGGGCTGCCAAGCGTCCAGCCCGCAGTGTTCGTACCGATCGAGTAAGCGTTCGCGGTAGTACGGGTGTCCTGTTCGGCGGTGCCGTCGTTCGGTTTGGCCGATTCGGTCGATGTCGTGACGAGGTCGAAGGTGCCGCCGCCGGGCGCGCCTTGGTCGTACACGTCATGGGTGTGGGCGCGCGACCAACGGGATGTCCCGTCGGGCAGGTCAACCACGTGCGACGGCCCGTAGGTGTCGGTCAAGAGCCCGTGAGCGTCGTAGACCGATTGCGTGTCGAACAACCGGGAGATACCGGCCTGCAACGCGGTACCAGAGAAGGTGAGCGCGAGTTGCCGGTTCCCGGCGCTGAGCGTGCGGACCGTGTTCCCGTACGCGCCCTGTTCCGACGTGGTGATCTCGTCGCCGGGCTCGGCGACGTTCACCGTCTGGCCGTTGATGTCCATGTAGGTGACGGTTGCGCGCGTGTAACTCGACGGCGGTGTCCCCGACGGGATCTGATCAGGCGGATAGATCGCGGTCGCGTCCGTCGGGTTGTCGGTCTGCCCCCAGTGTGCAGTGTCTGCCGGCAGCATGTCGTAGGGGCCGTGGGCACCGGCCCCGGTCGTGAGCGGGATCTCGTAGACGACCGTTGACGTCGCCGTCCCGGACACCGTTGAAGTTCCCGTGATCGTGTGCCGTTGCACGTTGACAAGGCGACCGACGGTCGATGGTTCGAGGCCGATCGGCGCGTAGCTGAACGTGCACGGCTCCAAGCCAGGCGGAGTGAGCGTCAAGATCTGCCCGTTGGCGTTGTACCCGTAACGGGTCTTGAGCGGGGTCGACGGTCGAGGATCCCATGCGGCGCGGAGGTGGCCGGTGTTGTCATAGAGGTACGACGCCACGTCGACGGTGCTCATGGCGGGCGTGGCAAGGTCTGGGTCCCAGGCCGTGTAGCTAACCGTTTTGAGCTGGTGGAGGTAGTCGCCCCAGTTCGCCTCGGCGGTGCCGGTCGCGGTGGTCGACGATCCGTAGGTGAACGTCAAGGTCTGGCAACCGCGAGTTGTGAGTGGCGACGTAGCGCACGACACCCCGGCGGGTGCGGGCGCGACTTCTTGGGTTGGCTCGGCCGTCGTGCTGACCATTGACCAGTTCGTGCTCCCGGTGCCCGGAA
This sequence comes from Acidimicrobiales bacterium, assembly GCA_038227995.1. Lineage (GTDB taxonomy): Bacteria > Actinomycetota > Acidimicrobiia > Acidimicrobiales > Ilumatobacteraceae > WLMZ01. Next base: position 9,025 of record JBBRPP010000094.1, read on the forward strand.
CGGCGCTCATGTTGACATTGACGAGCATGTAGTCGCCGCTGCTGCCCGTGGGCTGTTGGAACGTCCATTTGTCTTGGTTGAGGTCTTTGAGTTCGAAGTACCCGGCGACGTTGTTGTCGCAGCTGACGGGTCCGTAGGTGCATTTCACGAGCGACAGCGTTGACGTGCTGTCTTCGGGCACGTAGGAGCGGTTGGTCTGCTGGCGGAAGGTGGTTGGAGTTCCGTCGGAGCCGTTGACGGTGACAAACGTTGTGGAGTCCGTCAAAGAACGGAACGTCATGTCGCCCGGCGCGGCCGATGTTGTCCAACCCGGCCCGAAGATTCCAGTGGCGTTATTCGGATCCCGGGAGTTGAACTGACGTGCTATCCCAAGGCCGCCCTGCGAGACATCAGAAGCGCTAATCGCGTAGTTGCCGGTCAACAGGTTCACGCTGCCCGGACCGATGGGTGAGGTGGCGTAAGCGGAGCCGAACTGGTTCGGGTCGTAGGTGAGGTTAAGGGCGGAGGTGACGATCGAGGTGCTGGTCGCGCCGGTCCAGAAGACGGCTTGGAGTTGGACGGGGCCCTCGGCGCCAAGCGTGCTGGTCGCGTTCCACACGAGTGCCGGGTAGGCGTGGCCGGTGGTGCCGGTGCATGAGGTCCAACCGGTGCATTCGACCGGCCAAGATCCGATCCCCGTGCCAGACGATTGGAAGGTGACGTCGCCGGTCGGCACGGAATTCCAGCTGTCAGACTCGGAACGCCGATAGTTCAGCGTGAAGCCGTCGTAGCCGGTCGTCGAGTTGAGCGTGACGACGAAGTTCTTGCCGGTCGCCGTTTGCTGGGCGGGCGTGGCGAAGCCGCCTGCGCCTTGCCCAAACAGGAAATGGGTCGCTGCCGACACGTTGCCGGCGCGGTCCCGCGACTCGACGACGAGGTCATGCCACCCTGTGTCCGGTGTAAGCGTCACCGTCGATGCCGACGCCGCGACGTAGGTGCTCGGCGAGCTGCCCTGGTCGAGACCGTAGAAGTAGCCAGTGACGTCGCTCACCCCGCCGTTCGACAGCGTGACAGTTCCCGAGGATGGCGCCGCGCCGTTCCAGCTGTTCGCCGTCCAGGTACTCGAACTGATGCCTGGTGTCGCGCTAGGTGGCTGGTGTCTTTCGCGGGCGTGAGTGCTCGCGATTTCGGTCGGTGTGTTGGATAATTGGGTGCATGATCGGTTGTTCGGGTGGTGTGTGGTGACGGCGGGGTCGGCGCCGCGACAGGGCGGGCTGGTCGGTTCGGCGGCGGTGTGTGACGGCCGGGTCGACGAGAGCTCGGTGTGGGCGTTGTTGCACCGTGAGTGCCATCGGCTATTTCCCGACGAGTTGTTCGCGGACTTGTTCTCCGATCGTGGCCGCCGGAGTGTGCCACCGTCGATCGTGGCGGTGGTGATGGTGTTGCAACGCTGGTTCTGCTTGTCGGACCGAGAAGCGGTCGAGGCGTTCACGTTCGATGCGCGTTGGAAGTACGCGGCGGGTGGGCTCGATATGGACTATCCGGGTTTCGCGCACACGGTCCTGGTCGACATGCGGGCCCGGCTCGCGAACTCGCAGCGTCCGGATCGGATCTTCGAAGTGACCGTCGCGGTCGCTGGGGACGCGGGTCTGGTCGGGGTGCGACGCGTGTTGGATTCGACACCGTTGTATGACGCGGTCGCGACGATGGACACGATCACGTTGATCCGTTCCGCGATCCGGGGCCTGTTGGCCGCGGCTGACGATCGGCTCGAAGCGGAGTTGCGGGCGGTGTTGTCGTGCGGTGACCGGTACGCGACGAACACCAAACCGCAGATCGATTGGGACGACCCGGCCGAACGAGCCGCGTTGATCGACAGTCGCGCGTGCGACGCGCTCGCATGCCTGGGCGTGTGTGAAGACCGTCAGTTCGGGCCGGAGGTCGCCCAGGCCGTGGAGTTGTTGGCGATGGTCGTCGGCCAAGACATCGAACAGGCTGACGACGGGACGTTCCGGATCGTGCGAGGTGTCGCGGCCGACCGGGTGATCTCGACGGTCGATCCCGACGCCCGCCACGGCCACAAGACCGTGCGGCGCAGCTTCGATGGCTACAAGGGTCATGTCGCGGTCGATCCCGACAGC
>JBBRPP010000095.1:0-10941 GCA_038227995.1 Acidimicrobiales bacterium
CTCGGTCGACGAGCTGCTGGGCAAGCTCCTGATCAATCATCGAGACACTCGATGCTTCGGACATTGGTCCTACTCTCCGGCGAGCCATCGCTCACCCTCTCAGACCAGATCCCAGTTACACCGTCTTTCCGACACTCCCACCGCCGGGTATTGGGCCGAGCCGATGCGCCGATCTGGCGCACCGAGGGACTGCGATGGTGGCGACATTCTGGGTGAGTGTTCTGCGCTGTCGCATCAAACTCGGCGGGGCTGAGCGACGTGCGCGTTTTCCAGCGGAGAGACCTCGTTAGGGTTCGGCATCAGGACACACGAATTTGGAGGCGCGGTTGAGGTTGGGGTTGGAGGAGGAAGACCGCGATGAGATCTTCGTCCCACACGTGTTCGATGAGCAGCGAGTAGATCTGGGTGAGGTCCGGATGAACTACGCGACGGCCGGTGATGAGAGTGCGCCGAAGCTGGTGCTGATTCCTGCGCAGTCGGAGTCGTGGTGGGGCTATGAGAAGGCGATGCCACTGCTCGCCGAACGTTTCCACGTGTTCGCTGTCGACCTCCGAGGTCAGGGTCGATCGACGTGGACTCCTGGCCGTTACACGCTGGACAACATGGGCAACGATCTGGTCCGGTTCATCGATTTGGTGGTCGGCGAATCGACTGTGGTGAGTGGACTCTCGTCCGGCGGGATGCTGTCAGCGTGGCTTTCGGCGTATGCGAAGCCAGGCCAGATCCGCGCCGCGGTCTACGAGGATCCTCCGTTGTTCGGTGCTGAACGCGATCCAGGGTTTGGTCATCCGACGTCGCAGGGAGCCGGCCCGATGTTTGCGATGTGGCACAAATGGCTCGGCAACCAATGGTCGATCGGCGACTGGGAGGGTATGCGGGCAGCAGCAGCACATGAGCTCCCCCGCATCTAGCTGGTCGGCCGTGGCCCGCCGACCCACCACAAAACCTGCGCGAATACGACCCTGAGTGGGGTTGGGCGTTCTCATCGGGCAGCGCTCTCGCCAGCTGCGATCACGCCCGGATGCTGTCACTGGTGAAAGTGCCGGTGCTGTTCACACATCACGCCCGTCAGGTCGACCCGCACACCGGTCGTGTGCAGGGCGCGATCTCCGATCTCCAAGCGGCGATGGTGTGCGAGATCGTGACCGGCGCGGGGCAGCCGATCGACTACCGCTCGTTCCCGCAGATGGGCCACTTCATGCACAGTCAGGATCCCGATCTGTTCTGCCGCACCATCTTCGACTGGCACGACGGTCTTGGACTCGGCCAGTAGGTCGGCGCCTTTTTCTCAGCGGCGAAAGTCGTGCATCCCACGAGCGAAGACGATCTGGCTGTCCGGGGCGATCTTGAGGATCACTCGTTCGGAGTAGATCTCGTTCGGATAATCCGTCTGTAGGTACTTCTGAGCGAGCGCGTCGATGTGCGCCCGAGCGTCGACGCCGGTCACGAACTCAACGACGCGACCGCGCACTTCAGCGAAGAAGTAGGGGTTCTTCTTGTCCCAGATGGTGATGGTGACCCGCGGATCGGTTCGAACGTTCTTGAACTTGCGCAACTCGACCTCGGTGTTGACCAAGATGTGATCGCCGTCGCAATCGACCCAGACCACGTGTGCTTGGATCTGGCCGCTCGGCAGAAGCGTCGACATCGTCGCGAAGTTCTTGCCTTCCACAAGCGCCTTCACTTCATTCTCGATCATCGGGACAGATTACGGGACATGCCGCCGCACGATCGACGAGGTCGCGGCAACGACAAGCGGACGGCGCTGAGAGGCGCTGAACGGCGGATAGAGATGAACACCGGCATAGGCGCCGTTCTGTGCTCCCCGCTCGAGGGTCCGCCGCTTCAGTTATGCGCCGCGTGTTCTGCGTCGGCTCGACACCATTCGCCTGTCAGTTACCAGGGGCTCCACCCGATCATCCTTGGTCGACGAACGGGTTTGGTCGTACTCGATGCCAGTGACGATCCCCGACCCGCGTGAGGGCCACGTCGGGCCAGAGGTCGGGTTGCGTTTCGGCGGCATCGAGGAGCTCAACGAGCGCGGCGAGACGTTCGCGGACCGTTTGAAGTGGTCCGAAGACCGTGACATTCCCGATCGCGGCGGAGACGATCGGATGCCCCGGCGTGTCGCTGATTGCTCGGATCCAGGCTGTTTCGTTGCCGTAGATCTGCATGGTGAACTCTGAGTGACGGAGAAGGTCGTTCGTCTCAAGTGGAGTCGGCGTGTCGGGCATCGATACACCATCGCACGGGGGTGCGCGACTGTGCCGAGCGTCAGGCAACCTCACCAACAGGGAGCCGAAACCCCGCGAAATCGCAGTCGCAGTTGGACGTGTCGTGTGAGTGCCAACCGTGTTGACGCATCCAAATGACGGCGTCAATGATCCGCAGGACGCTCACCTCAGCTGGGACACCGGCGGCAGTTCGGCACGTGCCGACGTTCGCGAGTAGGTCTTCGACCGCGGGGCTCCGCGCGACTTCCTGCATGAATGGCCACTGGTTATCGAATCCGAGCGCAGCTTGGACGTGCCGGTCGTAGATCGGGAGGAGGTGCGGCCGTTTAGCAGCGAGCAGCTTGCTCGTGATCGTTCGACCGACGCCGTCATGGGAACGAACCAAGGTCCACAACTGATTCGCGTGGCTGTCGTCATCGAGCAGTTCAGGGCTCGTCCACATGTCGGCTCCTGTTGGGATGGCGCCGAGAAGCAGTTCGACGTCGGGCGCCCCGATCAGCCGTAGAGCGGCTCGGGGCGGCACATCTACCGAAAGGGTTGTGACGGCGAGCATGTCGACGGCGGTCAGGCAGTTGGGATTGCCGTGATCGAACAGACCGTCGAATGCTGAGCCCGTGAAATGCAGGTCGGGCGCAAAGTACGCCCGCAATGCACGGGCGGCCCGATCCGCTTCCGCGTCGGTGAAGTAGGCAGCAATCCTCTCGCAGGGCTGGGGCTCGGTCATCGCGCAAACGGTAGCCGTAACTGGTACGCCCGGTGACCCGGTAGCGAATGCGTCTATTGCCGCCGACGCTTCGCGCCGGAAGCGCCGATCGGCGCTCTTCGATCTCGCCCCCGGGATCGTTGATCTGATCGAGCGTTCTGTGCGGTTGCTGTGTGAGAATTCGAGTGTGCCGACGGACCTACAACTGGCATTTCAGCTCGCCAACACTGCCGACGAGATCACACTGAAGGCGTGGTCTCCGAGCGGAGTCAGATCGACGACGAAGGCCGATGGCAGTCCTGTCACCGACGCTGACATCGCCGCCGAACACGCGATGCTGTCGCATCTCCTGGCGGCGCGTCCTGCTGACGGGTTCGTGGGGGAAGAGATCGGCGAGATCATTGGCACATCCGGTCGTCGATGGATCGTGGATGGGATCGACGGGACGCGCTTCTTCGCCACAGGTCAGTGCACCTGGGGAACGCTGATTGCGCTCGAACGTGAAGGCGCGGTCGTGATCGGTGCGTCATCGAGTCCTGCCCAACATCGGAGGTGGTGGGCGACCCGGGGTGGAGGTGCGTTCACCAGCAGCGCCGCCGATGGCTTCGCCGGCGTTCGGCTTCACGTGTCGCGCTCGCGGGAGGCCCGCCATGACCGTATTGCGACGCTCCCAGGATTTGATCGGATGGCGGGCAATCAGCAGCGGATCATCGAAGGGCTGTTGGGTGGAGCTGCAGCGGATCGATCGTGGAGCCACCAGAACCAGGTGGCAGGCGGAGACCTTGACGCGTGCATCTGGTTCGGAGGCGACCTGTGGGATCACGCCGCGCCCTCGATCTTGGTCGAGGAAGCCGGTGGCAGGTTCACCGACCACCAGGGAGGACACCGGCTCGACACGCGGACGGCCATCTACTCAAACGGCCTCATCCACGACGACATCCTCGCCGCCCTCGCACGCTGATCTCGGGCGCTATCGCAAGACGCCCCAAAGTCCGAGCCGATGCGCCGATATGGGCGCTCTGGTCTGAGCTGATCGGTCGAAGTTCGGGGCGCGCGTTATGCGCTCGCGCCATTGATTTCGCGGCGCGTCACCGCAGGTTTGATTTACAGTTTTCAACTCTGTGATTGGAGCCATTCGCCGGGCCCTCATCAGAGTTCGACCGACAAGCTCATTGCTCTCTCGCCAAGCTTGTATCCGCCCCAGGGCGACACCTCAAATTGGAGCCAAATCAGACCGTGGTTCTCACGCAATGAGGCGGATGTCGCGCACATCCAGGCTTGACGGGGTCTGATGACAGTCCTGCTTGCGGGGCTGGGTCGCGACCCCGATTAGATCACTGCGTTGGTCATCGCATCGGTGATGAAGTCGGCGTAGCGGTCGAGCGTCCAATGTTGCCGTAGGACCATGAGTTCGTAGTTCAGTCGAGATGTAGATCCACAAAATGTCTGCAGCGGCGTCGATTCCCAACCGACGACGAATTGTCGAACGCTCGTGCGGGGCCATCTGCAAACTGGCCTGGATCACAGCGGCCTACCACCGCCAGCGTGAGCGAGTCGGAGTGACCTGCGATCAGTTCTTCGGTCGAGGCTTCGGTGGCCCACGACCCCAGGGTTCGGGGCTGGTCGAGAGGTTTCTGTAGACCCCGCGAAGGGCGCGTTCGATGTCTGTCCGGTCGTCGTCACGGGCGTCCACAGTGTCGAGCAGCATGTGGCGGTACAGCCCGTAGCCGAGCTGCACGGACAGCATCGCGACGGAACGCGCTTTGGCTTCGAGGCTCACCTCGCGGTCGGTCCAGTCGGGGTTGGTCTCCCGGATGCGCGCGCTGAGGTCGCGCACCATTGCTTTGCCGAGCGGGAAGTCGTCGCCGGGACCGAGCTCGTTCGGGTAGTCGACCTGGGATCGACCGATCGCGCGGAGGAACGGGTCGTCTGCCTCGACGAGGTCGGGGAGGTGGTGCTCGGCGTGGATGTCTAGGAACTCGGCGCGCAGTTCGAGCAGTGCCTCGCGAAAGATGGCGTCCTTGCCGCCGAAGTAGTGGTGGATGAGCCCGTAGTTCACGCCAGCGCGCTCGGCGAGCTCACGCCCGGTCACCGAGCTCGGGGCCCGATCGGGCAGCAGTTCCTTGGCTGCAGACACGAGCGCCTGTCGGGCTGGAGGATCGTCCTTCTTCATCGAGAGCCATCGTAGTTGGGTCTTGACAGATTTAGCCAGATGGCTAAAGCTAGCGTTTGTGACCTCGGCGACTGACTACGACATCTTCGACCCCGACTACGTCAGGGATCCAGCGCCCACGTGGGACGACCTCCGCAGCTCCTGTCCGATCGCGCGCAGTGAGCGGTATGGGGGGTCATGGATGCCGACGCGGTACGACGATGTCACCGCGATCGCCCATGACATCGAGCACTTCAGCTCGCGTAACGTCGGCGTCGTTCCCCCGGACGACCTCGACGAGGGAGTGCTCCCTGCCGGGCTGCCGCCGATCTCGTCCGATCCCCCCATTCACACGTGGTCTCGGCGGCTGCTGCTGCCGTGGTTCTCGCACACCCGCGTCGCACAGTACGAGGGCACGACCCGTGCGATGTGCGCTCAGCTCGCCGAACACGTGGCCGAGCGCGGCAGCGGTGACGCAGCCGTGGAGTATGCGCAACAGATTCCCGCACGGGTGATCGCCGGCGTGCTCGGGGTGCCGCCGGACATGGCCGACACGTTCACCGGTTGGGTGCGTGACGTGCTCGAGTTCGCCCATGACACCGAGCGCCGAAACCGTGGGCGCAACGCAGTCGTCACGTATCTGATGGAGCAGATCGAGGCGCGCAGGACGGCGCCGGGAGACGATTTGATCAGCTCGCTGCTGCACACCGAGGTCGAGGGTGAACCTGTTTCCGACGGCCACGTGCTCGGCACCGCCGCGCTCACGCTCATTGCCGGTGTCGACACCACGTGGAGCTCGATCGGCTCCGCACTCTGGCACCTCGCCACCCATCCCGGTGATCGTCAGCGGCTCGTCGCCGAGCCCGACTTGATTCCGATCGCGATCGAGGAGCTGTTGCGGGCGTACTCGCCCGTGACGATGGCTCGTATTGTCGCCGACGACGTCGAGGTCGCAGGATGCCCGATGAAGGCTGGCGAGCGGGTGCTGCTCAGCTTTGCCGCCGCCAACCGCGACCCCGAGCAGTTCCCCGACGCCGATCAGGTGATCATCGATCGCATGCAAAATCGACACGTTGCCTTCGGCGTTGGCATCCACCGCTGTGCCGGCTCGAACCTCGCCCGAATGGAACTGCTCGTCGCGGTCGAGGAGTGGCTGAAGGCGATCCCGGAGTTCTCGCTCGACCCGTCGGCCGAGGTCACCTGGGCAGGTGGCCAGGTCCGCGGACCACGCACCATCCCGGTGGTGATCGGATGAGGATCACCGTTGATCCCGATCGTTGCCAGGGTCACAGCCGCTGCTACTCGCTCGCACCGATGTTGTTCGATGTCGACGACTACGGGCAGTCGACTGCCGTCAACGACGGACTCGTGCCCGACGAGCACGTCGCCCTCGCCCGTCTGGCCATCCAGAACTGCCCGGAGATGGCGATCTCGATCGTCGAGGAGCCGTGATGCCGAAGTTCGAAGGGGTGGCCGGCCGCACACTCGAGGAGTCGACCCCCTGGTGGCCCGATCGGGTGCGCGCACCCGAGGGAGCCCCGAACGTGGTGATGGTGCTGCTTGACGACGTCGGCTACGCACAGTTCGGCTGCTACGGCAGCGACATAGCGACGCCGACGTTCGACCGGCTGGCCGGCGACGGGTTGCGCTACTCGAGCTTCCACACGACAGCGCTGTGCTCGCCAACCCGTGCCTGCCTGCTCACCGGTCGAAACCACCACACCAACGGAATGGGCCGCATCGTCGAGTTCGCCGCTGGCTACCCGGGCTACAACGCCACGATCCCGCACGAGAACGGCTTCCTGTCGGAGATGCTGGTGCGCAACGGGTACGCCACCTTCGCTGTCGGCAAGTGGCATCTCACTCCTGCGTCGGACATGACGATGGGAGCGCCACGCGACCGGTGGCCGCTCGGCCGCGGCTTCGAACGCTTCTACGGGTTTCTCGGTGGAGAGACCGACCAGTTCCATCCCGACCTCGTCTACGACAACCACCAAGTCGACCCGCCGGCAACGCCCGAGAACGGCTACCACCTTTCCGAGGACATGGCCGACAAGGCGATCCTGTTCATGAAGGACCTCCGCGCAGTCGACGCAACGAAGCCGTTCTTCCTCTACTTCACGCCAGGCGCGTGCCACGCGCCCCACCAGGCGCCAGCCAGGTACATCGACACATACCGAGGCCGGTTCGATCAGGGCTGGGACGCCTGGCGCGAGGAGGTCTTCGCGCGCCAGGTTGCGTCCGGCCTTCTCCCCGCTGGGACACGACTGAGCGAGCGGCCGTCATGGATCCCGTCGTGGGAGTCGTGCTCGAGCGACGAGCGCAGGCTCTACAGCCGGATGATGGAGGTCTACGCCGGATTCCTCGAGCACACCGATCGCTGTGTCGGTCGAGTGCTCGACTTCGTCGAGACGCTCGGCGAGATCGACAACACGATCGTGCTGATCATGAGCGACAACGGCGCGAGCGCCGAGGGAGGACCGCAGGGCTCGTTCAACGAGATGTACTTCTTCAACTTCGAGCCGGAGAGCCTCGAGGAGAACCTCCGCCGTATCGACGACCTCGGCACCCCACGTGCGTACAACCACTATCCCTGGGGTTGGGCGTGGGCCGGCAACACGCCGCTCAAACGATGGAAGCGCGAGACCCACGAAGGCGGCGTCACCGACCCGCTGATTATCACGTGGCCCGCCGGCCTCGGTCGGCCAGGCGAGACCCGCCACCAGTACGTTCACGCGATCGACGTGCTCCCGACGCTGCTCGAGCTTATCGGCATCACCGCGCCCGACCACATCAACGGAGTGCCACAATCGCCCATCGAGGGCATCTCGTTCGCGCCGACGTTGCACGACGGCGCGGCGCCCGCCACTCATGTCACGCAGTACTACGAGATGATGGGCTGCCGCGCGTTGTACCACGATGGCTGGAAGGCAGTTGCGTTCCATCCGCTGCTCACCGTCGACTACGGCGACGGACGCAACCCGCGCGCCCCGTTCGATGACGACGAGTGGGAGCTGTACCACGTCGCCGACGATCTCTCCGAGACCCTCGATCTGGCCGCCAACGAGCCCGACAAGTTACAGGAACTGGTCGCCCTGTGGTGGAAGGAAGCAGAGCGTTTCCAAGTGCTCCCGCTCAACAACCAGCCTGGCAAGCATGGCGACCGTCGCGCCCGGCTCGACCGCTACGTGTACCACCCCGGGATCGGCACCCTGCCCGAGGCCGTGGCCCCGAACCTTCGCAACCGCGGGTTTCACATCGTCGCCGAGCTCGACCGGTGCGATGGAGTGATCGCCGACGGCGTCATCGTCGCCCACGGTGGTCCTCAGGGCGGATACGCCGTGTTCATCAAGGGTAATCGGCTGAACTACGTCCACAACATGCTCGGCGCAACCGTCGTCACAGTGCGGGCCTCGATCGAACTACCAGTTGGCAAGACCTCTGCGCGAGTGATGTTCACACCCACCGGACAGTTCCAGGGCGACGTGGAGCTGTACTACGGCGACGTGCCAGTGGGCGAGGGTCACATTGACCGCACCACCCCGATCTCGTTCGGTGTCGAGGGCTTCAGCGTCGGCTACCAGCGCGGCGCAGCGATCAGCGCCGACTACGAATCGCCCTTCGCGATCGACCACGCCGTCCTGCAGCACGTCATCATCGATGGCCTCGGTCCCGCCTACCGCAACGCGCCAGCCGAGGAGCAAGCCGCGCTCGCGCAGCAGTAGCGCGGCGTCAGTTCGGTCGAATAGCCGGTCCGGTCCTGAACGCTGAACTCGTGCCGAGCCGTCGGGTTCCGCGCCTATTCCCCAGCGGCGAGACAAAGGCAACCGTCGAGACGGGGCAACGTTGCGTCGCTGCCCAGTGTCATCGGCAAAGCGTTCGCGGAAGAGATGGCCCGGTTCCGATACCGGTGGCCACAGGACTGCGGTGCTTTCACGCACTCGTGCGTAGTTGGTCTCCAAAGCGCGGGAGCCGTCGTGCCAGCTGGTCAGTAGACGACGCGCCGCGGTTGACGGGACTCCACACCACAGCTGGCTGCTGCTCGACTGCGAGGTGGCGAGTTCGACGACTACCGCTCGCGAGGGTGGCGGTCAGCTCGGCCCCGCCCGCTTTCACTACGCACTTCGCCACAAGATCACCACCAAGGCCTGTTCGGGCATCCGCAGAGCCTCTACGAAACCCGGGGCGCTTCAAGATACCTATGATTGGGTCTACTCCGCGATGTACTGGTGGCCGAATGCGGCCCGAGAGATCTTCGCAAATCCCTCTGATCGAGCCGCCATCGATCTCTACCAATCGGCCATCGCTGGGGTCGCCACGTCATACGGGCGATTGATCATGGTTGGGAGCTGGGAGATGCTCGCCGCACTTCAGGTACCGATGGCGACCGCAATGGACGCTCTCGAGGAACTCATCGCCCAACGACGAACAGAGGGAACGCCGATGACAGTCGCGGAAGCCGCGCTGCACCCTCATGGAGCCGAATTTCTGCGGTGCAGGGACCTGGTCATGTTCGCCCGCGACACGCTCACAACGCAGGCCCGTTCCGAGTCAAACGTGCCGCGAGCCGACAGGCGACCAGCGTACGTAGTTGTCCGCCCCGTTCGGCCGTGACCACGACGCTCAACTGACCACCTACCACCGCGCGATGATCGCGTGATGGAGGCTCTCTCCGACGTCCCGATGCCGCAGTACCTGTACCTCGACGACGGCCGGCTGCTCACGGGGTATCACCGGGCAACGACCGGTGACGTCATGGCGTTCCGGCTGAACGTGGACGGTGACATCGGCCAACGCCCGATCGACGACGAGCGCGGTGTGGCGATCCTCGACGAGTACCGGCGCCGGCACGACGGCTGTCTGCTCGGCCCAGTCGTCGAGCCACCAGTCGGCGCGCTCGGTCGACGAGCTCGAGGCAGGCGCAGCCGATGACGGATGACATCGAATTCACGATCGGGCTCGGCGCGGCGATGCTTGCGGTCGCCCAGCTCGAGCACGCGATCGATGCCGGCGTGGCGTCGTTGGTGTCGGAGCCGTCGTCATCACCGGGAACGGGGGCGTTCGGCATCCACCTGGCGACGCGACGGGCGCGGGCATGGGGTGAGATCGCCCACAACCACGCCCACGAGCGTGACCACCGCCGACTCGCCGCTGTCTACACCGACCTCCTCAACCGGATCGCCAGCAACGAAACACCCTCACCGGATATGCCGGTCAACACACTCACTTGACACCATCACCGGCATAAGCGCCGTTCTGTGTGCGTCATTCTCGGCCCGGCGGCGTGGTTCTGCGCTGCGCGTTCTGTGCGGCTTACCCCGCGTCTATCAGGGCGATGCCACGTTTCCAGTTGTGTTCGGAGGGATTCCTCGATCACCCCGGCACCGACGACTTGCAACCCCACGCACTGGACTGACGGGAGTCGCCCCGAGTCAGACTCCGTGCGACACGCCACGTGAACTAGCGTTCGCGAACGTGGAGGTGGTGATGACCCGACAACGAGTGTTACTCGGTTGTTCGATCGGATTCGTAGTCTTCTTTGTCGCTTCTACTGCGGTCCTCGGTACGCCGCCGGGGATCAACGACTCCGGAGCAGACATCGTGAAGTGGATGACTGCGCATCATGACGCTGTTCGCTGGTCGGTGTGGATCGCCACGTTGTCCGCGCCGCTCTTCGTGGTCTACGCGGTGCTCATGCGCGAGGTGCTCGGCGGGGTACTCGGTCGAGTGTTCCTGTTTGGTGCATCGGCCGTCGCCATACTGACGGTCGTTCAGAGTTGGATCACGGCTGGGGTCGCACGCCGACCGACCGATATTGACCCGGCCACCGCCAGAACCCTGCTCGACGTAGC
>JBBRPP010000096.1:0-10821 GCA_038227995.1 Acidimicrobiales bacterium
AGGGTGAGCTCCGGGCCTGGGAGGTCGTGTACAACACGATCCGCCCGCACCAGTCCCTCGGCTATCTCACCCCCGCCGAATATCTGGCCTCCGTCGGGGTCGAGGTGTAACGGACGTACTGAACGAGTACAGCGGTTTGACATCCGAGCCCGCGGCGTCTATCACGTCTGCCAAGGAGGGATCGAGCATGGACGGGCGACCGGGATCTGCAAGATCTGGCTTACTCCTAGCTCCGGCTGCGCTCATTCTCGCCCTCTCAGGTTGGGCCGGGCCTGCAAGTGCTTCGTCATTAAGCCCGGCCTACCAGAGTCAAGTTGAGGCCGGATCGCCAGATTCGGATATGAATGAGGCGCTCCGAATCCGCGCCGAGCGTGGGCTGGAGACGAATCTCGAGTTCGTTGAAGGCTTAGCAGCGTCAACACCGCCCTCCGCTCTGTTCGGGATCCCACTCGCGCCCGACGAGGAGGCGCTCTTGAGGGAGAGCGTTCGAATCCACGACCAGCTTGGCCCGCTCAAGCAGTTCGAACATGAACATGCGGACGTCTGGGGCGGCACGTGGCTGACCTATCCAACGGGTCGGACAATCGACCACGCGACCTCAATCCACATCGCCCTCACCCGAGACTCTCAGGTCGGGAAAGCACAACTCGCCGCGCTCATCCCGGCCGGCGCTGACCTCGTCCTTCACGAGGCCCGCTACACTGAGGCCGACCTCAATGGACGCCAACTCAAAGTGCTCGAAGACAGCGCGTTCTTTCGGTCCGTCGACACGGAACTCTACTCCGTCGGAACGTCCGTTCAGGACAACCGACTTTCCCTGGTCGTATCCAAAGTCGATGACTCGATTACAGCAGCCATTCTTGGCCACTTTCCACCAGAAATGGTGAAGGTCGTGCAGGGAGGCCCCGTTGAGGCTGATACGTGTTCGCGGACGGCTTGCGGGCCTCCTTGGCGAGCAGGACTTCTGATATTTGGGCCGACGCTCAGCGACTATTGCACTCTGGGATTCACTGGCCGGAAATTTGTGCAGCAGGAGTGGGTCTACGTACTTTGGACGGCGGGCCACTGCTACGGTGGAACATGGCATCTTGGCTCGCCAAGCGGTACAACCATTGGCTCAACCGTCACGGACTTCCTGCGGAATGGTTCTGCGTTCGATATCCAAACGATCAGTGTTTCGAATACGCAACTCGACGATGACTATCTCTACGGTGCGTCCAACTGCACAACATGCCTCCAATTGGACGTGGGAGCGAAGGAAACAACCGATGCCGACTTTGTCGGCGAGTGGGTTGTGAACAACGGAGCGATCTCCGGCAGCCAGGGCGGCAGTATTTTGGAAACCCACACCGCCTACCCGCTACTCGATCCGTATACCGGCAACACCGTTATCGTTTCCAACTTGCGCCGCGCTTCGTACACCAGACTGCCCGGCGACAGCGGGGGTCCGGTCCTCACGCACAACGGCGCGGTAACGGATCGGGCGGTCGGCTCCCACACACATCACCAAACGTGGGGCGGGTCAGATACCGCCCTCTACACGCATATCGCCCTGATTGAGGCGATGACCGGATACTCGCTCTACGTCACGGGGGATTGACGTGGACCCGGGAATGCGATGACGCGGTCAACGCTGGCTGCATCTGCTGGTGTTGGCGTCGTGGCCTTGTTGGCCGTTGCGGCGCTGGGGTGGTCAAACACCTCACGGCCGTCGACCTCTGACTCGCACCAACCTGGTTTCACGCAGCCCGAGTCCCCGCTCCGGCCGACGCCAGTGTCCACGCAATCCGAGTCCCCGCTTCGGCCGACGCCAGTGTCTTCGCCTTTCGATTGGGCGGCTCTCGACGTGCAGCGCCTCGCGAAGGGTCCCCCCAGAGTGAACTCGGTGATCGAATTCTCCAAGGGATATTTGGCCCTGGGCTGGAGCGCTGACTATCTACACACATCAGCGGTATGGGTTTCTGGGGATGGCAGAAACTGGGTCTCATCGACCGTCCTGTCGGGAGCGCCACGCCGGGTGCGTGCTGCTCGGTGCGGACACGGGGTCCTGATCGCCTCTGAAACCTCGCAGGGGACGATCACCGGAAACTTTTCCGAGGACGGGTTCGCGTGGCGTCCGGTCGCCGTCCCCGACGTGAATCTCGACCCTGACTCCTCGATCGTCGGCAACGATCAGGGGACGGTGGCTCTTCTGAAGGGCTCACCGGCGCAGATCGCGTTCTCCAGCGACTGCGAGAGCTGGCGAACGGCCCTGATCTCGACCGATGCACTCGACTCCGTAGCCGCTCTCTCCGCGTCCGACGGCCGTTTTGTTGCCGTCGGCGGCGCGAGCCCGTCGACCCCTGTTGCTTGGTGGTCCGCCGATGGCGTGACGTGGTCTCCAGCGGCGGTCCAGGCTCGCGTCGGTGAGGCCTTTGTTCGTGTTCACCGAGGGAGCGGCCGTTTCGTATCGATCAGCGAGAGCCACGCCGACGGTCTTGGCTCGCCAGCGGTCTCGTTCTGGACCTCGACTGATGGCCGGTCTTGGGCTCTAGGTCTGAATCCGCTCACCCGGCCATGGGGGTTCTTCCTTGGCGATGGGGTCCGATTGGTTGCCTACGGCTGGCTCATCGGCGACGGTGACCTTGAGGAGTGGCTGAGCTCCATCGATGGAGAGCACTGGCACAAGCTGCGGCTTCAGGGTGATGTGGACGCGGTTCTCTCAGGCCAGGCCCGACCGTTCTTGTTGCGCGACGGCGTTCTGTTCAGTGACTACCAGGGAGGGTGGATCGGCGTGCCGAGGGCCTAGTGCTGGTGTCTGACCGCGCTCCGCGATTGCAGGCTGCATTGATCCGTGATCTCGACCTGACTTTCTCACCGCAGCCCGACCAGCAGCGCGGCGAGCCCATCCGGCCGTCGTACCGAGGGCGGAAGCGTTCGACATTGTTAGCTACCGACCAATTCAGGATCAGCCACCCCTCGTGCGGCTCGCCATTGTCGTTGGTCGTGCTCGTCATCGTGGTGTTGCTCGCTGTCTGAGGACGGAGGGTCCTGAGCATCGGCGAATGCCAACGCATATCTTGTCGGGATCTGACTGCTCAGGATGCTGGCCCGAGTCAGGCGGGTTCAGCGGCCCAACTCGCCGACTGTTCCTCTGGTCGAGATCCAGCACGATGGGTGGATCGTGGGCTTAGTCGAAGTCTTGCCGGGTGAGATCGCCGCGTGACTCGAGATATGCGGCGAACGATGTTCCTTGAGCCAACCCGATGGGATAGGGACGGCTCGGAAGATCCCGCGCCATTGCTGCCAACCAGGCAGCTCGCTCAAGTGCTGCATGCTGTAGGGCGGAGGCAGAGCTGTAGTCAATGGCGCGGTAAAAGGGGGGAGCCTTGTACCGTGACAGTTTCCATATATGCGCCAGCAGGGGGGCCCGTTCGACGTGGACCTCCTCGCTGAGCTGGCAGGTGGTCGGCTGATCGGGCTCGAGATCAAGGCCAGTGCGGCCCCCGACCGCCGTGCTGCGCGGCCATCTCGCCACTCTTCGCGACCGATATCCGGACACATTCCTGGCCGGGGTCGTCCTGCATACCGGGCCATGGGCGTACCGCCTGGGTGATCGGCTGCTCGCCGTCCCGATCTCGACGTTCTGGGCTTTCGCTACAGCGACCCAAGGGACTGGCGCCCATGGCCGAACGCCCGCTGGCGACGATCAACCCGCCACGGCATCGGCATGCCGACCGTCAGGGGTCGCGATGCGCACCCTCACCTGAATAGCCTCGGTCCGACTCCTCTCGCCCCGACCAGAACATCCGTTCTACGGTTTCGTGCTCACGCGGGGCCCCGACGGATCTTCAGCGGCCGTCCGATGTCGCACCGACCTACCTCATTGTCCCGTTCGAAGATCGAGGCACACCCTTCGAGACCTTCTGGGTTGGCGCACTTGGGTCGGCTACCGTGGGCGGTGCCGTACCGATCATTCGCATTGGAAGCGAGATGCCAACCCCGATTCCAGAATCTGACTTGGAGATCGAGCGGGCTGTTGCCGGCGATCCGCGCGTGGACACCTTCTACTTCGGTGGCGAGCCGTGGGCGGTCGAAGTGGAGGAGGAGTTCAAGAGTGGTATCTGGGAGGCCGACCGGGACCTCTGGTTGTTCCTATGGAATGGCGACCTGGTTGCGGGCGCCAGGCTCGGATTCTGGAATCGCGATCCACCGCATCTGGATGCGTCAGACGTCGCGCGACGGAAGTATTTCCTCGTTCTGTCGTTCGGGGTGAACGTCCCGTTCCAGAAGCAGCCCGATCCGGGCAGCACGCCGCGCACAACGTTCGCCCGTTCGATCCTCGCCTACATCGAATCGAAGGCACGAGCAAATGCGAGCTGCATCGGTCTCTCGCTGTGGGTGAGAGCCGACAACAAGCATGCCCGCAAGCTCTACGAAGACCTGGGGTTCAAGTACGACGCAAACGGCTCATTTGATGACGACGGCCTAGAGACCTTCGAGATGCGGAAGTGGTTTGCGTCTTAGCGCGATCGACGCCGGTAGCGCCGTGGACCGCGATCCCCGTAATCGGTGAATTCGACGGTTCCAGCCGCGTTCTCTGCCAGTGTTTGTTCCATTCGGGCCTTGGCAGCCAGGACGTCTGCGAGACGGAACAGTCGAGTCCCATTCTCGGTACGAATCACATCGTCACCGAAGTAGCCCTCTTCAAGCCAGTTCCGGATCGTGCTCGGAGATGAGACTCCTAGCATCTCGACGACCTTCCCCACTTTGAGGAGCTTCTGTCCACTCAGGATTTCGGAAGCCTCGACGAGGATCTCACGGTCTTCGGTCGTAGCAGGGTGAGCACGAGCCACCACTGTTGCCATCTGGGCCATGGTTGCCATTACGTTTACCTCTCGTGAGTTTGTCTTCGAGAAGACTGCCTCCAAAATCTCCATTTGTCAAGGACTCAAAGCGTGGAGCGTTCGGGGTTGGACGCGGGGTGAGGGTCGGAGCGGGCTGAGAACGAGGCGAGAGCCCTCGCTACGCTGGGTTGTGTTTGTCGAGCAGGTAGGGAGAACCCTACTCGAAGGGGCTAGGGCGACACCCACGCCCGAGCACGCCCGGTTCGGCGAATCCCAGATCTCGGACCCTTGGGCCTGACGACGATGCGTGGGGGGAACACCACGGTCTTCACACGCGTGACTGGGCGGTCCCGGCGGCTCAGTGCACGGGCATCTGGGAGACGAGTTGCCGCGTCATGCGGTCAAGCACGGGCGAGGCAGCATCGTGTTGAGGCTCGCCGTGCTTGACGGGACCTTCCCATGGGGATGCCGGAGCGGTGGAAGCGACGGCGACTTCAAGGACTCGTGGCCGATGGGCTTGCCACGTCAGTGACAGTCGGGCGAGAACGGCGTCGGTCCCAGCTCGGTCGATAGCGCTGAGGAGGTCGACTGCGACGCGAGCCGTCTCAGCGACATCGCCCTGCTCCTGGGCGATGCGTCGGAGGGCTGTCCGTGCCGTGTCCAGGTCGCGTTCGGAGAGGGCGGCCTGGGCAAGGAAGAGATACCCGTCAGGGACGCTCAACTCGTCTTGGTTGCGCGCAAGGATGGACAGGGCGCGTCCTGCCTGGTTGCCAACGATCAATGCGCTGGCACATCGGATCTGATCTGCGGGACTCGCCTCGTGTAGGCGGTCGACAGTCAGCTCGAGCGCCGCCACGGCCCCTTCGAAGTCCCCGCGTAACGCGTTCGCGAATGCCTTATAGCTCCGCCACACGCTGTCATCGATCAACGACATCCTCGACGCATGATCAACAGCGGCGTCCAGATCGGCGGCCTCGTCCAGGCGCTCGAAACAATCTATCGCGACTTCGGACGCCGATTGTCGGGCGGAAGCCAGCCGGGTCGCACTGCCGTCGATCGACTCGCCCAGGCAATCAAGAGCCTCACGCCAATCGCCGAGACGCGCAGCGGTCATGGCGCGCAATCGGAGGACCCCGGGATGGTCGTCGGCTGGGATGTCGCAGAAGGACCGCATGGCCTGTCGATAGGCTTCGTCGTCGCCGGTCGCGTCGCCGATATAGCCCAGGATCGCCCCGTGGATCATGGCGCCCTCGGGATCGTCTGGCTGGATGGCACGAAACGCCGCGGCCTGGGTGAGCGCGGCGTATGGCTGATTCGCGTGCCAGTAGACGCGTGCCGCAAGGAACATCGCGGCCGGTCGTCCGTCCGGCTCCGCTACGTCCAGCAGATGCTCCGCGATCTTTATCGCGTCTGCTACACGATCTAGCTCGATCAGCGCCTCGGCGCGAGTCGCCGCCGCCAAACCCTCGTGAGCGCCCGACAAGACGTCGAGCGCCTCCTTTGGACGCTTGAGGGCCAAAAGCGAGCGTCCGGCGACCAGACGAGCCGCATCCTCCGATGCTCTTGGCAATCCAGCACGGATCGCGGTGCCCGCCCAATCCAAGGCTTGCTTGAATCTGCCGTGGTTGTACGCATCGATCGCAAGGGCGAGCGTTCTACGGGCCGACGTCAGATCCCGCTTGAGGCGCAGGGCGATCCGATGCGCGGTCGCGATGTCTGCACGGGTGTTGGCCTCGTTGAACGCATCCAGCAAGGCGTCTCCTGACGTGAGTGCGACTACCGCATCAACACCGGTTTCGGTGGACTCGGCGCCACTGAACGAGATCTGCCAATCAGTACCGATCGCATCGGCGATGCGATTGAATAGAGAGACTTGAACGCCGTGTCGGCCCGATTCGAGTCGTGCGACGACCGACTGAGTCGTACCGATCATCTTTGCAAACTCGGTCTGAGTCAGACCCAGACGGCCGCGCAATCGAGTCACGGCAAGGGCCACATTGGCGAACGGATAGGACTGGGCGTATTCGGCATCGATCTCAGGTCGAGACCCGAGCTGAGGAAGTAGTTCAGATGGGCGGGAGGCGTTCATCGTTTGACCCTGTCGACTTCTCGCAGTGCTGGGTTGGACTGGAGTTCTGCCGTGTACCCATCAAGGCGGCGGTCGGCCGCCTCGAGAACATGTCGCGGCAGGTTATCGCCCTTCTTCACGGCCCCCTCGATGAAGACGACGGCGGCGTGACCGGCGATGGTGGTGATGCGGAAGAACTGACGGTACCAACCAGTCCTGTGATGCACCCTCGACTCCCACAGGTTGTCGAATGCTTCGAGCTTCTTGATTGGTTGGCCGGGGTCCTGGCCGTACAGCAGGCCCATGGCACGAACCCGCTGCAGGCGCGTGATCAGATCGGATGCGACCTTGGCGACGACATCCTCCTGTGGATGGCAGTTCATCATCCACGTCACCCCATCCTTGGAGACGTAGGCCTCGTAGAGGTCCATCGACGTCGACGATGCTCCCAAAGTATTGCTGTTCTGCTATTGACGTCAACCCGAACGGTGGTTAAGTCACGGCCCGGGACGTTAGACCATCGGCCCAACCCCGCCTATCCGGGAGTACCTAGGCTTGCGTAGAATAGCAGTTCTGCTATAGTGCCATCGAAGCAGAGCGAGGCCGACAAACGGTCTCATTGGAGGTCCGAGTCATGGGAACCGAAGATGCCGACGCCGCCGACAAGGGCGGCCATCGAGTCACGATCCATGTCAACAACCAGCCGGTGACCGTGGATGGGCCACGTCTCACCGGGCTCGAGATCAAGGAGGCCGCCATCGCGCAGGGTGTCGCGATCGGGCTCGATTTCGTCCTCAGCAAGCTCAACCCAAACGGCCGTCCCGAGATCCTAGGGAATGCCGATGTCGTCACCGTGAACAAGAATTCGAAGTTCACAGCGACCGACGACGACGACGACTCGTAGGGTGGCCGTGACTCCCGAGGTCGCCGAGGCGATCCACGAGATCGAGCATGCCTACCCACGTTCGACTGTGACACCCAAGGACGATGGCCAGGGCGGTGCTCTGGTCATCGTCGATCCTGTCCCCCTTGGACCGCCCTACCAGCAGGCCGATACGTGGGTCGGCTTCCACATCACCCACCTCTATCCGCAGCCGGACATCTATCCACACCATGTCCGGCGCGATCTGGTTCGGCTAGACGACGAGGCGCTCGGTACCGCGACCTCGCCGAGCATCTTTGAGGGTCGCGAGTCGACGCAGCTGTCACGGCGCGGCAACCGATGGGATGCGTCTCGTGACACGGCCCTGCTCAAGTTGCAACGGGTCATCGCCTGGCTACTCGCGAAATGAACGAGCCATGGGTCGTGCGCGTCCCTGAGTCCGTGCACCGGCAGGTAGACGAACACCTGTTCCCGGGCGATGGGCGCCCGCACGCGGGCGCCCTGCTCGCCGGCGTGGCATCCGGTGGCTCGGCGCCTCGGCTACTCGTCCGGGAGTTCATCCCGGCTGTCGACGGACTCGAGTACGTTCCGGGACGAGAGGGTCGCGGACACCATCGCCTGACAGCTACATTCGTCCGCGACGCGACACTTCGAGCTGCCGAGAATGGGCTGGCGTACCTGGCGATCCACCCGCATGGCGGCGTAGACAGCGTCGGCTTCTCAGGCGACGACCTCAACTCCCATGAGCGAGGCTACCCTGCCCTGCTTGACATCCTGGGTGGGCCCCCCTGCGGCGCCTTGGTCTTCGCCTCGCGAGCAGTCGCCGGAGACATCTGGACCCGGGCGGGACGAGCGGGTGTTACCGAAGCGGTCGTCGTCGGTCCGAGACTTCAGTTCGTGCGTCCGAGCCCCTTGGCCCAGGCGGTGCTGGACCCGCGCTTCGACCGTCAAGCTCGACTCTTCGGGGATGCCGGCCAGGCGGTCCTGGGTCGCCTGAAGGTCGGGGTCATCGGCGCCGGCGGCGTCGGCATGCTCCTCACTGAGTATCTGTCGAGGCTCGGGGTCGGGCATATCGTCGCCGCGGACCCGGATCGCGTGGAGGCGTCGAACCTCCCGCGGCTACCTGGCAGCCGACGCTCCGATGCCAGAGCCCTGTTCCAAGGGGCGCGATGGCCAGATCGCGTCCGGGCGCTCGGTGCCCAGGCCGCGCGTCCGAAGGTCGAGCTCGCCGCGAGGCTGGCCCGAGAAGCCAATGCTGCCGTCCGTTTCGACCCGATCTTTGCCGACTTCCGCGAACCCTCCGTCGCCGCGCAGTTCACGGACTGCGATTACCTCTTCCTGGCGGCAAACTCAGATCAGGCGCGTCTGCTGTTCAACGCCATCTGCCACCAGTTCTTGATCCCGGGCGTCCAAGTCGGGGCGAAGGTTGGCACAGACCCGCTTGACGGGCGCGTACTCACAGTTCACTCGACGGCTCGCATCGTGATCCCTGACCGCGGCTGTCTGTGGTGCAACGAGGTCATCTCGCCCGGCAGGCTGGCCGAAGAATCTGCGTCGCTGGACCAGCGTCGGGCCCAGCGCTACATCGATGATGTCGATGTCGTCGCTCCCAGTGTCATCACCCTGAACGCCTCTGCCGCTGCCATTGCCGCAAACGATTTCCTGTTCACAGTGACTGGCCTAACGCGCGAAAACGCCCCGCTCGACTACCTCAGGGTGCAGCCCCTGGACCGTGATGTCGTCTTTGACCAGCCGCGCCGCGACGAAAATTGCCCGGAGTCTTCACTGGCGGGACGCTTCGGGCGGGGCGACGGCGGCCCGCGCTTGCCCACCTTCTTTCGAGGGTGACACACGCAACGCTCCACTTCGCACTACCGTTGCGATGGTGCTTGGAACTGGCCGTTCGGCACGGCTAGTCGACCAAACCTACCTCATCGTCTTAGGTCGCCGACAGTGCTCGTGATGGGCGTGAGTCGGTCGGCTAGGATCTGTTCGCGCTCACGAGCGCTCGACGCGATGGGTCCGAACACAGGTCCTATCCCGAACGGACTGAACCGCCCTGGGTTGCGTGGAGACTCTGGCGATTGGATTCAGGCTCCCCGCCTGAGCATCGGCCGGTCGTCAGCAACGACTCGCACCTCCACTCGTAAAGCCTCGGCCTGACTCCTCTCGCCCCGACCAAAGCACCTTAATGTCCCCTTCGCCGAACGCTGGCGTCGCTTCTTGCATGCTGCAGGGGTGCTCGAGCGGGCCAGTCGCGTGCGGTGACCGTCGCGAAGCTGGCGCACGACGTCCGCCTGCTCGCCCTTGAGTTCGGCGCGTTCGGGCTCCAGCGACAGTGCGAGTGACCGTCCCGTGAGTGGGTCCTCCGAGAGCTTGGCCTCGACGATCATCGGGCCAAGTGCCTCGAGCCGCGCGAAGCCGGCCGCGGTGGCCTCGGCACGCCGAAGCTCGTACTCCCGGCGGACCCGCTGATGTTCCGGTTGCTCGGGCAGCTCGACATCCCAGAGGGAGCGCAAGTCATCCAGATAGGCGACCGCTCGCGCAGGGTCGATCGTCCCCGAAGACGGTCGCGGCCGACGAGCGGTCTCGATCTGGCCGGTGAGCTCGGTCTTGCGACGCAAGTAGTCGATGTCGCTGATCCGCCCGAACGCGTTGTCCAGGGCGATCGTCCGGAGATCCTGCTCGAGTCGACCGATCCGCCATGCGTCGATGGTGGACGGCGCATCCGAGAGGGCGTTGATGATCCGCGTCTTGGCCACCTCGTCGACCCGGCCTGTGGCCAAGAGGGCGGCGATCTGCCACTCGTAGATCTCGGCCCGGAAGCTCGTTCTTCCGCCGGCTGCTTCGATCCACCGAGCACAGACCGGTGTCGAATGGGTCATCCGCCGTCGGCCACTGCTCGCATGTCCGGAGAGGGCCGCTCCGCAGCCATGACAGAACAAGCGGGGGACGTAGATGCGCTCGCTCGTTGATCGTGAGCCCACCGTCGCGCGTTCGGCGCGGATCGCCTGCACCCGTTCCCAGAGATCGTCGCTGACCGG
>JBBRPP010000097.1:0-10641 GCA_038227995.1 Acidimicrobiales bacterium
GAGCATGAAACAGGGCTCCCTCTCTGGCTGGCTTGTTGTCGAAGACAGACAGCCTTGAGGGAGCCCCACCTCATCTGGTGGACCTCAACAGGTGGGGAGTTTCAGTGAGCAGCTCTGGGGAGATTCACCTGAGCGTCATCACTGTTGCAAACCGTCCAAGACGGCAGCAGGTTCGACGAGTCCACCAACGAACCGGAGTCGTGGCAAACACCGCTTGCCGACACGCGAGTGCACGAGTGGTCACGACGCTGGCTGAGCGAACCGGCAACCGAAGCATTGGCCCGGTTTATCTCGATCACAGTCGACGCTGGCGCGAAACCACCTGCCGGTCTGCGCGTCTATCTCCACACCGCGCTCGCACCCGGTACCGACAGCGGCCACAACGTGCTCCATAAGCGGTGGATGGACAAGCACTGCGTGACGCTTGGCGAGCTCGATCGCGAACGTGTCGCGGACATCGACCGCAAGCTCGGTCTCAAGCTCGACGGGTCACAGTTGGCGGCGAACACGACAAGCCGGATTCGTATAGGTGCTCCTGCTTCAGTGCAATCGGCGATCGACGCTGGAGCGGTCGCGACCGATGCGTGGCCACAGCGGTCCAAGACGCGAGCACGACGAAAGGTTGCCCGCACGAAACGAAGTGTCGATGTCCGTTCGTTTCCGAGCCCGGGCGTGATGGCGGAGGCGATCGATGCGATCGTCACCCAACAGCCCGCGAGCAGGACGTACAGGGTGATGACCGCTGTCGCCTGTTACGCAGGGCTACGACCGTCCGAGGTTGTGATGCTCCGAGCCCGCTCCGCCGAGCTACCCACCCAAGGTTGGGGCCGGCTGGATGTGACTGAAGCAGATATCTCTTTCACGCGGATACGCGACCTACCTCACAGCCGTGCCATCGGTAGATCGAGGCTAAATCAAAGTGTGAGTGGACGGTCGGGGGTATTTCTCGCCCGACCGTCCCTTCGCCGATCGGAGGAACTCATCGAGCTTTCGCTCTACGTGCCGACCTCGGTGAGCAGTTGCTTTGGGACTGTTGGCTATCGGTCGGTTTTGTCGAGTTCGTCGTCGTCGGTGTAGGCGAGCGGGTGATCACCGCCGAGTTCGGCGAAGCGTTCGTTGAGGGCGGTCGCGACGAGGTCGCGATCGTGGTCGGTAGGAGTGAGGGCGTCGTAGAGGTATGCCTCGACTTCGAGCGCGGTGCTCATGCCGCCGAGTTCGAAGTACCGGAACCAGAGTTCGCTGTGGGTCAGACCGACTTCTATACGGGCACGCTCGAGGGTGCTGTTTGGTTCGGTCATCTTCGGACCTGGCCGATCAGGTCGTCGCGGAACGCAGAGTCGAGCGTCGCAGCGGCGGCCTCGCGGACGTTCACTCCGGTGCGTTTGGCGGATTGTCGCAGGTTGGCATACGCGGCGTCTGCCGAAATGCCTTGTCGGCCCATGATGACGCCTTGGGCGTTGGCGATGACTTTGCGAGTGGTCAGTGCGTCGCGCAGTCGCTGGGCGACTTCGTCAGTGGTCATGTCGGTGCCTGCCTGGGCGAGGATGCTCGATGCTTCGCTGGCGAACAAGGCGGCGAGTTCTTGGTCGAGCGGCCCGAACGCGTGGTTGGTGTGGGAGTAGATGTTGAGTGCACCGACGGATCGGGCCGAGACAATGAGCGGGGTCGACAGGATGCTGGCGATTCCGTCGTTGATTGCTCGTGGCACGAACTGTGGCCAGCGAGACTCCTCGGCGAGCGATTCGACGTGAAACCAATGGCCTTCGGCCGCGGCGGACAGGCAGGGGCCTTCGCCGGTGGTGTACTGGTCGCGGTCCATCTGGGCGATGGTCTCGTCGCTGGCAGCGACGGTGGTGAACTGGCCGTAGCGCCTGAGGGACACGCTGACACCGTCGGCACCGCCGATGGTGGCACCAGCGAGCCTTGTGACGAGGCGCAGCGCGGCATCAATCACGTCGTTGCCGTCCGGCAACCGTAAAGCACCGTGCGTGTTCTTTCCGCGGCTCGCGTCAGTGACGGGTGTCGAGGCGTCGCCGGAGTGTTGCTCGGGTCCGAGTGCCGCGGACCTCGTGTCCGGTGGGCGACGTTCGATGAGATCACCCATTCCGGTGAGGTCAAGGATCCGACGCACTATCGGTGCCGGCGAACGAATCGCGAGTACCCCGCCGCCGTCGTGGAGACGACACGACATCGGGCCGATGACACGCAGCCCCGAGGCGTCCATGAAATTAATTTCGGCCAAGTCGACCACGATGTCGCGCTGACCGGCATCAAACAACGCGTCGAGCACGCATCCAAACGTGGGAGCAGTGAGCATGTCGATCTCACCGCGCAGGGCCACGACGACCTGTCGACCCGAGTACACCGTCGTCAGACCGAACGCGATGTCCGGCTCACCTTTTGCTCCGTCGACAGCTGGGTACTCGGCCACTGGGTGGACCCTTCCCTGGGGGTTCGAACGTCGCACCGTTCGCGGACCCTCGCTGTCGAAGGCACCCTGACCATACCACGCCAATCTCCCCAGTAGGCAGCCGACGTCCGCAGTGAGCACGTACGATTCGTGCGTGACAACGGTGCCGTCGGACGAACTCGAACAAAACCTATCCGAGGTCGCGCGGGCGCTGTTCGCGACAGGATCTGTGGAGCGTTCGTTGCAACTGACCGTCGACTTGGCTGTCGCCACCGTCGACGGGTGCGATGCGGCAGGGATCTTCGTTCTCCGAGACGGTCGAGTCACGACCGTTGCGTTCACCGATCCGATTGTCGTCGAACTCGACAACCTGCAGCTCGCGAGCAACCAGGGACCGTGTATGGAGGCCCTCTCCGGCGGACGGCACCCGTTCGCATCGGATCTTGCGGATGATCCGCGTTGGCCTACCTTCGGTCCGGCCGCCGCACGCGCGGGTATCCGCAGCGCGCTCGCGTTCCGTCTCTCCGAGCAGCCGGTCAGTGCACTCAACCTGTACGCCCGGTTGCCCGCCGCGTTCGGAGCGACCGACCGCGCCAAGGGTCTGATCTTCGCAACATTGGCAGGGCTCGCACTCGATCTTGCCAGCGAGCGAGCCGACGACCTGCTGCGCGTTGCCAACCTTCACGAAGCACTTCGCACTCGCGAACTCATCGGCCAGGCCCAGGGCATCCTCATCGAGCGCGAACGGATCACCGGCGACCAAGCCTTCGACGTGCTGCGCCGCGCCTCCCAGCACCTCAACATCAAAGTCCGCGAGGTCGCCCTCGCCCTCGTCGAGACCGGCGAGACACCAGACGGCGGCACCTCACCGACATCCCTGCAACACTGAATTCGCCAACACCCCAAGACGCAGGCGTCCAGGGAGAGGTTGAGCAGCGGGAAGCCGCCCGGTTGGAGGACTCGTCCCTCGAAGCG
This sequence comes from Acidimicrobiales bacterium, assembly GCA_038227995.1. GTDB lineage: Bacteria > Actinomycetota > Acidimicrobiia > Acidimicrobiales > Ilumatobacteraceae > WLMZ01. The sequence continues at coordinate 3,386 of JBBRPP010000097.1, forward strand.
TTCGAAGACCCGATGCGCTTCGCTTCGGTTCCGAGATCGTGACATCGCAACCACCGTCGGGGCAAGAAGTAAGCTCCCGTTACGACTCGAGCGGTTCGGTGCCAGGGCCGGGACCTATGACGCCGTCGCCGACAACGGCTTGGTCCTCGGAACCGGGCTCAGCAGGTGTCTGATCGTGGTCGGCGGACAGGGCTGGACCCTGCAGGTCGGCCACGTCGTGGGAGGTAGCCTGGGCCGTGCTGCGACCGAACACGAAGTACCCGATCACGGTGACGATGATGACAATCCCAACGATGATCCACCACATGAGTCGGACGACCTAGGCCTTGCTCGCCGCAGGCTCTTGAGTAGCGAGGAATGCGCCGCCCATGGCGCGGCGCTCGTCATCGCTGCACGACGACTTCAGCATCGGCAACACTTCGGCTTCTTCCTTCGTCGCGTGCGCCAACACGTCAGCCATGAAGCTCTCAAACGCGGTACCGAACTCGGCCGACGCCGCGTCCATGCTCTTGAGTTTGGTCAAGGTCTGCTCGGCGGCTAGCTCCTCATGAATGCGTGCGTCGGCGATGTTGGTGCCCTCGGCACCCAACTTGCGCAGAGCCGGGTAGACGACCGCCTGCTCTGCTGCCTCATGCGCGGCAAGCACCGGCGCGAGTGCCACGAAAAGTGCGCCGCGCTGCTCACCACTGGCGTTGGACACCTCAGTCAGCCCGTTCTTCCCTGCGACGTGCTGCTCCAGCACAACATCCACCACATCAGCGTTCTTCTTGCTGTCCATGTTCACTCCTCTTGATCGACGTTCCGGGTTCGCTCGTACCCGGCAGAGCAGCCTGGCAAACGTTTCGCTCCGACGGCGGCAAACATCGCGGACAAGGTGTCGTGCGGTGAGTGGCGCGACAGGGTGTGAGCGTGCTGGTCCGCCGCTCGTACGGATCGAGTTCTCCGGTGCATCGGGTCCGTCGATCGACGAGGTTTGTGCTGGCCGTGAGCCGGGTAGAGGCGCGACAGGAGTCCGTCGGACTTCTAGCCAAGGAGACGCTCATGACCATCATCAGTAGGGACACTCTCGTTCAATGCCCACCAAGCCGCGTGTTCGCGGTCTTGGTCGACCTCGAACGCTTGACTGAGTTCTCGGACATGACCATTGCGGTCCGCAATGGTCCGCAGCGCCCGGTGCAGGTGGGCGACCACTTCGAGCAGGTCATCAAAGTGCTCGGCATGGAGATCGACACCAAATGGGAGGTCATGGAAGTGGTGCCCGATCGCCTGATTCGCTTCAATGGCCACTCCGACGGCGACGGACGCGCATCATTGACGCACCGCGTCGACCCTGAGGGCGCCGGAAGTCGGGTGACCTTCGAGGTGGACTACGACCCGCCCCTGGGAATCCTCGGCGACATCGCCGACAAGCTCGTCTTCGAACGTCGACACGAGCATGAAGCAGAACAACTCCTGTCACGCCTTCGTGACTTGTGCGAGACCCCTGCCGTCTCGTGACGTTGTTCGACCGGCTCGAACGGATCTACCGCCGGTCGGGGGCCAACCTCCCGTCGGGTGATGCCCGTCTTTCGCACGGCGCGGAGATGGAAGGCTATTTCTGGCGCGTCACCGACATCGCCCGTGGCCGGGTTCTCGTAGTGCTGTGCGGCGTCAACCGACACCCCGACGCGGACTGGGCAACGGTGGCAGTGGCAGCGCACCCAGGCGCGTTCGTGCGCTCCACCGTCGTCGACGGGGCCTTCGCAGCCGCGGATCGCTTCCTGGTGACGGCAGGCGATGGAGCGTTCTCCGCGGACGAACACCGCCTTCACGTCGATCTCGACGATGTGTCACTCGATCTCGATATGAGCCAGCAGATGGCGTGGCCCCTCAAGCTCGGGGCAGGAGGGATCTTCTCGGCAATCCCGTTCCTTGGTCAGTACTGGCAGCCGCACGTGCTCGGCGGAACAGTGAACGGGACCGCCCACGTCGACGGCGAGGACTGGATCATCAGCGACGCCCAGCTGTACGCAGAGAAGAACTGGGGGGCCGGGTTCCCGCAACGGTGGTGGTGGGGCCAGGCACAGGGCTTCGAACGGCCCGACGTCTGCGTCGCATTCGCCGGCGGGCTATTGACGGCGGGCCCGCTGTCGGCCACTGTCGGCGGTGTCATCGCTCGAGTCGGCAACGACGTCATCCGATTCACCCCACCGCTATCGATCGTGCGCAGCACCACCGACGGTCACCGCTGGGAAGTCCACGGACGCAGACACGGCTACCGCATCCACATCGTGGGTGACGCTGTCGACCAGCCACACCCGCTGCCGGTGCCGATCCCCACACAACGACGTAACGTGGCCACCGACGACGAACACCTTGCTGCCAGACTCACCCTCGAGATCACCGGACGACTGAACTACAAAGGCACCAGCAACTGGGCCGCACTCGAGATCGGACACCGCCCCACCCACGCCGACCTCAACGCTGCTGGACTTGGTCCCACACCGACGCCAATCTGATGTGAGAGGAGGTTGGCGCTCACGCGTCAGCTTGGTGGTGAGCACCACAGGGATCGATCACGCCAGTGCACCAGAGGGTCCACACCACCAGCAACGGCTGGAACACCAACCGGATGCCACGTGTCAGGCTCGAATTGAGACCGAACGAGTCCGTATGTGTGACGAACTGCGAGACGTTGCCGGGGAAGACGACCACAAAGCACGCGGCGGCGATCCAACCCATCTGACGACGTCGACTCGCCAGACCGACCAGTTCGCCTTCTTCCCGGCACTTTGCTGCACGGAGGTCGCTCCTCGAATCATGCTCACCATGCACCCGCAGCGCGTCGAGATCAATCCACCTGGAAGACTGCTCGTGTGAGACAACGCACCGAGTCCCGATTGGAGCACCATCCGCGTCGGGGTTCGCTCAAGGGGCATGGCTACTTCAAGCGCCTCGGGCCGGGCATCGTCACGGGAGCGGCCGACGACGACCCCTCCGGCATCGGCACGTACTCACAGGTCGGCGCGGCCCAGGGTTTGTCGTTGCTGTGGATGGCGCCGTTCCTGTTGCCGCTGGCCGTCGGCGTGCAAGAGGCCACTGCGCGCCTGGGGCTCGTCACCGGCAAAGGCCTTGGCACGCTGATCCGTGAACGCTTCCCGCGATGGGTCCTGATCGGCGCCGTGGTACTGCTCGCGTCCGCGAACACCCTCAACATCGCAGCCGACCTCGCGTCGATGGCCGCCGCGCTCGGGCTCCTCGCCCCGGTACCGGCGGTGGCCGGCGTGATCGGGTTCGCCGTGGCGATCGGCGTAGCCGAAGTGATGGTGCCCTACCACCGCTACTCACGGGTGCTGCGCTGGTTCGCCCTCTCGCTCATCGCGTACGTTCTCGTCCTGGCCGTGGTCCACGTCCCATGGGCCGACGTCGCCGCCCGCACCTTCCTGCCGCGGTTCCACCTCGACTCGGCCACCATGATTGCCCTGACAGCGGTCGCCGGCACCACCGTGTCGCCGTACCTGTTCTTCTGGCAGGCATCCGAGGAGGTCGAGGAGCGTCACGAAAACCCTGACACTCCGCTCGACCGCCGCCATCTCGTGGCGATGCGTGTCGACGTATGGACCGGGATGCTCTCGGGCGTCATCACGATGTTCGCGATCATGTGCACCGCCGCCGTCACCTTGGGGGCCAAGGGGCCGGTCAACATCCAGTCGGCCGAGCAAGCCGCCCAAGCTTTGGAGCCGCTCGCCGGCAGTTTCGCCAAAGTGCTCTTCGCCGTCGGGATCCTCGGCCTCGGCCTGCTCGCGGTGCCGGTACTCGCCGGATCCACCGCCTACGCGGTGGCCGAAGCGTTCCACTGGCGCGAAGGCCTGAGCCACCGCCTGAAAGACGCACCGGGCTTCTACGCCGTGATCATCGCGTCGATGGTGATCGGACTCGCACTCGTGGGCATCGGGGTGAATCCGATCCGTGCGCTGTACCTCTCCGCGATCTTCAACGGGATCACTGCGCCACCGCTCATCTTGTTGATCGTCATCCTCGCCCGCTCTCAGGACGTGCTCGGCAAGTACCGATCACGCTGGCCGTCGCTTGCGGCCACAGCCGTCGCCGGCGTCGCCATGACCGTATTCCCGATCGCCGCACTGCTCGTCCGGTAGCACCCGCGAAAGCATGCCGCGCGTGGTTCAACGACGCATGACGAGCATGACCACGACGATGATGACAACGAGCATCAATAGCCCACCACCGATGTACATGACTACCTCCAAAGTTCTGAGAAACGCACTAGCAACCTGAGTGCAGTGTGCGCCAGCCGCTCCGCCGCCGATAGAGCCGTTCGTCACCCCAGCAGTGGTGAGGCGATACCCCCCTGGTCGGCGCCGCGCGCAGGATTCGTTGCCCGGCCATCGAATCTGTGAGATGGTGGCATAGTGAGTTCTCCGTTCGGCGATGGTCGTCAGATCGTTGCTTCCTGGAGCCGGCGACGTGGCTGAGCTGACCCTGGGGCCGATGTTGCGTCATGTCACGGCGACGTCGGCGACGATCTGGTTGGAGACCGATACGAGTTGCGTCGTCGAGATCCTCGGCCACCGCACTCGCACGTTCTCGGTTGTGGGGCACCACTACGCGCTGGTGGTCATCGACGGACTGACGGCCGGCACGTCGACAGAATACGACGTCCGCCTCGATGACACGGTGCGTTGGCCGGTCGCGAACAGCACGTTTCCGCCGAGCCGGATCCGAACCCTGCACGATGAGATGACACCGCGAATCATGTTCGGTTCGTGTCGCACCGCGGCACCACACGAAGCGCCGTGGTCGCTTGAGTTCGCGCTCGACACCGAAGGGCGCGGCGTCGATGCGGTCTACGCGTATGCGCTGCGGATGATGCGATCCAACGAGTCCGAATGGCCTGATCTTGCGGTGTTCATCGGCGATCAGATCTATGCCGACGACTCGTCGCCAAAGACCAGGAAGCGGATCGATGCCAAGCGAGACGGGGCGCCGGCGTCGACTCTGCCTGTCGAACTGGTCGACGGGTTCGAGGAGTACTGCTGGCTCTACGAGGAGTCCTGGTCGCCGCCTGTCGAACGCTGGTTCTTCTCCGTCGTCCCGACGGCCATGGTGTTCGACGACCACGACATGATCGACGACTGGAACATCTCCGAAGCGTGGGTGAACGACATCCGGCGCGAAGACTGGTGGGAACGCCACATTCTCGAAGGATTGATGACCTACTGGTTGTACCAGCATCTGGGCAACCTCAGTCCGAACGACATCCGCGACGAGGGGATCCTCGAGGCCCTCTCGACCGCCGCTGACGGTGAACGGGTTCTGCACGACTGGGCATCGTCGACCGAGGAGTTCACCGGAGGCAAGGACCGCTACAGGTTCAGCTTCGTCCGCGACATCGGCAACGTGCGGCTCGTCGTCATCGACGCCCGCAACAGCCGTACGCTGACACCCGGCAGCCGTCGGATCGTCGACGAGCGCGAGTGGCAATGGGTCGTCGAATCGTGCCATGCGGAGGTCGACCACCTGCTGATCGGTACGTCCTTGCCGGTGTTCACCCCAGGCGGCATTCACGACCTGCAGGTCTGGAACGAAGCAATGACCGATGGTGCTTGGGGGAAACTACCCGCCCGCTTCGGGGAGTGGATGCGCCGCAAAGCCGACCTCGAGGACTGGCCTGCGTTCGTGCGCTCGTTCGACGATCTCGTCGACCTCCTCGCTGACCTCGCATCACCTACCCGGGCCACGCCGCTGCGCAGCATCGCAGTGCTCTCCGGTGACATCCACTTCACCTACTCATCGGAGATCCACTTTCCCAGCGAGGATGCGACCCAAGCCCGGGTCTTCCAACTCGTCAACTCGCCGATCCGGAACGCTCTCCGACCCCACGAGCGAATCCTTATGCGCTTCTTCATGTCTCGTGCCGCCCACGGTCTCGGACGGGTCCTGCGGCGCGCAGTCGATCGCGAGCGCACCAGGGTGCGTTGGGAAATCGATCAGGGACCGGTGTTCGCGAACTGCATCGGAATCCTCAACTACGACGGCGACGCAGCACGATTGCTCGTCGAGCAAGCCACACCATATGACGCCGTCGGCGACCCAGCACTCGCCGAAACGTTCGGCGTTGACCTCATCACGGGGCGCGACGTGCAACTGAGCCAACCCAAGACCTGACCGGCGTGCGTGGCGCCTCTTGGTACGCCTCGATGTCCCGTAGACCTCGAAAATCTGGACAAGAAATTCGTCATTGACACACGGGGCACCGACAGTGTTTGGACCACCTCGGCGCTGTGCGAACACGGCACGTCGATCTCGCACAAGGTCGGGGCTTGCACAGTCGGTGGGCCGGGAACACTCGTGGCGAACCGTAGGAGGCCTCATGGCGACATCACACGCAGTTTCGAACCCGACCGGCCGGGTGGTTGCATCGCATCCGGGGATGGTCAAGGTTGGCCGGGCGGGTTGGGCGGCAAAGGGAGCGGTCTACGTGGCCGCCGGGATCCTGGCGGTCTTGGTCGCCCTCAAGTCGGTCGGCTGGTCGACATCGGCAGCAGGCGCTGAGGCCAGCCCGACCGGGGCGCTCAAGACGATCGCCGGTTCCTCGGGCGGGGTCGCCCTTTTGTGGATCCTCGCTGCGGGCATGCTGCTGTACTCGGCGTGGCGCGTGGTCTCGGCACTGATGCCGGGCAGCAACGACGCCGAGAGCTGGGCGAAGCGGATCGGCTTCATGGCGAGTGCTGTCATCTACACGACGTTCGCGTTCACGGCCATCTCGCTGGCGCTCACCACGACGGCCGCGCCCGATGGGAATACGAAGGTGTCATCGATCACGCAGAGCGTCATGACGCACGCGTCGGGCAGGGTGCTGATCGGTGTCGTCGGAGTGATCGTGATCGCGGTGGGCCTCTACCGTATGTTCAAGGGTTTCAAGCAGGACGTGGCGGACGAGCTCGATCTGTCCGGGATGTCGTGCGAACGTGTGCGAGTGACCCGCCGTCTGGGTGCCGTGGGCGAGATCGGCCGCGGCATCGGGATCGGCCTCATCGGCTTCTTCCTGCTGCGGGCAGCGATGACCTTCGACGCTGCTGAGGCGACAGGTCTTGACGGTGCGCTGCGCCGGCTTGTCGGAAGATGTCAAGCGTTTTGAGACTGTGAATGATTATTTGTTCTGTATGAGTGCGTGGTCGGGGTTGTTGATCCAGGCCACGGTCGGGATGTGGGGTGGTCGGGGACGGCCAGCGAATCGTGACGGGTTCGCCTCGAAC
>JBBRPP010000098.1:0-10487 GCA_038227995.1 Acidimicrobiales bacterium
ATCAACATCAGACACGCCCACATCATGGACACGTCCGTTCAACACTGCGATAGGCATAGACATCGAAATAGGTAACCGTTCTCGCCCTACAAGGGAAGATCCGCAACAGCGGGCGTCTCACCTAAGCCTGACACGTAGGGATCCGCGCGAGTGCAGCAATGTCGAGCGGCTGATCCCACGAGCGGTCGATCGCGTCACGCACTCGAAGCATCCGTCGATTCGCCTCCGCCTTCCCGGACAGTCCCTCACTGGTCAACCGTCACCCCGATCAGGATCGAACCATTTGAACACACATGATTCTAGCCGAACCGGCCTCCACGACTGACCGCCACGACGAACGCAGGTGCAGGTGAGCAACCCGAACGCACCCGGGCAGCGCCCATGCAACGCAGCAGTTTCGGAACAGCGCGCAGCGAACGCAGGGCGCATCCTCGCTCCTACCGCCGGGCTTCGGCGGCATCAATCCAAGGAGCACCTTATGAACACCATCGCCGCCCCCACTGACCGCTCAGTCACTCCCACCGAGCCCGCGCGGTGTGACCGTCGAAGCGCAGTCGAACCATCATCCACCACCAATCAACTAGCCGCCACTGACCGCGAGTGACCCACAGTTTTGGGAAGGCTTTGGGATGAGAGTACCCGACAGCCCTCGTCACCATGTTTGACCTGGTCGAATACCCGTCCTGACTGAAGGGTTCCTAAACAGCAGGTGGTAGGTTCGAATCCTACCGGGGGCGCAACGAACACCAGGTAGATGGCTTGATTGCTGTCGCCTGTCGCTGAGATGGGGCCTGGTGGCCCATATCTCGGCCCATATGGCCCATACCACTCCCGTCAGACCTCGCGTTGTTAGGTTGCGCCGATGGAGACGTCGGCGCAGTTGCGGAGCTGAGGGGGTGCGCGGCTCGCTTCGCCAACGACGTCCCGGTTCATGGGAACTGCGTGTGCACGCAGGACGAGACACGATCACCGGCAGGCCGGCCTATGTCATGCGAAACGGTGCGCGGCGACCGGGAGGTGGCCGAACGAGCGCTGGTTGGCCTTGTCGCACAGATCACCGACTCGCCCACATCACCGACCTTCGGCACGGTTGGCGAGTTGTGCGATAAGTGGTGGACGTACAGCTCCCCGAACCTTGCGCCGACCGTGGCGCGTGAGTATCGACGGCTGATCGATCGGCGGGTGGTGCCGAGGCTTGGCTACGTCAAGGTCATCGACCTTCGCGCCCACGACCTCGACGCCTGGTACAGCGAGCTGCTTGCAAGCGGCGCAGTCACCGGTCGGCCGTTGTCTGCCAACTCGGTACGGCACATTCACTCTGTGCTGCACCGTGCGCTCGAGCAGGGCATCGCGTGGGACTGGATCGCCTACAACCCCGCTCGCCGGGCCAGCCCGCCACCGGCGCGTCGGCCATCCATGCACCTGCCCAGCGCCGATGAGGTTGTTCGCCTCATCGGGGCGGCGCACGCGGTCAATCGCAGCCTGCCGGTCTTCTTGCGGTTGGCGGCGGTGACGGGTGCCAGACGCGGTGAACTCTGCGCGCTGCAATGGCCACACGTCGACTTCGAGCGGCAGACACTGCACATCGCCGGCCAGGTTGCGCACACCGCCGCCGGCCCCATCCAACGACCGACCAAGACCCACGCAGAACGTCGTCTCACGCTCGACCCGGTCACCCTCGACGCGCTCGACGAGCTCGCCGACTCCCAGGGCGGGATCGAGGCTGATCGCTACGTCTTCAGCCACGACCCGGACGGGACGACGCCGTGGCGGCCGGACTACGCGACGCTAGCGTTTGCTCGTCTGGCCGATCGGCTGGGTATCCCGAAGATCAGGCTGCACGATCTACGCCACTTCGCTGCGGACGACCATGCTGCTCAACGGCATCGACGTACGTACGGCAGCGGGACGACTCGGCCATGCCCGCGCCTCGACAACGCTGGACATCTACGCGCACTACACGCAGCCCGCTGACCAACGAGCATCCACGACGCTTGCGGGGAGCCTCGATAGCCGCCGCTGAGCTGGAGGACCGTCTCAGCGGTGGTTGTGCAACGACTCCCTGCACAACCGACAGCTTGAACCATCTTGGCTTTCGCCAGCCGGAGGACACGACACCATCTCCGACGCCGGAGCGCAACGCTGAGGTGGTGCCAATGCTTTACCCGGTGTGGCTGTGGAGTCGAGAGTGACCGACCAAGGTTTCGAAGAGTTCGTGCGCGCCGACGGCGAGCGCTTACGGCGAGTGATGAGCTCCCAGTACGGCGTGGATATCGGATGTGAGTCGACGGACTCGGCGCTGGCGTGGGCGTGGGAGCACTGGGATCGGCTGCGGGGGATGTCAAACCCGGCCGGCTATCTGTACCGGGTCGCGCAGACACAGGCGCGCCGAACGCTTACCCGCGGGCGACCGGTGACCTTCCCACCGGAACCAACTGTCGGGGCGGACTCGGGGTCGTCGATCGACGGGGATCTCGCCGCCGCGCTGCGGTTGTTGCCGGATCAACAACGCCTCGCCGTGTTGATGGTGCACGTGTACGGCTGGTCGCCTATCGAGGTCGGCCGGATCACCGGCACGCCTGCCGTCACCGTCCGGTCACACCTGCGGCGCGGGCTGCGCCACCTCCGAACCTCGCTTTCGAAAGGAAACACACCATGACCCGCACCACATTCTTCCTCGAGGACCGCCTCGCCCGCTACCGACCGATTCTCGACGACGCCATCGCGGAGCGGACAGCGCTTACATCGACAGACCAGCTGCTCACGGGAAGCGATCTCGTCGAGCTCGACTGGCAACCCGCTGAGTCAGGGCGGTCATCGAACCGCTCCCGAGTGCTCGTCGGCGCCTCCGCCGTCGTAATGATCGGCGGCCTCGCAGTCATTGTCGCCGCACGCGACACACCCCAGGCGGCGCCGGCGAGCTCCGTGTCCCCGGTCGACACCGAAGTCAGGAACGAGAGCACCACGCCCAGCGACGTTGTCATCGACACCACCCCCGCCACGACGATCGCAGGATCCGGCCTCACACCGCCATGCCCGGCCGGCACCGACACGATCGGAACCGGCACCCTCTACCTCGGCGGCCCCGCCTCCGATCAGAACCTCGCAGCCCCGGGCTTCATCTTCTCGCAACCGTCCGGCCCGACAGCCGTCGACGTAGCGATCAAGGCCATCGCCCTGCCCGTCATCGGACAGGACTGCAGCATCATCGCCGCTCCCACATCCGACGCCGGCACCGTGGTCGTCACGGTGAACCCGCCCGCCGTTCCCACATCGCTGAGTCTCGACGTGAACGTCAGCGAACGCGACGGCATCATCGGTGTCACCGCCATCACAGGCAGCACCAGCTTCGAGACGAACGTCGTCGACGGTCAGGTGACCCTCACCCTCGTGGACGGGGTACCCGCATCGGCGACCAGATTCCAGGTCCGCTTCAAGAAGGGCGACGACGTCTGGGAGCTCACCGCAGACACGACCACCGGGAAGGCCATCAACCTCGCGGTCCCGAACGGTGAAACCGACCGCTTCCCCGACCAGAACATCGACTGGGTTCTCTTCACCGCGATCGATGCCAACGAACACGTCGTCGATGCCGGCGGCCGGATCATTTGACCTTCGCTCTGCGCATCACTCTTGTATGAGTCTTGACTCATGATGAGTGATAGCTCATACTGGGCGGGTGTGGGAGGTCGAGGTCACCGATCAGTTCGTCGAGTGGTGGTCAACGCTGTCCGACGCACAACGAGAGGCAGTGACGGATCGGGTCGACCTGCTTGTGGAACGTGGTCCGGATCTCGGTCGGCCGGTCGTGGACAGGATCCACAGTTCACGTCATCAGTCGATGAAGGAGCTACGAGCGGCCAAGGGCGGGGCGTTGCGGGTGCTGTTCTCGTTCGACCCGCGCCGACAGGCGATCCTGCTGCTCGGTGGTGACAAGTCGGGCGAGTGGAACGATTGGTATGCGTGGGCGGTCCCGCTCGCTGATGACCTGTATGACGAGTACCTGCGGGAACTCGGAGAGGAAGGATTGATCTGATGGCACGAACCAAGTTCTCCGAACTACGCGACGCAGTGGTCGCCAAGCCGGGCGCGCCGGAGCGACTCGCCGACTTGCGCGCCGAGACCCTCGAAGAGGTCCGGCTGTACGAGCTTCGTCACGGTGAGGCGATCAGCCAGGCAGAGCTCGCCGGCAGGCTCGACGTCACCCAAGGTGCGATCTCCAAGCTCGAGCACTCCGACGACGTGCGCGTCTCGACACTGCGCCAGTACCTCGATGCGCTCGGCGCACGTCTCGAGCTCGTCGCCGTGTTCGACGACGACGACCGTCGCGTGCCGATCCACCTCGGCCGGGACGACGCCGCCTGACGCGTCGTCTGATCTCGTGGGCGCCCGACGTCACGACGCTGAGATCACCGACCTCGACGATGTCGTCGTGCGCGCTCGGGTGCAGGCGTCGCCGTCCGACGGAGTACGGGTCTGTCACCCGACTGCATCGACGAGCACCCACACGTGCCCGAGTTGCCGCAGGCGATTTAAGCGGAACTGAACCGGTCACGATGGAGCGTCGGCCGAAGGAAATGCAACGAGATGTAACGGATCGGTCGTGACATTTCGTTGCACTTTCGGAATGGCGACCGCGGCTACCGTCGCTCTGTGATCGTCAGCGACCTGCGCCACTTCCTCGACATGCCCGACAATGCACCGGCACCGGCGAGGCGGCTTGGTCTGCAGTTCGCGGCGATCGTTCGTGCAGCGAGTGCGCGACCGGTCGGCGCCGGCGCTCGGTCAGCGGTCGGGTGCATTCGTCGGCCCGGCCGTCGACCGTGCGAAGGTTTCATCATGATCTTCCGCCGCACCAACGGCGAGATCGCCTGGAGCTGCGACGCGTGTGGCGATGAGGGCGTCATCACCGGCTGGGAGGGATCGCCCACCGATCTCTCGAGTGTGGACGACAGCTACGCCGACGGTGCCGAGCTCGTGCTGCTGGTCGCTCGAGAGCTGTACGAGCTGATCCGCGGGGTCCTGCTGCTCGACGATGCGTGCGAGCTGTTGGTCGCACGCGCGGAGGGCACTGCTTCCGGGGTTGTCCTGACGGGTTCGACGGTTGCGTTCGAGGAGTTGGTCGAGTACGTCGCATCGGAGGCGAACGCTGAGACCAACCGCCAGAGAATGCGCTCCCTCGACGAGGCGTGCACAGCGCTCGAAGCGGCGCTGATCGAGGAGTAGTCGTGTTCACGGTTCGCGGCACGAAGAAGTTCTTGGATCGCGTCGGCCGACCGATGACCGAGCCGCCGACGTCGTCGACCGTGCTCGGCGACTGGTATGCGAACGTGTTGTTCTGGCGGCCACAGGTCGCGCTGTTCGTCAACGCCGCGACGTTCGTGCCGGTGCTGATGCCGCTCGCTCCGGCGACGGGTGTGGTCTCGCGGTTCCCGGCGGGGATGGCGGAGGTGCTGGGTGTGCTCGGAGTGGATCCGCGTTTCGTGGAGGCCGAGATGACCGAGATGAAGTCGGTCGTGTTGGCGAAGACTGCGAGTCGTCAGGTGCTCGGTGTGATGAACGAGTTCACCTTCATGGCCGAGCACACGATTGGCGCCGGCCGGTCGGACCCAACCGATCTCGTCGGGCTGTCGGTGTGGCTTGCGAACACGATCGTCGGTCCGATCTCCAAGGACGACGGCTACACGCCGCTCGGAGTTCTGCGGCGGGCCGTTGCGACGACCCTGCCCGACCACTGAACGTCGGCGGCAAAAGTTGTCTATCCACTTGTCCATCCACCACGCGCTACTGCATGATGTTCAACGAGACCAGACGAGGTGAACACAGAAGCTGAGCAGGTCAGATGCGATTCAAGGTGACTCGCTGAGACACACTCGACCGCATTCCTAAACTGTAGACGGAGGTTCGAATCCTTCCGGGAGCGCTAAAAATAGGTGGTGAGCTGGACGTTTAAGGTGTTCGCAATGCCTGTTCTGCCGAACCGTTGATCGCAATCGATGGCGTTTTCATATCGAGACTGGGAAGGCTGTGGGAAGGGGAGCGCCCGTCCTGGCAGATTGATTGCAGTCGATCCGCGCTACCGCGTTGGTTCGTCAGGCTGATTTTTGGCATTGGCTGATTGCCTCGACTGCGGGCTGCCGCCTTGCGCGTGATTCAAGATCGCGCCCATAGCGCTGTGATGATCGACTGCAGGGGTGCTCATGATTCCGGGATCTGCTTCGGTTGGCTTTGGTCGGCTCGGATTGCTGCGAGGCGGTCGATCAGTGCGGGCAGTGTGAGTTCGTCTTTGGTTCGTCCGGCTGCGGTCTTGGAGCGGACGATGTCTTCCAGCGATGCCAGACGCGCATCGACTGCACCGACGCGGACGATCACCACGGACCGCACCAGATCGTCGTAGCCGTCGGTTCCATCGGGGCGGAATGCGAGATCGAAGGGTCCGTGGTCGGTGTTGAATGTTGCAGTTGTGACCCGTTCCAACCAGTCGGCATCGATATGGACTTTGACATCATCGGGCATGCCGCCCGGTACGCGCAGCGTCGCGTTCAGTTCGGTGAGAGCGTTCGCGATCCGTTCCCTGTTCGCCCGCGACGCATCGGGTGTCACGTCAAGGTCAAGTGACCTGGCGATTTTGGCGCCGTGAAGTTCGGCTGCGATTCCTCCGATCATCACGTAGTCGACCTTGTGCCGATCGAGCACCGACACGATTGCTTCGACCTGCTCGATGGTCATCGGTGCGGGCGGGCGCTGTTGCGGCTTGGGCGTTGGTGAATCACGTTTCGCTGCGAGACGGTCGCGGACCTTCCGCCAATGCGGAGGATCAGCGGTCATTGAGAAGACACGATCATGCGTTGATGCTCAGCCCACCGTTGTTGGAAGTCGACGGGCTGGGCTCGCAACCATTCCTCGATCGTTTCGTCGTGCGGATCGAACGGCTCGAGTCGTGTCCGCAGTTCGAAACCCGCTGCGCGTAGAAGGCGGGCAAGCGCAGGGTGCGATGGTTGCCGTCGACCGTTCTCGATAGCAGCGACGTGCTGCTGCGTTGTGCCCGCAGCGTCAGCGAGTTGCTGCTGTGTCAGCTTGGCCATCAACCGGGCGCGCTTCACCACAGCACCGGACCACGCCCGATTCTGAACCTCGAACACATCAGTCATACCACCAAACTACATGCGATTGCATGTAGACAGCGCTGCGTGGTAACGAACTGGTGACCTTTCTCTCGGGACCAGTCGCCTATCCCAGGATCGTGTCGACTCACCGGTTGGCGACGTGTTCTTCGTCGTCGAGGGCGCCGGCGTAGGTGGAGACGAGGGTTTCGACGCTGTGGCCGAGTCGTCGTGCTGTCTCAGCGAGCGGCATCCCAGCGCGTAGCCAGGTGGTCGCTGCGGCATGGCGGCAGTCGTAAATCCTCATCGGCCGTTGGCCGACCGATTCAAGAGCGCGATGCCACGCTCGTGCCCAGTTCGATCCACTCGGCATCGTGTCGTTACGAGTGCGGAACAGCAGACGATCGGGTGAAGCGAGGTTGTTCTCTTGGAGCCATTCGCGCAACATCTTGACGAGCACCGGTGGTATCGGCACACTGCGCGGGCCGGTCTTGGATTCGCCCGGTTCATCGAAAGAGATGTCAGCTTCAGTGACGTCGAGGCGTCCCCATCCGTTGGCGGGCAACTCGGTTGAGCGGACGCGGAGCATGACGACCTCTGACGGTCTCAGGCCGGCGTAGTAGGGGACTGCGGTCATCACTCGGTAGTTCTTGCTGCCTGGCTGTTGCGTGACGATCGCGTCGATCGCCTCGGCCATCGCTGCCGTGCTCGGCAGCGAACGAACGTCGACGCTCCGCTTGGTTCGTGCGACCTTTCGTCGCGCTCGCGTCTTGGATCGCTGCGGCCACACATCGGGCGCAACAGCGCCGGCTTCGATTGCCGACCGGACCGAGGCTCGAGCGACGATGCGGATTCGGTTCGCGGTGGTCGCGGCCAGAGGCGAGCCATCGAGCTTGAGGCCGAGTCGACGATCGATGCCGGCGATCTGCTCCCGGTCGAACTCTCCGAGCGTCAGGCAGTTCTTCGCCATCCACTTCTCGAACTGAGCATCGCGCACGCCGTCAGCGTTGGGCGACAACGCGCAATGGAGATAGACACGCAGACCGCCGGGTGGCTTCGCACCATGTTCGACGGCGATGGTGATGAACCTCGCAAGAGCCTCGGTCGCTGACGCCCGCGTCCGTGGCTGCCACTCCTG
The DNA here is from genome assembly GCA_038227995.1 of Acidimicrobiales bacterium. Taxonomy (GTDB): domain Bacteria; phylum Actinomycetota; class Acidimicrobiia; order Acidimicrobiales; family Ilumatobacteraceae; genus WLMZ01. The sequence goes on from JBBRPP010000098.1 coordinate 8,242, forward strand.
CCACTGTTCGCCAAGCCAGCGCCGCGACCACTCGTGAACGCGTGCCTCTGCCAGGGGCGTCTGCCACGACTCGGGTTCGCCCGTCGTCTCGTCGAACCGCCTGCCCGCCTGAACCTCCTGTAGCAGAAGACCTCGGTAGCGGTCAGCCTCGATCCGGGTGCGGAACGATTTGCCACGATGGTGGCCGTCGATCGTGTAGCGCACCACCCACGGCAGTTTCGCTTGCGTGGTGGAGCGCCGATCCTGGACGCCGTAGACCTTCACCGTTTGCATCGGGCGAACCATCATCCACCACCAATCAACTTGGCGTCACTGACCGCGAGTGACCCCAGTTTTGGGAAGGCTTTGGGATGAGAGTACCCGACAGACCCTCGTTACCATGTCTGACGAGATCGATCTGGTGTGGTTGACCGACATCACCGAGCACTGGACCGATGAGGGCAAGCTCTACATGTGCGCGTTCAAAGACGTCTGCTCCGGAAGGATCGTTGGCTAGGCGATGGCCGACCGCATGACCTCACAGCTTGCGGTCCGGGCGCTCGACAACGCCGTGACCGGTCGCGACCATCGGGGCACGATCGTTCATTCCGACCGCGGGTCCCAGGGCCGTTCCCGGGCCTTCGTTGCCCGGCTCCGGCATCACAAGATGACCGGGTCGATGGGCAGGGTCGGCGCGTGCGGCGACAACGCGATGATGGAATCGTTCTTCTCGCTGCTCCAAAAGAACGTCCTCGACCGGCAACGCTGGCGGACACGCGCAGAGCTGACGTCGCGGATCGTGAACTGGGTCGAGCGGACCTACCATCGACGACGACGGCAAACCCGACTCGGCCGACTCACACCCATCGAGTTCGAACTCGTCTTCAACCCTCAGGCCACAGCCGCCTGAAACTTCAAACCCCAACCGTCAACCGGACTGGGGGCAGACCCTTCGTCGACGAACCAGCGGTCACCGACCGTATCGCCTCGGGTTGGCTGCGTCGATCAGGATCGGGGTGAAGTGCTGCGCCCACCGGAACAGGGTGACGTGATCAACAGTGACGCCGCGTTCGGAGAGGAGTTCTTCGAGATCACGGTTGGACAGTCCGTAGCGCAGGTACCAGCGCACCGCGAGCATGATCGTCTGCGGCGGAAACCGGAACCCCGCGAACGCCAACAACCCAGACTCGAGTGGTGAACTCGACGGCATCGGCGGATCCCGTCAGCCTCGTCGAGGAGATGCCATCCAGCTACGCAACAGAGCCGACACACGTCTGGGCGCCGATGAAGCCTCATCCCCCGATGTGGCTCATCTCGACCTTGGCCGGACGGGTGGCGGGCCGGATGGTGAGCCCAGTGGTCAACCCTTCGGTGAACGACGACCTGGTCTCGGAGTAGCGGTCCTTCCTATCACTCCACAGTCGATGGACCCGCTCGTCGAGTGCCTCGTCGACGGTCCGCCCGTCGTGGCTGCTCCTGACCAACTCGCGCAGGTCGGTGCCGCCGGCAGCGAACAGGCAGGTGTAGAGCATGCCTTCGGCCGAGAGGCGAGCCCGGGTGCAGTTGCCGCAGAAGGGCTTCGTGACGGAACCGATGACACCGACTTCCCCGGTGCCGTCGCGGTACCGCCACCGCGTGGCCACCTCGCCGGCATATGACGGCTCGACGGGTTCGACACCGAACTCGCGGTCGAGCACGTCCACGATGCTGGCGGCGGTGACGACGTCATCCAGGCGCCAGCCGTTCGTTGAACCGACGTCCATGTACTCGATGAAGCGAAGGGTGTGGCCGGTGCCCTTGAAGTGCCGTGCCATGTCGACCACTGATGCGTCGTTGACGTCGCGCTTGACGACCATGTTGATCTTGATCGGCCCGAGCCCGGCCGCGGCAGCAGCAGCGATGCCGTCGAGCACCTGCTGCGCCGAGAAACCGACGTCGTTCATCGCCATGAAGACCGCGTCGTCGAGCGAGTCGAGGCTCACGGTCACCCGCCGGAGCCCAGCCGCGGCCAACCCCGAGGCCTTCCGTTCGAGGAGGGCGCCATTGGTGGTCATGGCGAGATCGTCGATCCCGGGAATGGTTGCGAGACGGGCGATGAGATCCTCGAGACCCCTGCGAAGCAACGGCTCGCCTCCGGTGAGACGCAGCTTGGTCACTCCGTGGCGGGCGAATGACCGGGCGACGCGCTCGATCTCATCGAAGTCGAGCAGTGCCGAACGAGCCAGATACTGGAAGTCACGATGGAAGACCTCCTTCGGCATGCAGTA
>JBBRPP010000099.1:0-10414 GCA_038227995.1 Acidimicrobiales bacterium
CCGCAGGCTTCCAGCCCGCTCGTCGGACACGGATCGGCATCACGCCCAGCACACGACCCACGTCGAAGCAGGCCAACCATGCCAAACCAGCCCGTGACCATGATGCACACCAACTTGCATCAGACGAATAAGCGACAGAACATGCTGTGCCCTGTTCTCGGCCCGTCGGCGACGCTGGTTCTTCACCGGTTGTCCCGATATGCCACAGCCGGACCGACGTCGTGGGAGCCGAGTGTTTTCGCTGCCACGTTCGGCTTGTCTGCGAACGCGGCGACCGGTCTGGCAGTGAAGGCGCTGACCCGACTCGCCCGGTTCGGTTTCGCAACGATTGGATCGTCCACGCTGTCCGTCCGGACGCATGTTCCGCCGTTGCCCCAACGGTGGTTGGCGGCGATGCCGGAGTACCTGCGCGACCGCCCGACCGCTGCGGCAGCGTGACCTGCCACCGGTGCGTCATCGTCCAGGGTGCTGCCTGGATCACCACCCTGGTTGCTACCCGGAGGCACGTGCGGTGAGTCGGCCCGCGATGAGTCCAGCGCTCATGTACGTGCCGCTGGCCACAGGCACGCAGGTCAGGTTCCGGGTCGTCACGCCCGATCATCATCCGATCGCGGTCACCGTCGAGCCAGCCCTTGCAGCAGCGACCGCGCTCGCTGTAGCCCGCCACCATCCAGCCCACTACGCCGCCATCGCCGCCAGCGATGGGCGATGGCTCGAGGTACACCTCGACGGCCACATCACGCTCGTACCATCGTCCGGCGACCACACAGGCTGGCCCGCAACGGTGACACGAGCACTCGGGCGACTCGCCCCTTCCCCCCTGCCCTCTCAAGGAGTCAGCCAATGACCACCACCATCGAAGCGGTTGTCGAGATCGACCTCGACCGCCTCGCGCCGCACCCACGCAATGTCCGCCGCTCGCTCGGCGATCTCAAAGACCTGCGTTCAATCTGCGACCGCGGCATCGAGACTCCGCTGGTCGTGCTGCCGGCAGACGGCAGCGGGGTGCATCACATCGTCGCCGGCCACCGCCAGCGCGCCGCCGCCGAAACCGCCGGCCTCGCCGCAGTGCCATGCGTGATCCGAGACTACAACGACGAAGCCGATGTGCTGCTGTCGATGATCGCAGAGAACACGCAACGCTCCGAAGGACTGAACATCGTTGACGAAGCCCAAGCGCTCACCGCCGTCATCGACCTCCGCGGCGGCACCGTGTCAGCACGCAAGCTCGCCGCCGCGGTCGGTCACAGCGAAGGATGGGTCCGTACCCGCCTCGCACTGCTTTGCCTGCCCGACTCGGCCCTCGACGCATTGCACGCCGCCAAGATCACCCTCGACGTGGCCGCAGCGCTGACCGCCGCCGTTGACTACCCCGAACTGATCGATCAACTCGTCACCCAACGAGGTCTGTCGGTGTGGCATGTCGAGTCAGCGCACCGCAAGCTGCTGGCTGACCTTGTTGTCACCGAAGCCGAAGCCCGCATCGAGGCCACTGGAGTCGTCGCCATCGGCGAGGACGGATGGCGAGCGAACCAGGCGTCGTGGAAGACGCTCGACGACCTCGGCCTCGACCCCAAGTTGCACAGCAGCGAGTCGTGTCACACCGTCGTCGTCAAAGCGCGCTTCGACGGAACCGTGGTCGAGATCCCGGCCTGCACCGAGCCGCGTCGCCATCGCGGACGTAAGCCTGACAGCGAGCTCGTCGTTGCGACATCGACACCGTCCGAGGCAGATCAGACAGCGACCGTCGATCGCCGCGAGCGCCGCCTCGCGACCCAGAGCCGCAGCGACTGGGTTGGCGAACGACTCCGCACCGGACGCCCTCCTGCGATCGCTGGTGCGTTCCCGCTGGCGATGGCCACGTGGATCGACAGCGCCCCGTATGCGGTGACGCAGAAGGCTGTCATGCTGCTCGGGATCGATCAACCGGAAGGCGGCTACGTCAACTACCCATCGTTGCTCCAGAAGCAGCTAGCGGCCGACCCGAAGCAACTCACGACCGTCGCGCTTGCGCTCGTCGCGGCGACAGCCGAGGAGTGTGCGCGCCAGTCCCCGGCCTCGACTGTCGTTGTCCGCTATCTCGACACGATCGAACGCCTTGGCTATCAGCCCACCGATTGGGAACAGGCCAAGCGCCTCACCGACGCCGCAGCCTGACGCACATTCAACAGGCGATCCGTCACCGAAGGCCCGAACCCGAGCCGGTTCGGGCCTTCTCGCGCACCCTGACAATCGCAACCCGTTTTCCTGATCTTCTGCACAGCTGCACCAATGGTGCCCGTACCCGTCACGAAATCGGGATTCCGCAGGCATGTGTCAGTGATGATGTCGTTGTGGAAACTCCGGGTCGGGGTCGAGTCCTACTACCTCGCCCAGGTCGCCTCCGGGCTGGACGAGTACTACACCGGCGCAGGTGAAGCCGCCGGCCAGTGGACCGGCACCGCCTCGGCGTTGCTCGGCCTGTCCGGGACGGTTGCCGGCGACGACTTGCGGGCTGTCCTGGCCGGGCTGGCGCCGGGCACGGGGTTGACGCCGAATGGCACACGACTCGCGGCTCACGCGCGTCGTGTCCCTGGGTTCGATCTGACGTTCTCGGTGCCGAAGTCGGTCTCGGTCGTCTATGCGCGCGGTGACCCGCTTGTCCAGGCCAGCGTGGTCGAGGCTTGCGATGCGGCGTTGGGCGAGGCGTTGTCCTGGTTGGAGCGTGAGGCGTGTTTCGTGCGTAGAGGAACGAACAACCGCAAGATGGCCGCCGATCCGGCCGGGTTCGGGACACGCCGGATGATCGCTGACGGTTTCGTCGCTGCCCAGTTCCCGCATCGCACCTCGAGGATGGGAGACCCTCATCTGCACTGGCACGTGCTGGTCGCGAATACTGCCCGTGGGATCGACGGCCGCTGGACCGCCCTCGACGGAACCGCCCTCTACCGCGCACAACGCACCGTCGGAGTCCTCTTTCAAACGGCGATGCGCCGCGAAATCTCCCAGCGCCTCGGGATCGAATGGGGACCGACACACTCCGATTCGGCCGAGATCGCAGGCATCCCAACACGAGTCCTGCGCGAGTTCTCCCAACGCCACGACCAGATCGCCGAATGGCTCGACCACAGCGGACGTTCAGGACCTGTGGCCGCCCGCCAGGCACTCCTGGAAACGCGAACCAACAAACAGACACCCGTCGACTTCGCGATCATCGAGGGCGAGTGGCATCAACGAGCCCAAGCCCTTGGCTGGGGGCCGGCCGAACTCGAAAAACTTCTCGCCACCGTCCCTGGCCCGCCAGCCTCCGGTGAACATGACCGGTGGTTCATCCGCGACGCCACATGGCACGACGGCGAATCGACCCCAGCCGCCAGGGCCGTGCCGTTCGACGAATGGGTCGACTGGTTGCTGACCACCCGGGTCACAGAGAAGTCGGGGACGTTCACCCGATTCGATCTCACCCAAGCCATCGCCGCCGAACTCCCAACCGGGACCACCATCACCGCCGTCGAAACAACGGTGGGTCAAGCGCTCGCCTCACCCGCCCTCGTCCAGGTCGGAGGCCAATGGATCGAACGGCACACCACCGACGCTCCCGGCCGGGTCGTCGCTGATGACCGCGAACTGCTCTACACCTCACGGTCACTCCTCGCCGTCGAGGAACACCTCCTCACCCAACTGACCGATGGCACCTTGTGCGGCGCCGGGATCCTCGACACTGCCGCTGTTGAAGCAGCGATCGCTGCGTCGACGTTGGGCGACGATCAAGCCACAGCGATCCGGGTACTCACCCGTGCGGGCGACCGGGTAACAGTGATGGTCGGCCGCGCCGGCACCGGAAAGACCCACACGCTCGGCACACTTCGCACCGTCTACGAGACGGCCGGATGGAATGTGATCGGACTCGCGCCCTCAGCCCGAGCAGCACGCGAACTCCAAGACGGCGCTGAGATCACGTCGACCACGATCGCCCGCCACCTGGTCGAACAACGAGACGTCACTGCGACCACCCTGATCGTCGTCGACGAAGCAGCGATGGCCGGCACCCGCGACGTCGCCGCGCTGGTCGATCAAGCCACCCGACACGGCGCGAAGATCGTCCTCGTTGGCGACCACCACCAACTCCCCGAAGTCGCAGCCGGCGGCGCATTCCGAGCCGCGCTCGACACCCTCGACGGGCGGGTGGTCGAGCTCACCGTCAACCGCCGCCAAACACATCTCTGGGAGCAAGCTGCGCTCGATCAGCTCCGAAACGGCGACGTGCCCACAGCGTTCAAGGCGTACCTGGAACACGGTCGGGTCGTGATCACCGACAGACCGGCAGATCTGCACGCGATCGTGCTCGCTGATTGGAACACCACCCGTACCACCGGCACGACCCTGCTCCTCGCAGGGACATGCGCCGAAGCACGACTCCTGAACCTGCACGCTCGGGAAATCCTCGCCGATACCGGGGAACTCGACCTCGACAGGCAGATCGAAATCGGCGGGCGAGCCTTCACGATCGGGGATCAGATCGTCCTCTCCCGCAACCACCGGCGCCAACACCTCGACAGCGGCGAAACGTTCGCTGTCGACAACGGGATGCGCGGCACCATCACCGCGCTCTCACCCGAGCAAATGACAATTCTGGTGACGAGCGGAGAACGGGTCGTGATCGGCCGCGACTACCTCGATGCCGGATGGGTCGATCACGCCTACGCGCTGACGATCCACAAAGCCCAAGGAGTCACCTGCGACCACGTCCTCGTCGTCGGCCCGGCAGGCCTTTACCGCGAAGGCGCTTACGTCGCCCTCTCACGCGCACGCGAGACCGCCCGCCTCTACGCCACCACAAGCCAGGTCGCGGGCATCGAAGAACGACACTCCCGCGGCATCCCACTCCCCACCGAACCCACCCCAGACCCTGAAGCCGAGTTGCTCTCGCGACTCCAACACTCGGCGGCAAAGAATCTCGTCACAATCGACGACCCCCACGCCGCGCGAGTCGCCGAACTCGTCGCCACCCACTCAGCCGCCGAACTCCTTCGACTCGCCCGACACGCCGCCGATGCTGAACTGGGGTCCGGGGTCGCCAACCCCGGCGTGGTGCGAGCCGCGCTTGACGCCGCGACCGCCCTGCGCACCCACATCGACATCGGATCCCGTGTGCGAGCAGTGGATCGGGACAACGTCGGCCACGTCCACGCCATGGACGACAACGCAGGCACTTGCACCATCCACTTCGAAAGCACCGATGGCCGCACGGCCACCCGAACCCTCACATGGGAACGCCTCGTCGCGATCGACAACCCCGACCTCATCACTCTCACAGACGCCGCGACCGAAACACTCGCCCGTCGGCAGGTGCTCGTCGCTGACGCCGAGCAGCGGTGGACACTCGCACTCGCCGCGCATGGCGTTCAACCAGGCGACGCCGACCTCCTTCGGCGCGCCGTCCACACCGCAGCCGACCACGCAGCCCGAACCCTGCAGGCCGAACAACCCGAATGGCTGACCACCCTGCTTGGACAACGCCCCGTCTCGCCCGCGGCAGCGTGCGTGTGGGACGACGCCACCAACCACATCGCCCGACACCGACTCCTCCACGACATCCCCGACCACCAACCCGGACTCGGACCCCGACCCTCCGACACCGCAGCCGCCGACATATGGCAAGACCTGATGCTCCGGATCCTCGAGGACCGGGTCTGGCTCACCGACCACCCCACCCCGACGCCAGGGCCGCTCGCTCACGCGACACCGTGCGAACTCCTCGGCCGCCGACACGACCTGCAACAGCTTCTCGCAACAGCACCCGCAGACCAGCGACAGTTCATCGACCGCGTCATCAACTCCGCACTCGAGCCGAACCAAATGCACGAATACCTCACAACCGCCATGAGCGAGCAGAACGCACGACGCGACTGGATCATCGCTAACTGGCCCCACATCGTCGAACTCGAACAAGTCACACATATCATCACCACACAGCAGACCTCGCCGCACTGGCCGACCACCCAGCCCGACCCTGTGCGGACGATGCTCGACCGACTCCGTCAACTCGCCCCCGAAATCACCGAACGCGAACAACGCTCCCTCGCCGAACTCGCCCAACAGCAGATCGACCGGGACCCCGTACACCGACTCGAAGAACGCCAACGCCACCTCCAACAACTCGCTCATCAGACGACGGCGCCCGGCGAGCGCGACGCACTCCACCTCGAACTCGTCAACAACATCGGCGATCTACGCCACGCCCGCAGCGAACGGGCCGTAGAACAAGCCTTCAACCGCTACATCCCCAACCCCATCGACGACGCCCGAACGACCCGCATCACTACCCTCGCCGCCGACGCCCTCACCGCGCAACCGCCATGGGTCATCGAGCACGTCCGCCACCTCCACGACAACAGCCAGCTCACAACCACCGACATCGCCGAACTCGCTACCCGGATCATCCAAACGGCAGCACACAACGACCTCCACGGCCAGCTACCAACCAACTGGCCAGCTCCGCCAGCACTTGCAGTGGAAGCTGCCCAGTCGGGCATCGAAGTCGGGTAGCGATCCGTGACGTCACGGGCAGACGCTGCTCCGATGTCCACCCAAATCAACTCACGGTCGGCGACAGCCCGACCAGCTGATCTTCGCCACCTTGTGTCCATCGAGGACCTCGCCGAGCATCTTGGAGTCTCCGTACGTCATGTGCGCCGCCTCGTGAGCGAGCGACGCATCCCATTCCACAAGTGGGGTCGTCTGCTCCGCTTCGATATCGACGAGGTCAACACATGGCTCGACGCCACCCTCATCGAACCTCACCACGAAGGGAGGATCTCGTGAACCGCAACGGCTGTTCGCGGCGCCCCGGACCCCCAGCAGATCCTCCATTCTTTGCCGAAGAGATGTGGTCGCTCTGCGACAATCCCGACTTCCGGTGGTTCTGCGAGTCGGCCTTCCTCGTCGATGAGTACGAGTCCCTGTCGCTATCGGGGTCACCATGTCTTGCCTTTGCCACGCATCTGCCATCAATGCTCGAGACCCTAGAGACGGCCACCAGCCTCGCCGTCCATGCCGACGTTCTGGTCCGGTTCGCAGCACTCGAGGCCGCCAGCAGCACGTCAGACTCGCTCTGGCGTTGCGATGTCGCCTGGTCCGGTTACCCGAGGCGGCGCTTCGCCGTCGCCGGCGCCTACGACGACGAACTGCTCGGCGAGCTCAGCGAAGCGTCCCTCCTCCTCCTCATCGACGCCTCCATATGGGAGTGGTGGGAACCCACCGACGTTCACCTCGCAGTGCCGAACGATCAAGAGTTGTGGTCGCGATGCGAGGCGTAGACTGCCGGCAGCGCTTCACGTGCGCGACTCGCCGACCACGGCCCGCCAACGTCGACCACGAGATCTTCGATCTCGTCCGGAGGTGAGTCATGGGATTCGTCGAACCGACGAAATTCTCCTGGGTGAACGATGCCAACTCAGGAACCCGCACGAAGAAGCCCGCTCGCGGCACCAAGTGGAAGGCCCGCTACACCGACCCGGCCGGCCGGGACCGCAGGCGAACCTTCGAGCGGAAAATGGATGCCGAGAAATTTCTCGAACGCGTCGGCACCGAAATGCAGACCAGCGAATGGATCGACCCGAAGACCACCAAGAGCAGATTCGACGACTGGGTCGATGTCTGGTGGAAGACCACCGTGAAGCTCGCCCCGTCGACGCGCCGGGGCTACGAGAAGATGCTGCGCCTATACCTGCGTCCGAAGTTCGACGGCCGCAAGATCAGTTCCATCGAGTGGCTCGAGGTCGAACTGTTCGCCACCGCTCTCCTCGAGAATGAACTCAGCGCGAAAACTGTCCGCGAGACGCTGTCGGTCCTTTCGCTGATCATGAAGACTGCGATGCGCGCGCGAGTGATTCGAGAGAATCCTGCTTCTGGCCACACAATGCCGAGCAGACGAAAGCAAACTCAGATCCTCGCCATGCCTGAGATCGTCAGACTCGTCGCCCATACCGAGGTGCGATACCGGCCTGCAATCTGGCTGCTGGTATTGGCCGGCCTGCGGGCGTCAGAACTCTGCGGGCTTCGGGTCATGGATATCGACTGGCAAGCCAACACGCTCACAGTCAACGAGGTCCAGATGTGGGTCAAGGGAGAACTCGTCGTCAAGGGGCCCAAGACCGCCAGTGGCGTCCGGACCATCCCTTTGTCGGCCTGGCTGGTCGCTGACATCTCCACCGTCATCAATGCCCGAGCAGAGTCAGCGGGCATCGCGATCCTCGCGACCGATCGCCTGTTCACCTCACCGACGGGAAAGCCGATGCTGGACCACACGATCTGGCGCGTCGTCAACCGAGCCCAGGAATCGGCCGGTCTCCCCCGCTTCCGGCCATACGACCTTCGCCACTCCCACGCCTCGCTGCTGATCAATCTTGGTGCACACCCCAAGGCCATCAGCGAACGGATGGGTCACACCGAGATCGGAGTCACGATGGACGTCTACGGGCACCTCTTCAAGGGTGCTCAAGGACAACTCACCCAAGACCTCGATAACCTTATCGAACGTAGCCGTGCTGAGATCTGCGGCGAGCCCAACCGCGAGCAGAGCAAAGAGGCGTGATGAACCCAACCGTCGCCGCTTCTATCATGCGAATTGCGCTAGGGACGTCGACGTGGTTGTGCATCTCTGGCAGAGAATTCGGTCGAATTCTCTCGCGACCCGCCAGACTGCGTCGCGCTGGAGGAAAGGACGGGCTGCACCACACAACCTCGTTTGCTTGAGCGACTGCTGGCTTTGGAGTCGCTAATCTCGCTCGTGCTGCATACTTCTCGGCCGACAAAGCGAAGTCGTGGCCGAGCTTTCGACCGCATCCTTGGGCTCGAAGTTCACGTCGACTACGACTCGACATCGCCGTGCATTTCCAGACGATCGTGCTGCCACCACGTGGATCGAACTCGACGAGAAGCAGTCGGCCTCCGACGGCGGCTGGGCCGGCATCACAAGTGGAACACCGTATTGAACGCCGACAGATGCGACCCCGAGTGAACATTGCGAGGTCGGTCTACCCGGCTCGATACGTGGGACCCGGAAGGCTCCGACGTTTATCTGATGCGGCTGAGCGTCACCGGTTCGGCGGCATCTGGTCGTCTTCGAGTCGATCAGCGGGGTCGACCACTTCGGGCTCCACGTCGCTGGTCTCAAGACTCTCGAAGGGCGATGATTCGCGGTCGACCACTGCGTCGTCATCGGAACTTGGATCATCGGATGGTGTCGCGCTCACACCTGCTCGTACCCAGGCGGAAAAAACGGCAGACGGCAGATTCGTCGCCTCGACGCGCCTGTTGGAGCATCACCATCAGAGGAATGACCGCCTGATCCGGACACTGACGGCCCGACCGTCGTCACGGTCGACTCGCCGGTCGTCGAACATCTACCGCCAGAACCGCCCGTCGGGCCGGTCGCCCGAATCGCCGACCTGTCCGCCTGCGACCAGGTGCTCACCAACCAACCCGAACGAAAGGCGAACCCTAAGCGACCGCAACCGCGACCAAGCCAGCGTCAGCCCGGTGCCAACTCAAGCCATCGGACTCAGATTTGAGGTTCGACGCTCGCACCTCAAAGGTCATCGGATGGCACCCTTTCGTGGCTGTGCTGTCGCCTGCACACTGTCGGCGACGTCGAGGATGAGCGCCAACGCCCGGGTCGGGTCGATCAGCGGGAGGTGATGGTCGCCGGGCCAGGACTGGTAGTCGATATTTGGGTGAGAGCGAGCGATCTCTCGCAGAAATGGGTGGTTGCTGACCGGGTCGCCGAGGCCGGCAACGATCACAACGGGCACGGCGACGTCCGACAGCCAGTCGACGGCCGTGTTGTCGATGACGAGCCGTTCGAGCGTTTCGGAGTACGACGCCCAGCTGTGCTGGACGCCGTCTCGGGCGATCTGCGGGGGAAGGTCAGGGCGCAGCAGCTCGGCCAACATTGCGGCCAGCCGCCGATGAGCGCACGACCATTGACAGATCATCGCAGCGAACGGTCCGTCGTTCGCAAAGAGACGAGCCATCAGACCCAACCGTGCGACATGCCGGCGGGCGTCGGCGGGATCCGGGTAGAGGGGCGGTCCGAACATGATCACGGCGCGTACGCATTCCGGGCGGGTTGCCGCGAGCCGCAGAGCGACGATCGCGCCCGCCGAGTGCGCCACCACGACAGCGGGCTGTTGGACGTGTGCGGTATCGAGGCACGCTTCGATCGCAGCGACGTGCTCATCGGGCCCGTAGCCGGCAGACGGTCGAGGCGACGCGCCGAATCCGAGAAGGTCTGGGTTTGTCAACCTGTTTTGGCCCCAGCTTGGCCTTCTGTTTTGGCCCCAGTTGTGGGTGGGGTGAGTGGCGGTCAGTCGGGTTGGGTTGGGGTGCGGTTGGTGGGGGTTTTCCCGCCGTAGTGTTGCCAGGCGCTGGC
>JBBRPP010000100.1:0-10404 GCA_038227995.1 Acidimicrobiales bacterium
ACCTTCTCGCGCTCATCGAGACAGAGTCCACGACAGCCATCAAGCCAACGCGGACCCCCACCCGACCGGCGACCCTCGTGGGGCCAAATCAGAGTGCCAAAACCTTCACAAGTGGGGCCAGATCAGAGTGCCATTCCTAAAGGTCGGGCACAACGAGACAATGCGCGTCACCGAGCCGATCGTAGGCAGATCCCCAATAGACGCCCGACGCCCCGAGCCCGTGGAGCAACACGATCGGAGCCCCATGCCCAATCACCCTGGCAGCCAGCAGCGAGAGCATCGTGCGAGGTTGCGGCGGGCGCCAGTCAACACCCGATCGTCGCCGCCTCGCGTCACGCCACTGGACCATTGCGGCGATCGAACCGCCGGCGCCGACAGCGATCATCCGTCCCGGATGCTTCATCAGCTCGACCGCTCGGTCGATCGATATCGGAGATGGATGAGCCGGTGACGCTGAAGCTCGCTGAGGGTCTTGCGGTTCGGTTCTATTAACCGAGGCGACGTGCCTGCACGAGCCTCGTCGCAGATGGGCGCGCAGCCCAACTGAGGAAAGTTCATGAAGTGATCAGGCTATGGGCGTGGTAGGACGGACCGTCGGATGCACGGTCGTCCCGTACACCGGACGGTCGTTGGCGATGGTGCCGAACGGACGCTGCCGAATTATCGGTGATGTTGGACTAGACAAACCCAAGTCCAACATCACCGAATTATCTGCCACCTTCTGCGGGGGGAGACGTCGACTCGTCAGGCGCTGGTTGGCGCAACTCCGCGATCTTCCACCACCACGAGATTCGCCGTTCGAGGTAGTAGTCGAGGGTGACGCGGCTGGTCTCGACGTAGTAGCTCAGTGCAAGCAGTGCCGTGAACACGAGGGCGCAGAGGAGTGCCGTACCGATGTCGGCAGAGCCCGCCGTGTAGGGGCCGCCGAACCCCTCCGCGGTCGCCAGCTGTCCGGAATCGCCCAGGCCTTCCAGCCGAATCCGAGCAAGCCGAAGCGCGCACTGACCGTCGAAGACGGCCGTCGGTCACGAAAGGCCGCCGGACCATCGTCCCAACGACCCAGCCTTGAACGCGGCTCAACGAGGACCCGCATGCTCGACTCTGGCCCGCGCCATCTCGCTGCTGCCGCCCGGAAACTGGCCAGAGAACCGCGGATGAAGCCGCTCCACTCCGTCGACGGAACCTCGGCGCCGCATCCTTCGCGCGAGGCGCTGCAACGTTCCCGTTGTCTAACGGGCTGACCGTGCCGGTGTGCGCGATGTTGCGACGGCTCAACCGGGGCAGGCGGTCGATGCGGACCGCCTGAGCATCTTGTTCAGCTCCCGCCGCGGGGCTTCCCTCGCTACATCGACGAGCTCACGGCTCACCGCAGTCGTTTCGCTGGGTCGAGTACATCCTGTCGGCCTCACCGATAATCGGGCTCATCGGCATCGGCGGCAGTGCCGACGTCGCCGCGCCAATCGCACCCGTTCGGGATCACACGGCGATGATCTTGTTCGGTTGGCCGATGTAGCGACCGCTCGCCTGCGGCGAACACGAACTGAAAACCGTTCGTTTCGGCAGCATCACCGGAAATCTGCCGGGAGTCCCGATCGCCATCTGCTTCGTCGGAGCGGTGACGCCATCGCGACGTTCGTGGACGAACGCTGAAAATGCTGTGGTCTGCGATTCCCGCCGAGCAGGCCGACGCGACCGGCCCGGGGTTCAGTCGCGGCTCACGCAGCCTGTCCGTGTCGATGGAAGGGTACGGACGGGTACTCGCCGACGGCGTCGCGGGTCACGCTCAGTTGTACTTCATCGTGGGATGCCCGTTCGACGTCGACGATTGGAATGGTGATGTCGCGGTGACCCCAGAAGTGTCCGTGCTCGACAACGAGGTGCGTGATCTTGGACTCGGGGTCGATGAGGAAACCGTCGACGTGTCCCACCTTGTGACCGTCGCTGCTCCGCACCTCGCTGGCCCGACGAACCTCGATTGTCCCTTCCGGTACACGGTCATAGGTGGTGCTCACCCGCGCCGTTCCACCCCAGCCGTATCCCGATCCGTAGCTGTACGGGTAGCCGACTCCAATCAATCCTCCCCCGCCGTACGGGTAGTACGGCCACGCCAGCGCGCGGTTGAACCCGACATCCCCTCCCTCGGTCCGCGGCCAGTCGTCGTACGACAAGAAGTCGGTCTTCTCGACCAGAGCTGCGGCCCTCACCTGCGCGGTCGACCATGACAACTCGACATGGTCAGCGTCGTTCGAGATCACTGCGTCGATGGGGACAAGCCGGGCGAGGTCGTGGTGGTGATGCGGCTGCACGACGAGATGGGTGACATGCCAATTCACGGGGTCGAGCACTACGTCGGCGACCTCCCCGTACGGGCCATCAGTTGCTTCTGCGAGCATTCCTACTTTGATTTCCATAGCGCTACCTCAGTTGTTGTTGGTTGGTGATTGGGTGATGCGAGCAGCATGACGGTCCTTGAGCAATCGCAACGCGACGGGAAGACCGTCGGGAGATGCCCGCGCCTGTCCGAGGAGCAGTTCGTGTCCGGGCTTCGAGCGACGGTCACGGTCATCTCTGCGCGAGAGGCAGCCAAACCGAGCACGACTCCCGTCGTACCTTCGAGCCACCCGGCACGTCGATCGCGCAGATCACGGAACGGGCCTCGACGATCGGCTTGATCATCGTCGGCGCGGTGCCCTCGATCGGCAGGGGCAGGCCGGCCCTCAAGATAGCGCCGACGTGGAGACAGCGGCTCGTCCCGCAAACCCGGCGGAGAACGGCTCGAAGAAGCCGCAACCGCCGGTGCCCCCAGTCCGCACAACACCAGTATCAGACGGGGCAACCATCGATAGAGGACGGCTCGGGCTACTGCCGAACCGGCGGCTTCCATCAGGTCGACGCCGCGCACTGCAGCCATCTCGTCCGATGTCGTCAGCGTGCGATCGGTCGAGCAGCGTTCGGATGCGGACTCAGTCATCGCAGTAGATCCGCGGGGGCATCAGAACTCGCCGCCGACGCAGACGGGAACACCGCGGCAGAAAGCACGTCGGCCATCGCTTCGTTGACGTCTTCGATACTGCGCCTCTCGCAGATCATCGTCGTGTTGCCAGCGGGGCGGGGCGCGAAGACTTCGGCAAGATCCTGACGAATGCCCACGGTCGAAGATTGGCCTCGGCGCCCGGACGGGTCAACGCAAACGCAAATCGCCCGTGCCAGCGAGCGACCTGGGCGACAATGCGAGCTGCGGCCCCGAAGCCATAGAGGCCGAGCCGTCGAGACAGCTGGGGCGAGCCCGTCACTCTGACTGGGCGCCAAACCGATCACGCCGGCACACAGCAGAAGCTCCGGTGCTTCATTGGTCCCGATCGCGCCGAGCGGGACGATGAATCGGGCATCGGCCAAGGTCACAGTCGCTCAGTCGAACGTGACGCCAGTGAACCCCGGCGAATCGCACATGTTTTGCCGACCCGACCGGCAGAGGGAACAAACGCGGTAGGTGTAGCCGAGCCGCGGGATGCCGACCCGCTCGCCGATAGACAGGCCCTCGACGCCAGGAGCGAGTGCGTCGATCCGGTCGACGATCTCGTGCCCGGGAGTGATCGGCGCGACCGGGTCGGGGAGTTCGCCATCGACCGCTCGCAGGTCGGTGCGACAAACACCGCAGGGAGCACCTTCACCCATGCGTGGGTCGGAGGAGGAGTGGGGTCATCGCGCTCGGTCCACTCCCGCCGAGAACGCAGCGCCCTCGGCGTCGTCGCCTGCATCATCAGCTCTGGATCACGGGTCGAGGGATGGGGTGATATTTCCGTGGAGCATCGAACCCGCGAACTCGCGTCATAGTTTGGGTAGACCGGCTGCCAGCCGCGGGCGCGGCGGAGCACCACACACCACGTTTGATCGACGTCGGCTCGACGCTGTCGATGTTCTGTCGGAACATCGAGCTGATGGTCCTCCTGGTCCGGTCAGAACCAGCAGGAGGCGATGCCCGCCAGAGGCTCCGACGAACGCCGTCGCCGGGAGAACCGGCTTCGGCATCAATCAACCCCACTTGGGGCACGCCTCGTGCGCTCCGCACTGTGTCAACGGTTGGCGACATGTTCCGTTCCTGGTTCTCGACACGACCATTTCATCAGGCACCACCAGGGACCAGAGCGGCGCACCTTGGACGTCAATGGACATTTCCGGAAGGCAGCTAGTCCCGCCCTCACAAAATAGTCTAAGTTCTGACAGTCCGGCGCAGACAGAGTCGAAGGACCTGAATCGTGTCGACGGCCGTTGACCAGGTGCGCTACCGAGCGGGTTCATGGGTGA
Source organism: Acidimicrobiales bacterium (assembly GCA_038227995.1). Taxonomy (GTDB): domain Bacteria; phylum Actinomycetota; class Acidimicrobiia; order Acidimicrobiales; family Ilumatobacteraceae; genus WLMZ01. The sequence continues at coordinate 4,306 of JBBRPP010000100.1, forward strand.
TGATCGGCATGTCGAGCAGCCTCACGGGCGGCCCGGCAGTGCCATCGGGGAAATAGACGATCGTGTACTCCGGAGACGCCGGTCGATCGCGACCCGACGTGCGTGTGGTCCCCTACGGCGTGCCGCTGCTTCTCAAATTTGGGTGGTTCGGGGGTCATGGCGTCGAGGACCTCGGTGATCGACAGCATCGCGCTGCCGAAGGTTTGATCGGCGATCCCGTACGGGACAACGAGGGTGCCGTGACGCGCGACTGCTCCGCATGTGTAGATGAAGTTGGGGGCTCTACGCGGCGGTCTCGGCGGCCCGCCGCTTGCGTGATGATCGGCATCGGTGATCAGGCGAGCACGTGTTGGGGTTCGTCGACGTCGAGCAGGATTGCCGAGATCGAAAGGTACGCATCGGGCCGACGCCACGGGTGAGCACGAGCCATCCGCGGTCGGTCTCGATCGGCGATCCGCAGTTGCCGAGTTGGAGTATCTCCCACAGCTGTTCCTGTCGTCTGATGTTGGTGACATCGAAGGCCGTGTAGGTGGCGTAATAGCTGATCGAGCGGTCGTCGTTGGCGAAGCGGACGAATCGGGCGTCTTCCATGCCGTGACTTTCGGGCGGACCGTTCGACAGGTTCGCGATCGTTCTCGCCGCGTGCCGTCGGGTGCCTCCTGTCCGGCGATGTCGTTGATGCGCTCGTCGAGTTCGGCGTCCTTGAAAACGGGCGGCATCTGACATCGGCCTCCTGGGCCGCCAGCATGAACTGAAGGGCGAGTTGCCGGAAGGCACCAGAGTGCCCGCCACCCTCCTCGCGTGAACTGACAACCAAGCTGCCAGGCGTTGTCGTCGGTGCAGTAACCCTGCTCCTCGCGGCGCACGCTGCCTTGCGTATTCCAACAGATAGCGCAGATCACTCATCCGAGTGAGTGGTCCGAACGCGTTCTGAATCTGACTATTCATATCGAGACGGCCTCTGCGCCGACGGAGATGGCAAACGGAAAGGTCGGGGCCGCAGGTCGGCCAACCGCTCGGCAGCTTGCTGAACAGAGTGGTCGACGATCGTTAGGCCGGAGCGATGCACAACAGTGAGTTCTCGGCAGTCGTGCTGCCGCGGTGGATGCGCGCCCGAGTACAGTTGGCTTTCCTCGAGAACTGCTGTCGAGGTCGATGTGAAACCCGTCAAGAATTTGCGACGGACCCGTCAGCGTTGCTCCGGTCCTTGGTGGCGCCCTCCAAAGGGAGTTCTCTCATGACCGCACTGAGCACAGTGCACCCAATTGTCGCAGCGCTCTCATTGATTAGCGTGTCGATGGCTTTTCGCATCGTCCAGCAGTACGAGGAAGAAGTCCTGTCTCGTCTCGTCCGAGTTGTCTGCGTGACCAATCCCGGAACCCGCTGTCATCATCCCGCCAGCCGACGAGGGCAAGGATGAAACGTCGAGCCGCATACGCTCACGTCGCCGTAGCAGCGTCGTTCACTGGGCTTACCGCACGTGGCAGTAGCCAATCCCACAACACCGGCACCGTCGCAGCAACAAGGACGGGTCCAGGGGACAGCTCGTCCGTTTCCACGAATGCCCCGACGCCGTATCATCCGCCGCGCGGACCGGGTCCCGCGACGAGGACCTCGGGCGTGGACCCCCTCGGTGGAGTGACCCCGCCCGGTCAGCCACCGGGCGAGTCCGGCGCGCGAACTCCGTGATCGCTCGCCCGAACCATCAACCTGCGTTTGTCGATGGGTATTGTGACCGTGTCGACCCAGTCGCCAGGCACCATCACCCGCGACAACTCGAGCGCCGACATGCCGGCTCTCCCTCCCGCCCACTCCCGCGTCCTCGACACCTCAACACGTCGCTCAGTGCCGTGCATGCCCTCGGGCGGGTATGCCTGCGTGCCGGCATCGTGGTAGGGCAAGCTTGTGCTTGACGGTGTCATGCTGTTGTGGTGGATCCTGACGGTGCCATCGTTCCTGTTCGTCGCGGTCGACGTCTGGCGGACGCCGGCGGCGACGGTCCTGAAGTGGGCCTTCGTGATCCTCACTGTCTTTACCGGCCCGATCGGCGCGTTTTTCTACGTGCTCGGTTGTCGGGAGCCGCTGACCGGGACCCACGAGGAGTACGTGTCGGTCCGGTGGCGTCAGGTGCTGGGGTCGACGATGCACTGCGCTGCGGGGGACGGGATCGGGATCATCGTCGGTGCGGCCATCGGCGGGGGGCTGGCTCTGGCCTTCTGGCCCGATTTCCTCCTCGAGTATGTGTTGGGCTTCGGGTTTGGGTGGGCGTATTTCCAAGCGTTCGCGATGCGCGACATGGCGGGCGGCTCGTACGCCAAGTCGCTGCGGCTCACGTTTCTGCCCGAGCTGCTGTCGATGAACTTGCTGATGACTGGGATGCAGCTCACGTCGCGGTTCTCGATGCGAGAGATCACGGGAGGCCATAACCCGACCCGACCGGAGTTCTGGTTCATCATGTCGATGGCGCTGGTTGTGGGCTTCGCGTGTGCCTACCCCATCAACTGGTGGCTCGTCGCGCACCACATGAAGCATGGGATGCTGACGGTCCGCGACGAGCCCGTCTCCACGCCCAGCGAGAGCGCAACGGACGGTGAAATGTCCGCAGGGCCACCACCGGACCAACCCACCACTCGCGCCAAGTTGGCAATGACTGCCCTGACAGTCGCGATCCTCGGTAGCGCACTCGTCATCATCACGCAGTTCGCGCTGCCCTGACAGTCGCCCCCACCCCCCAGCGGACGTCGGCGTTTTTGCGAGCCTGGAGATTCCAACGTCGACTTCAGCCCGATGTAGCGCGTTTTTGCCCGGTCACCGATCACACAAGGCACGAACGCGGACGATGCGCCGAGGATAACGCTCGGATGGAGCAGGGCGGGTCACCGACGCTCCTTGGCTGTAGGCCTTTCCTGTCGGCGGATGGCCAAGCCGCTGCCGAAGGCCAGAGCACCTCGGAACAACGATGGCCTTCGTGCACGTCGAGTCGATGCGTATGGCGTGGTAGCTGCCAGCCAGCCCGGCCTCCCAACCGGAAACTCGGGCTCAACCTGGAATGTGGCGCTCCTTACTTGCCAGCGTCGAGGAGCTGCGCGGGCCGGCACCATCCCCTGGTACGAGTCACGTTTGACGCTAGGTGAACGCTGATTGACTTTCTGTCCGGCCTGCCCTAGGGTTCGGTTTGCACTCTGAGAATCGTCTCGGGTGCCCGGGTTCTCGCCATTCGTGCGGACCCGTGAGCTGCTCCAGACCTCGGTAGCGAACCGCCCAGGCCAGGAGTTCGCACAATGACCGACCGTTCCTCACCCCCTACACGTGACCCGGCGGGATTCGGGGACACACGACAGAGTCCCGCGCACGCGGGCACGGCGCGGACCCGGTTGGTGTTGTCGCGCACTGCGACGACCATCGTGGCTCCCCTGGCCATCACATTGAGAGGTTTGGTATGACATATCAGACGGTAAATCCATATACGAACGAGCTCGTAAAAAGTTACGACTACGCAACCGACCAGGAAATCGATGCCACGATCGAAAAGGCCCATGCGGCCTTTCTCACCTGGCGGAACTCAGGTTCTGGCGACCGCTCGAAGGTCCTGACGAGAGCCGCGCAGCTGCTCCGCGCCGACAAACAGGCTTTCGCAGGCGTGCTGACGGAGGAGATGGGCAAGATCACCGCCGAGGCAGAGGCTGAGGTGGAGCTCTGCGCCGAGATCCTCGACTATTTTGCCGACTTCGGCGCTGGGTTCCTCGAAGAGGAGCCGCTGCGGGTGAAAGACGCGAGCGAGGGCAAGGTCACGATCGTTCACGAGCCCTTGGGTGTCCTGTACACGATCGAGCCATGGAACTTTCCCTACTACCAGGTGATCCGTGTCGCGGCCCCGCAGATCGTCGCGGGCAACACCATCGTCTTGAAGCATGCGGAGAACGTGCCGGCCTCGGCGCTGGCGATGCAGAAGCTCTTCGACGAAGCGGATCTGCCCGAGGGAGTGTTCAACAACTTGTTCGCGCCGATCAGCGCAACGGATCACATCATGGCGCATCCGCTCGTACGGGGCGTAGCCCTGACTGGGAGCGAGCGGGCCGGCACCGCAGTCGCATCCGCCGCCGGCAAGAACCTCAAGAAAAGCACCTTGGAGCTTGGTGGTGCGGACGCGTTCATCGTTCTCGACGACGCCGATATCGACAAGACCGTCAAGTGGGCCGTTTTTGGGCGACACTGGAACGCTGGCCAGGTGTGTTGCGCGGCCAAGCGCTTGATCGTCTTGGATGCTGTCTACGACGAGTTCATGAACAAGTACCGCGCCGGGGTGGCGGCGCTGCGCGCGGGCGACCCGCGCGATCCGGCCACGCAGCTCGCCCCGTTGAGCACGCAGAAAGCGGCCGACAACCTCGCCGCCGAAGTGACCGCAGCGATCGACCACGGCGCGAGCGCGGAGACGCTCGGCGAGCCCGTGCCGACCCAAGGCGCGTTCTTCCAGCCGACCATCCTCACCGGCGTCAGCCCAGACAACCCCGCCTTCCAGATCGAGTTTTTCGGACCTGTCAGCATGGTGTTCCGGGTCGCGGACGAGGACGAAGCGATCGCGGTCGCCAACGCATCCCGCTACGGCCTGGGCGGGTCCGTGTTCACCCGCGACGTCGCCCGCGGTGAGCGAGTCGCTCGCCGGGTCGAGACCGGCATGGTCTTCGTCAACCACCCCACAATGGTCAAGTCTGATATCCCCTTCGGAGGCGTCAAGGCCTCTGGCTACGGCAACGAACTCACCGAATTCGGCATCCGCGAGTTCGTCACCAACAAAGTCATTGACATCGTCGACATCGACGCCCCTTTCTAGCAGTCGTCATGGCTGTGTTCTGTCGCTCGACGATCATGACTTTCGCCCTCAACACCGACTCCTACGACGCATCCATATCTCAAGCCATCGGCGCGAGATCGACGGGGCTTGGTCGGCAACGGGATGATCGCCAAAACGTATACCCATGGAGGTATAGTAAGAACAAATATTGAGTCACCGTTCTTTGATTCGTCGATCAGCAGACGGGCACCGATCGAGCGGACGGCTCCGGGGTGACACTCGATGCGCCCGTCTCGTGCACCGGTTCATGCCGTGTAAACGGCCGCGCGGGCTTTACTACCACGAAGCGAACGTAGGAAACCCGCGAGCTGAGCGTGACTCTGACGATCGAGCCAGGAGACCGATCTTCTTCGCCGACGCGCTGTTCCCGGGCAGAAGCGACTCCCAGTGACAGAAGTGGAAGTGGAGTCGATTTCGACGAACCTACCGAACGACACGGATCAGTTGATCGAAGCGTATGGAGCCGGACCGAGAAACTGCACAATATTCCGGGCAATCAGGCGAATCCCTCGCCGACGCAATCAGATAGAGAGAAGCATGCAACTTGAAAATCTTAGTGCCCGTACGAAGGAGAACCTCAATAAACAAGGATTCGGAAACCTTGATGAGGAGACTCAATCTCGCTACTCGCATCCCCTGCGGTTCACGCCAGGTATCGCCGCCATCTTGATTGTGGTCGGATTGATTCTGCAGTCACCGATTTGGCTCTGGGCGATGGCAATGATCGCATTAAGTGGGGCACTACTACCGAAAGGCATGATTATTGATTTATTTTACAACTTCGGCATCCGCCATCTCTTTCGCGCTCCGCCGTTGCCGCCCACTCCAAAGCCGCGACAGTTTTCCTACTGGATTTCAACTATCTTGTTGGCGGGTTCAGGGCTTGCATTCCACTATCGTCAACCGTTGTGGGGGTTTATTTTCGGTGGATTCGTTGTCGCCGGGGCGACAATCCTCGCCACCACATTATGGTGTCTTGGGTCATGGTTCTACAGACTGGTTTTCTGGAATCAATCGGATCGTCGATGAGCCCGACATCGCTGCGAGGCGGCCCGAGGAAGCAGCCTCTTGCGGCTCTACGCGTGGGTGCGGGGACGTGGTGTTCTGAGGGGGTGGGCCAGTTCCAGTGATCAGTGCACGGTTGCTGTAGCGGCAGTGTAGAGCATGGTGGGGCTTTGGTAGTTGAGGTGGCGTCGGCGTTGTCCATTGATGATCGTGGCGGCATGGTCGGCGGCGGCTTGTTCGAT
>JBBRPP010000101.1:0-10141 GCA_038227995.1 Acidimicrobiales bacterium
AGGCGGAATCTGCCCACACTGCACCGAACCTGTCGCCCACGAAGAACTGCTCAACACATGACCCCACCCGCCAACTAACATCAAGCCCACCCAAACAACCCGGGATCACCACCACACTTCAACAACACTCGGGACATCGTCAGATTCGCCACCGCTAGTAGAGGTGGTAGGGCACCATCACTTCGGCCGCGCCGATCGCCATCGCGAACCCGATGACGCCGACTACCGCTGGAACCGGGGCGAGGAGCCCCAGCGCGGCGGCCATCGACGCGAGATCGGCCGCGATGTTGAGGGTGTTCGCCGACGCGAGCAGCACCACTGCGCCGACGAGGACCCATCGCGGGGAGCGTTTGCGGATCAGCGTGCCCAGACCTTTGCCGGTGACGAGTCCCAGGCGCGCAGTGGCCTCCTGGACACCGATGGCCAGCGGCAACAAGAACGGCGCCATCCACAGCAACGACAACCCCTGGGCCGCACCGACCTGCGAGTACGTGCCGATCCCGGGGGGTCGTCGTCGGCTGCTCCCGTGACGATGCCCGGCCCGAGCCGCTTGAAGTAGCCATGACCCCTGAGCGAACCCCGGTGCGGATGGTGCTCGAATCGGGACTCCGCGCGTCGCTTCACCCGAGCAGTCTTTCAGGTGGGTTGACGCCGACGCGCTGGGGGTACACGGTGGTCATGATTGGAAGAGCGGCCTCCGTCGAGCAGATTGCCGGACATAGGGTTGACTTGCCGCAGGACGATTACTGTTCCGGGTCGAGCCGATCAGCACCCACAGAGAAATCGGATGACATGCGTGAGGCCGACATCACCAACGGTGAGGCGGTTGATCCGATGGTCGCGGTTGCTGAGCGAGGAATCAGAAGCGACCCGACACCGACACCTGTTCCGTCGGATCGGGCCTCGCTTCGCGATGCGCCGACCGACGAGGACGAGTGGGCAGGGTCCGGACCGGGCGAGGGGCTCGACGATGATTTTTCACGCTGTGGCGAGCGACAGCGATCGGCGCACCGTTGGGGGTCTCGGCCCCGGACGGTTGGTCGCTGGGCGTTGGCCGGGCTGCTCTTCGTGGCGGGGACGAGTCACCTGACCTGGAACGCTCACGCGTTCCTCGCGCAAGTTCCGAGGTGGGTCCCCTTGCGTGGCAACGCGGTCGTGTTCGTGTCAGGTTTGGCAGAAATCGGCCTCGCCGGGGCGCTGGTCGGTCTGCCGAGTCGACGTCGTCAGATGGGTTGGATCGTCGCCGCGTTCTTTGTGGTCATCTTCCCCGGCAACGTCTCGCAGTTCGTCACGCACACGGACTCGTTCGGTCTCAATTCGAGCGTGACGCGAGGCATCCGGTTGGCGTTCCAGCCGTTGCTCGTGGTGTGGGCCCTCTGGTGCACCGGCGTCATTGATCCCTCGGGTTCTCACAGCCACGCTGACGCGTGAGCGCAACCCCATCACATCAGATTGATGTCGATGTGGGAGCGAGTTCAGCAGCGTTGAGGTTGCGTGGGTGGGTCGATGGCTGATCTCGAGTGCGGCCCAGTCCCCGTGAAAGTCCAGTCTCCGGTGATCTCGAGTGTGAGTCTGGCGGCGGTCCCGCCGCTGTCGCGCGAAGTCACACCGCCTGTCGCCGAGCTCACCGCAAGTGGGAGGATGGTGACGTTGTAGTTGAGTGTCAGGTGCGTGTGTGAGCGGTTGCGCACGGTGACGTCCGGACGGGCGTCAGCGCTTCGGGCCGGCAATCCACGGTGATCGTAGCGTATGCTGGCATACATGCAGCGAACGACTGTGAAACTCCCCGATGAACTCGACGCGCGGCTCCGTCACGAAGCGCAACGGCGGGGGACAACCGTGTCCGATTTGACACGCGAGGCAATCGAAGCTCATCTCGGTGGCCCCCGCACGCGACGCAAGCTGCTCGCTGCGGCCGCAGGCGCGAGCGGGCACGACGACATCTCCGAGCGGATCGAGGAGATCCTCGCTACCAAGGTCTCAGCATTGCTCTGATCGTCGACGCCGGCCCTCTGTACGCGTACGTCGATCGCGACGACTGTCACCACCGGGCATGTCTCGACCTGCTCGAATCCCATCCTGGCCCGTTACTCGTACCGACACTCGTGATCACCGAAGTGGTGTATCTGCTTGCGACCAGGCTGGGAGTCGATGCCGAAGTCAGGTTCCTCGGCGATCTCGCCTCGGGCAACCTGATCCCCGAGCCAGTGGCTTCGTCAGACTGGCTGCGGATCGCGGAGCTCGTCGCGCGCTACAGCGATCTCCCGCTCGGCACCGTCGACGCCTCGGTTGTCGCGTCCGCTGAGCGACTCGCGATCACCGAAGTCGCCACGCTCGACCGACGACACTTCACCGTCGTCCGATCAACAATAGGCCCACTGACCTTGCTCCCGTGAGCGTCGCGAACCGGCATCAATGCCGATAGACCTCTTCGGGCGCGATCGATGCAACGTCATTCTGAGCTGTCAATCTGTGCGTGTCGTCGATTGCAGCGACCGTCAACTGAGTTCGACGGCTTGATTTGGCCCCGGGGCGACGGTCCGTTTTGGCCCCATCTGGGGTGGGATGTTAGTGGTTGTTGAGCCGGTAGCTGGTGGTGCCGGTCTGGATGATGTGGGCCTTGTAGGTGATGCGGTCGACGACGGCGGCGGCGAGTCGTGGGTCGATGAAGGTCTTGGACCATTCGCTGAACGGGGCGTTGGAGGCAACGGCGACAGCGGCTCGTTCCTCTCGTTCGGTGAGGATCTGGAAGAGCAGCTCGGCGGAGTGCTGGTCGAGGCGGACGTAGCCGAGTTCGTCGATCGCGAGGAGGTCGTAGCGGCCGTAGCGGGCGACGACGCGTGAGAGTCTGTGGTCGTCGTTGGCTTCGGCGAGTTCGTTCGCCAACTGGGCGCAAGTGATGTAACGGACCCGCCGTCCGTTCTCGGCGGCGGCGAGGCAGGCGCCGATGAGGAGATGGCTTTTGCCGGTGCCGGAGTTGCCGAGCAACACGACGGGTTCGTTGTTGTCGATGAACGTGCCGTCGCGGAGCATCGCGATCACGGTCGATGTGACGTTCGGGTTCGCGTCGAGATCGAACTCGTCGAGGGTCTTCACCCGTGGGAGTCGGGCTTCGTGGACGCGGCGGGCGCGGCGTCGTTCGTGGCGGATGTCGAGCTCGATCTGGAGTGCTTCAGCGAGGAACGTGGGATGCGACACCCGCCGACGGGTGGCATCATCACAGAGTCCTTCGAGCGCTGGGGCGAGGCCGGTGAGGGCGAGTTGTCGGCAGGCGTCGGCGGCGATCGCGGTGTCGGTGATCGTGGTTGGTGTGGTGGTGGTCTTGGTCATTCGGGGTTCGCTTTCTGGTCGTGTTCGATGGTGAGCAACTGGTCGTAGACCGACAGGTCCGGGACTCGTTCGACAGGTCCGACGGCCGGTTCGGGTTGGAGGTGTTCGATCGCCCGGCGGGTCTCGACCGCGACGACGGCAGGGTCGACGTTGCCGATCGACAGGGCGGCGCGGATCCCGGCGATGACATGGTCGGTGTGGTGGTGACGGTGGAGCAGCAACACGTCACACAAGGCGCGGGTGCCGGCGGTGTCGCCGTCGCGTCGGCGGGCGGCATCCCAGAACTGTTGGTGCTCGGGTCGGAACCGGCCGGTCGTGCGGGCCTGGGCGAGCGCGGTTGCGCCGGGCAGCGCGCCGGGCCGTTGCCACAGCACCTCGAGGTAGTGATCCAGATCGAGGATCTCGCTGCGCCGATGCACGCCACGAACATGCGCCGCGACAGTGGTGCCGTTGACGGTCACGGTGACCGACTCCGCTCCCAACTCGACGGTCACCCGTTGGCCGACGTGACGGGCCGGCACGGAGTAGAAGCACTGGCGGACACACACCCGTGCTTTGGTGTCGACACGGGCGCTGAGGCGTGTCACCGCCGCGAACCGCTCGACCGGTAGCGGCCACAACGCCGTCCGCTCTAGCGCGGCGAGCGCATGAACGCGTTCGCCGGCGCCGGGCCCGCGACCGGTCACCCAACGCTGACTATCGGCGGTGTCGCACCGCTCGAAATAGGCGTTGAGATCGGCGAGAGTGTTGAAGGTCGGGATTGGGGTGAGGTGGTTGCGACGGAACCAGCCGATGTCACCTTCGACGCCACCCTTCTCGTGGGCGCCGGCGATGCCTGGTTCGCAGAAGAACGACTCGAACCCGTAGTGCGAACGCAGGGCGATGAACCGTTCGTTCTCGGTCCGGTCGCGGCCCGCGAGGATCTTCACGACGGCGGTCTTCAAGTTGTCGTAACGGACCCGGCGGGGCACACCATCGAAGCGTTCGAACGCGCGGACATGTGCGTCGGTGAACGATTCCTGTGCCTCGTTCACATACGCCCGATGGAACGCCCGAGTGGAGAACGCGAGCCACATCGAGAACAGATGCAACGTGACCGTCTGCCCGCCGATCACGGCGTCGAACTGGCCCCAATCGACCTCACCCTCCGCGCCGGGCAGCCGGGTCTGCGGGACGAACACCTTCGCCGGTGTCCCGACTTCGGCGGCGATCTCCGCGCGGATCTTGGCGACCACGGCACGGCACTGCGATTCGGAGATCAACACGCCGTGTTCCTCGGCGAGCCGGTCACGGATCCGTTTCGACGTGTGACGTTGCTTGCGTGGCGCGTCACGATCAGCGACCAGCACGTCACGGATCCAGCCGTGCCACACACCGGTCAACGGCGCAGCCCGCCGCGGGGTCTTGCGCGGCGACGGTTCCGGCGACATCAACGCAGCGCGTACCTCGCGGCGATGCACATGGAACCGCGCCGCCAACGCCCGCACACTCAACCGCTCGTCGCGATGAGCGAGCCGGATCTTCTCATAGAGCTCCACCTTGGACAATCGCTTTCCCCTCGCCTCGGCAACGCCGGCAGGCAAGGTATGGATCAGAGGGCCAGGTGGGGCCAACTCAGACCAGCGCGACACCCCCAGGTGGGGCCAGATCAGACCAGCGTTCTCACCGTCAACTTGCGAACTAGCCGTTGATGTTGGCGGTGAGGTGCGCGCCGACCTGGGCGTAGAAGAACACTGAGCCGTCGGCGGACAGCGGAGCGATGACTGTGTTCGGTACGGTCTGACCAGTGACGAAGTTCAGGTTTGACGCCAACGGTTGGTCTCCGCACGGGAACACGGTGACGTAGCCCGCCCCGTCCGGGTCGACGGTGGTGACGTTCAACGAGACCGCGCTTGCGTCTGATGCCGGCACACCGGGGGCGCCAGCGACGTTCACGCCCTACCCGACAGGCGTCGAGCTGGACGCTGGGTGAGGACGTGGTCGGGCTGTCTGTATGGTCTGAGGTATGACAGAGGACGAGGCTCGACAAACGATCGTCACAATGGTGCGGCCTTCAATCGAGAGCCGATTCGTCGGCGGAGAGTTCGACGGCTTCGAGTTCGACAGGATGCTGCATGACGAATCCGTGAGTCGCGCCGACTTTGCGCTCATGGCGCGGCTGATGCTGACGGAGCTCGTCCTCCTCGCTCAGATGGCCGAAGTGATCTCGGTGTCAATTGTGCCGGTGGTCGGGCTGGATGGTCAGCAGGTGTCGTCGGGTGTGGAGTGGCTGCGCTGATCACCGCTGGACAATTGTGGATGGTCCCGACTACGCATACGTCCCGCCGGCTTGGCGCAACGTATTTCCGGCGCCAACGATGCGATCGCAGCATCGCCTAGTGTTCTAGATGATCTATTCCAAGGGGTGAGGGTCCGCGTTTGATGTGGTGAGGGCATCCAAGATCGGCGTTGCTTAAACCGATTCGACCTTGGAGGTCTCATGGACTCCGATCTGGACACTCTCGCGACTGCACTCTACGCGCGGATTGATGACACGTTGAAGGCACGCCCGGAGCTCCAGCCGTGGCGGCCAAAGATCGGGATCGCCCCGAAACTTTCCGATGCTGAATTGCTGATGGCGCTCATCGAAATTCCTCAGGTGTGCTTGCCATCAACCACCCGACTCCTGACGATTGGAGATGAGATGCATCGGTACACCCGCGAGCGCTGGTACACGGCTCGGGCTGGGGCCGCTGCTCACGGTGACGCGCACGGTCTGAACGCCAACGGCCACATCAATCGACGTCTCGTGCCTCGGTCCGAAAAACCACCAACCCGGGACCGCGGCGACACCGAGGTCGGCCACAACCACCACCGCAGCGCCGATACTCACGACGTCACCGCTTCGTGTTGCCCGAACTGGCGTGTCACTTCTTCACGCGATTCATGCCGCGCATCATCAGCGCCATCACGGCGGTGCACAGCAACGCGACGAAGACAAAGCCGCCGCCGACAACCCCGGTCGCGACCAAAACAACTCCCAGCACAAGGATGGGGATACACCACGCGATCGTCATCCAGTGGTGTGCTCTGTGCGCGTCCACCGCTGGCAGATCGAGAACAAGATTCGGGTCAGCGTCGTCATGTGTGTTCAGGGGTTGTCACCCTAGTGACACGGCGCCCAGCCGAGTCATTGGTCTGGCCGCGTCGGGGGCGCTTGCCCGGCGTCGCGTTCGTCGGGGTAGCGGGGGCGACGCTCATCGCCGATTCCCAGCGTCGGCGTGGTGTGACGTGTCTGAAGCCATGGTGGCGCACTGCTGCCGGTATTCGTCGGCGTCGATCTCGCCGCGTGCCAAGCGTTCGGCGAGGATTCGTTGCGCGCCGTCGCCAGCGTGTGGGACTGCGCAGCGATTGGTGGCGGTGCCGAGTCCGAAGAGCAACCAGACCAGCAACCCTGCGAAGGCGGCCATGCCGATCCACATCAATGCGACCTGCCACACGGGCCAGTTGCCGTTCCAGAACATCATGGGATCGACCTCCTCGCTCGCGGTGATCGCGCGCCTGACGTCCATGGTCCACCCCGATAAGGGGTACGGGGTAGGGCCAGAGGTCATCTCACGCGACAAGACGTTCGGGCCTACCCCGCCAGCGGCATCACGCCGCACGATGGGGTTCGACCGAGCGAAAGATTCGAGGAGCGGCGCGATGACCCACAGGGTGATGCCCTTGATCCCTCCTCCTCACGGCGACACTACTGCGGCGGACATGCAGCCTCGCGTCGCTGCCGGGCTCCGAGCACAGGAACAGCCACACTGGAGCGAGCCCATTCACACGCTGGCTGGTGTGTCGAAACGCTTCCGCACGGGACCGCCCTGGCACCGCCGCACAGTCGAGGTGCTGCGCGATCTCTCGTTGCACGTGTCCGCGGGCGAATTGGTCGGCTTGGTCGGAGAGAACGGTTCGGGCAAGAGCACGCTGATGCAACTGGTCGTTGGTTTGCTGGGCAAGGACAGCGGCACCATCGAACGGCCCGCACGTCTCGCTTACTGCCCGCAGTTCGCGTACGTGCGGCGATCGACCCGTGGCCCGAGCTGATGAAGCATCCCGTCGGCAGCACGATCACCGCAGCAGTCCTGTGGCGTGTCGTGAGTCAGCGACGATCAGGCGTCGACTGGCGCCCGCCGCGACCGCGCACGATGTTCTCGCCGCTCGCTGCCACCGAGTTGGCAGGGCTGCATGCCATCGGTCATCTGGACAGCACTCGGTTGAGCCGAACAGCAAGTTCTTGGCGGGGACTGCGCCCGGTGGTTGTCGGGAAACGTGGATGGCTGGTGGGATGACGTGCCATCCAGCACTGGACCGTTCGCGGGCTGCATCGTCGGTCTCTCCCGCCAACCACCCCCGAGCGTGCAGCAACCACGTGACGATCGTGTTCATCGGGCACGACTGGGCCGAGGACCACCATTGGCGCTTTTGCGCAGTCGGATCGCATCAGGGCCCTGAGCCCGAGCGTGTTGTTGAGGCTCGGTCAGATGATGGCGAGGGGATCGTCGAATGCGAACTCTATTTGCTGGTGTGGTGTGGTGTCGATCCGGAGTTCGTAGCGGCCTCGGCGAAGGCTTTGGATGACGCGTGACCTTGACGACACGCTGGCGGTGCGGTCGCGTTTCAACCCGCGTATCGATCACGGTTGGTTGACAGCGCGGTTGCGCCCGCAGCGCGGGTCACCATGCCGACAGCCCTCAATCAGTCGTGATGATCCGTGTCCTCCTGTTCGTGTACTCTGCTCTCCTCGACGACGTCTCTCGCCGAATCGATCCGGTCGTGCGCCTTCCGGGCGAGGTCGGCGCGTTCAGTCGCAGCAGAGTCCTCGCCGCCATCCTCTTGAGTATCGGACATGCCCGCAGTCTGTCACTCGCAGCTACAGCGCGCCACATCAAAACCTCGTCAGCGAACGCATGTTGGGCGCCGCGTTCGGTGAGGATCACGGCGACACGAATCGTGAGCGTGAGGTCGGCCGCGTCGTGCTCATCTTCGGTGTCGCCGCCGCGTGGGCGGGCGCGTCGAAGCAGACCGGGGTCAGTCATCCCGAGTCGGGCGGGTACGCCAGCGCGCGCGTGAGCGGCGGTGAGAGGAGACGCCCTCGGGTGAGCAGCACGGCGACGCTCCACGGGTCGCTCACTGGTCCGAGCCGGCGCACGTACGCGGCGACCGCCTGACCGACCGCGCCGACGAACGCGACGAGCCGGTGCCCGACGGGCGTGAACGGGTCGGTCGTCGAGTCGAGCTCGAGGGCCCGGCGGGTCGCGATCGACCAGACCTCGTCGGCGTTCGCCACAGCTCGGCGTAGCCAGCCGCGCACTGTGGTCGCTGGCAGGCCGAGGCGGTCGGCGACGCGCCGGTGTCCAAGCCCTTCGCTGCTGGCCAGCAGGGCGGCACCGACGTTGGCCGCGGTGTCGGTGCGCCGCGGGAACGTTCGCGTCCAGGCAAGGACCTGGGTGACGTGACAGACCCGGCAGCGGCCCCGCCGCGGGGTGTAACGCTCGACGGTCGTGGCGTCGACGCGCACACTGCGGGTCCGCGCTGAGCCCCACGGGCGAAGCGATCCTGCGCACTTCGAGCGGGGACACCCGAGCGCGCCGGCGACGAGGCTCTCGTGGGCGTGGGGAAGATCGAGGCAGAGCAGCATCAAAGACATCCGGTCAGCATCGACCACGACGGTCGTCGGCGGGAGGGCGAGTTCGTGTTGCACCATGGCCGATCAGGTGCCGCAGATGCCAACGATCCTGATCGACGGCGCCGGCACCGCTGACAAGGACTCGCGTCAACACGAGCACCAGCCGTGCTCATCCAGCGCGACGCGATCCGCCGCCGCGTCCTCAACTATCGCGGCGTCCTACAACGCAGAAGAGGATGTTCCGCTTGTTGTTGAAGTGGGGTGGTGATCCTGGTGTTGCTCTCAGGCAACTTTTGAGTGTAGACGGTGGGTGTTGCAGGGTTGACGGTGTGGCCGACACCCCTACCAGGCCATCAACCACCACCAAACACCGCGTCAGCGTAGTGACCAACCTCGCACGCCTCTACACCACCCAAGGCGCCTGGCTACCCCCAGCCACCATGAGCTGAGTGGTTACCCAACGTCTCGGGAGGATCTTGAACTCGTGAGCGTGGATCCGGTTGACGACCTCAGCGGCGATGTGGCGTTGCCGACAGTGCTGAATGAACGTGGTCTTGAACCCGCCATCACACCACAGTTTCGACAACCGGGCACTCTTCAGGCGGGCTTTGTCGACCACGACGATCCCGCCGGCGTTGTCCGACATCGACGCGACGACCACGGTGACCGCGATCAACAGACCGAGAGTGTCCACGATCCCGAACGTCTTGCGACCAGAAATCTTCTTCCCCGCGTCATAACCCCTGGTCGCACGACCGACCGTCGACGCGCCGCGCACACTACGCGCATCGACGATCGAACCGGACGGATCCGGGTCACGTCCTTCGGCTTCACGAACCAGACCGCGCAACCTGTCAGCGATCTTCTCCCATGTGCCATCACGCGACCATTGCAAATGCAAACGATGGACCGTGTTCTAGTTCGGATACACGGCCGGCAACGCCCGCCACTGACAGCCCGTCGCAGCGACAGAGAAGATCGCGTTCACCACAGCACGACGATCCACCGTCGACGGGCGACGGCCAGTTCCAACGGTCGGTGCACGGTCCCGGTTTGACTGATCCGTGAGGGTCAGGATGGCCGGTGCTGTTGACCACCACCGACCGTTGGAGATACCAGGATGCCAGGCTTGCCGTTGTCGTTGTGCGAGCGCGA
>JBBRPP010000102.1:0-9801 GCA_038227995.1 Acidimicrobiales bacterium
ACCTCGAACACACCGTTGCCGCCGCCGAAACCTGGGTCAAGATCGCCTCGATCGCAATGATCCTCGACCGGCTCCACCCCAAACCCGACTCACCACAATCCCGCACCTGGAACACCTGAACCGACTTCCCGGACACCCACTAAGGAGCACGCCCCATCGTCGCCCGCCTCCATCGCCGGTGTTCGTATCTCATTAACCCGGGAACTCAACTCCATGGTCGGCCGGCCTCGGCGCGGCGATCGAATCGCCGAAGGTTGGTCCCGAACTGGCGTGCCATGGGACGACTACGAATCCGACTACCGGACGATTCGCGGCGACATCGCCCGC
Organism: Acidimicrobiales bacterium; assembly: GCA_038227995.1. GTDB lineage: Bacteria > Actinomycetota > Acidimicrobiia > Acidimicrobiales > Ilumatobacteraceae > WLMZ01. Next base: position 328 of record JBBRPP010000102.1, read on the forward strand.
GTGATCCCCGGGTGCGAACGATTCGAAGAACGGGTCCTCCAACCGGGCACGTCCTGCTGCCACACCCACGACGGGACCGACGCGAGTTCCCGACGCCGTCAGCGAAGGCACGGTTCTCTCTCGAAGCCCTTCACTCGCCGTCAGTCCGGTGGATTGATCCTGCAGAGCCTCCGATCTCACGACCAGTTCAACACCACCATCTACGGCTTCGACGACCGCGACGGCGGCGTGACTGGCGGTCGCCCAGTGGTGTTCGTCAACCCCGACGATCTAGACCGACTCGGACTCCGCGAAGGCTCGCTCGTCGACATCATCGGTGGCAGCCCCGAACGTGTCGCCACGACGTTTAGAGTGGTCCGCTACCCAACCCCACCCGGATGTGCCACCGTCTACTACCCCGAAGCCAACATGCTCACCCAGATCGACGACGGCTCGCTCGCGGCCGGCACGCCCTCGTTCAAATCGATCCTCGTGACCCTTCGGTCCACCCGGCCCGAACCGCTGCGCTCACAAAGGAATCCTCACGGCAATGACGTCGGTGGCGAGCCGACCGTGTCGTCCGATGAGTCGTCGTTTCTGCCCAGTCCCGTTGGGCGGCTGGATGCGGGTCTGGTGTCGCTCCCAGGTTTGCAGGTGGTGTCGCTGTGAGCGATCGCAGGCAACTGACGTCGTCGCACATGTTCGCGCCGACGGCGCCACGAATCGAGCCATCGCCGCGCCGCCTCATCGAGTACAGCCGCGATCATCGACCGACACGATGGCCGCACGGCCGCCCGCCGCCTCTCCGACGAGATACCCGTCGAGGTCTGAACGGATATCAGCTTGGGCCGGGTGCCACGATCGGCCCGTCGCAATCCAGGAACTTGGTGAGCTGCGTGGCGAACTCAGTCACGTTGCGGCGCAACCATTCGATCAGCATCGCCGCGTGTTCCATCTCGTCGTTCATGTTGTGCACGAGGACGGCTTTCAACTCGGCGTCGTCGGTGTCATCGGCCCGCTGACGGTACCAGTCCATCGCCTGCAGCTCCTCCGTCAACGAGACGATCGCGAAGTGTGTCGCCAACGTCTCCTTACTCAACCTCTCTCGTGGCGCGTGCAGCTCTTCGCTCGACATGGAGACTCCTCGTTCGTGGTCGACTCGCTGAAACCTACCCGAGAACACTGCACGACAAGCCCGAGGCGCGAAGTCGCTGAAGCAGTTGGCCGACCAGATCGACGCTCTGTTCCGAGATCACGACGACCTGCACCGCTGGCTGGCCGACGTTCTCACCGTCCACCGTTCCCGAAGCGCAGCGCTGTTCGTCACCCACATCGACGACGAGGAGCAGAATTCCTTCCCGCACATCATCCTCGCCCTTGACCTCGAACAATGGGACGAGATCGAACTCGCCCACAGACCTGCTCACCAACGGCATCATCGCCCAATTCCCCGACAAGTTCGCCAGATCCTCGACGAGGCAGTCGTCGACCGACACCGTCATCTTCGCGTTGTAGCGTGTCAGAACGCCCGCAGCCCCGTACCCGATGATCCACAACGGTGGAGATTGAGGAAATGTCATGAAGAAGTTCTCAGTTCGTCCAACGCTCACCCTGAAGGGCCGTACGTTCAAAGGCCTGCGGGGCTGGTCGGGCAAACCGTTGCATCCGCCGCTCACCGACATCCCAATCGCCGCATACGGCCTCGCAGCCTGCTTCGACGTGGTCTCCGCGATCGGTGGCAAGGACCGCACGTGGGCCCGGGAGTTTTGGCACGCCGGCACCTTCGTGTTCGTCGTCGGCGTTGCGGTGTCGGTGTTCGCGGCGTTGACCGGTCTGTGGGACGCGTGGAAGTCATCCGAAGCCGGCACCCAGGCCCGACGCACGATCAACACCCACGCCACGATCATGCTCAGCGTCACAGTGCTCGCTGTGGCCGATCTGGCGTGGCGTTTGAACGCCTACCACACCGAACTCGTGGCGCCAGTCGCAATCACGGTTCTGTCAGTGGTGATCGGTCTGCTGGTGGCGTTGGGTGCGACGTTCGGAGGCAGCCTCGTGTTCGAGTACGGGTTCAATGTCGAAACATCCGGCGACCATCCGGCGTGGCACAAGTCAGAAACCGACGTGTTCCCCGGGGATGACGGGAAGACCGACTCATGACAAACTCCACCGGCTGCACACCGAGCAGGGTCAGAGCCCGTGGCTCGACCGAGACGTACTACCTCGACCACGCCACCAGCACCTGAGATCGGTTCCGATGAGCACCACTGACGTGTCCACAGTTCACACCATCCTGCCGGCAGGCGGCCTCTCGTGTCTCGAAGATCGAAAAGAAGGTCAGTCGCGTCACAGCGGAGCACCTGCTACGACGCAAGGACGGGCAGGCGGTCACGACGGTTCAGATCGAGGCGACATGCTCATTGGGCCTGCCGGATGGCCGACAGCGGCCGGATCGCCGCCGAAGGCCACTATGCCCTGAGGGCGGATTCGACGCAGCTATCGTAGACAGTCGGTCGCCGTCTCGGCGCACGCCGTCGGTCACTTTGTGCTCCATCAGCCGACCGTCGTGCATGACATGTTCGACCGCGACGTCACGCACGAGCGTGACGTAGTCGGAGACGAGCCGGCGATGGCATCTCCACCACACCGATTCGCTGCACATGACCACCTGCGTGTCCCCGCCCCGGAGGAGTGTGTCCACACCGGCGACGAACTCGTTGGATGAGTACGACGCGTTGCCCAAGGGCAGCCCTGAGCGTGGGGCGTTCTTGCGTCGTGAGGGCTTGTACTCGTCGCACCTATCCGAGTGGCGCAAGCAATGCGACAACGGTGCTCTGGCCGGTCTGACAGCGAAACCGAGGACCGGTCGGCGGTCTGTGGTTGATGTGGAATTGGACCGGTCCCGCCGTCAAGTCGTGCGCCTCGAGGCTGAGCTGCAACGCACGAAGATGGCGTTGGAGATCATGGGAAAAGCAGAGCGCTCTTGGAACTCATCTCCGAGAGCGCGGACACCGAGAAGAGGTCGAAGCGGTGATCGGCGACCATTTCGACGACCTCGCCAAGCTGACCTGCACCCGCCGCGCAGCGAACCTGCTCGGCCGGTCCCGAGCGTCGCACTACCGACATCGTCGAGGACCCCGCCTGGGGCCGCCGGCATCGCGTCCGGCGCCGTCGAACGCGCTGTCGGAGGCGGAACGTCAACGGGTGCTGGGCGTGTTGCGGTCGCCGGAGTTCTGCGACCTCGCCCCAGCACAGATCTGGGCCCGGCTGCTCGATGACGGGATCTGGTTGTGTTCGATCTCGACCATTTACCGGCTCCTCAAGATCGCTGGTGAGAACCGTGAAAGACGCCGCCAACGCACCCACCCCGCGAAGAAGAAACCCGAGCTGATCGCCACCGCACCCAATCGCGTCTGGAGCTGGGACATCGAGCGCCACGAGGCGCTATGAACCGTGTAGTGATGAAAGGCACCATCGTTGGTCCGTCGCAGCGGGCCGATTGAAGCTGAGGGCAGCCTGATCCGGGAGACGCCGGGAAGGGTGGCAAGCAGCCCTGACAACGCCGGGACGTATCAGCACTGTCAGATGGTTCGGGTCCGGCAAGCAAGACAGGAGTGCGACACGAAGGTGCATGTGGTGAGTGGTTGCGTAGATTGGAGGATCGGCTGATGTCGGTGACGTAATTCAGGCTGGTGCTCAAAAGCCTGTCCCCACCTCGACATGCGCTGCTGGTGACGGCGGGGTGTGAAGCTCGAGGTCAAGCCCAAGGATCCTCGTTCCACCCGAGGGTCACAGGCGAGGGGAAGGCCGGGCGGGTGAACTTTCGTGAACCCTTGATGATGCCTCGTGACGCTTGGCCTCGGGTGGTGGAAAGCAACACCGGGGTATAGGGACTGGCCGCTGCGAAGCGGCGGGTGACGGCTGGGGATTCTGTGCCAGCCGATGTGAGCACCACCGTCCCCGGGGTATAGAGGGCACCCTCTCCGGCCGTATCTCATGCGTGTGCAACGTGACAATCCCGTTGAGGTCCAGGCGTCGGTAGACGTCGGGTGAGCTGACCGTGAGGGAGGCCTAATTCTTCAGCGGGCGAAGGATGACCCAAGAAGCGAATGCCGGTGGCCGAAAGGGCGGCAGGAATCGGGACGACAGCGCTGGCCCTCCGCCGGTGCGTTCCGGTGACTGGCCGGATACGGGCATGTTCCCGGCCCGAAAGGGTGCTGACGTGGGTCAGGTGAGCTTGTGAGGACGACGATGACTGATGACGATGGAACCGAAGGACAAGTTGGACGCCATGGCGATGTCGCGGTGGTGAACGGACCGGAGGGCGCGCTCGACTGGCGGTCGATTGACTGGCCGCGGGTTGACAGCGACGTACAACGTTTGCGGCAACGGATCTTCACGGCATCGCAGGCGGGGGATCTTTGCAGGGTCCGCAATTTACAGAAGTTGATGCTCAGGTCTCGGGCCAACACGCTTATCAGCGTGCGGCGCGTGACTGAGCTCAATGCAGGCCGCAAGACGGCAGGTGTCGATGGGAAAGTTGTGGTGACCGCTCCAGGCAAGGCCGAGTTGGCTGACTGGGTCGACCGCCATGCTGCCCGTTGGAAACCGATGCCCGTCAAGCGGGTGTACATACCAAAGGCCAACGGAAAACAGCGCCCGCTCGGGGTGCCGGTGATTGTCGATCGGGTCATCCAGGCTCGGGTCGTCAACGCTTTGGAACCCGAGTGGGAGGCACGGTTCGAACCGAAGTCGTATGGCTTCAGGCCGGGCCGTGGCTGCCACGATGCGATCGAGTCGATCTACAAGACGGTGAGCGGCAAGGCCGCTCGCCGAGTGTGGGTGCTCGACGCTGACCTGGCCGCGGCCTTCGACCGGATCGACCATGAACGCTTGTTGTCCGCTGTCGGGACATTCCCCGCAAGGGGTCTGATCGGGCAGTGGCTCACAGCAGGCGTGATCGATCGGGGCCGATTCGCCCCGACCGGGGAGGGCACTCCCCAAGGGGGAGTGGTCTCGCCGTTGTTGTTGAACGTTGCCTTGCACGGGATGGAAGCGGCCGCCGGGGTCCGCTATCGCACTGTTGGCAGACATGCCGGCAAGACGATGCCGGACAGTCCGGTGGTGGTCAGGTACGCAGACGATCTGGTGGCGATGTGTTTCAGCCGCGCTCAGGCCGAAGAGGTCAAGGAGCGGTTGGCGACATGGTTGGAGCCGAGAGGGTTGGCCTTCAACGAGGACAAGACACGTGTTGTCCACCTCGATGATGGTTTCGACTTTTTGGGGTTCAACGTTCGTCGCTACCGGGGCAAGCTGTTGATCAAGCCATCGACGGCCGCAATGCGACGAATCCGGGAACGGCTCGCCGCTGAGATGAAGGCCCTGCGAGGGGCCAACGCCAAAGCGGTATTACAGCGACTGAACCCGATCATTCGGGGATGGTCGGCCTATTACCGGCCGGTGGTGTCCAGCAGGGCGTTCGCCTCGCTGGACCAATCGATGTGGACGCTCACCTACAAGTGGGCCAAGCATGGCCACCCGAACAAACCGAAGCACTGGATCGCAGACCGGTACTACGGTTCGTTCAACAGGTTCCGGCGTGACCGGTGGGTGTTCGGTGACCGCGACAGCGGCGCCTATCTCCTCAAGTTCGCCTGGACCAGCATCGTCCGGCACCAGATGGTGCCAGGAACGGCGTCCCCGGACGACCCGGCCCTGGCCCAATACTGGGCCGAGCGGCGACAGCGGAAGAAACCGCCGATGGATGGCATCACGCTGGGTCTGCTCAAGACCCAGCGCGGCCGCTGCCCAATCTGTGGTGGTCTGCTGCTGCATGCCGACCATGAGCCGCAAAGCCCCGAGGAATGGGAGCAGTGGCTCAAGGTGACCCGCAAGGCGGTCCGCAAAGATGCGATCTCCGCCACGCGACGACCCGGCACGCCGGACGATGACCTCGCTGTCCGTCTGGTGCACGCACATTGCCGACGGAACCTTCTCGTCGAGCAAGATCCTGCACTTCTGCCAGCCTGCGAGCCATGAGGCTTGCTTGAGCCCGGTGCGGTGAAAGTCGCACGCCGGGTTCTGAGGGGGCCCCGGCGCAGCAATGCGCCGCGGCTACCCGACCGGTGTAACGACGGTGAACCAGCGTATGAACGCCTCTCAAGAGAGAACCACCAGCTCGAACCTGACGGATCTGGGCTGGGCGGCGACGCGCACTCTCATCGGGTTGATGGGAGGAACTCTTTGGCCGGTTGATGTCGCTGGTCAGGAGGCTACATCGAATGCCTGCGGCGTAGGTGTGGCGAAGTCGCAGGGGCATTGTTGGGCACCTCGCCTGTCGAACGGTTCATGGTGAACGTGGGAACCATCCGGGCGGTCCCCTCGCCGGCCAGCGGCCAGCGGGTCGAAGGGAACGCTCGTCGTCAGCTGATGTCGCCGGGATGGGACGGAGGACTCGTAGTAGTCGGGGCACGGGAAAGCCGTGCACATGGCGAAGGGGTCCAGTGTGTTCGCAGCGAAGAAGCGGAACGGGGAGGTCGCTGGTGAATACCGGCGCATCGTGGCCCGGTCTTGATGAGGCCGAGTTGCGAGTACTCGTGATGCAGATGAAGCTGCACCGATGGGCGATCAGTGATCCTGATCGTTGTTTTGATGATGTGTTCAACTGTCGCCCGCCAGTGGGATGGGACCACTTGATGCGAGTTCCGCCAGTGTGATGGGACCACTGGTCTGCCAGTGATGGGACCACCTTGGGGGTCCGTTTGTTCGGTGCTGTCACGGGTGAATATCGCTGCTCCTGCTGACAGTTCGAGAGGCGGCGATGGCATTCCGGGAGGTTCCAATGTTCGAGGTTCGAGAGGTGTTGCGGTTGTGGTTGGGGGGTGAGGGGTTGCGTGCGGTTGCCCGGTTGTCCCGGGTGGATCGCAAGACGGTGCGCCGCTATGTTGACGCCGCTGTCGAGGCCGGTGTCGCCGCGGAGGGTGGTGTTGGTCAGCTCACCGATGTGGTGTTGGGTCGGGTGGTGGAGATCGTGCGCCCGCACCGCATGGACGGTCATGGTGAGGCTTGGGCGACGCTGACCGCCCGGCGGGCCAAGATCGGCGAGTGGGTGTCGGCCGGTGTTGCTGGGGTGAAGATCTGCGAGCTGTTGGCCCGTGACGGGGTGGTGGTGCCGGAGAGGACGGTTCAGCGGTTCATCGCGACCGAGTTCGGTCCGCGACGCGGGCAGGGCTCGACGGTGCGGATCGCGGATGGTGAACCGGGTCACGAGTTGCAGATCGATTTCGCCCGTCTTGGTCTGCTCGACGATGCGGTGTCGGGCCGGCGGCGGGTGTGTCATGCGTTGGTCTTCACGGCGGTGTTCTCGCGGCACATGTTCGTGTGGCTCACGTTCACGCAGACCACGGACGCGGTGATCGCCGGGTGTGAGGCGGCGTGGCGGTTCTTCGACGGGGTGTTCAAGGTGTTGATCCCCGACAACTTGGCCCCGGTCGTGACGAAGGCTGATCCGTTGGAGCCGAGGTTGAACGAGGCGTTCGTCGAGTACGCGCAGTCACGCGGGTTCGTGATCGACCCGGCTCGTGTTCGGACACCGACGGACAAGCCGCGCGTGGAACGGATGGTGCAGTTCGTGCGGTCGTCGTTCTGGGATGGTGAGACGTTCACCGATCTCGCCGACGCGCAGACCAAGGTCGAAGCGTGGTGCGCCGGTCGGGCGGGGATGCGGGTGCATGGCACGACGCAGTGCCGACCGTTCGAACACTTCCGGCTCGAGGAACAGGCGCAGTTGTTGCCGGTCCCGGCCGAGCACTATGACGTGCCGATCTACGCGTCGTGTCGGGTGCATCGGGATCATCACATCGAGATCGCCAAAGCCTTGTATTCGATCCCGGGGAACTTGCTCGGCGCCCGCGTCCAGGTCCGCGCTGACCGCAAGCTCGTCAGGGTGTTCCACCGCTCCCAGTTGATCAAGGTCCACCCCCGTCAACCACCGGGACACCGCTCGACGGACCCTGCAGATCTGCCCGCCGAGCAGACCACGTACGCGTTGCGTGACATCGCCCACCTGCAACGTCTCGCCGCCGGCCACGGCCAGGCGATCGGGGACTACGCGGCAGCGGTGTTGGACACGCCGTTGCCATGGACAAAGATGCGCCAGGTTTACGCGCTGCTCGGTCTCGTCAAAAAGTGGGGGCCGGACAAGGTCGAAGCCGCCTGCCGGCGAGCATTGGACGCGGAAGCGATCAGTGTGTCGTTGATCGGCCGGATGCTCGACCGGGCCACCGAGAACACCGAGCAGGAACCGGCGCCGGTTCCGCCGGCGACGACACGGTTCGCTCGTGATCCCGACGAGTTCACCACCTCGACAGCGACGGCTCGGAGAACAGCATGAGCCCGCAACTGACCGTCACCGCTGATCTGAAGTCGTTGTTGCGGCGGGTGAAGCTCGGCCGTTGCCTCGACACCCTGCCCGAACGGCTCACGCTCGCGCATCAACAGCAGCTCACCCATCACGAGTTCCTCGAGATGCTCCTCGCCGACGAGGTCACCCGCCGCGACACCCAGTCCGCCCTGTTACGCGCGAAGACCGCCGGGCTCGACCCGGCCATGATGTTGGACCGTTGGGATGACACCGCGAAGATCACCTACGACCGCACGATCTTCAACGAACTCTGCTCCCTGCGCTTCGTTGACGCACCCAACGATGTCGTGATCCTCGGACCCGTCGGGGTCGGCAAAACGTTCCTCGCGACCGCGCTCGGTCACATCGCCGTCCGGCGTGGACGCAGCGTCCACTTCGAACGCGCCGACGTGCTCCTCAAACGGCTGAAAGCGACCAGGCTCGACAACAGCCACGACGCCGAGGTCCGCAAGCTGCTCCGCGTCGACGTGCTCATCATCGATGACTTCGCGCTCCGGGCAATGGACACCATCGACACCGCCGAGGTCTACGAGATCGTCGTCGAACGCCACCGGCGCGCGTCCACGATCCTCACCTCGAACAGGGATCCCGGCGAGATGCTCGCCCAAATGGCAGACCCGCTCCTCGCCCAATCAGCAATCGACCGGCTCCACTCCAACGCCCACGAAATCGTCATCGACGGCGAGTCCTACCGGCGCCGCCAACGACCAACCATCACCCCAGACCCCACCGATCCCCGTCACGTCACGATGGCGTCACGATGACCTGCCCCATCTGCCACCACCCGTTCACACCCGTCGGGCGTCGCAAGTTCTGCTCCGACGCCTGCCGCGCCACCGCATACCGGCGACGCCGCAACACCACACCACCACCCGTCGACGTGCCCCACGGCCAACCACGCCGACCGATCACCATCTACGAATGCGACACCTGCGGACACCGCGCCCTCGGCCAGCAACGCTGCCTCGACTGCAACACCTTCATGAACAAGATCGGCATCGGAGGCCAATGCCCACACTGCGACGAACCAACCACCATCACCGAACTCCTCCAAAGTTGACCCGCAAACCCGA
>JBBRPP010000103.1:0-9614 GCA_038227995.1 Acidimicrobiales bacterium
ATCCAGATCATGAGCCAACACCGTGAACCACACCCGCACCATTCCCGCGTTGAGCGCGAAGCGGCGCAGCCAACCCCGAACCGTCGACACCGGCACACCGACCGACAACGCGATCCGGCGATGCCCCGAACCCGACGCCTTCGCAACCAGCGCCACCCCGATCACCTCGACCCCATCACGCCGGCGCAACAGACCGTCGCTGCTGATCAACACGTGCGTGACCGCACACGCCGTGCACCGCGAACGACGAGCACGATGCCGCAACACGACCTCACGACAACGCAGAGTCCGCCACCGCGCCCACCCCCACGGACCCAACCGTCCCGCACAATCCGGGCACCCCAACTCGCCAGCCAACAAAGCGCGTTCGACTTCAAGCCGATCCGTTCCTACAATCTTCAACAGTGCCCCCGGGCATCAGGAAGAACCCTCCCGTCACCGGCAAAAGTGAGATCGGGAGGGTTCTTGCGCGTACAGAACAAGCACTGTCCCACGAACAAAGAACAGGGACAGCCAAAGGCTGCCCCACCGCCAACCATCCCCGCCTTCGACGTCGCTACAACACCAGCGCGTCCTCAACCAGACTGGCGCTCAACACAGGCTTGCCAGCCGAACTGGCGGGCGTGTTCGGCCAGCTCGCGCAAGATGATCTCCTCGCGGCGGATGGTGGAGGCTTTGAAGTGGCGGCCGTAGAGGAATCCCTCGACAGCTTCTTGGATGATCGAGCCGTCCGCGTATCCTTGCCGACGGGAATGCTCGGCGAACTGGCACAACACCCGTTCTTGGTGGTTGTAACGGAACCCGCCGGCGCGGCGTGCCGCGACCAGGATGTCGATCAAGTCGGCCAGCGTCGATGACGCGTTCACGGCCGCACCCCTTTGCCCGCGTCGAGGACATCTTCGACATCGAGAGCGCAGCAGCGCAGATGCTCGGTGTCGAGCCTGAGGTAGTGCGCGGTGGTCGTGTTGGTTGCCGCGTGACCCAGGACTGCTGCGACGACCGGCAGGGGCGTGCCGGTTTGGAGCATCGCGACTGCCAAGGCACCGCGCAGCGAATGCAGGCCGTGCGAGCGTCCGGCCGGGAACACGATCCCGGCGCGGCGCGCGTAGTAGCGCAGCCGGCAGCCCGCCGAGGCGGACGACCCGAAAGCTGTGAACGGGTAACGATGTTTGACGAACACTTGCCGACAGTCCGTTTCGGGCCGGCCGTGGCGGATGTAGTCGATCACCGCCCATCCAACGTCGCCCGGTAGCGGCAACGTCAACGCCACACCGGTCTTGTGCTGCGTCAACGCCACGGTTTTGGCCCGCCAGTCGAACCATCCGAGCTCCAAGCGGCGCAGGTCTCCGACCCTCAAGCCGAGCCTCACCGTCAGCAAAATCATCGCGTAGTCGCGTTTGCCGATCGCTGATTGCCGGTCGATCCGCTCCAAGACCAGCCCGACGTCCTCGGCCGTCCACGGGTAAGGGGCCGACTCGCCGCGCCGAGGATAACGCTGCGGTGGGAGCCTCCCGGCCAGGTCTTCTCGGATCTGCCCACCCTGGTGTAGATGATCCAAGAAGTCAGCCAACACCGAACGCAGCGAGCCGATGGTTTTCAGGGCGTAGCCTCCGCGCTGCCGCCGGGCCCAAAACCCGGCCAAGTCTTGGGCCTGCACCTGGCCGAGAGTTTCCCGGCCGACCTCGTCGAGGTAGGCAAGGAACTGGTCCGCAGCGCGTTGCTTCGTCGCGACGCTGGCTTCGGCGTTGCCCCGCTGTCGGCACGCGGTGAGGTACTCGTCTCTGGCCGCCCGAAAACGTGTGGGGCAGCGATCAACCAACGGCGTTGTGGCCTGACCCACCCGCACCAGACCCCCATCCAGGCCCTCCATCAACAAGATCAGAGGCCGGCGTGCGAGTTGGGCACGCCTACAACCAGTCGGCTCACGCAAACCCGCAAGCCTGCACCCCGACCTCTCGGCAATGAAATCGAGGCAGACCGCCTCGGTGACAAGCAGCGCGCCGCGGGCCTCGAGGAACCCGGCAAACGCGTTGAACTCCGCTTTATAACGTTTGATCGTCGTCTTCGACCTGCCCGCTGACCTCAACGCGACGATCACCCCCGCAGACGCTTCGCTGATGTTTGCTACTTCCATAAGAATCGGCCCTCTCGTAGTCGTGAAACTGACAAGACGATTCTTCGCCGCGCGCTCAAGGGGTCCGCTCCCGCGCCCAGGAAACGGGGCCGGGTCTCCCTACAGGACAGGGCCGAAGACGCGAAGCTGACCCGAAGCGGGGACCAGTCAAGGCGCTGATGATCCGCACGCCCCCGGATTATGTGGCCGGAACCGGCCCCCGCAGCGCCACCACCAGCGCAAGCACCCCAACCGGCCACATAACCCAGCCGGCCACGTCATGACGCTTATGTAGAAGTCCACATAAACGCCACACCGCCGCCATGCATCTCCTCGAAGCCGGAGTCGAGATCAACGTAATCCGCGGTTGGCTCGGCCACGCCGATCTCACCACCACCAACCGCTACGCCGAGATCAGCACCCAAGCCAAACTCGAAGCCCTCCGCCACACCGAACCACCGAGCACTTCGATGGGACACCACACCCAGCCCGTCTGGCGATCCGACGAAACGCTCCTCAACTGGCTCGCCTCACTCTGACCGTTATGTGCCCGACAACGCCAGCCGCTGCCCGTTCACCCCCACACCCGGCACCGCCGACCGACCGGCGCCACATAACCGAACCGGGCACAGAAGCCAGACAACTTGAAGACCGGAACGATCAAGCCCGACTTGTATGACCCGAAACTCAACCGTGGCTACGTCGAACTGGCGAACACTACGGCTGCCTCGTCGACCCTGCCCGGGCGGTGAAACCGAAAGACAAGCCCCGTGTCGAGCGACCAATGAGCTACATCCGCGAGAGTTTCTTCCGTGGCCGCGAGTGGGCCAGCCTTGAAGAGATGCAGACCGCCGCCATCGTGTGGTGCGTCGAGGTGGCCGGGCAGCGCCGGCACCGCAGCCTCGGTGGTGCTGCCCCGGCGGCAGTGTTCACCGCGGTCGAGCAGCCCGCCCTGTTGGCAATGCCTCGCCAGCGGTTCGAAGCAGCGACATGGTCACGACCCAAGGTCGGTACGGATTGTCACATCAACGTCAGCGGCGCCCTCTACTCGGTGCCGTGGCGTCACATCGGCCAACATTTCGAAGCCCGCAAGACACCCCGTCTGATGGAGGCGTTCGTCGGCCCGGACCTGATCAAAACCCATCCGGCGGTAATCAAAGGGGTGCAGACCGACTGGAACGACTACCCGCCGGAGAAGGCAGCGTTCTTCAAGCGGACCCCGGTGTGGTGCCGCAGACGCGCCGCCGAACTCGGCCCCGATGTCGCTGCCCTGGTCGAGGACTTGATGGCCGTCAACGCGTTGCATCGCCTGCGTTCATGTCAAGGGGTGATCGGTCTCGCTGACAAACACGCTGCCGCCCGGCTCAACGCAGCATGCCGGCGCGCGATCGAGGTCGGCGACCCGACCTATCGGACAGTCAAAGGGATCCTCGCTGCCGGGACCGACACCGACACCACGTCCAACCCCGAACCGCCGGTCGCGCCGGCCCATCTCCACGGCGCCCGTCGTCTCTTCGACCCCGACCACCCCACCAGCGATCCCGACAGCGATTGCGACAGCGATCTCGACAGCGATTGCGAGGTGGCGTCGTGACACGGCCCCACCAGCTCGAAACGACGCTGCGGACCCTGCGACTGTCCGGGATGCTCGACACCCTCGACGCCCGCCTCGTCCAGGCCCGAGCCGGCGATCTCGGTCACCTCGAGTTCCTCCAAGTCCTGTGCGAGGACGAGTCCTCACACAACGTCGACACGATCACGTCCTTTTCCACCGCTGTCAGCGATGCCGGATGCGGGCCGCGCACTCTCGGTTCGCGTAACCGGGGCGGCAAGACAGCGTGGTCGCGTTGGCGGCGATGCCGATACGAGCGTTCGTTCACACCGAACGCGCGACAGGCCCGCTTGACCGTCACTCGTTCGGCGAACACTGTGACCCGGGCGTCGAGGATCACGATCGTTTCTGTGCGGCGCTCTGGCGGCTGTGCTGCTGCAAGAGCGCCGATACTTTTCCCTGCGCATCGATCAACTCCTGCGCCGTCGCGAGCTCGGCCTCGAGGGCTTCGACCCTCGCTCGTAAGCGGGTGTTCTCGACACGCACCGGATCAGTCTTGGGGCCCGGCCTGGTCGACCGCATCATCACCAACGCCCCGATATCGCGTTGATCACGCCACGCCGAAATCAACGACGAATACAAGCCCTCGCGGCGCATAATCTCGCCCCGCTGAGTCTTGGAATCGGCCACGTCGAGCTCAGCCAGAATCTTCAACTTGTAGGCTGCCGGATATGACTGATGGGCCGGACGAACCTCAGGATCAGGGCGCGACGTGACACCCACCGTAGTAACGGACATTGCTCCTTCTCGTTCCTCGCCCTACTCAAACAACTCGCACTACAGGACAGCAACAACCATTATGACAGAGAGGGCGCGCGCTCCCTTCAACCATTCTCCGTCTGGCCCGCCACACCAGCGGTCAGCACTACGTCACACACGCAGCGACCGGGTACGCAATCAACGACCCCGAACGGTTCGCCTGCCCGCGAACTCGGCCGTCGCTCACTTTCAGAAGACGAGACGGGACAGCCATCCACTCTGCCGAACTCAATGCCTTCGCGGTGACCGTGTGTTGGGAGCAGTGCGGCGGCCAAACGCTCTCAATGTCAGTTCGACAGCCGCGGACCGAGCTGACCGGGACCGCCTGGAACCGCCAAACCTGTGACGAACCGTGATGACAACGCAGACCGCGAGGTGATCAACACCGCGCATCGCACGTTCATGAACGAGCGCCACTGCAACGCTGGCGCAGCCCGACGCACCCCGCAGCAACCCTTCACCAACGGCGAACACCTCGCCACCATCGCCAGACACATCATCGATACCGGACTCTTCAGAGTGCCCTTACTCGCGGGTGTCCGGTCGTCAGTGTGTTCGCCGTGACTGTCTGGTCTGCGCCATGTTCAAGGTGTCGAACGTGATCGTGCCGGCGACGATCTGCTCCGCAACTCCGGTCAGTTGCAGGTTGTGGATTCGGGCGTGGTGGCGGATCAGGTTGAAGGCTTCACCCATGTCGATTCCGCTGCGTTCACGCAACATTCCCTTTGCCTGCTCGATGACAACACGGCTGTCCAGAGCGTTTTGCAGCTGGAGATCTCGGACTCGGGTTTCGCGGGTGGCTTGGTCGTGCAAGATCGCGACGCTTGCGACGTCGGCGAGGGCTTGCGCGAGTTGGATCTCGGCGGCGGGCATCGGTCCGGTCTGCGTCTTGAACAGGTTCAATGCTCCGATGATGCTGTCACGCAGACGGAGCGGGAACGCGTACACGCACTCGAAACCAGCGCCGACCGCGTATGGCGCGAACCGTGGCCACCGCTCGATCGATTCGCGTAGCTCGGTGCAACTCACTGGTTGTCCCGATCTGAAGGCTTCCACGCACGGGCCCTGTTCGTTCTGGAGTTGGAACAACTCGAGCAGGCGCGCTTGCTCGCTTGACGCAGCCATCACCCGCAGGTTGCCGTCTTTGTCGGCGAGCAGGATCCCGACGGCGTCGGCATCGACCAGTTCCACACATCGGTCGGCCAACATCGTCAACAGATCAATGATGTCGAACTCTGCGACCAGGGTGTCGGCGAGTTGCAAGAACGTGCTGGAAATGAGCGTTTCGCGTGACATCTGGTCGGCCTTTCAGATCGTCCGAAGCGTAGTCGGTGGATCAGGTGTCCGGTCGTCGTTGAGCCACGACTCGTGAGCAACGACCTGTTCGGCGACATCGGCGGTCGCAAACGCATGCGCGCCTGCACGGTGGCGCAGCGAGAGCGAACGTCACGGAGGCGGACACGCGTACGGGACGTTCCGCCGTCGACACGTCCGTTCGGGTTCGGCGCAGTAGGCCCTTGGAACGGGTCGACCTCGACCGGAAACGTGGTCGGTGTGGTCGTGCTTGCCGTCGCCCCGATGCGCGCCTCGTCGGTGGTGTTTGGCCGGGTTCGGGCTCGGCACGCCGATCGAGATCGGTGCCAGCCGCAACTCGGTGTACGGCTCGAGGAGTGGCGCGAGCTGGAGTGGGGCTTCGTCGTTGTTCGCGCCATAGGGTGTGTGAGGTCACAACGTCGAATGGTGGTGCGGGATATCAGCGTCGGAAGGCAGGGCGTGGAGCAATTGACATGTCATCAGGTTCTCGTTGCACTCGATGCGTTGCCAGCCCCGCAGGGGCGAGCCATCGTGGCCGTCTCCGCCGGTCACCGCGCATATCGCGATGCAGCGGAACTGCTCGGCGATTCCGAGGAAAATACCAGCTCACAGATCCGCTCGGGGTTATCGCGACTGGCGACGATCTTCGGCCACGCTACGAACGTCGGGCCGTCATGAACGCGGCAGGGGTGCTGAACACTGAGCGTGCGGGTGGCTACAACCACCGTGCGTTGTTGTACAACACGATCGACGAGCTGATGGACGCGCTCGTGCAATTCGTCGACGAAGGACGCGCTGGGGACGAGCACGTTCTGGTCGTCGTCAGTCGCGAGAAGGGCGAGATGTTGCTCGACCGGTTGGGGAGCTCGGCTGGCTTCGAACTCCTTGACGCGGCCGACGTCTACACGTCGCCGACGCGCACGCTCGCCGCCTACATCGATGGGGTTCGGGAGAGCACGAGCGGGGGCAGACGGATGCGTGTCGCTGGCGAGCCGATCTGGGCCGGGCACGACGCCACCGTCGTTGCGGAATGGGCTTGCGTGGAAGCGGCGTGCAACATCGCGTTCGCCGGTTCGCCGCTGACGATGCTCTGCCCGTACGACATGTCGGTCCTCGATCCAGGCATCATTGCCACGTGTCGGCACACACATCCCAACATCCAGCACGGTGAGCGGACGTCGCCCAGCGAACACTTCGACGATCCACGACAGTTCCGCATTCGGGTGCAATCAATGGGGCTGCCATCCGCCGCCGGCGTGGTTGAATCAGTGACGGTGAACGGTCTTTCGGACCTTTCCGACGTCCACTCACGTGTCGAAGACATGGCCCGCCGAGACATCATGCGACCGGACCGCGTCTCCGATCTGCTGAGGGCAATCGACGATGTGTTCGCTACCGTGTTCGTCCACTCGACAGGCTCGGCGACGCTGCGATACTGGGTCGAGCGGCAACGAGTCATCTGCGAGGTGGCCGGCGCCTGGACGACGGCGCCGTTCGCCGGTTTCATCCAGTACGTCGATAACGACGACGACGGGCCCGGTCTGTGGCCGAGCGGCCAGCTCGCCGATCTGATCGTGGTTCGCGAGCTTGACGGGGTCACAGTGGTCCGGCTCGAGGTCCTCCTGGAACCAGACCATGTCATCCCAACCTGTGGCGAGTACGCCGAGTTCCTCGGAGTCTTCACGCTCGGTGCCTGCGTACCATCGGAGGTGGTGATGATCGAAGGTCACCTGGCCGAGTGCGCCGCCTGCACTGCTGAGGTCGTCGAACACCGTGCCGTCGTGGCCATGCTCGACATTGTGTTCGGCACCGCCGACTTAATCGGGCTGCCGGCAGACTCCGACCCGGACCGCTGACACCACCCGGGGATGTTTGATCCTCGGTCTGGCGAGGTGTATCGAGCAGCGACCGACCACTGGAACCTCGTGCACTGCATCTCCCGCGACGCGTGCGGTAGCGACGACGCCCCGGACGTCGCCCAAGAGGTGTTCCTTCGCTACTCCTCCAACGCCGAACAGTTCGACGGCGACCGCGGATCGAGCGACCGTTCCGCGCAACATTGAGAAGATGGTGACCTGGCGTTCTCTGTCGCAGGCACTGGACAAACGTGGCCCTTCAGTCGGGTCATCCCTCGACGGTTTCGCCCATTTCTGCGAGGCGTCGCAACTCGATCATCGACGGCAACGACACGATGTCGACGGCGGTTCGCTTCGCGACATCCGCATCGACATCGAGGACGCCGAGCACTGTCGTGATATCTTCAATGAGCGCTTCAAGGTCGATCGGCATATTCACAACAGTACGCGAGACGCCGATCGACGAGCGGACCCTGGTCGGCGCCATCGTCGGGCTGCTTGAATAGGATCGGGGCATCGTTGGCGGCTGGGGTACGTCGAGCGTCCACTCCGCGCGACGATCCTCAGCCGCCGCGCACCCGGGGCCCAAATGGCTTCCCCGATCGCTGGGACGGCCTCATGCGGCGGGTGCGGAGAACGCAAGACAGTCAACGCCACACGCGCCGTGGGCGCGCTGTGCAGCCCGTTTCAGCGATCGGTCGGACCGCCGGGCCGGCCCCCCATCAGAACGACGACCACCAGAAGACCGCCAACGATGAGGCGATCGCGATCCACCGCGCCGTCCGAGCCTGAATCGCGGTTGCCGAACCGAGGATCGCACCGACGAACACCACCGAAACGGCCCGACCCTGCCACGTCCGCGGCGACCATCCCCATCCGACAAGGCGGTTCGGACCGAACCAGGCAACAGAGGTGACACGCAAAGACTTGGATCCCACACGCAGATCTTATGCATCGGCCACGATTGTTGATAAACACCGCCAGCGACGCCCGTACCGTAAGGACGAACACGTCGCGTCTGCACACCAGCGAACGCACATACCGATGCTCGCGGCGTGATCAGTTCGCATTGGTGGAAGGCCACCGACGCTCTGCAGCCACGACACCACTGTCGCGTGAAGCCTGCCTGTGCATCGACAGCCCCGTAAGCGGTCGAGTCAGGGCCTACGAGCAAAGCGATCGCAACACGCTCTCTCGTCGTCTCGTCCAACGGCCGGTATAGCCTGCGCCAATTTTTGAGTTTGTGAAATCGCCTCGCAGGGCGCTGTTTTGGCATGTCAAAAATCGATCATCCCGAAGCGTTCGCAGTCGAGGTCCAAAAGCAAGACAGAGGGTGGATCGTTGTCCTCACCGCCGACGGCGAACGCAAAGAAATCGAGCCGCCCCACCCCGACCGGGAAAAGGCCGACTTCGCAGCAAAGTCAATCAGTTCGGCGGCCGACCGGTGGACCGGTTCAGGCTCGGTCGAAGACCCCGAGCCGGCCAAGTACCCCGGCGACGGCTCGAGTGCACCAACCTGACCAGCTCGCACGATCGGCGACGAAAGAGATTGAGAAGAGGTTGGCGGCAATCCCCGACGTGGTTCCACGGAGATTCGTCCCATTCATAGCCGCCATCACCTGACTCACGCCGCCGATCGAGCAAAGCCCTCAGATTGAGCTTCTATTCCCATCGCGATCGCCTTCTGCACCCAGACAACGATCCGGGTGCGTGTTGTCGTACGAAGTTGCCGAAGGTTCCCACCGATTGCAGGATTCGGAACCGGCGGCAACGACGGTACTCCTGCGCGGTATATCGGGCGTCACTCACTTCATGGGAGGACGGCCAGTTCCAGTGATCAGTGCACGGTTGCTGTAGCGGCAGTGTAGAGCATGGTGGGGCTTTGGTAGTTGAGGTGGCGTCGGCGTTGTCCATTGATGATCGTGGCGGCATGGTCGGCGGCGGCTTGTTCGATGTTGTC
>JBBRPP010000104.1:0-9340 GCA_038227995.1 Acidimicrobiales bacterium
CCACTACCTCTCAGAGCACTCGATGGCCAAGCTCTACAAGCCGCGCGATACTGACACCGCGGCAGACGACGGCATCCTCGCCATCACCTGACGCCACCAGGAATCACACCGCTGATTCCCACCACGCCACGGGACGCAATCCAGCCTCCTTCAATCAGACACTGATAAGAGTGACGAAGGCCGTGCCAGATACATCTTCTTGACGTTGACCCGCGATCCTGGACACCTGGTTCCCCGACATCCACCACCGCCACAGCAATTGAGAGCGGTCGGCCGGCCCATCAACCAGCGGTTCGGGGTTGATTCCTCCTGATACGGTTCGGCGATGGGACTCTTCGGCAACAAGGACGAAAAGGCTGCGCGTCAGTCGGCCGCCGCTGCCGAGGTCGAGCGCCTGTGCGGGTTGACGGATCGCGACTTGGCTCTGGAGCTGGTCGAGGCGTTTCGACCGGCGGATAGCAAGGCACCGCGGCTGAACGACCTCCAGGTCGCGATGTGGGCGTTGCGTTCGTTCGATGCCAAGACTTCCTTGTACATCCAGCTCCGAGGTCCGATCGCCTCTGCCCTTCACCTGTTGGAGTCGGCCGATGTCACGGTCCGTACCGTCCTGAGCGGCGGAGGGTATTCGAGCCTCACCCGCAACGGCGAGGCCGCGCTCGAAGGCGGGACAGTCAGCGAGATGCTGACCCCGCCGTGAGCAGCGACGCGCCCACCGCGCCTGCCGGAAGGGTGGCAACCTCTCCGGGGACCGCACTGATGGCGAGTCAATCCAGCGATGCCTCCGGCGTTCGTCGCCGCCCGCGGTCCACGGCTTTGCACGCGATCGCAGTGGCGGCCGGCCTGATCGGAGGGCTCGCGTGGGCGATCGCGCCGCCCGACGGTGCATCCGCAGCGAGCGCTCAGACCGACCTGGTCGGTCCAGCGGGCGGCAAGTTCGGTTCGGCCGTGGCGGTGTTGCCGAACGGCAACTACGTCGTGACCGACCCGGGGTACGACCAAGGTGCCGACCTCGACGTCGGTGCGGCCTATCTGTACAACGGGACGACCAACACGGTGATCAGCGCGATCACCGGAAGCTCACCCGGCGACTCGGTCGGCGGCGGTGGGGTGATTGTCCTGGCGAACGGCGACTACGTCGTGCGCAGCCCGTCGTGGTCCAAGGCCGGAGTCACGAAGGTGGGCGCAGTCACGTGGGGCAGCGCGACCACCGGCGTCAGCGGCACGGTGAACACCACCAACAGCCTCCACGGCACCGTCGCCAACGACTTCGTCGGATCGAACGGCGTGACGGCGTTGACGAACGGCAACTACGTCGTGAACAGTCCACAATGGGCAGCCAGCGAACTTGGCGCGGTCACGTGGGCAAACGGCGCGACGGGGATCACCGGCCCGGTGACGACGACGAACAGCCTCACCGGAATCACTGGCAACGACAGCGTCGGGTCGAACGGGGTGACGGCGTTGTCGAACGGCAACTACGTCGTGAACAGTCCGCTGTGGGCCCTGCAGAGCGGGGCCGTGACGTGGGGCAACGGCGCGATCGGTGCTCGTGGCGGAGTCACCACCACGAACAGCATCTACGGTTCGAGCTTCGGTTACCTCGTCGGCATCGGTGGCGTGACGGCGCTGACGAATGGCAACTATGTCGTGGTCAGCTGGTTCGTGTCGAACATCGGGGCCGTGACGTGGGGCAACGGCGCGACCGGCAGCACCGGCGCAGTCAGCATCGCCAACAGCATGCTCGGTTCGTCGGCCGATGACCTGATCGGTTCGGGTGGCGTGACGGCGTTGTCGAACGGCAACTACGTGGTGCGCAGCCCAGCGTGGTACAACACGGTGGCCGGCGCTCGCACGGGCGCGGTCACATGGGGCAACGGCGCGGCGTCGTTCGGGGCTGCGCTCAGCACGAACAACAGCCTGTTCGGCACCTACAACAACGACCGCATCGGGGATGGCGGTGTGACCGCCTTGACCAACGGCAACTACGTCGTCAGTAGCCCGAGCCTGGATTCCGCCAGCAATGTCGACATCGGCGCGGTCACATGGTGTGACGGCACGACCGGCCGGATCGGACAGGTCAACCAACTCGACAGCCTGTACGGCACCGTCGCCGGCGACTCTGTCGGGTACGGAGGCGTGACAGCGCTGACGAACGGCAACTACGTCGTGTCCAGCTTGAATTGGGGCGCCAACGATGTCGGGGCCGTGACGTGGGCCAACGGGTCGTCGCAGACGATCGGCCCGATCACCACGGCGAACAGTCTGTATGGCTCCACTGCTGGAGATCACGTCGGTCTCGGTCAGGTGGAATCGGTCACGGCGTTGACGAACGGCAACTACACCGTCACCAGCAAAAGCTGGGACAACGGCCCGATCGCAAATGTCGGAGCGATCACGTGGGGCAACGGCGTCACCGGCGTCACCGGGCCGGTCAGCGATGCCAACAGTCTCCACGGCAGCTCGGCCGGTGACTACGTCGGCTTCGGCGGGGTGACCGCGTTGACGAACAGCAACTTCGTCGTGAACAGCCCGTACTGGACGAACGGCGCCCACGCTGCTGCGGGTGCAGTCACGTGGGGCAACGGGGCCACCGGCATCACCGGGTCGGTCGGCACCGGCAACAGCCTCTTCGGAACCGCCGACCTGGATCAGATCGGCGGCACCGACCTGTCCGGTCAGCTGTATGGCGTGGTGGCGCTGGCCGACGGCAACTATGCCGTGAGCAGCCCGACCTGGGACAACGGATCCACGGGCGTCGATGCGGGAGCGGTGACGTTGCGGACCGGCACCAGCAGTTCGCCCGGCGCGGTCTCGGCGGCGAACAGCGCGGTCGGTACACCGCCGGGACAGGTGGGACGTGCATCTGCGTCACGATCGACATCGGGTGCTGTGGTGATCGCCACGACGCAGAACCGGGTGTTGTTGATGTCCGACGCGCTGTACGTCGCGGTCGTGCCGGCGCGGTTGATGGAAACGCGCGTCGGGCCAGAGTTCGTGACGGTGGACGGCCTCTTCCGAGGCGCCGGAACGCTCGCCGGTGGGGGCACGGTCGCGTTGCACGTCGGCGGGCGCGGCGGTGTTCCTGCGGATGCTGCGGCGGCTGCGTTGAACGTGACAGCCGTGAACGCGCAGGGTGCGGGGTTCGTGACCGTGTGGCCGTGCGGTGAGCCGCGACCGAACGCGTCGAGCCTGAACTACGTCCGCGGACAGACCGTGCCCAACGCGGTGGTCTCGAAGATCGGCACCGAAGGCAACGTGTGCCTGTTCAGTCAGGTGGCGATCGATCTGGTGGTCGACGTCAACGGCTTCTTCCCGGCCGGCTCCGTCTTCCGACCGCTCACCCCGGCGCGTCTGCTGGAGACCCGATCGGGTCCGGGGTTCGTGACCGCGGACGGCCAGTTCCAGGGAGGCGGCACGTTGCCCGGCGGAGGGACGATCGACCTGCACGTCGGCGGGCGCGGTGGCGTCCCCGCAGGCGCTGCTGCGGCGGTGCTCAACGTCACGGCGGTCGATGCCCAGGGTCCGGGGTTCGTGACCGTGTGGCCGTGTGGAGAGTCGCGACCGAACGCGTCGAGCCTGAACTACGTCCGCGGACAGACCGTGCCCAACGCGGTGATCGCCAAGATCGGCGCGACGGGCGACGTGTGCGTGTTCAGTCAGGTGGCGATCGATCTGGTGGTCGACGTCAACGGCTTCTTCCCGGCCGGCTCGGCCTTCGGTCCGTTGACTCCGGCTCGGCTCATGGAATCCCGAATCGGGTCGGGTTTCGTGACCGTCGACGGGGGGTTCGCCGGCGGTGGTGTCGTGGCCGGCGGAGGAACCGTCGAGCTACAGGTCGCAGGGCGAGGGGGCGTTCCCGTCGGTGCGACGGCTGCTGTGCTCAACGTCACCGCGGTCGATGCCAAGGGCCCAGGCTTCTTGACGGTGTGGCCGTGTGGAGAACCGCGACCGACCGCCTCGAGCCTGAACTACAGCGCGGGCCAAACCGTCCCCAACGCCGTGATCACGAAGATCGGCATCAACGGCACGGTGTGCCTGTTCACCCAGGCGCCCATCGACCTCGTCGTCGACGTCACTGGCTCCTTCTCGCATTGATGCCGTAGCGACCGAGTCGAGTTTGACGCGACGAGTGAGGCGGTCATCAGTTGACGCGTTTGTTGCGACCCGCCCACTCGCGTTCTCGGAGGACGTTCTTTTGGACCTTGCCGGTCGAGGTCTTGGGAAGTCGTCCGAACTCGACTGCTGCTGGCCCTTTGTCGGTGACGAGCTAGCTCAGTGTCATCTACGATTCGCAGAGTGCCATCCCGATCTCCGCATCGGTGTTCGCTGTCTGCGTCGACCTCGCTTGTGGTGTGGCGCCGCGCCGCACCGGTCCGTCGGATGTCGATCACACATCTGCTCCGGTTCTTTTCTCTGGTCGGCGTGCTCGCGGTCGGGGCCAGCGCGTGTGCCGACGATGCGCCGTCGACAGTGATCGCAACGACCGCATCGCCGGCTCCACCAGCACCGACGAGCACACGGGGCACCGCCGCACCACCGACGAGTGCGTCGGTCACCGTGGCATGGTCGGCAGCGCCATCGCTGCTCCAGCCGCGCTCAGCGCACGGTGTCGTCGCCGCTGCCGGTGCGCTGTGGGCCATCGGCGGCACCGGCGAGGACCGCGCACCCGTCCTGCAGATCGAACGATTCGACCGCGTCGCCTGGACCGAGGCGACCACGCTCCCTGGCGGCGGTGTGAACGCCCCGTCGGTCGCAGCGCTCGACGGACGTATCTACGTCATCGGAGGTTTCTCCGGCACCACCAACCAACCGACGAACGACGTTCGCGTGTACGACATCGCCAGCTCGACCTGGACCACGGCCGCCTCGCTCCCTACGGCCAGCGGGGGACACGCGGCAGTCGTGCTCGACGGCCGGATCCACGTCATCGGCGGTGGCACGTCGCGCACCACCATCGCCGACCATGTTGTGTACGACCCGACCTCGGACACTTGGACGAACGCTGCGCCGCTCCCGAGAGCGGAGGGCAGCCCGGCCGCCGTCGTGCTCGACGGGCGGCTGTGGGCGATCGGTGGCCGCAGCGGCAGCGACGACTTCGGGGATGTCTACATCTATGACCCCGCGACCGACAGCTGGTCGCGAGGGCCATCCATCGAGCCACGGGGTACCGCCGGCGCGGTGGTCATCTGCGGAACGATCCTGCTCGTCGGCGGCGAACGTCAGTCCGACAGCACCGTGCTCGACGACACCCTCATCCTCTCCGGCGACACCTGGACACGAGCACAACCGATGCTCACGGCCCGATCGTTCGCACGCGCCGTCGTGCTGGACGACACCGTCTACGTCGTGGGCGGCAGCACTCGCTACGGCCAGAGCCATGCCTCGTCCGGCAGCAACACCGTCGAGAAAGCCGCGACAACCTGCTGAACGCCGACCATCCAGCCAAGAGGGCCTGGGCGTGCGTGCTGGAGGTCGAAGTGGTGCGTCATGACAGGGTGGTACCAAATCCGAAGGCAGCGAACAGTTGTGGGGTTGCGAAGATGGTGATCTCCGAGATCGAGTCGCGCGACACTCCCAGCACGACAAACCCGAAGCTTCGGTACGTGTGGTCCGCTGAGGCTCTCAGGTACGCGGCTGCCGCCGGCTGACCGTTGGCGCGGGTTGGCACGAGCCGCCAATCACCGATCCGGTCGTCGCCCCACCCTCGACGAAATTCGGCGGCGACTGCGTCCCGTCCCTCGAACCACACTGCCCGTGGCGGCATCGTGAAGCGTGCGCCGTCTGCGAGGAGTTGCACAAGCCGGTCGGGGTCGGCGTCTTCGTGGGCGGCGATGTAGCGCTCGACCAACCGGTCCTCTTGCTCGGTCGACGGCTTCGGCGCCCAATCGTGGCGGTCGTCTGGCGCGCGGCGCTGCAGGGAGGCGCGGGCTCGCTGCAACGCGCTGTCGACGGCCGCGACAGAGCAGCCCAGCAGCACAGCGATCTCGGGGCCGGTCCATCCCACTACTTCGCGCAAGAGCAGAACTGCACGCTGGCGAGGCGTCAGGAACTGGATCGCGGCTAGGAAGGCCAGTGAGACCGTCTCCTTCGCGATCGCCAGACCTTCGGGGAGGAGTCTGTCAGGGTAGGGCTGGAGCCAGGCGATGCCCGGATGCTCCAGGGTTCCTGTCTCGCCGGGATGTTGCAGTTGATAGGGAAGAGCTCGGCGCCGGCTTCGCCGAAGGTGGTCGAGGCAGGTGTTCGTGGCGATGGCGTAGAGCCACGCACGAAACGTCGAGCGTCCCGCGAAAGTGTGCCGTCCATGCCACGCCCGCAGCAGCGTCTCCTGCAACACGTCTTCTGCCTCATCGAAGGAGCCGAGCATTCGGTAGCAGTGCACATGCAGCTCCCGCCGATACTGCTCGGTGAGGCAGCTGAAAGCGCCTGCATCGCCGCCGACCGCCGCCGCGACGAGCCGCTCGAGTTCCTCGCGGTCAGACCCGGCCATCGACATCCAATTCGAATGCTCCGAACGTCAGTGGGTCAGCCGGTTGATAGGTGTGGACGACGACGCCTGACGTGGACGTCCTCGACGCGATGAGGCGCAGCCCACCCGGCGCAAGGCCATCGCCGAAAAGACGTTCGCCGACGCCGAGCAGGACCGGGAACACCCACAGCCGGTACTCGTCGACGAGCCCGAGATCGATCAAGGACCGTGCGAGTCGCCGGCTCCCGTGGACCTGTAGCTCTCCGTCTCCATCGGCTTTGATACGGGCAATCTCGACGGCGAGGTCGCCGGTGACGACCGTTGCCGGCCCCCACGAAGGGTTGGTGAGGGTGTTCGACACGATGTACTTGGGCAACGTGTTGAGCTGACGTGCGAGCACGTCGGCGGGGTCGCTGACGTGTGGCCAGTACGCGCCGAGAATCTCGTAGCTCTTGCGTCCGAGGAGGAAGCTGTCGGCCTGTTGGATCCACTCGATCGAGAACGCGGCGAGAGACGCATCCATGTACGGGACGAGCCAGCCACCGAACTCGAACCCGCCGCTGCGATCCTCGTCTGGGTTACCCGGGCTCTGCATCACACCATCCAACGAGACGAACGTCGTGACTACCGGCTTTCGCACACCTACTCCTTTTGATCTTGTCAACCCTGGGTGATGAGACGTTGTCAGTCACGCGATCCCATCGCGCATCGGGAGAAGTCGAAGCTATTCGACGTAGTTGCTACGCGTGACGTCGCCCGCGGAAGATCGGCGTCGGTAGTGCAAGCCGAGCACACTGCTCGCATGAGCCTTGTGCCACGCAAGACCGAAGTCCGTCGGGCCCGACAGACGTGAGTTCTTCATGGCGACGTCAGGTGATCGGGTCGAGAACACCACCTTCGGCGTGTCGAGCATCCAGTTCGCGAAATTCACGAGCTCCGAAGGTGCGGAACGATCCGCAGCGCGTTCCGGCCATGCCGCAGCAAAGCTCTCGAACAAGACCCGTCCGGTGAGGATCGTGTCCGCAGTTCCGCGGAGATCAGTCGTGAAGTCGTGATCCGTCTCGTCGTCGTGCAGGAGCCAACGCAAGTCTCCCGACGGAGCGGCCATGAACCCATCGACAGAACTGTTGACGAACACGATCACCCCTCGCACAACCAGACCTCCAACGTCGCGGTCGCCCTCCCGGCGAGCCCTTGTACAGATCAGACGGCGGCGAGTACCGAACCCCATCGGCAACAGGCACCGACGAGGGAGGCTGCCTCACGAACCGGGAGTTCGGGGTTGATTCCTGCAGCTGACTCCGCCGTGAGCCCCGATGCGTGTCGGGTGGGGCGGGGAAAGGACTTTGGGCCCTGGTCCGCTCGCGGTGAATCGATGAGCCTCGGACAGTGAGGCGAGAGAACACGCGACGGGCAGAACCGGCAGAACTGGCGATCGCGTGTGTTGGCGCTGGTTGGCTCCTCCGCCGGGGCGTCCGTGAACTCAGATGAGGAGATTCTGATGGTGCAGATCGATGTGTCGATGACGTTGGCTGACGCGGTCGACGCGTTCCCTGAGCTGGCGCGCGAGTTCGAGCGTCGCGGCCTGGACTACTGCTGCGGCGGCGGGCGGACGCTCGGCGAGGCGTGCGCGTTGATCGGGGCCGATCCGGACGCGACGGTTGCCGAGCTCGCAGCCGCGTTGGTCAGTGGTCCGCACGCAGCGCCCTGGTCGACGATGGCGGCCGACACTCTCGTCGATCACCTCGAGGCGACCCATCACCGCTACCTGTGGGACGAACTGCCGAGAGCGACGGCTCTGGTCGACAAGATCGTGTCGGTCCACGGCAGCCGACATCCGGAACTGGTGGATGTCGCTGACTGCTTCGCGCGCGTCCGCGCCGATCTCGAGCCGCACATGCTCAAAGAAGAGCGCGCTCTGTTCCCGATGATCCGCGAGCTCGCGGTCGCCACAGGGCTTCCATCGTTCCACTGCGGGTCGCTGCGCAACCCGATCTCGGTGATGCTCAGCGAGCACGAGGCGGTCGGTGACTTGCTCGCGACACTTCGCCGGCTGACCAACGGCTACACGCCCCCGGCTGACGGGTGCGCGACGTTCGCAGCGTGCTACCTGGCGATGGCCGAGATCGAGGCCGACACTCACCTGCACATTCACAAGGAGAACAACGTGCTCTTCCCCCTCGTCGTTCGCCTCGAGGGCGAGCGGACCGTGATGGCCGGCGGATGATCGACGGATGATCGACAGCTCAGATCTGATCCCCGAACACGCAGCCGGTGACCCGCTGTGTGGGGACCGCCTGCTCGATGACACGCGAGCGGACATCGTCGACCGCGAAGACATCGAACACCTGGTTCGCAACTTCTACCGCAGTGCGGCGATGGACGACGTCCTCGGCCCGGTGTTCGAGGCGGCGCAGGTCAATTGGAACGCGCACATCGCCACCTTGATCGACTTCTGGGCCTGGCAACTCCTCGGTGAACCCGGCTACGACGGGCAGCCGCTGCGAGCACACGAACCGGTGCACGCTCGATCACCACTGGAGGACGCGCACTACCACCGGTGGCTCGAACTGTTCTGCGACACAGTCGATGCCGCGTTCCAGGGCCCGCGGGCCGAGGTTGCCAAAGAGCGCGGACGCAAGATGGCAGCTGCGATGCAACGGCTCCTCGCGGGGGTGTCAGCGTCCGGTCTCGCCCCGATCGAACCGACATGGCGACCAACCGGACCACATCGCTGATCAACCCGATGCGTCGAGGCGCGATGCGAGTTGGTCGGCGGCGAGACGCGTCGCTCGTCCGAGCCGATCGAGCTCGTGTCCGCTGGTCGGACCGTCGAAGCCGAACAGGTTGATCGCCAACGACACGACACCGTCG
>JBBRPP010000105.1:0-9129 GCA_038227995.1 Acidimicrobiales bacterium
GTCAGGGACGGTGGTTGGCGCACACGCGCTGCTCGTGTGCCGTCAAGCCCGCACGATTCCTGCACGGAACGTTCTTCGATAGCGGTTTTCGGACATGGTTCCGAGACGCGTGGAGGTGATCGAATCGGTTGCCGCTTGCGCTCGATGCCTCAGCGCCTCCGAGACGATCGTGCAGGCCAACCGGAAATCTCGGGGCTTGACCTACCCCAACACCGACGGCCAAGCGTTGCGAAAGGGAGAGCGCCTACGCGCCGATCTGGGCGCGTCACGATGCAGTCACGCGGCGCGAATATGCGCCGCGGGTTCTGTGCCACCTACCGGCACTTTGTGGACGCGCCTGGAGGCGGGGCGGGCCGCACGTTCTGGGACACTGATCGCCGTCGCCACAGGTGGTTCTCGAAGCGTCCGCGACCGACAGTTCGGCCTCGCGGCCAGCCTGCCCCATCAGCGCGTTATCGGGCGCGCGATCTCGGACGCGGCTGCATGCCGGCTGAAGTGCCACCGACCGTCAGTTCGGTCGTGCGCCGTGACACCGCACGAAAGGGATTAATCCGGGTTTTTTGTGGCGTCGGTGAGCGGCCGAGGTGCAGCCGTGCCGGCTTGTACTCAGATGATGAACGGCACGAGCATTTTGGTCGATCGCTTGTACACCGGATAGGCGTCTGGGAACTGCTCTGTCAGGTAGCGTTCCTCGACGGTCGCGCTGTACAGGAAGTAGATCCCGGCCAGGCCCACCGCGATCAGCCAATGCCAGCTCAGCGCAACGACGGTACCGACTCCGGCGACCAAAATGCCCGCGTAGATGGGGTGACGGACCAAACGGTATGGCCCGCTTGTGACCAACTCCGGCTCGTCCTTCTGCGTCATCGGGCCGCCCCAGTTGCGGCCGATGTGCACACGGCCCCAGATCGCGAATCCCAATCCAACGCCGAACAGGACGAGCCCGATACCAGTGCGCCACGGGTCCGTGTTGAGGTCAGCACCGCGGAATGCTCCAACGTGGATCAAGACGATCACAATGACCGCGATCACCGCCCTGATCCGCAGCTCGCGCGACCACGCGATGTGGCCCCTCTTGACCGAGAACGCTGCGACGAGCCAATACAGCCAGATCGCCGCCCATCCGATGGCGAAGACCAACTTGACCAAACCCATCGAGACTCACCCTGCCACAGTGGGGTCCCGTCAGGAAACGGATCGCAGAGTACGCCAGGGGACGTTGAGTGATGGTTAGCCACGATTGATCGCCGCCATAGGGATGACTTCTTATTTGTCACGGCATCTCGGTCCGTCTAGGTTGCCCGCATAGCCGCGAAACGGGGGTGTCCGGCAATGGTTCCCGTCAGTTTATTGTGCGCAGCGCAGGGTCGATCGAACATACTGAATCCGAAGCTTTAGGGCGCTCCATACGTTGTGAGCAGGGGAAATGCGCCCGCAACGCGCTCTAGACCGCTTCCTGACCACCCCCTCTGGGCACCGCTCGAGGGTGGTCGCTGTCTACGACAGAGAGTGATCGATTCCGCCCCTCACAGGCCTAGCGCGACTGACGGTTCCAATGTTCCTCATACCCCGTTTACTCGTTGCGGGCGATGTCGGGTCCGGCGATGCGGTGGATGAGGGGGACGGTGGTGGCGATGATCGCGAGTGAGGTGGTGATGGCGGCTGCGACGAGGATGTAGTACCCGGCGCCTGGTGATTTCAGTGTGTAGTCGAGTTGGGCGTGTAGGAATAGTGCTGCTGCGAGGAGGCCGAGTGCTGTGGAGAGCACGGCGATGACGACGAGTGGAACGGCTGCTTCGAGGAGGACCATTCGGCGAAGGACTCGTAGGGGTGTGCCGGCCAGGCGTAGGAGGCTGAAGGGGCGTTTGCGCTCGGTGATCCCGGCGACGACGCTGACTGCGAGGCTGCAGCCGGCGATGACAAGGCTGGCAACAATGACGATCTTGGCGATTTGTTGCATCTCGGTGATGGTGCGCTGTGCGTTGGCACTGATCTCGCTGAGCGTCGATGCGGTTTGGCCAGGGAATGCCAGCTCGAGGGTTGTTCGCGCTTGTTCGAGGCTGACGGTGGAGCCGTTGGTTTGTACGACGATGGCTCGGGGTGAGAGTTCAGCCAGTTGGTCTGTCGTCATGGTGGCGGGTGGCCAGAGGTGTCCGCTGAGCGATGGTTGCTGCCCGGATGAGAATGGGTCCAACCCGGACACCTCGGCGACCTGAGCGCCTGCCGGACAGGTCCCGATCGCCGGGGTGCGCGCGAGTTGGCTGCAGGCCACCAGTCCGAGCGAGCTGTCTGGGTTCGAGCCAGGCTCGGTGTAGACGACGCTCGCCCCGTGGACTCCGGGGATCGCTGTCAGTTCGCCCAGCAGGGCTGGTGGTACGGCGTCGTTTGTCGCGGCCGATGTCTGTGCCGGGGCCTGGCCGTTGATGCCGATGAGGTCGGGGTGACTGATATCGGCGATCAGGGTCTGGCGGGCTGAACTGTCGGTCTTCACGGTGCCGCGGTAGGAGAGGATCGTGGTGAGCACGCCAACCGTCGCGCTGGCGACGAAGAGGGCGATGATCAGCCCACTGATGGTGCGGAAGGCTGCACGCGGGTTGTCGGCCAGACGTCTGCCGGCCAGCAGCGTGGACGGCCGCCTGGCGTGTCCGGCCACCGCACGGGCGCCGACCATCGTGATCCATGGCCCGGCGATCAGCAGACCGACGATGATCAGGACGGCGCCGCTGCAGTACGCCAGGATCTGGCCGCCGGTGGTTGATGGGTGACCGAACGCGACGAAGTAGACGAGCTCGGCCAGTCCGAGGACCAACGGCGCAAGACGGTACGCCCGCGGCGAGGGTGGGGTGACTCGACGGAGCACCCCGAGCGGCGAGGTCTGTGTGCGTCGCATGGCGATCCGAGCCGAGATCGCTGCAGCGACGGGGACTCCGAGCGCGACGACGACGATCGCTGCGAGGCCCGGAGCAAGGTCGCCGGCAGCGAACCGCTGACCGGTGAAGTCGATATGGGTGAGCGCCGGATGGGTGCCGTAGAACAGGCCGATGCCGAGCAGCGCCCCGAACAGGGCCGCCAGGCAGGCTTCGACGGTGGAGATCACGGTGATCTGTCGCGGCGTGGCGCCGACGAGGCGCATGGCGGCGAAGCGCTGCTCGCGCCTGGCCGCGGCAAGTCGAGTGGCCGTTGCGATGAAGACGAGCATTGGCAACAGCAAGGCGACGACGCCAACGGCGAGGATGATCTTCAGCCGGTCGTTGTGAACGCCGGTGGCGGGCCCTGGGACGTTCGGGTCGGTGTTGAAGGCCCCGATCTGATCGGCGCCCGGCATCTTGGCCAGATCTTGTGCGTCATAGCCGACGACGATGATCAGCGAGGTCGGTGATGGCAGGCCGGCCTGGGCAATCGTGCCAATTTGCTGGCCTGGGAAGCGGTTGGCGAGCTCGGCGGCAGGGGTGGACTGGATCAGTCGGGTAAGCGCTGGCGAGGCGTAGTACTGGCCGGGACCAGGGAGCCGAGGAATGCCCGGTGGCACGGGCGAGTTGGGTCCGGTGGCAGCGACGGCGGCTTCGAAGATCGTCTGATCCGCGAACGAATCAGTGTCGAGCAGCCACCACAGGGTTTGCGTCGACGACGGATTGGGGTTGGCGGTTGCCGGCGGGCGCCGCTGCGGTCCGAAGTTTCCCGAGTTGAGCCATGCGGCACGTGTGTTCTGGGCGCTGAAGGCGTGCATCCCGGAGAACGCTGTCAATAGCAAACAAACGCCGATCGCCACCGCGGCAGACGTGACTGCCAGGCGGACGGCGGCCTCCTTGCCACCCTTGAGGCTGAGCCGCAGGCCGAGACGGATCATGTCAGCACTGCTTCCATTGGCGCTGAGGTGACCTTGCCGTCGCGGACGACGACCTCCCGATCGGCGTAGGCAGCGACGCGTGGCGCGTGCGTCACGACGACGACCGTGGTGCCGTGCTGGCGGGCAACGCCGACGAGCAGATTCATGACGCGCTCCCCGTTGAGCGAATCGAGCGAACCGGTCGGTTCGTCAGCGAACACGACGTCCGGGCGCGTCACGAGGCCACGCGCCAACGCAACCCGCTGCGCCTCGCCCCCCGACAGCTCACCGCTGCGCCGACCCCCGAGGCCCGTGAGCCCGAGCTCGTCGAACCACTGCCGCGCCTGTTCCAACGCCGCTGCCCGTCTGGTGCCGCCAAGCAGCAGTGGCAGAGCAACGTTCTCCTCGGCAGTCAACTCCGGAACCAGTTGCCCGAACTGGAACACGAACCCGAAACGCTCACGGCGCAACGTGCTGCGCTCGTTCTCGCCGAGACCGTGGATCGGCTTGCCGGCAAACATCACCTCGCCACGATCAGGCACCAGAATGCCCGCAAGGCAGTGCAACAACGTCGACTTGCCCGACCCGCTCGGACCCATGATCGCCACGATCTCACCCGACGCGACCGTCACGCTGGCGCCACGCAGCGCAGGCGTCGCCCCGAACGATACGTAGATGTCGCGTGCTTCGACGAGCGCTTCGCCCGGATGTGAGGCGGCCTCGATGGGGTGCTGGTTCATGACTGCACCGATACCGCGAGAGCGTCGAGACGGGAGCTGGTCAGCTCGATCCACCGCAGATCGGCCTCGAGGTGGAACAGGCCGTGGTCAGCGAGCAAAGCATCGACCGGGCTGCCCGAGCGCTTCAGCACGGTCAGCTCACGCATTCGCTGCTGGTGGGCGCGGCGTTGTGTCTCGAGATAACGCTCCGCAGACCGGCCGAGCATCAACGCAAGCACGACCTTAACGAACAGCACCGTCTGCAGATGCGGTTCCGGTTCGACAGGAACATCCAGCCAGTCCTCGACCTCGCGCTTGCCGACATCGGTAATGGTGTAGCGCTTGCGCTCCGGCCCCGCACCCGGCTCCAACTCACCCGGTGACACCATGCCGTCTCTGACGAGGCGCGCCAACGTGGAATACACCTGGCCGAACGGCAACGCCTTACCCCGACCGAAAAAGGCGTCGTAGTCACGCTTCAGGTCATACCCATGACTCGGTTCCCGCTCCAACAGTCCGAGCAGTGCAAACGGAACACTCATACCGACGAGCATACACTCAGTGTATACCCACGTCAAGTAGCTGACCGGACTTTCCACAGTGCGCACACAGACGACACGAACGGCCACCTTCGGAGCTGCGAGACGTTTGGTACCTGGCGCCACTCTGACTCCCACCCAACCCGAACAACCGGCGCTTCCGAGTGTCACCATCGGAGTCCTCTGTCGGGTTTCGCCGTACTCGGGCCGGCGGAGGGGGGCCCGCGTCTGCAGTGAACTCGACGCCGGAGATCGACTGATCGGGATGGTGTGGGACGGCTCAGGACTGTAGCGCTGGGGTGTTTCGGATCCATTCGGCGATGTCGGATATGACGGTGTCGTCGATGTGTTGGACGGGTTCGGATTCGGCTGGCGTGGATGGTCCGATCCCGGTGAAGAAGAAGTGGTTGTCGCCGGGGGGTGAAGCGCGTCGACGACCTGATCAACACCACCGATGACGGGATGCTCCGGGTCGAGGCGGATCTCGTCAACTCTCTCGAACGGCTTGATCTCCCACCCGCGGTCGCCCAGGGCCCTCCACGCGCTGTAACAGCCCTCGGTAGCGGGAAGGCCCGGCGGTACTAGATATGCGCGATCACCACGCCAACGTAGATGCGAGCGAAGACGCCCGGCCGACGCATTCCACGCTCAGACCCTCGCCGCCCAACCAGAACAAGGTGTCCCAGAACGCTCAACGCGCTTCCCCCACCCAGCGTCCCCCAACGCCGGTTGAGCAGGACGGGTTCGTGATGCGCGCTGGAGATCAACCATCGAATCCCACCACATGGTGGCGAGCGTACGACGGGGTGGGATGGCCGGCTGCGAGAACAGCGGCGGATGATCGGCGAGCTGGCACCCGCGCTGCGTCCAGCACCGTCCGGTTGAGCGCACGAAGGCGGGAGAGCCGCATCTGGACCTGGCCGTTCCACGTGTCCTTCTTGTCCACGATCAACGTGTGTGCCACCGAGTACGGGCCGTTGAAGACGACCTCGACCCCGCCGTCCTTCGACAGTTTCAGCACGAGCAGATCCTCAGCGATCCCGTTCGAGGATCGGCGCACGTTGACCCCATCGGCTCCGTACGTCGCCTTGATCTCGACCATCCGGCCACTCGGGGTGACCGCGTCGCAGCCCTTGTTCGAGCTGGTGTGCAGTGTGATGTCGAACAACGCCAACGCAGCGACCTCACCAAGTGATCCGACGAGATGACCGTCGGGAGTGAACTTGCGGCCAACGTGCAGCGCCTCCAGCGACTCGACGATCCGGTGGAGATCACGAACTAGAGCAGCCGTCGCCTCGACGAGCTGCGCGACATCTTCAGCGTCACTCACCGTGGCTCGTTGCTCGGCACCCGGGCGACGGGCAGATGCAAACGAAGGTGATGGCGACCTTGCTTGACTTCGCCGCCCATCGCTTCTCCTGGCTCTCGGCGCGCTTCTTCATGCGCTTACGCCGCTGCGGGCTCTGCTCCGGGAAACCGCCCATCGAACCGCCGGTCTTGTTGGCCACTAGAACGGCTCGTCGTATGGGTCGGGCTTGTCAGATGACGGCTGCGCGGTCGGACCGTTGACGAGTTGGGTGAGGTGAGGACCGCAGAACACCTCACCCCGTTGCGGTGCGTTGTTGCACGGTTTGCCCTTGCCGGTGACGGCTTGGCACTTGCCAGGCTTCGGTGCCTTCCCGGCTCGTGCGGAGAAGTGAGTGTGGTCCTCGCTGATCGTGCGCTGCAAGAGTGCGGTGGCCGGGTACCGGCAGTGGCCGTGGTGTCGCTGCCACTTCTTGTCAACGAGCACCGAGGCGATCGGGTCACCGGAAGCGAACCGCTGTCCACAAGTTGCGCACGTGCCTGGGTATTTCGCAGCCATGGTCGGTTCGGCACCGACTGCACCGAAGTCGTCGTCCCCTCCACGCCGGTCCTGCCAGTTCATGCGAGTCACAGCGCCAGTCTGGCAGCCGGGTGTGCGTCGGATAGTCGAAAGCGCACAGCAGCCGCGCACCGAACTCCAATGTCCTCAGTGCAACTAACACCCACCGCCGGGACGGTGACGCATCGAGCGGCGCCGGCGACCGGCACTCCGTGCTGCCGGCGATTAGCTCACCCGTTCGCCTCGAGGACCGAAGCCGCATCGATGAGGCGCGCGACGAAGCTGAGCGTCGCGAGCTGCTCCAGTGCTACCTGTTCGTCCAGCTCTTCAGTCTCATGCGTTGCCAAGTTCCGGATGCGGCGCATGGCCCCCGAGTGGAGTTCCCGTGCGCCCGCGAGCGCCGATTCGTAGCTTTCATCGCCGGGGGATCCAAAGCCGTTCGGTCGGAGCCGTGGGCGTCCTGGCGACGGCTCGGCGGAGCCCCAGGCCTCACCAGCGAGCTTCACACCAGAAACGTCGGTTCGCCGAAGCTTCGCCTTCGCCATGTTGTCGACGTTTGCCCCGGCGGTCTGAACTGCGTGTCGGTACATTCCGGTCGACCAGATCGGTGACGCCACCGACCAGACCCAAGGGTGCAGGTTCTCGCTGTCGAGTGCCGGACCGCCGCCAGCGACGATCGAGTTGAGTTCCTCCGAGTGGACGATCACGCCGATTGCGCGATGGACGGTCTGGTATGCATCGTCCCAGACCGTCGAGTACATCCCTCGATCGGGCTCGATGAGCCCAAGGCCCGAGTCCAACTGAGACGCGATGGTCTGCACGGCATGCAGCCTGCCCTGCAGGTCGAGGTCGATCTCCACCCACCTCTGGTCCTTCCAGTACTCGTCGACCCGCCCTTGTCGCTCGTTGGCGGCGCGCGCGAGTTCCGCGAACGTCTCCAGAAACTGACGAGCTCGCCCTAGATCCATTCCGGCTCCGCCTCTCTCGTAGCTGGCCGATCATCTGACGGTAGTAGGAGCGCTGCGGAGCTCACCGCCAGTTCAATCACCCCACATGGCAAACGCTCGCATCATCGCGACTTCGGGTGCCGCCTACGACGCAAGCCCCGGACCTCGTGCCGCTGCACTTCGGCCCTGCGGAGTGCCACCTACCGCCGGGAGGTGGCCTATCGGTCGGCGCCGCCGAGCAGGAGGTCGAAGCGGCTGGGTCGCATCACGGAACCGAAGTAGTGATCCTCGGCACCCGACCAGCGCGCCTCCCAATCTGCCCGGTAGTCCGCGCCCTCTCGAGCCAAAAGCTGCCGTCGACGAACGTCCCGCGGGACCTCGAGCAGCACGAGAACATCGAGGAGATCATGTAGCTCGGGTCGTGCGCTGTAGGCACCCTCGAGCACCACGACCGGCGCAGCCGCGGACCTGACCGGCTTGCGCTGCAGCGGAACCTCGTCCGAGTCCCAGTCCTCGGAGTCCCAGTCGAAGGCGTGCCACAGGACCTCACCCTTGGACCGCAGGTCTGACAAAAGACGATGCTGACGTCGCCAATCGATCACCCGATTCGCCCGCTCCACAACAGAACGCCCATCCCAAGTCGCGGCGCTCCCGCCGGCGTAGAACTGATCTCCCTCGATCACCACCACCGTGGGTTCCACCGAACCCGGCTCACTCAACGCGTCGACCAACGCGGCGCTCACGGTGGACTTTCCAGCACCGCTACGCCCATCGATCGCGACGAAGATCGACGAGCCAACGACGATGTTGCGACGGAGACGCTCAATCAATGGTGCGGCGATCTCGGCTGGGGACCGGCGCCCGTCGTGTCGATACTCGTCCCCTGATACCTCGATTTCCTCAGCCACCATCTCATCATCGCCGACCGAGCGCCCCGTTCGGGTTCGTGCATTACATGTCGAGCGTCCGGTTACGACGCGCTGAGATACGCGGTCGGCGGCGCCGCCGAAAGCCGACTGGCCAACGCTGGCCAGCAGGACTCGCTCGCGTCCCCTATCACGCACCGTCGTCGGACCTGAGAGCGTCACCTACCGGTTTGAGTCCCTTGGCGTGGTGGGTTTTCGGTAGGTCCGCCACGAGGTGAGCCATCGGCGTGATTCTTGGTGTGTTCCGCCAAAGAACCCACCGAAGGAGAACACACCGATGGCTCTGGATGAGTCTGCCCTGCCCGAAC
>JBBRPP010000106.1:0-9114 GCA_038227995.1 Acidimicrobiales bacterium
ATCTTCACGACGGGTACCTTCTTCATTGGTGATCCCTCTTCCTTGTTCAGGTGTCTTTGGTGGACCCCCGAACCCTGCCATCAACGGCACGGCCCGAGGAGGGATCACCACCTCACTTCAACAGAACCCGTGACAACCTCCGAGCCGGTCTGGCATGCCGCAGCGACCGATGCGGCATGGACGGGTGGCACCGAGTTCACCGAAATTCGCAGCACCGTCGTCACCACCGACGCACACCACGCATGGCGAGCGGTATGCCGTGTTGGCGGCCGGCGGGGCTGGTACAGAGGTGAACTGTTGTGGAAACTCCGCGGCTGGCTCGACCGCATAGCGGGCGGACCCGGCCTTCGACGCGGCCGCCGCCACCCCGAGCACCTCGCGATCGGTGAACCCGTCGACTTTTGGCGGGTCGAGGACCTCACACCCGACCGACGGCTCGTCCTCCACGCCGAAATGCGACTCCCGGGCGAAGCATGGCTCGAGTGGACCATCGAACCGACCGACGCCGGCGCCCGACTCACCCAAACAGCGCGGTTGCGCCCTCGCGGGCTCCTCGGCCGCGCCCCACTGGTACGCGGTCGCCCCATTCCACCGACTCGTGTTCCCCGGTCTCCTCAACGGCATCGCCCACGACGCCACCACAAACAACGCATCAGATGCCCGTTAAACGCAGCGGCGGCGCGGTCGCACGATTGTCACGGCTCCGGCGCGACGGTTCTGCGGCGCTCACTGCGGCGAGCAATTCGTGGAGGGTGTGACCGGGTCCTCCGACGACAGTGGGAATGCCGGCTGCGCGTAGTTGGCCGGCTGTCTTCTCGGCGAGTTTGGCTGAAGCCGGGTTGGTCACCGACACCACGGCGACGTCGACAGTGTTCTCGGTGCAGAACTGCAACATCTCGTCCGGGGGTGTGTCGGCGCCGAGGTGGTGGACGTGCCAGTTCGCTTCGCGCAGGACCACTGTGGCCATCGTGGTCGGCAGTGAGTGGCGGTCGCCGGTGAGGGCGGCGACTGCGACGACGCCGCGTCGTCTGCCGCGTGGGTTCGGGGAGAGCTCGGCGAGGAGGCGTTCGACGGTCGTGGATGCGCGGTGCTCGGCCCAGATCGGCATGTTGCCGGCGTGCCAGGCGGCGCCGATGCGTCGCAGTGCGGGAGCGAGGACCGTCTCGACGAGGTCGACGACCTTGGTGCCGTCGCCGACGAGCCGCTGGCAAATACGCCGCGCCCCGATGTCGTCGCCGGCCAGCAGCGCCTCGTACATCGGCTCCACTCGATGGTGCAGGCGTGTGCTGCTGGGCGGTCTCGGGACGATCGGCTTGTGCCGCTGGATGTCGACGTGGTCGAGATCGGCGCGACCGACCCGGTACCGTCCGGCGACGAGGCGGGCCGGGAGTCGTCCGCTGCGCACCCATCGGTAGGCGGTCTGGTAGTGGACGCCGAGCGCATCGGCAGCTTCCTGCAGGTCGAGGTGCTCGGCGACGTCGTTCAAGGACCTCAACCTAGCCATCGGCGGAGAAATCGCGCTGATCTCCGCTGAACTCGGTCCGCTGCCGCCGAAGTTTCTCTCAGCTCCCGGGAATAAATAGGACTGAATGATGTTAAGACATCGGTAACTGCGCTGACGAAAGGTCCCGCCACATGAAAAACCTGCCCACCTCCCTCCGACTGAAGCTGCCGTTCGTCCTTGCCGGCTTCGTGTCGTTCCTCTTCTCTGTCTGGCTCTACTTCGTCAAGCACGAGACCACCGCCGGCATCTTCGTCGGAATCTGGGTCCCGTCGATCCACTCACTCGGGTCGCTGCTCCTCGGCCAGATCGAACAGCCGGCCCGCCACGCCCGCGACGAGGTCCGGGTATGAGCACGCTGTTGCTCTCTGTCGGGATCGCCGTCACCTTCTTGACCGTCTGGGGCGTGATCATGGTCGGCGGCTACCTGCTCGGCCGCGAGCCCGCCGACGTATCGAACGCGCCCGCGTCGGGCGCGATGACCCGGCGATCGACGTCCGGCGAGAGTGATCTCGTCAGATGACCGCCGGCTTGCAGCAGCGTTGCGTCGCGCTCGCCGGGTCCGCCGGGATCCGCCACCTCGTTGTTCGGTTATCGACCGAACAATTCATCCCCAGTGCCCTCTCAGCGGAAGGCTGACATCATGCCCCGTTACACGACTTCGGTTCGAACACCATGGTCCGCTGCGCGGGCCTTCGAATACCTCAGCGACTTGGAACACTTCGCCGACTGGGATCCGGGAGTAAAACGATCCGCCCAGGTCACCGGCACCGGGCCAGGCCTCGGCTCGGCCTATGACGTCACCGTCGGCGGTGTCGGCCGAGACCTCACATTGCGCTACGAGACAATAGCAATCGACCCATCGCGGCGGATCGAGGTTAGAGCTGAAACCACCACGCTGCTCTCGGTCGATGTCATGACGTTCGTCGAGGACACGGCGGGCTGCGTCGTGACCTACGACGCCGACCTCTCGTTGAAAGGGCCGCTGCGGCTCGCCAACCCTCTGCTCGGTCTCATGTTCGGGCGAATCGGCGAGCGGGCCGCTGCGGGACTGCGCCGCGCCCTCGACGGGGCAGCTGCGTGATGACTGCCCCACGGCTGATCGACGCCGCTCTCGAAGGGCTCGTCGTGCCCAGCTTCACCCGGATCGGTCCCAGCGCCCGGCGGCGCCTGTTCAATTGGCGGAGCGTCGATTCGTATGATCTTTCCGGCCGGGTCGTCGCGATCACGGGTGCGACCTCGGGGCTTGGCCGGGCCGCAGCAATGCAGATTGCTTCCGACGGAGCGACCGTGATCGTGCTCGGCCGAAATGGCGGCAAGACCGAACGCGTCGCAGCCGAAATTCGCGCCGAGACCGGCAACCAGGGCGTGTCCGCGATCATCGCCGAGATGGGCGACCTCGACTCGGTCCGGCGAGCCGCCAAAGAGATCCTCGCCGCCCACGACCGGCTCGATGTGCTGGTCCACAACGCGGGCGCGCTGACCCAACGGCGCGTCGATGCTTCGGACGGGACCGAAGCGACCATCGCCAGCCAGGTCGTCGGCCCGTTCCTGCTCACCAGCCTGCTGCTCGACCGGTTGCAGGACTCGGCCCCGGCCAGAGTCATCACGATGTCGTCCGGGGGCATGTACTCCGCCGGGCTGACCGTCAACCACCTGCAAATGAGTGTGGGGGACTACAACGGCTCCACGCAGTACGCCCTCGCCAAACGCGCCCAGGTGACCCTCAACGAAATGTGGGCGCAACGTGTCGACCCGCACAAGGTCGTCTTCCACGCGATGCATCCCGGCTGGGCCGATACCCCCGGCGTCCAGGAGTCACTACCGACGTTCCGCAAGATCGTCGGGCCGCTGCTGCGCGACGCGGCCGGCGGCGCCGACACGATGGTCTGGCTGGCAGCCGACGACGCTGAACCCCTCGCGTCCAGCGGCGGGTTCTGGCTCGACCGCCGCATCCGTCCGATCCACCGCCTCCCCGGCACGCGCCGATCAGACACCGCCGCGCGACGGAACAAACTTTGGGAATGGGTCAACGCCCAAACAGGTCGCGACCCATCGGGTTCAGGCCCGAAGGTCACGACGTGACGAACCTGCCCATTGCACCTGATGACCTGACCGGTTCGAGACGCGTACTCGTCACAGGAGCCTCGGGTTACGTGGGCGGCAGACTCGCCCCTGAGCTTGTCGCGGGTGGGCACACGGTCCGGTGCGTGGTGCGCGACCCGCGCAAGCTCGATCAGGCGCGGTGGCGCCCTCAGGTCGATGTGGTTCGCGGGGACCTCGGCGGCGACCTCACAGACGCGATGGTCGACGTCGACGTCGCGGTGTATTTGGTGCACAGCATCGGAGACGGCACGGATTGGGTCGCACGCGAACGCTCGATCGCCGAGAACTTCCGTCGCGCCGCAGAACGCGCCGGAGTCCAGCGGATCATCTACCTCGGCGGCCTCGGCGAGGATGGCAGCAACCTCAGTGATCACCTACGCAGCCGCCATGAGGTCGGCCGCGCGCTTGCCGCTGGGCCTGTCGAGACCGTGGAGTTGCGGGCCGCTGTGGTGATCGGCTCAGGATCGGCAAGCTTTGAGATGTTGCGGTACCTGACCGAAGTCTTGCCGGTCATGGTCACCCCGAAGTGGGTGCACACGCTCTGCCAGCCGATCTCGATCCGTGACGTCCTGCGCTATCTCGTCGCAGCGGTCACGGAGCCGGGACCGCTCACGGGCATTGTCGAAATCGGTGGCCCCGACGTGGTGTCGTACGCGGAGATGATGGCCGCCTATGCCCAGCAGGCTGGGCTGACGAAACGGCGGCTGATCCCGGTGCCGGTGCTGACCCCTCGCTTGTCATCGCTGTGGGTCGGCCTCGTCACGCCGGTGCCCGCCCAGCTCGCCCGCCCGCTTGTCGACTCGCTCGTCAACTCGGTGATCGTCACTGACCGACGTGCCGAGGTGCTCTTCCCCTTCGAGCGGGTTCCGCTCGCCGAAGCGATCCACAGGGCGATCGGACAAACTGCGGTTGGCGACATTCCGACGAAGTTCGACGACGCGTCCTCACCAGTGTGGCAATCCTGGGCAACCGACCCGGACTGGACCGGTGGCACCGAGCTCACTGACGTGCGTTCTGTTGTGGTGGACGCCGATCTGCACCGCACCTGGCAAGCGGTGTGCCGGGTGGGCGGCGAACGCGGTTGGCACGGGGGCGATTTCCTGTGGAAGGCCCGCGGTCTCCTCGACCAGATCGCAGGCGGACCCGGCTTGCGAAGAGGCCGACGCCACCCCGACCAGCTGTCAATCGGTGAACCCGTAGACTTCTGGCGCGTCGAGAACCTCGACGTCAACCACCAGCTGGTGCTGCACGCCGAAATGCGCCTTCCGGGCGAAGCGTGGCTCGAATGGTCACTGGAACCCGACGGCACAGGAACACGCCTCGTGCAAACAGCCCGCTTCCGCCCACGCGGGCTCCTCGGTCGCATCTACTGGTACGCCGTCGCACCCTTCCACCGCTTCGTCTTCCCCGGACTCCTCCACGGCATCGCCCACGACGCCACCGCCGACCACCATGAATGAGCCATCACCCGGCAGCCAACCCGCACCGGCCCCATAGCCGCCATCCCATCGGCCCGACCTTCCGAGATCGGCAGCCACAGCCACTAGCAGGGTCGGGTCATGATCGAACATGTCGATCGCGACGTCGCGTTCGTCGGCTTTCGGGTTGGTCAACGCGAACGTGACCGGCAGCCCGGCCGGGGTGCACACGAGATGCAAGCGGAGCCCGTAGAAGAATCTGGAGTGCGACGCGCAGTAGCCGTAACCGGCCCAGCCGGCCAGGTTCGATCGTTGCACCGTTGGCCGGGATCTGGCTGTCTCGACCGGTGTCGAATCGATCAACCAAGTGTCATCAGCCCAGGCGTCGGTGTCTTGGGCGAGGACGCGGATCAACACCTGCAACTGCACCGCCGACTTCCGCAGACGCTTGTTGTACCCGGCCTGACCAGGCAGATACGGGAACAGATGGCGTAGATGGATGTCAGCGTGGCGAAGCCAGCGGGCCTCTTCGTTGAAGCCTTGCAACACCTGCAGCACCGCCAACGTGATCAGCTCGGCATCGGCCAGCTTCGGGGCGATCCCGATCTTGGGACGCCACGGAACCAACTCCGGACGGTCCTTCAACAAGTCATCGAAACGCGCGTAAAGTGCAATCGTCAGGGTGTCCAGATCGGCGTCCACGAAGACCTCCATGGTTGAACGTTGGGTCGCAACGCCGATCATGGACACCCCCACACACCCAAAACGCGGACCCTCACCCCTTGGAATAGATCATCTAGTCGCAATACCGTTCAATTAGGGTTCAGCACAGACCCGCCCATCTGCGATTCATGAATCGCCCTCCGTAAGAATCGGATGAAGTGGCCAACGGCTCTGTTGCGTTGTTGGTGTTGAGCGCGAACAGACCCGAGGACGGGTCGCGTCTGTCATCTGATCGCGGCGAGGAGTTCGTCGAATGCGGCTGCGATTCGCCGTTGGGGTGCGATGTCGATGCCGAGTTCGTAGTGGCCGCGGCGCACATTCTGGATGAACGCGTGACCCTTGATGACAACGCGCGCGGT
The DNA here is from genome assembly GCA_038227995.1 of Acidimicrobiales bacterium. Lineage (GTDB taxonomy): Bacteria > Actinomycetota > Acidimicrobiia > Acidimicrobiales > Ilumatobacteraceae > WLMZ01. The sequence continues at coordinate 6,108 of JBBRPP010000106.1, forward strand.
GAGGTCGCGTTTCAAGCCGCGCATCGGACGCGACCGCGCTTTCAACCGTCCATGATCAGCCTCGACACGATTGTTGGCGTACTGGACCGTGTTATGCAACGCCTCCGGCGCCAGCTCACCGATCGCTTTGGCCAAGGCCGCGGCCCAGTCAGTGACCACCTCACCGGGCTGGCCGTGGTCACGGATCGCGCCGGTGAAGAACCGTCGCGCGGCGACGGTGTCGCGCCGCTTGGACACGCACACGTCAATGACCTGGCCATGCTCGTCGATGGCGCGGTAGACGTAACGCCACACACCGGCCACCTTGACATAGGTTTCGTCGACGTGCCAGCGTTCATCGACTGCGTATCGGGACGGCGGCGTCGATCAGGATCGGGGTGAAGCGCTGCACCCAGCGGAACAGCGTCACGTGATCAACCTCGACACCGCGTTCGCTGAGGAGTTCTTCGAGATCACGGTAGGACGGCACTGTTGCATTGAGCGATCGGGCTGCCCGCGGTGGGGTCAGAACGGCAACTTTCGGCCTGATCGGCCCCTCCGAAGCCGAAATTGAGGCCGAATTGGGGCGAGAGTGGTGAGTCTCCGGTCCAACGACGGGCCGCGCGGGCTTTGAACGCAACAATGCCATGCCGTCTGCGTCGGGTCCGCAAGTTCGCGTAGGCGAGACCTCGCACCAACCGACGACGCAGCCTCGTCAACATTCATTCCTGTGCGTACTCGGAGATGCGGATGTCCTCGAGCCCGAATTGCACATTGCCACCGCTCGGCCGACTGGTGCAACCGTGATGCTGCCTCCGCTCCGAAGTGCGCGCGTTGGCTAGATTCACCGCCACGGCCCGATTGAACGGGAACGATATCGGGGGGCAAATGGCTGAGACATTGAGAACGGACGCGGGATTGGAGTATGTGCGCACCCCGGCGACTCGGTTCGAGGGTTTGCCCAATTTTCCGAATGAGCCGAATGCCGTCACGATCGACGGGTTGCGGATGACGTATATCGACGAAGGTCCACGCGACGGACCAGTGGTTCTGCTGCTCCACGGCGAGCCGGCGTGGAGCTACCTGTATCGCCGCATGATCCCGCCGCTGATCACAGCCGGCTACCGATGCATCGCCCCGACCTGATCGGCTTCGGGCGTTCTGACAAACCGACCGACGTTGCTGCCTACGCCTACAACGGACACGTCCGCTGGCTTCACATGTTCCTCGACGCAACCAGACTCGCACCCGGTTGCACGCTGTTCGCCCAGGACTGGGGTGCGCTACTCGGTCTCCGCCTCGTCGCCGAGAGACCCGAACAGTTCTCCCGGGTGGCGATCGGGAACACGGCGCTACCAACCGGTGAGTCGGCAGGCCCCGGGTTCGACGCGTGGCTCGCCGACTCGCAAAGCCCCGGTTTCGATGACGTCGGCGCATTGTTCGCGCGAGCGGTCCAAGCCCGCCAACTCACCGAAGACGAGATCCGCGGATACGCCGCCCCGTTCCCGGACCGAACATACATGGCGGGCGCCCTTGCATTCCCGACCCTGGTCCCGATCACGCCGCTCCACGACGCAGTCGCCGAGAACCTGGCTGCATCGGCCGTCCTGGAACAATGGGACAAACCGTTCTTGACGCTGTGGTGTCCGAACGATCCCGTGCTCGGTCACCTCGCTCAAATGTTTATCGAACGCATCCCCGGCACAGCCGGTCAACCTCACCGCAACTTCGAACCAGGCGGGCACTTCGTCCAAGACGACCGTGGAGAAGACATCGCCGACGCACTCATCCACTGGCTCGGACGACCCGTTCCCGTCTGAACACGCCAGATCACGGTCCAATGCGGCCGCTGCGTCAGCCGATTTTTCAGCGGCGCCATTGGAACTCGGGAACCGTCTCGATTCTGGTTGGCTATCAGCTCAAGGCGATCCTCCGTCGACGAGGAGAATCTGCCCGGTGGTGTAGCGGGCGTCGACGAGTCCGACTGTCCTGAAGGTGGCTCGCAGTCATGGTGTTGTTCCTCTCGGTCGATCGTGAAGTTGAGCCTCTCACGGGCTGAGCCAGGGTCGAACCGACGGGGACCCCGGTCATGTGTGCCTGGCTGGACGGCGGCTCGAAACTGGAGACACAGAGCGCGCGACGCAGAACAACACCTCGCGCTCCACGAGCGACCAGCCCAGAGGGCCGCTTCGGCGCCGCGACGAAAATCGCCGTCCGGCCACGACTGGAGAGTTGCGGTGGAGTTCGAGCACGTGCGCTGATTCCACATGCGAGCGGAATTGCTACACGCGCATGGCGCGTGATGCCTATGCGCCCGGTGCCCGGTACTTGACCGCCACGCTGGCGGCGGCATCGACCTCGGCGTCGGAAAGCAGTGGCACGGTGACATATCTGCTCAGCGCGCCGGACGAGGCCACCGCCGCAGCCAGCGCAACCGCCGCTGTGTTGTCAGGCAGGTCGACGACGATGTACACGTCGGTCTCGCCAAACGCGAAGTGAAACGACTCCAGCTTGCCGCCGACGCTCGCCACGACCTTCTTCACCGCCGCCTTGCGACCCGATGCGCCGTCCTTCAACACACCCTGCACGCCGCTCTGACTGTAACTGGCCTCGATCAAGAACTTCGGCATCGCCATCCCCTTCATACACGCTCCGATCGCGCGTGGCGCCACACTACTAACAGGGTGCTGAAATTCGCCGACGCGGCTCAGTTGAGCCGGAAATCTGCCCGCCGGTTGAGTCCACGAAAGTCGAGATCTTTGCTCTCAGGCGATTCTGGAGGACGGTCTGTCAACCCGACTCAGCTCCGGACGCTTTTTTCAGCACCCTGCTAACCCTGATCGTTCATGAGTCTGAGGTGTGCTGAGGTCGCGTATCCGCGGAAAGACCCTCCTGGTCTGCTTTTCTTGACGTTGCGACACGTTGGAAACACTGACCAGGAGGGCACTCGCGAAGTGAACCGTAACAGCACGCTGAGAGCCGATGTTGAATGCGGCGGGACCCAGGTCGTGGCACACGCGGGACTGCA
>JBBRPP010000107.1:0-9114 GCA_038227995.1 Acidimicrobiales bacterium
GCTGGTTTTGTGACGGTGTTTCCGTGTGGTTCGCCGCAGCCGACGGCGTCGAACTTGAACTTTGTGTTTGGTTCGACGGTGCCGAATCTGGTGATCGCGAAGGTTGGTGTTGGTGGGAAGGTGTGTTTGTTCACGAGTCAGCCGACGCAGTTGATCGTCGATGTGAACGGAGCGTTCCCGGCATCGTGAAACCGGCGGGCGGTCGGCTCGACGATCGTGTGGGCCTGGATGAGGTCCACACGATCGTCAGCTCCGCCAGAAGTCAGCCTCGGCTCAGGGACACTTGGAACCCTGGCACGCAGGAGGCGCAGGGGCGGTCGTGGCGGGCGGCGCGGGAGCGGCGGTCGTCGGCGGTGGCGGTGGCGGTGCCGGGGCCTGCGTGGTGACGGGAGCCGCCGTGACGACCGGGGCGGGGGCCTGGGTGGTCGGCGGCGCTGTCGCAGCGGGTGCACTGGCGGCGGCCGGAACCGTCGTTGCGGTCGAACCCGCCTTGGGCGGAGTCGTCGTCGGCGCATGAACGACGGCAGGCGCCGTCAACGTTGCCGGTGCAATCGTTGCGGCGGGGAGGGGCGCCGTGGACGACGGAAGAGCCGGAGCGGCCGTTGTCGACGGATGGCTCAGCGCGATCGGGGTCGTTGGCGGCGTGGACAACGGCGACGACGTGGCCGGGATCGTCGGCGCCGTACTGGCGGGCGCGCTCGCCGGAGGTGCGACGGGGTTGCCGAATTCGTCGACGTACGTCACCCGGTGCACGGTTTCGGACTGGATGGTGGTCGCAGGCGACGAGTCGGTCGCATCGGCCGCCGACTTCGATGCAACCTCGTGGCCGGCGAACGCGGCGACGGCGCCGACGAAGCCAGTCGTGGCGAGCCCGGTGGAGACCACCTTTGCAGCGAACGTGTTGCGGCGCTTCCTGGGTGTCGCCGTGTTCGAGCGCGGATCGTTGGCGGCCATCAGGAATCACACCCTTCGGCGCGGTTGTCGCTGGTGCTCGGACGACACGGATGTGTCGTGGGAGACGTCGGACGAGTCGGCTTCGAATCATCCGCGTGACCGTCGGGCTGGGTCGTCGCCGTCGGCGTTGTCGCGGTCGCGGTCGTGCTCGTGCTCGGCCGGACGGGCACGACCTTCGGGGCGGTCGACGTCACCGGTGAGGGCGCGGGTGGCGCGGTCGTCGACGGATGCGTGGAATGCGTTGCGGTCGTCGGTGTGACAGCCTCGACGCGCGACCCCGATGTGGACTCCGATGTCGATGTCGATGTCGGTGTCCGCCACTCCGGCGAGCCCTCACCCCGCAGCATCGCGGCAGCCGTCAACGGCTGTAGCCCTGCGAGCTGCACGGCACCGAGCGCCGGCGCATTCGATGTGGTCGCGGTCGCGTCGGCCACCACGACTCTGACGTCGTCGAGGGTGTGGATCTTCCTGACGACGACAGCCGGGGCTGAGGCCGCCGCCGACTGGTGTGCGTCGAAGACGAAGATCGTGGCCCCGCCGGCGGCGGCGTAGGCCAGAGTTCCGACGGCCATCGTGCTCGTGGCGACGATGGCGGTCGCGAGTGCGCGTCTGCGTTCCATGTGTTTGTGACTTCCCATTGATCGCGTTCATTGCTGAGCGGCCGCCGCTTGAAGAGATGACACGTCTCCCAGTCGTGATTCGTTTGGTCGGGACCGCGGTCCTGGCCGTGGCCGTGGTCACGTTGCGACGATGACGGCGCCGTGCGCCGCTTCGGTCGAGGATTAGGCTTTCGATCGTGGCCGACTCGAAGACCGTCGATGAGGTGATCGCGCTCTTCAAGGCGAACGGGGGTCGGGCGACGAGCACGCGCCGCACGATCCTCCAGACGCTGGTCGATCACGGCTCGGACCACACCTCTGCCGAGCAGCTGTTGGCCATCGTGCAACAGAGTCACCCCGATGTCGCGCCCTCGACGGTCTATCGATTCCTCGACGATCTCGAGTCGATGGGTCTGGTGGATCACGTCCATCTTCGTCAGGGGACGGCGGTGTACCACTTCACCGAGCGGACGCACGATCACCTCGTCTGCGACGCGTGCAACGCTGTCATCGAGGTTCCGTCCGACACGTTTCGAGCACTGCGCCAGAAGGCACTGAAGGACTTCGGATTCGTCGTTCCTCCGCGACATTTCTCGCTGGCCGGTCTGTGTCGCGATTGCGCCGGCGCAGCCACCGCCTGACTCGCCCGACGTCGCTGTCGGGCGCCCCGATACACGGCCTGACCGGGCTGTTTGCACTACTGCGATTCAATCGCAACAGCTAGCTCGCCTCATATCGAGACTATGATGTGGTTGGCGAAAGGTCGCAATTGTTCGAATCTCTGACGATTCCTTGATCCATTTCCTCGCTCGCTCCGAATCAGGGGCAGGGGAAATGCACCCGCAGCGCACAAGCGCACGGAGACGAGGAGGACCGAGTGTCAAGAGTTCAGCACCTACGGCAGGCAGCCGGGTGGAAGAAGGGTCTGGCTGCAGCAGCCGGACTTGCCCTGGTGAGCGGCGTATTCATCACCGAGGCAGGGCCGGGTGCGGTCACCGCATCGAGTCACCGAGAAGCACCACTGATCGCGGGCGACCCCCGCGCGGACAACACGGACGTGTACGCGTTCGTGAGCCCGGACAAGACGGACAGCGTCACGCTGATCTCCAATTGGATTCCATTCGAGGAACCGAACGGCGGTCCGAACTTCTATCCATGGGCCGAGAACGCCCACTACAACATCAATATCGACAACAACGGCGATGCGGTTGCTGACCTGACGTACACCTGGCAGTTCACGACGCACATCCGCGATGCGAACGGACAGTTCCTGACGAACACCGGTCAGGTCACCTCGCTGACCGACCCGGACTTGAACCAGTACCAGACGTACGACCTGACGTTGCACAACAGCCACACCAACACCACGACCACGCTGTTGCACGATGCACTCGCCGCACCGTCGATCGCCGGCGCGGCATCGATGCCGGACTACACGCCGTTGCGTGATCAGGCCATCCACGACCTGCCGGCAGCGGGTGGCAAGGACTACGTCGGCCAGGCCGACGATCCGTTCTTCGCCGATCTCCGTGTCTTCGACCTGCTCTACGGCGGCAACGCAACCGAGCTCGGCCAGGACACGCTCGCCGGTTACAACGTGAACACCATCGCGCTGCAGGTGCCGAAGTCGGCACTGGCGATCGGCAACGATGCGACCCGGAACCCGGTGATCGGCATCTGGAGCACGACCGAACGCCAGAGCGCATCGGTGGCCGACGCCCCCGGCACGCCTGACAACCAGTACGTCCAGGTCTCGCGTCTCGGCAACCCGTTGGTCAACGAGGTCGTGGTCCCGCTGGCGCTGAAGGACGCGTTCAACGCGATCCCGCCGTCAGTCGATCACACGGTCCAGCCGGTCGTCGACAAGGTCGAAGATCCGATCCTGGCTCACCTGCTGCAGAGCATCTACGGCGTCGCCGTTCCGCCCGCGCCACGCAACGATCTCACCGAGATCTTCCTGCAGGGCATCAGCAAGGCCAATGCAGGGCTCAGCGGCAACCCGGCCACCGTGCTGCCGGTCGACCTCAACGCGCCCGACTTGAACCTCGATGCCCGGACATCGCGTGGCAACACCGATGCCGTGCCGTCGGAGATGTTGCGGCTGAACATGGCGGTGCCAGTGACCGCCAAGCCGAACAACTACGGCGTCATCGCCGGCGACATCCAAGGCTTCCCGAACGGCCGTCGTCTCACCGACGACGTCGTCGACATCGAGGTGCAGGCAGTCGCCGGGGCAACGGTCACGGGCAAGCTCGTCGCCGGTCTCGCGTCGGTCGATTCGGTCGATCGCAACGACCGGGCCTTCGGAACGACCTTCCCGTACCTGGCCCTGCCGAACGTCGGCAGCGTCAACACCGGGCCGGATCGGTCGCCTCGTGCGCCCGAGTTCATCCCGCTCGATCCGCAGCGTGTCCTCGAGACCCGCACGACGGAAGCCGGCGGACAGCTCGGGTACTCGGGTGCCAAGCCGACGGCGGGCAAGACCATCAAGGTCAAGGTGACCGGCCTCACCGGCTCGATGGTTCCCGACGGTTCGTCGACTGTGTACCTGAACGTCACCGCTGTCAACAGCGATGACAACGGGTTCGTCACGGCGTATCCGTGTGGCGCTGCGCAACCGGTCGCATCGAACTTCAACCCGGTGCCGGGTCTCGTGACCCAGAACCTGGTTGCTGCTCCGATCGGAACGGACGGCAGCGTATGCCTGTTCACCAGTGTGGCAACGGACCTCATTGCCGATCTCGCCGGGTATCACCCCGCCGATGCGGCGTTCGTCCCGACCCAGCCCGAGCGTCTGCTCGAGACTCGGACCAGCGTCCCCGGTGGCCAGAAGGGCTACACGGGTGCAACGCCGATCGCCGGTGATTCCACCATCACGCTCCACGTCACGGGAACCGGTACCGCACAGGTCCCGACCGACGCGACGGCCGTCTACCTCAACGTGACGGCGACCAACAGCGCAGCTGCTGGCTGGGTGACGGTGTATCCGTGTGGCTCGCCACGACCGAACGCATCGAACGTCAACCTGGTTCCCGGGCTCACCCGGGCGACGTTGGTTGCTGCGAAGGTGGGCACGGGCGGCAACGTCTGCATCTATGCCAACAAGTCCACCGACCTGTTGGCCGACCTGCAGGGCTACGCGCCGGCCAGCTCGCCGTTCGTTGCCACGAATCCCGAGCGTCTGCTCGAGACTCGCACCGATGGCCAGATCGGCTACAGCGGCGCCAAGCCGATCGCGGGTCAGACGATCGAGCTGAAGGTCACCGGAGCTGGTGTCACCAAGGTCCCGGCTGATGCCGGCGCCGTGCTGCTCAACGTCACGGTGACGGAGAACAGCCCCGGTGGATTCGTCACGGTCTACCCGTGTGGATCGCCTCGGCCATTGGCATCGAACATCAACCTGACGGGGCTCGACACCCCGAACATGGTGGCGGCGAAGATCGGCGACGGAGGCCGGGTGTGCATCTACACGTCCGCTCCGACGCACATCATCGCTGACATCTCCGGGTACTTCCCGGACACCGTGCTCAGCGGTTCCTGAACCATCACAGGACGACGGTGGTGCCGGTGTTCGCACGGGCACCACCGCCAACTGACTCGACCGTGAACTGGAAGAACACCACGCGATGAAGACACGAACACGAGTGATGGCCGGTCTCGGCCTCGGAGCGCTGCTGTTCAGCGCCGGGGCGTTCGGGATCGCGCGATCACATTCCGACACGAGCGCACGAGTTGCCGCGGTGCAGGCGCCGGGCGCGGCCAGCAGCCTGGCCCACGTCTCCGGCGAGACGCTCGACCAGACCATCACCGGACTGCAGGCGCATCTCAAGGCGATACCCGGGGACTACGTGTCGTGGTCCACGCTCGGACTCGCCTACGTGCAGCAGGCAAAGGTCACGGTGAACTCCGATTTCTATCCGCTGGCCGAGGGTGTGTTGAAGAAGTCGTTGACGATCAACGACGTCGACAACTTCCTGGCCTATGCCGGCCTCGCCTCACTTGCGAATGCCCGCCACGACTTCGCCGGCGCCCAGGCCTACGCCAAGCGAGGCTTGGCGATCAACGGCTACAGCGATGTCCTCTACGGCGCGCTGAGCGATGCCGAAACGCAACTCGGTGACTACCCCGATGCGTTCAAGGACGTTCAGAAGATGATCGATCTCTCGCCCGACACGTCGTCGCTGTCGCGGGCGTCGTACACGTGGGAGCTGCGCGGCAACCTCGACAAAGCCCGCACGCTGATGCAGCAAGCGCTCGACGATGCACCGAACGGCTCGGACCGCGCGTTCGCGATGTACTACCTCGGTGAGCTCGCGTTCAACAGTGGCGACGCCAACACCGCGCTGCGCTACTACCGCTCTGCGCTGGACGCATCGCCGGGCGACTCTGCTTCGTTGGCCGGCAAGGCCAAGGCCGAGGCCGCCCTCGGGCAGAACCTCACCGCCATCGACGACTACGCCAAGGTCGTCGAGCAGACACCCGAGCCCAGCTACCTGATCGAGTACGGCGAGCTGTTGCAGTCCCTTGGGCGCACAGCCGAAGCCGATCAGCAGTACGCGGTGTTCGCCACGACACAGACCCTGTTCGAAGCCAACGGCGTCGAGCCGGATTCGACCGCAACGCTGTACGACGCCGATCACGGTTCGCCCGCCGACGCGCTCGGTAACGCCGAGAAGGGAATCGGTACGCGACCGTTCCTCGTGATGTACGACGCGTACGCGTGGGCGTTGCACAAGAACGGACGTGACGCGGAGGCGTTGACCGCGGTCGACAAGGCGCTCGCGACCGGGATGAAGAACGCGTTGTTCCACTTCCACAAAGGCATGATCGAGTTCGCGCTCGGCGACAAGACGCAGGCCCGGCTGGAGCTGAACCTGGCGATGTCGATCAACCCGACGTTCAGCCCGCTCGACGTGCCGATCGCGACGGCGACGCTCGTTCAACTCGGCGCCCCGACGTGAACGTCTCCAGGACCCGCCGCGTCGTGCTCGGAGTCTGCGCAGCGGTCGTCGTCGCGCTGGCGGGCGCGGCGCCAGCGGCTGCCCATCCGCTGGGCAACTTCAGCATCAACCACCTCGATTCGCTGCGGTTCGAAGCCGGCTCGATCATCGACGATGCGATCGTCGACACCGCCGAGATCCCCACCGCGCAGGCCAAGGACATCATCGATTCCGATCACGACGGCACGGCCTCTGCCGCCGAGCTCGACGCCTACGGCAGGTCACAGTGCGAGGCGTATCGCAAGACGCTCTCGCTGACGGTTGCGTCGACGCCCGCGATCTTCACGACCGCGTCGACCGCGTTCTCGTATCGCCCGGGCCAGGCGGGCCTGCAGACCACACGCCTCGAGTGCCGGTTCTATGCGCCGGCTGATCTCGCGGCACGCCGCGCAGTGAAGTTCGAGAACACATTCGCGCCGAACCGAGTCGGTTGGCACGAGATCATCGCGGTCGGCGGGGGGTCCAGCATCCTCGACTCACCGGTGCCGACGACCAGCGTCACGGACGGGCTGACGAAGTATCCGGTCGATCTGCTCAGCTCGCCGTTGAACGTCCGCAGCGCGTCGTTCACGATCGTCCCCGGCAGTGGCGTACCGACGGCGACCAAACCGTCGGCTGCATCGAAGCCAACCGTGTCGGGATTCTCCAAGGCGCTCGGGCCGTTCTCGCGTGTCGTCGATCGCATCAACAAGACGTTCAACGATCTCGTCGGACGCCATCAACTCACGCTCGGAGTCGGGTTGCTGGCGATCGGGCTGGCGTTGATCCTCGGCGCATCACACGCGCTGCTTCCCGGGCACGGCAAGACCGTGATGGCGGCGTACATCGCCGGCCGGCAGGGCTCGGTGAAGGATGCGGTGCTCGTCGGCGCAACCGTGACCGCGACTCACACGGGGGGCGTACTGCTGCTGGGGCTCGCGCTCACGCTGTCGACGTCGTTGGCGGGAGAGTCCGTGCTCGGTTGGCTCGGCGTCGTGAGCGGGCTGATGATCGCGATCCTCGGCGGCAGCTTGTTGCTCGGTGCGGTGCGCCGCCGCCGATCCGGGGAGTTCGGTCTGTTCGGCCATGGTCATCAACACGGTGGTGCACACGGCCACGTGCACGGCCCGGCCGGCCATCAGCATCACGGTCATCAGCACCACCGACACGATCACGATGTTCGCCGAGAACTGGTCCAGATCGGGGCGGCGCCGCTGTCGTTCGATCGGACGCCGCTGTCGTTCGCGATGCGCGCGAACGTCGGTGGCGCAGCGCCCGTGTCGGCCGTGGCCCAACTCGACCTCGAACTCGATCTCGCCAACGAGTTCAGTCGAATCGATGGCGAACACGAGGATGATCACTCTCACGATGAGGCACCCGTCAAACACTTCTCGCGTCGAGGGCTGATCGGGATGGGCATCGCGGGTGGACTCGTGCCGAGCCCGTCGGCGCTCGTCGTGCTGCTGTCGGCCATCGCGCTCGGGCGCACCGTGTTCGGTGTCGTCTTGGTGATCGGATACGGAGCAGGCATGGCCGGAACGCTGACGCTTGCCGGCGTGCTGCTGGTGCGCGTCCGAGACCGCTACCAGAACCGTGTCGGTGAAGAGCCCGGCAGGCTGCGCTCGATGCTTGGGCGATGGACACGCCTGGCGCCCTACCTCACGGCCGCGCTGGTTCTTGTCGTCGGCCTCGGTCTCGCCGTGCGAAGCCTGGGCCAGATCTGATCGACGGCGAATTTGGCCGCGTCACGTTGGCTCAATCACGAACGAGTTGCAGCGAACCACGTACCGACTCTCGTCCGCGCAAGCCAGCCATCACGATGACGAAGACGCCGAAGCAGACCAGGCAACTCGCCAGGTACCGGGTGAGGTACAGATCCGAAAATGCGCCGAACTGCCGGCTCACAAGAGTTCCGGCGATGACGGCACTGGACCAACCGACCGCCCCGATGCAGATGTCAGCAAGGAGACGTATGGCGAAGACTTCCCGGCGGCTGTACCCCCACAACCTGTACAGCCCCGTCTCGCGGGTGTCCCGGTTCGACAGAGATATCGACAGCGCAGCGCAGAGTGCAGCGGCCGCCGTTGAGAGACCCAGTGGTGATGGAAGGTTGCTTGTGAGGGATTCTCGGGGTGTCAGCAGCGATTTGATTGTTCGCTGCGAACCGCCGAGAACGCTCCGCACAGTTCGCAGCACAGCATTGAAAAGTGAGGGCTCGACATCGAGATAGCAGAGCTGCGCGTCGCGGATCGGACGCTCTTGCCAAATTCGTCGGTCGAAGAGAGGTACTCGAGAATTGGTCACGACGGGCGGATCGACCCGCACCGTGATCTGACTGGCCCCATCGTTGAGGGTGTCGCCGAGCACGCTCGCTACTTCCGTTCGAACGCTGTGGCCCATCGAGATGAGACCTGGACCCCCGAGATACGAAGGATCGAGCACTGAAGCGCCCTGGGTCTGATGGAGACTCGGGCTATTTGGTTTCAACCAGTTCGCTGGTCGATGTTTGAGCGTAGTGGGCGCTCTCGAACTCGGCGGGCGGGACGTCACCGAGGGCCGAGTGAATGCGTTCGGTGTTGAAC
>JBBRPP010000108.1:0-8907 GCA_038227995.1 Acidimicrobiales bacterium
GCCAGCGCCTGGCAACACTACGGCGGGAAAACCCCCACCAACCGCACCCCAACCCAACCCGACTGACCGCCACTCACCCCACCCACAACTGGGGCCAAAACAGAAGGCCAAGCTGGGGCCAAAACAGGTTGACAAACCCACATGTTCTTTGCTTCTGTCGCGATCACCCTGGAGCCCGGTACCGGTGCGCCGTCCTCGGGGATGGACAAACCGATTCCCGAGATGTTGGCGACGTACGACACGATGCACAGGATCGGGTTGTTGATGTTCAGCTTGTTGAACCGGTAGTTCACACTGACCGACAGGTTCTGGTTGGATCCCGGCTGAGTGTCCTTGCGGCGGATCAGCGGCGGCTCCCCGGCCGTGGAGACGTCCAGGTTCAGCGCGTCGAACTGGGCGAGCAGTGAGAGCAGGGAGACAGCCGCGTTTGCCCAGTTGATGCCGTTGGTGATCTTGCTCGCGATCTTCGCTGCCGGTGCGAGTTTCGGACCCAGCTTCGTGAGTTGCGTCGCGATCTTCTCGACGAGACCGGCCACGTATTTCTCGTCCGACTTCGTGAATCCACCGCTGAACTTGTTGAGGAAGTAGATCGTCCACGACTTCACCTGCGATGTGCCGAAGACCTCGGAACACGGCTTCTGCGCCGACGCGCCGCCGGCATGGTTGCGCGGCAGACCGCCAACGCGCTCGAGCGGGGCGACGAAGGCTCCTCGGGACGACGGCGCCGGCGATGTGCTCGACGGATCCGTCCCGGATGTACCCAGATCGGCGGCGATGCTGCGAACCAGAGCCTCCCGAAGCACCACCCACATCAGCAGCTGAATTGTCGCGGCGTCCAGACTGATCGAGCCGACGGTCGTCGCTGGATCCAATGGATCGGCAAACCCGTTCGACACGGACTTACCGGCGATGAACCGCGCGAACGTCTGCGCCTGAGGGTCGGCGCTCGTTGCGGCTGTTCTCAGTTCGTCGAGGATCTGCTGTGGGTCGGCGAGGGGGGCGTCCGGGCGGTTGTCCAACGCGACCGCACGCATGAGGTCGGGCCACGGCAACGTCGCCGACCCACGACTGGTCTGGCCGATCGCCCACACCTGGTCCCACATTGGCCCGACCGGGTCCACCGGCTCCGTGACATCGCGCGCATCGACGACCGGGACATCGAATTCGGCATACGCGGCCAGCCAACCGGGTGTGACGTCGTCGAGGCCGTCGGCCGTCGCCGCCACCAACTCAGCCGCACGCGATGTGGGGTCCGCTCCGGTCATCGTGGTCGCAGCCGGCAAGGGCGGCAGGAGTGACGGGTCGAATGCGGGCGTGATCGGACCGTTGACGGATCCGGTCGAACCTGTTGTGGACGAAGTGGACGTGTCGTTGGTGCCGGCCACGATGTCAGTCGCGGTGGTCGCAATCGATGCTCCCGTGGCGCTCGTCGTGGCGCCAGCCCGGTCGACCGTTCCCTTCGTCGAGCCGGTGCTCGCTGTCGAGGGGGACGAGTTCGCACTGCAGCCCGAAGCCATGCTGACGAGCACGACGAAGGCGACAACGCGCCGGAACCGGCGGCGTGCCGCGAAGGGATGCGTGTCCGACGAAGCATCGTGTTTTCCAGGCTGCATGAAAAGACAGAGTACACACTCTGCAAATGCACTGAGTACGTTGCGGAGGTGCCGAATGAACACAACGACCAGCCTGATCCGACGCTGCACGACATCAAGTCGCAACGCACGAGAACGGAACTGTTGGACGCTGGCGTCAAGTTGCTCGTCGACAGCCCAGCGACCGGTGTTTTCGCTCATCTGACGGCTCAGCGGATCGTGACGCAGGCCGGCCGCTCGTCAGGCGCGTTCTTTCATCAGTGGTCAACGACAGAGGAGTACCTGCAGGATCTGGTCGTGCACATCCTCGACCCGGCCGGCGCCACGACGCTCGGCGTCGTTGCTGAAACAGTGGGGACAGGAATGGACCGCGGTGAGAGCGTTGCCGAAGTGATCATGGCCGCTGGACGGCGTGCGTTGCCAATGGCGCGAGACGACCCGCAGACCATCGCGGAGGTTCTGCTGTGGGCCCGAGCCTTGCGCGACCCGGGGTTCCCCGCTGCATTTGGTGTTGCATATGATCGCCTCGATGCGATCGGTGGCGAATACTTCGCTGCCTTCACAGAGCATTTTGGCCGCGAGATGCGTCCGCCATTTTCAGCGGAGGTGTTCTCGGCGGTCACAGCTGCGGTGACGCAGGGGTTGTCCGTGCGACGGGAATTGACGCCCGACTTCTATCCGGAAGATCTGCTGGGAATGGTGCTGGTGGCTCTGGTGCCCTTGTTCACCCGCGAGCCGGGTGATCAGCGGGACGCGGCTGCCTGGGTGTCTTCTCTGGTCGACGAAGAACACTGAAGGGGCTGTCTAGAGCCCGAGTCCGTGGGCCCACTCGAGGTTCAGCCGCGCCGACTCGACGTGCGCGCCGTGAACGACATGACCTTCACCCTGGTTCGGATCTCCGTAGCGCACGGGTCCCTCGCCAGTGCGGTCGGCCTCGTCTCCCAACCGGACCAGCTCCCGCCAGTAGGCGATGTCCGACGCGGCGGGAGTGAAGATCTCGTGCACGAGGGGGATGTGGGCCGGATTGCCGAGCATCATCCCGTAGTAGCCGAGGTCGCGAAGATCAGTGGCGAAGGACCGCAGGCCATCGAAGTCGTCGTTGGCGCCGCCCCACATGCCACTGATCGGATACCGGACCCCGGCGGCCCGGGCGTCGACGAGCAACTTGGAACGGAGCCAGTGCGTCTCCTGCCCACCCGCAGTCCAGCGGTATCCCAGCGCTTGGTGGATGTCGCCGAAGCGCGACACCGCCCCTCCCATGTATGCGACGCGGGCCGACGCCATCGCGATCGCGCGCGCGTCAAGGATCGCCTCGGCGGTTTCGAAAATCGGATAGATCAAGGTCGATCCGAGCGTCCTGCCCGTTTCGGCCTCGGCGTTGGTGATCACGGCATCGGCGGCGACGATGTCGTCGCGCCCATACGACTTCGGGATCGCCACCCCAGTGAGCGCAGGCCGGAGACATGCGAGCAGGTCCTTCCAGAGCCCGCCGGTGCGGGAGGGCTGCACCCGACAGAACAGCATCGGTCGTGCCCTGTCGGTCCCTGCCGCGGGGCAGCCGTCGAGGAACTCGGCGACGATGGCACGGGCACGTCTGCGGACCTGCTCGGTCATCGGGGTCTGCGGCTCTTCGAGATCGACGATCAGCGCATCGGCGCCCGAGTCGTAGGCCGTGACGAGATCGTCGCCATCGGAACCGGCGGCGAACAGCACGCTGCGCAACGGTGGTGCCGCGGGCCGCTCCGGTCGCCCGCTCAAGAGTTCGCCACGTTGGCGAGCTCCGCGTCGACGGCGGCCTCCACGACGGTGCCTCGAAAAAAGTCCGGGTTTGGCCCGGCATGGAGCCGAACGGCGTTCGTGAAGGTGAACTCCTTGAAGTCATCACGGGTGATGTGTCCGTGCTCCACCAGCTCCCAGGCTTCGGCGACGGGCTCGGTCATGTCAGGGACGTCCCAGTGCGACACGTCGCTGCCGAACAGCGCGCCGAGCCGAGCACCCATCGGGTTGGACGAGGCATTGAAGGCCCATGCGACCAACGGATCGTCGGCCTCGCAGCCCATGAAGAAGTTGGTCACGAACTTGTCTCGAATGTCCTCTGGATGTTCGAGCATGGCGGCGGCAAATTCGTCGAGTTCGGCCGGTCGGCTGGTCGGCGCCGAGAACCACTCCTGGAGCCGATCAGCGTTGGCCCGGACCGTGTCGTCACCGTGCGACGCTGCGTACCGCATGAGCTCGGCGACGTCGAGGCGATCGGGATCGAGGCGCATGATGTCGCGGCGGTTTCGCTTTTCCCAATGTCCGATGAGTGACGTATAGAGCATGCTCGCCCACGCGACCCCTCCTTCGAGGAAACCGATGCGCAAGGCGGGAAATCGATGGGTCACCCCACCGAGGAACAGCGACTTGGCCAGTGCCTCGTGGCACTTGGCGATGCCGTTCACATGGTTGAACACATAGCTCGAGGTCGAGCGGGAAAGATCGTGGTACTGCACCGAGGAATGCACGGCGGGCGAGAACCGCAAGTCGACACACGCTTGCCAGAACGGGTCGTAGTCGAACTCGCTGTCGAGTCCGAAGTGGTCGAGGCGATACACGGCCGGCGACAGTGTTCCGTGTTCCCGCTGGAGTTTGGGGATCGGGCGTTTGGCGTAGGCCGCGATCACCCCGGCCTTCATGCCGAGCTCCTCGACCGCGTATCGAAGCTCTGCGACGGCCGACGTCGGTGAGTTCATGGGGATCAGGGCGCCGACCGTCATCCGATCCGAGTACTTCGAGAAGACGCTGGCATGGTGGCGGTTGACGGCCCGGCACAGCGCCGCCGCGAGTTCGTCGTCGTCGACTTCGAGGAAGGACAGGGCCATCGACGGATACAGGATCGCGAAGTCGATGCCGATTTCGTCGAGACGTTCGTACAACAGCCCCGGCAAGTGCGCAGTCGCCCGGTCACGAACGTTCTCCGTCGGCCAACCCCACCACGACGGCATCGACGACCAGGTGTCTCGGGCCCCGGTGAGCGTTCGATTGCCCAGGATGACGGATGTATCCGTGGGGCGAACACTGCTGGCGAGATAGCGATCACGCAATCCGACGCCACCCAGTTCCACGAGGGTCTCGACGATTTCGTCGTGGAGGATCGGCGCCATCTCGACGAAGTGGCCATCGGCGTCGATCACCGGATGGTCGAGACCAGCACGGACCTCCGCTGACGTGACACCACTCACGACGTCTCCTCACGGTCGGCTGGAATGCACGTTAACTCAGAGGTCGCGAGCCGCCCGAGGCGGACCCGGCCTGCAACGTCCCGCAGCGACCGCCGCACCGAGTCGGAATGAGAGGATTTGAACCTCCGACCCCCTGCTCCCAAAGCTGAAAAATGGCTATCTACCTGGTCTTTTGTGGTCTTGGATGGTATCACCAAATGTTGCCTGGTCCATTTGACCTGCGGCGATGCAAACGAGCCAACACCACGCGGACGGGGGCGGAAGAGGCACTGCTTTTCGGATTGATACATCTGCGATACAAAAACGGCCCTCGAAAGAGGCTCGGAACGCGGCTCAGAAGCGTGTCCCACTTCAATGTGGCAGAGGGTCGCGGTGATAATGGCCGAATCTCGTGCGCGCTGACGGGAATCGCGTGATGAAGGCCCTCCACTTCAGCCAACCGGTCCTCAGATTGATACATCTGCGATACGTGGAGGCGAGCAGCGGCTTCGCCGGGCGCCGCTGGTTCGAAGCCAGCCTGGCGCGATCGAAATTCTGACCGTCTACGCAGGGCCCGCGCTGTATGTCCGATTCGTCGAGCGTCCCGTTTCGAGGTGGCAGGGGGTCGCGTGCATGTTCGACCGGGCAGACATGGCCCCCAGATCGATGACACACCCCGAAGGTACTGTCACGTCATGGACCCGGAGCTCGAGGAATACCGCGGCCGCTGGGTCGCTGTCGGCGACACCGGCGCTGTCGTGGCGGATGGCGATTCGCTGACAGACCTGCACCGCCAGTTGGACTCAGTCGCTCCGGGTGTACACGTCCTCGTTCGGCGCGTCCCGGCGCTCGATGACCCGTTGTTCATGGGCGCGGCAGCGGAAGGGTGGTGGCCAAGTAGATAGCGCGTCCGCCGTGCCGCCCGAGCAATTTCGCCCTATGACGGATTGGCGGCGTGGGTAGGCTCGGCGTATGGATCGGATCACCATCAATCCGAAGCAGATGGGGGGCGTGCCGTGCATCCGCGGTCTCCGTATTCCTGTGGCGACAGTTGTCGGAATGATCGCGAGCGGGATGACGCCCGACGCAGTTGTCGAGGAGCTTCCGCCGCTTGAGCTTCCAGATGTCGCGGCTGCGTTGCGCTTCGCCGCAGACGCTGTCGCAGATCGCGAGATCCCGCTTCAGCCCACGGCGTGAAGTTCCTGATCGATCAGAATCGTTCGCCACGCCTCGCCGCATTGCTGCGAGCGGCGGGTCATGACGCGGTCCACACGCTCGAGTTGGGCCTTGAGCGAGCCGAGGATGACACGCTGTTGAGGCTGGCTGCCGAGCAGCAACGGGTGGTGGTCACGGGTGACACTGACTTCGGGGCGCTGCTGGCGTTGCTTCGGGCCCCGTCGCCGTCGGTGATCTTGTTCCGAAGCCGGCGAACACCTCAAGCATCTGATCAGGCCCAGATGATTTTGGATCACCTCGATGATCTCGCCGTCGACCTCGACGCAGGCGCCGTCGTCGTGATCACCGACGACCGAATCCGGGTACGTCGGCTGCCGTTGCTCCACGACACCTGAACTCGTCTCTGCGTCGATGACACGGCAGCCATACGCGCCGATCGGGGCAGCTATTCCGAGGTGACAGTGTCGTTGTTCGGAGCGCGCGTTCTGTGTTCGGTTGCCCCTGAGGAGTTCGCGGATCGATGTCGCGATCGTGAACGAGTGTGGTCAGACCTCGATGATGTCGATGAGGTGCTCGATGCCGACGAGATCCTTGGCGTTGCGTGTGTAGAGCCGGGCGCCGTGAGCGTGTGCTGTGGCGGCGATGAGGAGATCCATCACCCTCGCGCGTGGTTGTCGCCCAGCCTGGGAAACGGCTGCGGCGAGTTGGCCGTAGCTCACCGACACGTCGTAGTCGACCGGGAGCGCGTCGAAGGTGCGCTGGAGCTCGGAGAGCCGGCGGAGCCGCTCCGCGCGCACCGCCGCGTCAGCGGTGACGAGTACACCGAAGTGAAGTTCCGCGAGTGATGCCATGCTGATCGCGAGTTCGCCCACGAGTGGAGCGACGTCGTCGGCGATCAACACACTGGTGTCAAGAATCGCTTTGGACACTGCGCTCCCACGGATTCGCGAGGGACTGGTCGATCAGGTCGCGATCTCGCTCCCAGTCAGGATCAGGTCTCCCACTGAACAACACGGCGACGTCATCCCAATGCTGCCAACGCCGCGGTGCTGCGGGAACCAGTCGAGCGGCGAGGCGACCCGCGACCGTGATGTCAATCTCCTCGCCTCCTTCAACGCGCCGAACCAACTCGGATGCGTCCTGGCGAAGTTCGCGAAGTCCTACAGTCGTCATACCGCCAGTGTAGCACAAGTGCTATTGTCGTGTAGAGGGATTGGAACGCTGGAAGTTCGGCGGGCTATCACGCCGCGACGCACGCCGACGATCACCGACAGATGCGCCGATCGGCGCTGGCCGCGTTGCAGATGGGAGGTGCGAATATGCGCTGGGGTTCTGCGCTGCTTACCGGCAACGATTGGCGATTCGATCTGGCGCCTATCTGAGCGGCGGGAGCGAGAGCGACTCGCCTACCCAGGGCGTCCCTATGCTTTCCGCTGTCGAGGAGTGGTCGTGACATCCTCGGGGTGAGCGTGAAGAGTGATCCAAGCGCGCTGGCGGCAATGGGACGAGTACAAGCGGGAGTTCGAGAGGAATCGGCAGCAACACATAGGAAGGGCACTTCTGCAGCCATGGCTGCGGCGCTCGCCCTTGGTGACGTTCAGGCGGCGGACACGTCAGCGTTCCGGTTCACGGTCTGTTGGGCCGGCAAGGTCGTTGTTGCCCGCCGCCTGTGCGCCGACTCCGGCGACGACATCGTTTGGGGCCCTGCCCGTCGCGCCGCGACCGAGGCGATCGCGCTGAACGGTGGTCGTCCCGGGCGGCCACGCCCTGGCAACGCCTGCTGTCGGGAACGACGGACAGGCACAAGCGTTGAGATGTTTTCGCTGGTGGGTGCTCGTGCCGCAATCCCTCCCAGAGTAGGAATCGATCGCCCGCGGCCTGCGGCGGGGTATGCGCGTGAGCGAACGACATCGGACGCAGCGCAGCACAGCCTGTAATAGGGTATCCAGGTGACAGGGAGGGCCCATGAACGGCGGGAAGACTTGGCGGTTGACTGCGCCACTGATGGCGGTGAGTTTGATCACGACGACGACGGTGGTCTTGACGTCGCTCAATGTTGCCCCAGTTAGTGCGTTCACTTGCTCCGACGTAGTGTTGGTGGGCGTCCGTGAGTCGGGTGCAGCGCAGTCGGATTGGGGTGGTCTCGGACAGACGGTTGATCTATTACGGCAGACCTTCGAGGAAGGCGTGTCGGGTAAGCGGACCGTGAGCGTGCAGGCTCTTCAGTACCCGGCGACCACCACGTCCGCAATTTTTCAGGATTGGGGCGCGGGCGCAGCCGAATTTCTAAATGGCGTGGACGACGGAGTCAGCGAACTTGCTTTGGTGATAAGTTCCGTACTCACTCGCTGCAATTCATGGATCGCAGTCGCCGGCTACTCGCAGGGTGCATTAGTGATTCGAAAGGCGCTTGCTCAATTAGACTCAACGGCACAGTCTCATATTGCTGGAATCGCCTTGTTTGGCGACCCTGCCCGCCACGACAGCGGCGATGGATTAGATCACTATGGCGGGGCCCAAGGATCGGGTCGCAATGGGGTCTATGAAAGCCTACTCGGCACGCGCGTCCCCCCGTCTCCCAGAGGGAGAGGCCTCGCTGCGGCGTGGTGCGTGCCCAACGACGCCATATGCGACTTCACTCCATTCAATCTCGCCAGAGACAAATACCTGGGCGGCGACGCGGCCAATCATGCGAAATACAAGTTCAACGGAATGGCGCGCACGGCGGGATATTGGATGGCTGACGACCTTCTGAAATTGCCGAATCGACCTGCGTCCGGTTGTCACTCCACCTCCCCCACGGCCAGTTCCAACGGTCGGTGCACGGTCCCGGTTTGACTGATCCGTGAGGGTCAGGATGGCCGGTGCTGTTGACCACCACCGACCGTTGGAGATACCAGGATGCCAGGCTTGCCGTTGTCGTTGTGCGAGCGCGAGGA
>JBBRPP010000109.1:0-8836 GCA_038227995.1 Acidimicrobiales bacterium
GCCGTCGGCGTTCTCGCGGCACGCGCCGGACATGACGACATCGTCGACGTCACCGTCGTCGAAGGAGCCGCCCGCCGCCACGATGCCGTAGTGACCTCCAACCCCACCCACATCCGCAAAATCGTCGACGCCACACGCTCCGGCCTTACGATCGAGACAGTCTGACGGCCCTTCGCCCACCCACCGCGGCCAAGTCGCAGTCGCTCGACTGAGCTGAGCCAGCGCGGCGGAGAAGCGATACGAAGACGCCTCGAACACCGCTCAATCGAACACGAACTTCAACGCAGAACGCCGGTTACCTGGAGCGCTTCCCCCGCAGCCGAGGCTCGTTCGGCGTGCCTCGACAGGGCGCGTCCTGTCGCTGCACTCGCGTTCTCCGACGATTCCCGCCCCGGCGACGACAATCGTCGGATCGGTAGCGCCGAACGCCGGTCCCGCGATTCGTTTCGCGGGCGAGTCGGAGCGGTCTTGGAGGTGCCGGCTGAGGTTATGCGCAGCAGCTTACTGGCCCGGTTTGCGGCCGTGAGAAGAGGTCGGTGTGGCCGAATCTGCTGCGATTTGCACCGTCTGTCATGGCTCGCGTCGCGCCCCCGGTCTCACGTGCGAGGTCGTCGGTACTGAAACCGTCATGCGCGCCTGAGTCGGGCGTGATCTCATCCTTCACGTCGCGGTTGATGGCGATAGTCAATTTGTGTTGTGAGGGCCGCCTGATAGGGACAGACGTTTCTGCCAAGGCGTGCGAGACCTGTCCGAGCCTCTCAGACGCGCCCATCGACGCTCTCCTGAAAAGCTCTCCGTGTGACGCCTCCCGCGGGCCTCAGTCGAAGGGGAGAAGTCGGTGGAGGTCGAGTGTGACGGTGCCGTGGCGGGTTTCGACGAGGCCGTCGGGGCCGAAGGTGGTCGTGTCGACGAACACGAAGGTGCCAGCGATGCTCGTGGCGGTGCGCGCGAACTGGAACAAGCCGACTTCACCGACGTTGATTCCGACAGGGGAGAGAGCGAGGGTCGATGGAGTGGTTTGCGGGTTGCATTCGGGTGGCCCAGAAACGACTTGTTGACCGGTCATTGGCGGTGTGACGGAGGGTAGGAAGGGCAGATCGATTGTCGCCTGGCCTGCATCGCCGGCTTCGATCGTCAGGTTGTGAGTGATTCCGGAAGTACCGGACCATTGCAGCATGAGCAGGTTCGAACAGCCGGTGACCGGGTTGGATTCGGAGTCGTTGATGGACGCGGCCCCGCTCACTGATGCTTCGTAGTTCGTTGGGTCGTCACCTGCGCGCAAAATGGTGTACGTCATGCTGCTCGTGTCGAGGTTGTCGATGACGTCGCTGGCGGTGTTTCGGGTGAGATGGGTCGAGGAATCGATGGTGATGGTCCCGGTCCAGCACAAGCCGAAATCGACTGCCACCAACCTGCGTTCGAAGGTTTTGGAGATGGACTTGTCGAGCAGTGTTTCGTCGAGCACCGAGAGCTTGATGCCGGCGGAGACGTCGACGCCGCCAAACAACTGAAGGCCGCAGAGTGTGGCGTGCACTCGAACGAACGGAGCGGCGCCGACCTTGAAGGTCAACACGCCGTCGGTATTGAGCGAGAGCGTTGCTTCGATGGCAGCCTTGGCGTCGGCGTTGCCGTTGATGGTCGGCCCGATCGGCGTGAGGTTCGAGTTGGCGTCGTCGATGGGTGTCACGTCGGAACCGTCGAACTGCACCCCAAGCGTGAGGTCCTGGTGTTGAGTGACACCGGCAGTCAGCGTCGCGTCGACGCTTCCGGAAGCTTTCAGCTCGACATCAACCCCCGGTAGGAGCACCACGGGAACGGGCCCGATTTCGACGACCACCGGTTCGAAGTCGATGGATTTGATCAATTTGGTGCCGGACCAGGAGGCGTGAGCCTGCGCTGTGAGCGTGGCTGTGAAGTCTTCCGAGAGACTCGCCGTGACGGATCCGCTGTCGTGGAAGAACCCGATGTCGACGTTCACGTCGACTGACCCAGCCATCGTGAACTCGCCGGAAACTGTGGCGGTGCCGGAAGGGTCGGTGAACGTCTCGTCGAACGGCACGCTCACCGACGCGCCTGCTGTGATGTTGGTTCTTGGCTTCGAGGCCGCTGTCGTGAGCGATGCGGGCGTCGGGGTGGTCAACGGCAGGCTGGCGTGCAGCGCTCCTTGCCCGACCGCGTCCTTCAGCGAGGCGGGCGCGGTGTGAAGGGTGAGGCCGTCGCCCGGTCCCGCGCTGACCGAGACAACGGTGACGAGCAAACCCTGCGGAGTCGCCGGTGTGATTCCCGCGTTGAGAACCGAACCGGGCACGACCTTGGCAAAGGCCCCGTTGTGGGTCGATGTCACCAACACCCCACCGACACGATCGTACGAGGCGATGCCCCCGGCGTCGGCGGCGTCGAGGATGACCAGGTCGGGATCGAGCACGACGTCACCCGAGTACCAGCCGAGAAGATCGACGACGATGTCGGTCGAGCCGGCATTGTTGTAGATGTTGAACGTCCCGTCGGCGCCCACCTTGACAATGGCAAGGTTGGCGACCGTCTGCCCTGCACCGAAGTTGAGATCACTCGTCACCTGTCGAGCCGACCCCGACGGCCACGCTGTGAGGTATGAGGCAGCGGTCGAGTTGGTGACGGTGATGTTCGCCACAACAGCCGTCGGAGGGACCCCGCTGACGGCGCTGGGGATCTGGCCCTGACCCGCGACGGGTACGACGATCGCGCCGTTCGCTCCGACCGCACCCAACGGGCCGATCTCGACAGCACGAGTGTCGGTGACGCGCAGCGGCGTGATGCCGTGGAACGACGCCCCGATCGACGACCCGCCCTGTGCGGAGTAGTAGCCGTTGACATCGACAACGAGCTGAATCGTTCCGGCGTTGTTGTAGAACCGCACCGCCCCATCAGCGCCGAGCTTGACGATGACCCGATTGGCGACGGTCTGGCCACCGACGAAGTTCAGGTTCGACGCAGTCGGTCTGACCGCGCCCGAGGGCCACGTCGTGACATACGACGCGCTCGTCGGCTCCGTCACCGTCACATTCAACGCAACCGCGACGACGCCAGCGTTGGGCACCCCTCCATGACCGGCGACCGCCAGGGTGACGACACCAGCATCACCCGCTGCGACCGGACCAGCCCCCAAACGCGTATCCAACAGCCGGGCCGGCGCCAACGGCTGAAACAAGCCTCCGCCCGTGACGGCGCCAGAACCCACCCAGCCGGCGATGTCTGCGATCAAGCTGGTCAAGCCGGCATTGTTGAACAACGACACCCGCCCGCCGTCGCCGAGCTGCACCTCGATCAGATTTGGAACCGGATCACGCGACGCGACGTTCAACGTCGATGCCAGCGGTCGTGCCGCACCCGTCGGCCAGACCGTCACGAATGAAGGCGCAGTCGAGTCCACAGCCGTCACGTTCAACACCACCGCGGTCGCGCCCGACGGCACCACGATCTGCGCACCCGAAAGTGTGTCCACCATACCGGTCACCTGCACGTCGATCCGCCCACCAGCCGACAGCGGGCCGACCGCTGCGCCCAGACCCAAGCGGGTGTCCAGCACTCTCGTCGGAGACACCGCAACGAACGGCTGCTGGGTCGGCACCGTCGGCGCCGCGCCCTGCGGCCACACCGAACTCGCAGAAGCAGCCTCAACGCCCGGCCGGCCAGCGACGCCCAACGACGCCGCGAAGAACCCGATCACCACCGACAACCGGAACCCGCCTGACATCACCCGCACCCCCGCTCACACTCCCGACCCAGACCTCAAAACTAGCGCAACTGATTGATGACCCACAGAACATGTTCGGAAACCGAAACACTAACCCGAATGCCTCTCCGACCGGCCACGCGCCTAGCCCCTCCAAACAGGCAAGCCGGTGACCGCACCGGGGGGCCGGCGCGACAACGCCCGAGCCCGCACCAATGGGCGAACTTGGACTCGCCAGCCAAGCGGGGAAGCGATGGCGCGCCAAGCAAGCACCGATTCGACTCGCGGCGACCGGCGTAGGAGTTTCCGTCGAGCCGTTTCTTGGTCGCGGCCACGACACTATCGATCGTGTCGCACCGGCTGGAGTGCCCGCCAGCGGAGCTGTCGCATCCAAGCAGCGACAGCGTCGCCAGCTCGCACCCAAGCGCGCGACCTCCAGCCATCCGAGAACGCCTTCGTCGCGGCATCCACCAATCGACGACACATCGCCAGCCGAGCAACCGCTGAAGAATGAACACGATGAAGGCACGCAACCAGCGCTTGTCAGAAACGTCGAAGCGCAGCTCAACCCGGGCGGCGAGCCTCGTGCCAAACGCCTTCGACGATGAGAGTTTCGCCCCGGGGCACAGTCCGTCGCCACACTTGGATCGAGCGACCGGTGTGCTGCTCGCGCCACGTGTCGATAGCAGCCTCACGCGTTCGATGACGGCTAAAGAGGTCCGGTGGGTGCGTTGAACGTGCTGGCGTAGAAATCGTCGATGCTCACAGTGCTGACACTGGTGAGTTGCCCGGGAGGGCGGAGTGGTTCCACATCTGACGATGCAGCTGGGTTTCAGCTCACCTCGTGTCGAGCACCCGAGTCGGAGCGAGTGGAAAGAACCGTTCGGCTCCGGTCTGGCTGAATGCTCCTTGCACGTCCACGACGAGATCGACGGGTTGGCTGTTGAAGATACAGAACGACCCATCCGCGTCGAGCGGCACGACGGAAAGATTGGCGATTGCACTCAATGCCGTGAAATTCCCCGCCGACTTCGTTTGCGGTCCTGGCACCAATGCCGAGCATTTGTCAGCAGTGATGTATCCGGCAGCGGTTCCCTCCACCATCGTGAGGTTCACGAGGGCTGCGGTCGCTCCGGGCGCAATGCCCGTGTTGACCTTTGTTATGGCACCGGCGCCTGGCCTCGTGAGCGGAGCGACACGGGTGTCGAGTCTGCGGCTGGGTGTTGACAACGTGAAGCCGAGTGCGCCGGATGCGTTGGACGTGAACGACCCTTGCAGATCGACGACCAAGTTGACGGGCTGCTGGTTGTAGATGCAGAACGATCCATCGGAATCAACCGGAACGACTGCCAGGTTCGCAATCGCGGTGCTGACGCCGTGGTTCCCCGACGACTTCGTCTGGGGCCCAGCAGTCAATACCGAGCACTTGTTCGCCGTGATGTACCCGGGGGTCGCGCCGTCGACCATCGTGAGATTCACCAGCACCGCGGATGTGCCTGGGACCACGCCGGTGGCGACTTTCGTGATCGATCCTGCTGGTGGCTTGGTGAGAGGGGGGATTCGGGTGTCCAACTTGCGCGACGGTGCGGACTGAACGAAGAGCTGCCCGTCCGCTGTCGAGGGCGCAAAGTAGCCCTGCACGTCTGCGAGCAGATTCACTGACACCTGGTTGTACACACAAAACCTGCCGTCAGTGTCGAGCGGCACCACCGACAAATTCGCGATCGCCTCGCCACTATCATGGTTGCCATTCGACCTGGTCTGCGGCCCCGCCAGCAATGCCGAACACTTGTCGGCCGTGATGTAGCCGGGCGCGGCACCGTCAACCATGGTCAAGTTCGCCAAGACCGCCGAAGCGTTCGCACCGGCACCCGGGTTGACCGTCGTCACTGTCTCCGCGGCAAGCCCGATCAGCACCACAGGCGCCGGCCCGGTGGGCTTGATCCTGTTCCCCCACGTCCAGTGGAGGCATTTCCCGGTCTTCGAATTGAAATCGCACATCCACCCCCAATTGGCAAGGTCGTAGAAGGCCGGCAAAACCCATCGCTGACAACCCAAGTCGGTAGCGGTATCGCAGATCGCGCCGGCAACAGGCGGATCGGGACTGGTCGTAGTAAAGGAAGGGGGCGGATACCAGTCGATGCATTGACCCTGCAGGTCAAAAATCTGGCACACGTAGTAGTCGTTGGCCAACGCCTTTTGGCCGACACCGCCTGCCACAACGAGCACAGCGACGACGGAGGTAATCGTCGCCAGCCATACCCACCTTCGGATTGCGCATGGCACCCATCTTGACTCCGCGTCGGACCGACGCCGACGAAGAATCTCTCGTTTGTGCGAGGCACGTGGCCGCTCGATCGTGACGGTGGCTGAAGGCACGTGACGCAGGCCGTTCACGGACACCCCATCCCCGCAACGGATCAAGGACTTCGCCAGGCGTCGATTGGCCACAGTCAGCTCCTGAGCCAGTCGCGCGACGACTTGCCATGCGAACTGACAACACGCATCGTCCTCGAAACCGGCGGTCGTGTCAACAGGCGACTTCCACGCTACGGACACTGAGAACGTCTCGCCATCGCTCGTCGGGACGACCAATGCTCGCGCTCACCGGAATAACCCGCCGGGCAGCTCTGGGAGATTCACATGAGCGTCATCAGCTCAACTGAGCTTCCGCACGGCCTCGACGAATTCAGCCGACATCGACCCCGTTGGCGTTCGCTGTCGACCGCGCGTGCAGGCAGGCATCACCGTGGTCGCGGCGGCAGACACGACGGCACCGGGCTCGCCCCGCTGGCCGGCTGTCCAATGAGCCAGCCACCTTCGATCGTGGACACGTCCGCTCTGGTCCGACGCGGTGTGACCTTGGAAAGCACTGTTGCGTTGGCGGATCGCGTGCCTGCGGCGAGGGTGTTGAGATGAGATGTCGTCATCGTGTTGCACTGTCCAATCAGTTGTCGTCAGCGTTCACCGGGTTCCGGTTCCCGCCGGAGGTGATCATGTTGGCGGTGCGCAGCAGGCAAGTTCTTCACCACAGCGATCGCCGCTCATGGGCAACCGGACGACGTCGTCACCGACCGGGCAGCGGTGTTGGCGAACGTGATCGAAGAGCTGTTGCCGCAGGCGTTGCACAACACGGTCAACTATGCGAACAACCGGGTCGAGTGCGATCACGGCCGGTTGAAAGCGAGGTTGCGGCCGATGCGCGGCTTGAAGACCGACCGCACCGCGACGGTGATCATCACAGGTCACGCGTTCATCCAGAACCTTCGCCGTGGTCACTACGAACTCGGCGTCGACGCCCGAGCAAGCCGTCTTCGCTGCGCTGCAGCGTTCGACGAACTCGCCTTGATGATCTGACCAGATCGGTGCCAACGCCGGTCGGCCGCGCAACCCGATCGAACAACGCAACAGTGCCGGCAGCAGTCGGGCGACGATGGCGCGACCTGGGCGGCTGTTTTCGACGGCATGTACCGGCGTCAGTGATCGACGGGATCGTTGTCGACGGCGAAACTCTCGAGCACGCCGAGGTTGGCGGAAGGAAGCATCGAGGCGCATAACCCGCACTCATATCAACCCTCATCGGACAAGATCTCGCGAACATATCCTCGAAGGGGCGCTCTCCCGTTCGCAGCGCCTGGCCGTCGATGTTGGGGTAGGTCACGCCCCGAGATCTCCGGTTGGCCTGCACGATCGTCTCGGCGGCGCTGAGGCATCGAGCCGAGACGACAACCGATTTGATCACCTCCGCGCGTCTCGGAACCATGTCCGAAAACCGCTATCGAAGAACGTTCCGTGCAGGAATCGTGCGGGCTTGACGGCACACGAGCAGCGAGGCTGCGCCAACCACCGTCTCTGAGCTGCGTGTTTGTGGTGCCCGGGACGGGGTTCGAACCCGTACGTACGTACGTTCGTACAAGGAGGTTTAAGACTTCACTCGCAGGTCCGGGACGTCCAACTGAGTCCGTCTGACCTGGTCACGTCTGCTGCTGTTGTCCGTCCTGTCCGTCTGATCCGTCTCGGTCCGCCTGGTGCGGCCGAGTCCTGTGCAGGAACCGTGCAGGATCTCGTGTTGCCTTGTCCTACCACCTGTCCTACCATCGGGTTGTGGCCGGCCGACAGAAACGCTCGATCTCAGTCCCACCCGAACTCGCCGACGCCATCGACGCAGCCGCAGCCGCCGACGGAACCACCGTCAGCGCCTGGATCGCCGACACCGCCGCCCACCGACTCCGCCTCGATACCGGCCGAAGCGAATCATATTTCGCCGCTCGTTCGCGGCGCTCGCGCCCGGGTTGCGTTTCATCCGCCGTTCACACGGAACGAGCATCCGGGTCGAACGACACTGTTCGCGGACTGCGCAGTTCAGCGGTAGCCCACCGGCAATTGAAGCTCCCAATGCTTCCAGGTTCGCTCTGCCGTTGATCAACGACTCGGCAACCTCGACATCGTCGTTGCATCCGGTCCGCGGCCTCGTCGCAAGAGTGGAGGCCACCGATTTCTGACAGCCCCTCCACAACCACAACATCCGCCGCGCGTTCTATTGAGCGGGGAACCTTACCGGATCCCGAGACCACTGCGGCCCGCGAGAGCGGCGGCCTCGGAGCGAGTGGTCACACCCAGCTTGGCGAGGATATGAGACACGTGGTGCTCGGCCGTCTTACGGCTGATGTATAGGGCGGCCGCGATCTGCGGATTGGAGCTGCCGGCTGCGACGAGGGTGAGCACCTCGATCTCGCGATCGGTCAAACCGAACGAAGCAACAGGGCCCGCCACGGTCGGCGGCATCGGTGACACTGTGGATGCCGAGACCGCTAGATCGGCGAGCTGGCGTGTTCGTGTCGCCTGGTACGGACAGTCCATCTCCATGAACGCAGCCTCGAGTCGGTCAAGTTCGTTGGCATCGCCGGACAGCAGCGCGCCAACCCGCCCAATTATCGAAACCGCCATCTGGTTGTGTCGCGCAATTCGGGTTGCACGACGGATCGTTTGAGTCCCTTGGCGTGGTGGGTTTTCGGTAGGTCCGCCACGAGGTGAGCCATCGGCGTGATTCTTGGTGTGTTCCGCCAAAGAACCCACCGAAGGAGAACACACCGATGGCTCTGGATGAGTCTGCCCTGCCCGAAC
>JBBRPP010000110.1:0-8649 GCA_038227995.1 Acidimicrobiales bacterium
GTCACCATCCCTGTCCGCCCGCGGCAGGATTGGTACTTCTGATGACAGCCTTTCTCGAGTCCTCCGGCAACCTTCTCGAAGCCGATGTCGACGCGCTCGTCAACACGGTCAACACGGTGGGCGTGATGGGCAAGGGCATCGCTCTTCAGTTCAAGAATGCCTTTCCGGCGAACTTCAAGGCCTACGAACGAGCGTGCAAGGACGGTCGTGTTCGACTCGGCGAAATGTTCGTCTTCGATGCTGGTCAGCTGATGAAGCCGCGCTGGATCATCAACTTTCCGACGAAGGGACACTGGCGGTCGCCTTCCAAGCTGTCCGATGTCGCATCCGGTCTCGACGACTTGCGCCGAGTGATCGACGAGATTGGGATCAAGTCGATCGCGCTGCCGCCGCTTGGGTGCGGCAACGGTGGTCTTGACTGGTCGGTCGTCCGCCCATTGATTGACGCAAAACTGGCCGACCTCGACACCGAAGTGCTCGTGTTCCCACCCGCGACCACCCCGGCGGCCTCTGACATGTCGGTGGCCACACCGCGACCAAAGCTGTCGTCAGGAAAGGCGGCTCTCGTTGGAATGGTCGGCCGCTATGGCCTGGTAGGCCTCGGCGCGAGCTTGATCGAAATCCAGAAGCTCATGTACTTCCTTCAGGAGGCTGGCGAAGATCTGAACCTCCGGTACGAGCCTGCTCGGTACGGGCCGTATGCCGACAACCTTCGCCACGTGCTCAAAGCAGTGGAAGGTCACCATCTCCGGGGGTTCGGCGACGGCTCGATGAAGGTGCAAGATGCTGAGGTCATCGAGATTCTTCCGGGTGCGATGGCGGAAGCTGACGCAGCGCTGAATCTCAACCCTGCGGTTGTTGAGCGAATGGATCGTGTCCTGCGGCTGGTCGACGGCTTCGAGTCGCCCTACGGGCTGGAACTCCTGGCGAGTGTCCATTGGGTCGCGACGCACGACGACCGTGGGCCTAGTGATGAACTGGACGTTGCTGTACAGCGCGTGCAGGAATGGAGCGGTCGGAAGCAACGCATGTTCACCGAGGACCACATCGCCGCCGCGTTCGAGCGCCTGCGGGCGCAGGGTTGGCTAGCACGTCTCCCAGCGTTCGCGTAGTAGTTCAATGCTGGGCCTGAACTGGATCTGAGTACGTGCGGACGCGATCGGAGAGTCCAGTTTTGCCTGGTTGATTGCACGCCACGATCGTCGAAATCGACGTATGCCCAGCCGTCGCGCGAGCCTGCAGGTCGCGTGGACGATCAGCCACAACTCACGATGTTCGCGACAACTCGTCCGCGTTGCGGCGGTGAGCGCGAATAGGGTCGACGCCATGGAGCTGATCGTGGTGGACCTGGAAGCGACGTGTTGGAATACGTCGCGCCCGCGCAACCACATGGAGATCATCGAAATCGGAGCGGTTCGCCTCGACGCGTCCCTGACGATCGTTGATGAGTTCGCCTGCTTCGTTCGTCCGGTGGTCGAACCAAAGCTCAGCCAGTTCTGTACCGCTCTGACGACCATCAGGCAGGCCGATGTGGATGGCGCCGACATGTACCCGGCGGTGTTCACCCGCTTCCTCGAGTGGATCGGCGCGGGGCCGTATCGGCTGTGCTCGTGGGGCTTTTTCGACGTCGGCCAGTTTCGCCTGGACTGCACTCGTTTCGGCCTGGTGTTCCCGAAGCAGTTCGAGAGCGACCACTTGAACATCAAGCAGGTGTTCGCCGATCGGATGTGTGTGCGCCGCTGCGGCATGGCGGCGGCGCTCGACCTGCTCGGCCTCCCGTTGGCCGGCACTCACCACCGTGGTATCGACGACGCCCGCAACATCGCCAGAATCGTTCAGGAGACACTTCCCAACGTCGTCGTTGCCTGACCCCGGCCTCCTCTGCTTGACCGACTACCGGCCGCTGAGTCTGGTTACGCCTTGGTCCACCGCTGGCGGGCTCGAACGGGCTCCAGGCAAGCGAGGTCGTTGAGGGCGCCGGACGGATCGAGCCACACTCGAGCCGTGAACATCGCCTCGGCGTCGTCCCAACGTCGCTGCCGCCACGCGCACAGGGCGAGACCGTGGAGGCAACGAAGGAACGGCCGGTTGTCGATCCATCCCCACGGGAGCACACCGCCGAAGCCGGCCGGCAATGACGCCTCGGCGACCGCGACGCCGGTCTGGTAGAGCTCGGCTGCCGGGCCAGGCCCACGGGTGTTGAAGGCGACCAGCCCGAGGTGCCCCCATGCATCGATGCACCGCATGTCGATGGCGAGCGCGTCTTCGAGGATTCGGATGGCCTCGCGATGATGACCGGCACGGTGCAGGTCGGCCGCCTCCACGATCGGGTCGCTGTCCCAGTCGTCCTCATCTTCGCCAGGAATGACCTGTTCCATCTCGAACGATGGTCGCGGCCCGGCGGCGATGACGGTGCGGCATAGCGGGTGGATCGGCTCACCCGGTTCACCCCAGTACTCGGCGGCGGGGTCCCACTCGCCATGCGGTGTCAACCCCAACGGTTCGGGGATCTCGATGAGCGCAGGCGCGAACCTCGGGTACACCCAGCGCGTCGTCTGCTCGACATGGAATGTGGGCAGTGGAGTTGCTCCCGACCAGCGACGGTAGGCGTCGAGGAGCTGTCTGGTCTCTAGGGGCATCGGGCCGACGGGGGTGACGTCGAGAAGCGATACCGAATGCAGCTGGCCTTCCCGTCGGCACGCAGCGGTGAGCCCGCGGCGTTCGTCGCCCTCGAAGTCGACTTCGGTAACTGCAACCTCGGCTCCGACGACGGTTGCCCGGAACGGGAACCGCGCGTTGTCTTCGAACGCCTGACGAAACGACCAGAGCTGCTCGTGCTCGTCGTAGGCGTCGACTATCACCTCTTCGATCAGCGCGTCGATCTCGTCGCCCACCTCTACTCCTCCGTCGCCGCGAGAAGGTCGGTAGCAAGAGCGACCATCGAGGCGCGCATGACCTCACTGTTCGCCGGGTCGCCAGCTGCCCTCACCGCCATCTCGACTCCCTCGGCGTCTCGCCGCGTGAACAAGGTCCGCAGGACGACGAGCGCTTCACCGGTCACGTCGTTGGAGAGTGGGTGCGCGCGGAGTCGGCGCATGCCATCCGCGAGCTGATCGGTGGGT
The DNA here is from genome assembly GCA_038227995.1 of Acidimicrobiales bacterium. Taxonomy (GTDB): domain Bacteria; phylum Actinomycetota; class Acidimicrobiia; order Acidimicrobiales; family Ilumatobacteraceae; genus WLMZ01. Next base: position 3,123 of record JBBRPP010000110.1, read on the forward strand.
ACGGCTTGAAACAGCCGGTACAAGTCGAGTGCGTCCTTGTCGCGGACGCGGTCCTGTGCCTTGACGCGTTCGCCGATCTTGTGGAGCTTGGCGACGATCAGCGCGGCTGGGCTGGCGATCCAGATCTCTCGGGCTCGGTTGTCGGTTGGGTCGAGAGCGAAGACGGTGCGGCGCTCGCGATCGACGAGCGTCGCCTCGAGACCTTTGGCTCTTCGTGCTGCGCGCTTGCCGTGCGCGCCGAGACGGGCTCCTCGGTTACCGGGGCCGGCGAGTGCGTCGGGCACCATCACGTCGAGGTAGATGCCGTCGGGGCTCAACCATCCGCCGGGGTGCACTCGGGGTGTGAATCCGCTGGCGGTCAGTGCGTCGCCTATCAGTGGCGAGTCGGCGAGGTCGCCCGGTGCAACAGCGAGGTCGGCGTCGGTGGTGTATTCGGCAACAGCGAGTTCGGTGTCGGCGGTGTGGAGATAGACGGCTTGGGCGCCAACGAGCACGATCGCGTCGAGGTGAGGTTCCAATGCGTCGAGGGCGTCGAGCAGGGCTCGGCGTGCGCGGACGTAGAGCGGGTCAGGTGCGCCAGACACGCTCGTTGTCCTTCATCCAAGCCAGCAGCTCTTCTCCTTCAGATGGCATCCGGCCTGAGCCGGTGAGGAGGTCGGCGGCGATCTGTGTTGGCGCGGCGAGCGTGAGGCCGTCACGCTTTGTCGTTCGTTCGTAGACGACCGGGTCGAAGGGTTCGGCGATGAGCACGTTCGTGCCGCTGTCGACTTCGCGCAGGTCGAGTTGCCTGACGGCTGTCTCGATGTCGTCGACGTAGAGCGTGCCCAGGCGCGCCGGAGCGATCGGGGAGAAGGACTGCGCAGCGAGTGAACCAGTGAGCGCGTAGCGCCACTTGACGGTGGCGAGCTTCGACGTGATGTCGCTGAGCCCGCGTGGCGCCAGGAACGCAGTCGTCTGGTTCGAGATCGCGAACTCGTAGTCCTTGCTCCAGCGCCGCAGGCAGCCAGCCCAGTCGACTTCGTTGACGCGTCCGCGGGCATCACGCGTCAACAGTGCGTCGCGGGCGAGAAGGTCGATCACCCTTGCAAGCGTTGCAGGCGAGACGTTGGCGCGGCCAGCGAGTTCTCGCACACCGTATGGTGGGCGGAAGTCGGCGACGGCTCGCAGCGCTCTTCCGGCGCCGCGGCCGCGTAGCGACTTGAGCGGCTGGTCGTCGGGCCAGGGGTCCTTGTCGGCGCCGTTGGTGAGGATGTACAGCGCCGGCCGGTCTGTCTGCAGCCGCATGTTGCCGGTGCTGTCGATGTAGCTGACACCTCGGCCTGCGATCACCTCACGGGTTCGCTCGCTGAGGTACGGGGCGATGATCGCAACGTTGACCGGCTTCGGTCCGCGTTGCGAAGTCGTGACTTCCAGACCCATGGTGTCGAGAAGCTGCCCGGCTTCCATCGGGTTAAGTGATCGTTTGGTGACGATGCCGAACTCGCTTGTGTCACCGTCCGATGTGCGGACGCGAAGCGAAACACTCCGTGAGCCGGTGGAGCGGCCAGGGGCCTGCACGACCTTCGCTGACCACCCCGACGGCATCGAGCGCGCGACGATCTGCTCCGCCAGGCGGAGCGCTGCTGTCTCGGAAATCCGCTTCTTGTCTGTCACAGACAACTCACTGTTTCAGGCAGATCCCGGTAATCTGCTGTCTCAGAAATCATAGTGTCTCAGATACACTGAGACAAGGCTAGAAGTGCGACACTTCTAATGGTTCTTCTAATGGACCAGGTGACAGAGCGTGATATTGAGTGACACACGATGACACGTCGAAAGCGCGAAAGACCAGGTAGCTGGCACTAACGGTCACTCACGGTCACTGGTGGACAGGGCCTCGAAACGGCTCATAACCCGAAGGTCACAGGTTCAAATCCTGTCCCCGCCACTACAGGAAGGCCCAGGTCAAAGCACCTGGGCCTTCGTCGTTTTCCGGTCGCATCACCGGCGTCTACTGGCTGGCGGTGGCGACGAGCATGGCGAATCGTTCGACTGCGGCGCCGGTCATGCCCGGCAGCAGGTGCTGGTCGGTGTGCATCGTTACGGCGTCACCGCTTTCACCGACAACCGCGGCGCAAGCCGATCACACGTCTGTTTGCGTGAACCTCGAATTGGCCGAGCGCCGCAGAGGGTGCTCAATCGCCCATCGGGGTCAGTCGCAGCGTTTGCGGAACCGGAGCTTCAGGTCGATCTCGCCTTCGATCTCGCACTCGGCCCACGGAATGTTCAGGTTCCAAATTGCCGGCGGGCAGGTCTCTGCGTCGTGCCGGTGCGGCGGGCAGGTTTCGTCGATGTCCACCCCGTTGCTCGATGGCTTCACCGCATCCGGATCACCACCGAGGCCTCGGACTCTTCCGGCTACTTGGTTCACGTACCGCTGGAAGATTCCGTGCCATCGGCTGGTAGCGGGGATCGTCAGCTGAATGTGCCGGAGCACTCCGAGCTTGGCAATCTCGGCCGGCAAGATCTCCGGGTCGGTCAGAACCGGAATGTTCATCTGCCACCCGCCGAGAACCCTGTTGAGTTGCCCGGAGATCTGTTGGGCGCTGACGTGAAATCGTTGCCCGGTCCGCACTCCTGCCGGAAGGGTCACGGTGAGCAGCCCGGCCAAATTGCCGGTGCGCCCTATCGGGAGCGGAATGAAGGTGACGTCCGAGACCTGGCAGCCAATCGTGTGCTCGTCCAGACGCTGCAGTGCTGCAGGGTGCTGGCGAAGTGCGTTCAGGGCGAGAATGTCGTCGGAGGAAACCTCGGGCAGATAGATCTGGGTGCTGCTGTCGCGTGGAATGTTGTACCACTGGATCATCAGTTCATCGGGACCACTGTGACGCTTGGAGACCACCTCCACAACGTGTGAGTCGACGTTCTTGCCTCGTTTGCCGCTCTTGGGAGCGACGTGATCGAGCGGAACAGTGCCTGCAATTGCGATCGCCGGTTGTCGGTCGATGAACGTGCTCGACGGCTTCAACAAGAAGGTGTGTTGAACGGTGTGTGCTTCGGGCCATCCGGGATTGCTCGATGGAACGAGCGAGATGTTTCGTTGGGCGAGGCGATCGCTCGACGATGGCGTCGCCCGATTGTGGATCGGATCGGAAACGGTTCCAGCGGGCCAGAAGAAGATTTCAGCGATGAGACATTGGTGGAAGCCGTTCATCAGCTGTTGAATGCTCAAGATCGGGTTGCCGACACTTCCGCTGAAGGGACCGTTGACACCTCCGGGGTCAGCGAGCGGGTTCCGGGGGAATCGCGACTCGGTGCGGTTGATGTCGAGCCAGCAGCCGAAGTAGGCGACCTGCTCGACGCTTCCGCCGCCGGTGAGAGTCCGAGTGTTCGTCGCCGCGTGTTCGACTTGGGCGGTCATCGATTGTGCTCCCGGAGTCCCAGCCACCGAATTCACGCGAGGAGCCGCGAAGAACGGGACCGAGGCGACCTCGTTGGACTCGATGCCGAGGAGCGGCACTGTTCCTGCCCCATTTCCCGAGCGTCGGTAGTTGCCGGTGGAACCGTTCGTTTGGTCGTAGTCGAGCGCCGAGACCATCGTGCTGAAGGCTCGGAAGAAGACGCTGACGGCGGTGGCGGGCACGCCCGCCGGCGCGAGGTAGCGCACCTTGGCAACGGCATAGTTGTAGACGTTCAAGCCGCCCTTCTGGCCGGGCAGGTAGAGGGTGCTACCGGCCTCGTCAGCCGTCAGCTGCGTGAAGAACGGATGGGCGGCGTCGTTCGGCAAATTGTTGAAGTTGGCGACAACGCCCTGGATGAAGTCGTTGGCTGGATGCGGTTGGGACGCGGTCGGGTCGGCTTGAGTCATTGCCCCGGCGCCTGTGCCGATCGTCTGACCAGTCGTGGCGTTGAACACCCGAGTATCCATGCTGAGCCAATACGGGTTGGCGGGTGTCAGTGTGGGGTCGACCTTCAGCATGTACGGGTTTGGTTGGTCGACGAGCAGCAACTCGGTCCTGGTCACGTCGTTGACGTTCAAGACTGCGCCACCGGTACCGGTGTCGACCCGATAGCCCAGAGTCGCCTGCATCCCGACGACCACCTCACTGCCGGCGGCGACCGGGAACTCCGTTGCGTTCGTGAAGTGGAGGTCGTAACGGATGGTGATGCGTTGCGGCACGTCGACGGCACCTGACGGGGCCTCCAGCATCATGACCGGATTGATCGCCGAGATGGTGGTCAGGTTCGATCCTGCGCGCGAGAACACAAAGGCCGGAGCGTTCGGAGGAACGGTTGGAGCAGGGATTGTGGTGACGCCCAGATCTCGCGGTTCGTAGCCCTCGTAGACCAGGTAGAACGCCGCCGGGAATGTTTGCTGCACGGCAACTTGAGACGACGAGAACGTGTCCTGGTTGACAACGAAGTAGCTCGAATGCGGCGCCGTGTCGTAACTGGGTGGCGTGATGATCGAGGGGTCGTTGTAGGCAACGTGCTCGCGTTGGGCCGGAGTCGACGCCCAGGGATTGAGGTCGGTTCGAAGTGTGCCACCGAGATCCACGCCAGCCCACGGTTGCACCAGCTCGTCGAAGTAGTCGGCCGGCAGGCCGAAATCTACGGCAATCGTTCCGTAGGCCCGATTCGGGTCCAATCGAGCCTGGTGGCCGGGCTGGCGCTGCCACGTCGCCCACAACCTGTCGAGATTCGAATGCAGGAGAAAGACGAACGGATCGTGAAACGAGAAGTGGGGGTGGCTGATGCTGCCGCCGATGTAGCTGTGTGCGACGAAATCATGGGCGTTCTTCAGACCGGCAGCGAACGCCGTGAACGTCGTTGGGCTCAACAACGTGAGGTCGGAATCGATGTTGGGTTCGCCGGACGGCTTGTTGGCGGTGGCACCCACTGCCCTCCAGACGTGATCGTGCACACCGTCGCCCGGTATGCCCTCCGTCGCGTCGCCGGTGATCTCGGTCGACTCGAAGTCTTGGAGCGGTATCCCTGCGTTGCCCGATGCGCTGCCCATGAAGTCAGTGGTGAACAACGCGGCGCGGCCGCCGCCCGCGACCCGCGGATCAGTGGTCCAGTCCCAGTAGTGCAGCGAGAGCCGGGGGTCGACTTCCCTCAACAACTTCTCGAAGTGGCCGACCAATGCCCGATGCCACGGGATGAAGGCCGGACCAACATGAACATCGATCCCGTGGGCATGCCCGTCCTTGTGGATCTGCTCCTGCATGTCCCAGTAGGTGATCTTGCCGCTCCCGTCGGCGCCCTCGTGCCCGAGGTTGCCCGCGAATACAAACAACGAGGTCGCGTCGTCCATCTGGCGGATCGCGTTGATGAACAACGTCCGTTCTTCGTGCGAAATCGTCGCAATATTCCTTCGAATCCCATCACCGAGCATCGCAGCCTCCGTTTGAGTCCCTTGGCGTGGTGGGTTTTCGGTAGGTCCGCCACGAGGTGAGCCATCGGCGTGATTCTTGGTGTGTTCCGCCAAAGAACCCACCGAAGGAGAACACACCGATGGCTCTGGATGAGTCTGCCCTGCCCGAAC
>JBBRPP010000111.1:0-8516 GCA_038227995.1 Acidimicrobiales bacterium
GATGGGCAACCCGTTGTTCAACGAGGTGCTCGTCCCAATGGAACGCAAGGACGACTGGAACCACGACTCCCCATTTGGGGACAGCAAATACGCTGACGGTGTCCTGCACCCCGAGCTCGCGAAGCTGCTGCCGGTCCTCTATCCCGGCGCATTCCCGCACCTGCAGGCCTTGGTGACATCCGGCAAACCGCGCGCCGACCTCGCCGCGATCCTGCTCACCGGCATCCCGGCGGGTGTCGTGAATCCGACCTTCCAAAACTTCACCGGCACCATTCAGGCCGACCTCCTGCGCCTGAACATGGCTGTCCCGCCATCGGCCTCACCTCACAACCTCGGCGTCGTCGGCGGCGACCTTGCCGGCTTCCCAAATGGACGGCGCCTCGCCGACGACATCGTCACGATCGAGCTGAAAGCGATCGCTGGCGCGACCTACCCGCTCATCGACCCCAGCTATGTACCTGACACCGCGGTCGGCATCGTGGACCAAGGCCTCACCGCCAGCGCCACAGATCAAACCGCCAAAGGCACCGAGCACTACCTGGCGAACTTCCCGTTCCTCGGCCACCCGCACAGCGGTTACGACGTACCCGCAGCATGACGCACGACCACGACCGGCACGACGAGGAACACAGTCACCCACATGACGATGCCTCGAACTTTCGACCCGAGCAACGACTCCCCCCCAGCCGCCAAGGAACAGTCGTCCTCGACATCGGAGACGGGATCGGCGCGCTCGTCGTGCACACGCCGAGCTCACTTGCCGGCCGCGAAATAGAACTCGCCCGCGTGGGCGAACGCAAACCGTTCGTACACACCGACGTCCGAGCACGCGAACTTCCCGGCGGCACCGTCTACGCCGGCGTGTTCGCCGAACTCCAAGAAGGCGACTACACCCTTCTCCACATCGCGCAGCATCCTTCGCAGGATGTCACGATCCGATCAGGCCACGTCACCGACATCGACCTATCGCACTAGTGTCCTGGAAGGCTGAAGCGCGGTGAAATCGCGGTGGTCATGCGCTGGTGCTTTGGTTGATGGCGGTGCAGTAGCCGGCGAGGCGTTCGAGGATCTGTTCGGCGCTCTTGTGCCATACGAACGGGGTGGGGTTTTCGTTCCAGGCGGCCGCCCAAGCGGTGATGTCGGCGGCGAGTTCTTTGACGCTGCGGTGCGCGGAGCGTTGCAGTTTCTTGGTGGTGAGCGCGGAGAACCAGCGTTCGACGAGGTTCATCCACGACCCGTAGGTGGGGGTGAAGTGGAGATGGAACCGGCGGTGCCGTAACAGCCAGCGCTGCACGGTCGGGGTTTTGTGCGCCGAAAGGTTGTCGAGGATCACGTGCACGTCGAGTTCGGGCGGGACGTTGCGGTTCACTTTGTTCAAGAACGCGACGAAGTCAGCGCTGGTATGGCGAGGACGGATATCGGTGATCACTTTGCCGGTCGCGATCTCGAGCGCGGCGAACAGGTCGCAGGTGCCGTTGCGTTCGTAGTCATGCGTCGCGCGTGCCGCAGTGGTGGGCAGCATCGGCAACGTGGGTGCGGTGCGGTTGAGTGCTTGGATCTGCGGTTTCTCATCGACCGCGAACACCGCGGCGGCGATCGGCGGGTTCATGTACAGGCCGACGATGTCGCGGATCTTCTCGATGAGTTGCGGATCGGGCGACACCTTGAAGGAGCCTTGACGCCACGGTTTGAGTCCGAACGCCCGCCAGATCTCCCCAACGGTGGTGTGACTGATCCCGTGTTTGGCCGCCAGCCCTCTGCTCGACCAGTGCGTCGCATCCGGCGGTGCGGTCTCCAGCGTCTCGACCACGATCGCTTCGATCACGTCGTCGCCGATCGTGCGGGCCGCGCCCGGCCGTGGTGCGTCGACGAGCCCGTCGAGACGATCGACCACGAATCGATTGCGCCACTTGCCCACGGTGGTCGGATTGCAGCCCACCTCGTCGGCGATCTCGGTGTGCGTACGATCGCTGTCCGCGCAGGCCAACACGATCCGGCACCGCAACGCCAACGCCTGCGACGAACTGTGCCGGCGCGCCCAGCGTTGCAACGTCGCCCGTTCCTCGGCGCTCAGAATGATCTCGACGGTCGGTCGTCCGCGACGTGCCATATTGATCCTCCGATGTTGGTCGACAACACCAGACGAACACGGGCCCAACCGTCAAAATTCCCGATCAGTCAAGATTTCTCTACGGATCAACCTTCCAGGACACTAGTCGGATACGGTGGATGTGGCGGTGGCTCGACGAGGTCGGTGGGCGTTGTGTGCGCGACGAGTTTGGAGAGGGCATCGGTGAAATCACGGTGTTGCTGATGTTGGCGGTTCCGTGTGGGTGCCGGGTTCGACGAGTCCGGACTCGTAGGCGAGGACGACGGCTTGTATCCGGTCCCGGACGTCGAGTTTGGTGAGGATGCGCCCAACGTGTGTTTTGACGGTGCTTGCGCTCAGGAAGAGCTCGTCGCCGATCTCGGCGTTTGAGAGACCGCGAGACAGCAAAATGAGAATCTCGATCTCGCGATTCGTGAGAGGGTCGAAGGGGACCGGTAGCTGGGACCCTTTCGGCGGGGGACGCCGACAGAAGTTCTCGATCAACCGCCGTGTCACGGACGGTGACAGCAGGAAATCTCCTGCGGCGACGGTGCGGATGGCGGCTACCAACTGGCTTGGCGCAGATCCTTGAGCACGAAGCCGCTGGCGCCGGCACGCAGCGCCTCATAAACGTAGTCATCTTGGTCGAAGGTGGTGAGTATCAGCACCCGAACTCGGGGGTCGTCGGCAGCTGATAGAAGTAGGCGGGTCGCCTCCAAACCGTCGATGCCGGACATGCGGATGTCCATGAGGACCACGTCGGGTTGCGTCTGACGGGTCATCACAACCGCTTCTGCGCCGTTGGAAGCCTCACCGACGACGGTCATGTCGGGTTCCCGATCGATCAGCGCCCGGAAGCCGTCTCGTACGAGCGCTTGGTCGTCGGCCAGAGCGACTCGAATCAAGGTGCCGGCGTCTCTAAGGGAAGGCTCACTTGGACACGGAAGCCGCCATCGGCACGCTGGCCGCTTTCGAGGGTGCCGTTGAAGAGCTGGGCGCGTTGACGCATTCCCGTCACGCCCCTTCCGGTCCCTGCACCAGTATCAGATCTTGTCGGGGTTGGGGCTACAACGGCAACGGCCAACTCGGAGACGGCACCACCACCAACCGACTGAACCCCACCCGGATCGGAAACGCCACCACCTGGAAGACGGCCTCCGCCGGCGCGTTCCACACCCTGGCGCTCCGTACTGACGGCACCCTGTGGAGCTGGGGCTTCAACCTCGGGGGCGCCCTCGGCGACGGCACCACCACCAGCCACTCTGCTCCCGTCCAGGTCGGCACCGCCGCTTGGAAGAGCGTCAGCGCCGGCTATGGGTTCAGCGTCGGCATCCGCACCAACGGCACCCTCTGGGGCTGGGGCACAAACCCGAACGGCCAACTCGGCGACGGGACCCAAACCGAGCATGATACCCCCACCCAGGACGGCGGCTCGACCAACTGGGTCGCGGTATCAGCAGGCGGCTCCTTCGCCGAGGCGCTGCGCACCCGCTGATGGCCGGTCCTGTGATTGGAGCGGCGGGTCGACCAACCTCGGCTTGTCCGCGAACTCCCGGCTTCGAGGAAGGTGGCGGTGCCCGGAACCGGATCGAAATCGCCCGGCTCGCGACCGCCCCTCGACCCGCACCTCGTGGTCTCGTTCCCCGCGACGGTCCCTGCAAAGATCAAAGACGCTGCGCGCAACATTGGTATCGAGATCGTTCACTTGATAGGCCGTAACTTTGGCCGTCATGGTCGCGACGCCCGTGAAGGGCGCAGCGCCGCCTGATCGCAGATGTCGTCAGCGCCCGATCGACGGTCGCGTCAGACCGGTTGGGCGCGCTTCTCGAGGTATGACGTCGTCGGCGAGTCAAAAAGCGGTGGCACTTATGTTGAGGGCGCCACCAAGAAGGACGTCATTCGCAAGGCCGCGGCCAAAGCTCGGAGGAGTGCGAAGGGAGTGACCGTACGAATCCACGGGACCAACGGCCGAATCCAAGAAGAGCGCACCTACCCTCGATCTGCCGACCCTCGGGACACTAAAGGCTGATCGCGGTGAGCATCTCGTTCGCGTTCAAGACGTGCAGGGCATTGTCGCTTACGAGAGTTGGCGTCCTGTTGGTCTCGTGAGTGCGATAGTGACGTGAGCGTGGAGTGGTGTGCTTTCCATGGCGTGTTGCGCGCGGTCAAGAATCTCATGTTCGATGCGCACGCGGAGCTGTTCGAGGTCGGTGTCGTCGGCGATGGTGATCTCCAAGTCAAGTTCGGGGTCAGCGTCGATCTGGTTGAGTCGACCGCGGGCGTGCGTGATGTGATGATCTCGGGTGAGGTCGTTGGCGATTGCATCGACGACGACCGATGGTCGGACATGGATGTCGTCATTGCCCTGACGCACGTGAAGGTCCTGGCCTGGCGCGGATGGCGAAAGTTTGGCGAGAAGCAGCCGGTATCCGAGGTAGGCGATCAGGAGCGCGACGACGAATGCGACAGGCCAGAACCAGTTGTCGTTGTGTCCGATGAAGGTCCGCACGCGTTCGATGAGGATCGGTTCGTGGGCTTGGGTATTGCCGAAGGCGCCGTAGCTGCGGGCGAGCGCATATCCGCCAAAGCCCATCAGCAGGAGGCTGAGGATCCCGAGGAGCGGACGGTCGAGGTGGTCGGATCGGTTCACGATGCGTCTCGGCGGAGTCGAAGATTGGTGCGAACGGCTGGCGGATCCTCGAGTTGCAGCTCGCGGAGGCGAGCCTCGACCGTCGTTTGGATCGACGGTTTGACGTCGCCAGGGAGTTGTCGATGGCTGCGGGCATCGATGCGTACGGCATGACGGCCGATTTTCACTGCGGCGGATTCGACGCCGTCGACATTTCGTACGCTGCGGGTCAAGGACTGTTCGAGGTTGCGTCGACGGAGTGTGTAGGTCACCGCGCTGTCCGAGTGCAGCGCCACGGTGCTCGGTCGCCTCCGCAGCACCTGGAGCGCGAGGAGGATGAGGCCGGTCGCGGCGAGGAGAACGAAGACGGCGCGAGCGGTGCCGTTCTGCCAGTCGTGGGTGCGTGCGTTGCGATACCAGGCGTCGTAGGGCAGGACCCAGGGCTTTCCGCCGGCGAATGCGACGGCGATTTCGATCGCGGCGAGCACTCCGCCGGCGAGGAGGGCCAGGCCGACGATCGCGACGATGGCACGGTTCAGTGTTCGCACTGTTTCGTTCTGCTGCTAGATGACACGGCGGACCCGGGGTCGGTCGATGGGCAGGTCGACGAGCTCGACGCGGATGGTGACGACGTCGAGGCCGGTGAGGCGCTCAACGGTGGATCGGACCGCGCGTTGCACGTTGGCTGCGACGGTTCGGATCGGAGCGGGGTAGGAGATTCCGAGCTGGATCGTGAGCGTCACCGCAGTACCGTCGACGTGGGCGTTGACGGCACTCGTGCTTCGGGGGTTGAGGCGTTCCAGCCCGGTTACGGGTGCAGGACGTACATCGTCGACCTCGTACGCGGCTCGTCCGGCGATCTTTTCGACGACCCGGTCCGCGAACTGGGTGACTCCGCGTGCCTCAGGCTTCGGGGAGTCGACGGGGAGGCGCGTGACGGTGGTGGTCATCGGTCACGTCGCCGTTGCTGGTTGGTGAGTTGGCTCAGATCGAGGTCTCCTTCGATCACTTTCATCACTACAACACCGATCGCACCGAAGAGCGCAACGATCAACATGTCGCCGAAGTTTCCGAGCACGAGCGCGAGGCCGAGCAGCAGACCTGCGAAAAGCCCAATGGTGGTGGATTGCATGCGATGACTCCTAGGTCAAACAACGCGACGCCCGTGTCGGGGTCGACGTGGGCTCCATCGCCGGACGAACTGTATGAGTACGTTCGGCCGATGGTGGGTGGTGAGCGAGCCGCGCACCGGTCTTGATGGTTGGCTGAGACGCTGGAAGGCCTCGACACCGAGTTGCAAGGCTGCCGCGTCGCCGCCATGGTCGGGGTGATGTTCGGCGACGTACCGCCGGTAGGCGTCACGTATCGTGCGCTCGTCGTCTCCGGGCTGGATGCAGAGCACACGATATGGATTCATGACTTCGCGATGCTTGTTCTCGGTTTGATGGCTGCTGGCTCGCTGAGGTCTTCTACCACGATGTCGATCTCGCGCCCGTCGACCAAGAGTCGGACGCCTTCGTGGATCTCGTCGACCAACGTTGGGATCGGTGTGTCCCACCGGCCCACGACGTGGATCGTCACTCGGGTTTCGGTAACCCGTACCCCGACGATCCGTTCGCCCGGACGGTAGGTCGCGACCGTGCCCGTGGGGCCCGGCGATAACGCGACGACGCTCGGACATGCCGTGACGGCGTCGGCGATGGCTCGGGGATCGGGAGCGGTCACTGTACGCGGGGTTCTTCTTGCTCTCCGAGCCAGACGTCGTCGATCGAGATGTTGACCTCGGTGACCTCGAGACCGGTCATCGTCTCGACTCGCTGAATCACGTTCCCGCGGATCGCTTCGGCGACGTCGACGATTGACACCCCGTAGTCGACCACCACGTCCAGGTCGACGGCAGCTTGACGTTCGCCGACCTCGACGCTGACCCCGCGACTCGGACTCGGACTGTCGGATCCGACCGGCAGCTTGTTCTTGATCGCGCCGAACATCCGAGCGCCGCCGGTACCCATATCGTGCACACCACTGATCTCACGGGTCGCAACACCCGCGATCTTGGTCACGACCGAATCGGCGATCGACGTTTTACCGTGCTCGGTTTGGAGCTGCGAATCATCGTGCGCAGGTTCGACATTCTTCCCCGGTGTGCTCGATACGCTCGTGGGGGACGTGGGCGGTTTGCTGTCGGGCATGTCAGCCTTCCTTCGGAGGCGCACCAACTACGGTTGATGCGTAAGACGATGAGTGGTACCCGCTCCGAGTGGTACCCGCTCCGACGCAGCGCGAACCGCACTAACTCGGCGACTCCCGGCCAGTCGGGAATACGAACACTTCGGGGTCTCGCGCTCGACGTCGATCTCGGAGATCTTCGGACACCTCGCGTTGGTCGGTCACGACGTCCTTGTCGATCCGGACCCGTTCCTTCGGGACGACCCGCTTCTCGACGACGACTTGTTCTTCGCTCAACGTGACGTCCTGTGCGTCCTCCCCGATCTGTGCGTCGGTCACGTCGGCTGCGTCGCATCGGTGATCAGCTCGCGCTCGATGCGCAGCTCGCTCTGTACCTGCAGTGTCACGGTCTTGTTCTCGGTCGCGATGCGTTTGCGCGCGATGTCGTGGCCAATGCCAAAGCCGGTTCGGACACGCGGTATGCCATCACTCATCTGAGGCTCCCGAGAGTGAGGGAGTTTTCGGCCGTCCTTCGCTTGCTGATCACGCTGTGTGATCGCCCCGGGAAAGTTGGAGGTGGTCTATCCCTGGTTTCGTGGAGTCGGATTGCTGGACTCTGATGCTGTTTCCTGGGGAGGTCAGGATGGTGCGGCGCGCTGCGACCGACGAGATCAGCGTGAGCCGAGCCTTGACGGCGGGAACGGGCACGACGAGGATTCGGGGGGGACTGGCTGGGCTCTCGAACGGGGCCCCGTCATGCATCGAGTTCGCTCGCACGGCCATCGGACCGCGCCGGTCACCTTCATGGGGCCGCGGTCCCGATTTTTGCGTCGCCCACTTCCGGTGGTTCTGTGTGCAGTGGTCGTCGCGTGCACGCTCTCGGGGTGCGTGCCCGGCGCGTTGCCGGACGCGCCGTCGTGTCCGCTCTTGCCATCCGACAGCTACTGGCGGGCGGACGTGTCGACACTGCCGACCGATCCGAACTCGGCCACGTTCGTCGCTTCGGCCGGGGCCGGCGCGCCACTCCATCCCGACTTCGGCACCGTGTATAACGACGCGCCGAACGGCATCCCCTACACGACGGTCTCGGGAACGCAGCCCCGCGTTCCCATGACCTTCACCTACGCGTCCGAGAGTGATCCCGGCCCCTACCCGTTCCCTGCGAACGCACCGATCGAGGGCGGCCCACAAAGCTCGGGCGACCGGCACGTCATCGTCGTCGACCGCGACCACTGCCACCTCTACGAGACGTTCGCGTCCTACCCGCAGCCGGACGGCTCGTGGCAGGCCGGCTCGGGCGCGACCTGGGACCTTCGCTCCGACACGTTACGACCCGCCGGCGCAACGTCAGCCGACGCCGCGGGCCTGCCCATCCTGCCCGGCCTCGTCCGCTACGACGAGATCCTGTCCGGCCACATCGACCACGCAATCCGCGTCACCCTCAACGTCACCGACCGACGCTACATCTGGCCCGCTCGCCACCAAGCAGGCGCCGGCAACGCGGCGAACGCGCCAATGGGTGAACGGCTCCGACTCAAAGCGAACGTGGATCTGTCCAGCTTCAGTCCCACCAATCAGATCATCCTGCGCGCCCTCCAGAAATACGGGATGATCGTCGCCGACAACGGC
>JBBRPP010000112.1:0-8422 GCA_038227995.1 Acidimicrobiales bacterium
GTCAGGGACGGTGGTTGGCGCACACGCGCTGCTCGTGTGCCGTCAAGCCCGCACGATTCCTGCACGGAACGTTCTTCGATAGCGGTTTTCGGACATGGTTCCGAGACGCGTGGAGGTGATCGAATCGGTTGCCGCTTGCGCCCGATGCCTCAGCGCCTCCGAGACGATCGTGCAGGCCAACCGGAAATCTCGGGGCTTGACCTACCCCAACACCGACGGCCAAGAGTTGCGAAAGGGAGAGCGCCTACGCGCCGATACGGCGCGCTCGTCGATCGGTGCTGGAGCGTCGTTCTGCGTCGCGCGTTATGCGCTTAGTTGGGTTATAGCGATCGGGCGCCGAGCTACAGATCGGTGCGTGTGCGGCCAGCAGCTCGGACTACGCTCGTGACGTGAGCCATCCTTCGACGCACGCCCGGTTCTCGCGGCATGTGCGTTGGTTTGGGAGGGGTGCAGGTATTGCGGGTCTCGTTGGCGGCATCGTCGGGCTGGTGGTTGGACTCGTCGTGCATTGGGAGACGTCATGGTTCGCCGTCTTCGAGCTGGGGATTCCCAGCTCAATCGTTGGCGGACTCGTCGGCTTCGCAAGCGGCGCGATCGTTGACGTGGTCAGTGTGCCGGTCTCGACGAAGCGGTAGCACAGCCTCGGCGGTGGTGGTGCAACTCGTCTGTACGCCCGAACGGCAGATCGCAGCTACGAGCGCCGCACTCATCCAACGTCGGATTGGTAGCGGCCCCAATGACGAACCTCTGCGAACACGGAGGGTTTCGACAAGTCCTTCGTGGGCGCTGCGCCCGACCAGAAGTGAAGACGCCGTCGTCGCCTGGCGGCAGAGATGTTGACGACGACGATCGTTGCGTGCGTCATGTAGCCGACAACGCCGACGACCCCGATCACTGCACGTACGTTCGCGTTCGCAATCACGAGTGAGAGCGCGATGGTCGGGACGAACCAGATGGCGGCGAGCATCAACACGACGAGCCTGTCGTGCACGATCCGCTCCTCCTCAGCCACATCGCGCCCCATGTCAATCGCTATGAAGCGACGACCGCTCACGGAGATGTGGAGAAGGCCTTTACCTGGCTCGCCACCGACACCTCCGATTACGCAGCGTGGTTCCGTGCTCAGGTTCTCGACGTGACGGGGGTCGACATGGCGACTCCGCCGGAGGGGCCGCCTCCGGCAGTGCTCATCGATTGGCCTGCCTGACCTCGGTGCGCGGCTCTCGCGCTCAAGCGGCGCGCCAGATCTGCCTGGTTGATGATGTTGACGTCGTTGCGGCTTGTTCGTAGCGTCACGGTTCGCTCGGCTCTAGGCCACGCTGTAAGCGCGTGCGATCGCCTCGCCGTCCTGGCCGAGTCCGGTCAGTCGTCGACCTGCTCACTTGATAGTGCTTGGTATGTCATCGGGGGCTAACTAGGGTTCTTGCGTGGAGATCAGGTTCGAACCCGCTGACGCTCGCCGCAATCGCGCAGTGCTGACGGAACTCAACGTTGAGTACCTCGGCTGGCTGGATGAGAACATCCAACACGACTTCGGGATCAGCCTGTCAGCGCTCCTGGGACAGCCGATTCCCGAGTACGTGGCCGCCACACTCGACAAGCTGTGCGACCCCGAGCCGCCCGAGGGAGTGTTCTACACCGTTCACCGCGATGGGCGAGTCGTCGGCATGGGCGGCGTCCGTCGCACCAGCGACGGAGCATCGGAGATGAAGCGGGTGTTCGTGCGGCCGGAGCAGCGTGGCGGCGGGCTGGGAATCACCATCGTTAGACGTCTGATCGCTGACGCAACGTCCTACGGGTACACGAGCATGCGGCTCGACTCCGGCCCGTTCATGAGGTCGGCACACCGGCTCTACGAAGCCGAGGGATTCCAAGACCGGCCCATCTATGACGGCGCAGAAGTTCCCAGCGAGCTGCATCACAACTGGCGGTTCATGGAGCGCAGCCTGAGATGACGGACTGACGCGGCAGCGTCGCGTCCGAACCTGCCGAAGGGCACTCCTGTTGGCTGCACGGTTTCCGTCGCGCCGCGCGGACCCGACAACAGTCATCGCCCAAGCCGACGCGACATCACCAGAGTTCGTTTTGTGGTTTGCAGCTTGGGCCAACTGCCCAAGGTCGCGGGGACGTCGATCAGACCCGGAACACCCGCCGGCACGACAATCATCTACCTCACCCCCGCCGGCACTTCACAAAGCGACCCTGCGATCGCCCTCGTGCGTCAGCTCCGCAAGCACCGACCGGCGTTCACGAGTCGCGCACCGAGTACTGCTTCCGCAGCGGCCACGTTGCTCGAACAACTCGTCCACCCTGGCTTCGATCCAGCGCAAGGAGCCGAAGCGAACCGCCGTTACGTACCACGTAAATCGAGCATGGCCATCATGGAACACAGGAAACGTGAGACGCCGCACCGTGACCCGTGGATTCAGATCGGGATTAGCGAACGTCGCTTCTACAAGATTCGCGCAGTTCGCTAGAAGGTCAACGACCGCTACGAACATGACCAAGCCGAACTGGTTGCGCAAATGAGGGCGAGCATCAACTCGACCGAGCGCGACCGAGCGGTTCGGGTGGCCGCGATCCAGCTGCTCAGGTCACGAGGCTTCACCGAAGCGAGCGCGCGTAAGTTGCTGCAACCACATCAACCTCGAGAAAGCGGTTCATCCATGGCCTCGCGAACGAACGCTCCCGACCAAGGCGTAATCACAAACAATGCCGCCCGAGTGTGCCGCTGAGCGCAGAACAAGCGCTAGCGGTCCGTACAGATTGCGCGAGGTGTGATCCAGAATGACCACCGATCCGGCGATCTGCGTTGAAGTTCGTGGTTGATCGAGCAGCCGTCGAGGCGTCTTCGTATTGCTTCTGCGCCGCGCTGGTTCAATTCAGTCGAGCGACTGGGTCATGGCCGCAGTGGATGTGCTCTCGGTGTCAGATCGTTGCGATCGTCAGGCGGGCCCGGACGGCATCGGCGATCTTGTGGATGTGGGTGGGGTTCGACGTGACGACTGCGTCGTGGCGGCGAATGGCTCCCTCGACGACGGTCACGTCGACAATGTCGTCATGTCCACTGCGAGCTGCCAGCGTTCCGACGGCCTTCGCTTGTTCGTCGGTCAGTGGTTCGGTGGTGCACAGGGCGAGGAAGCGGGCAAGGCCGGCCTGGCGAGATCCGCCTCGCCAAGCCTCGGCGAGCACTGGGGTTGGGACGTTCGGCGAGGTCTCCAGAGCAAGAAAGCCGGCGTGGAGCGCCCACATGCGCCGGTCGTTGCGGTCGGCTGCGATCAGCGCGCCGGTGTCGTAGGTGACCCCGTTCATTCAGGCGCTCTTGAATGCCGGCTGACGGCGCAGCATCGCCCGCGCTCGAGCGAGCCCGTCGGCGAGCTCATCGAGCGTGAGGGCGCCGTGCTGGCGTTCCCACTTGGCGACACCTTGTCGGCCGGCATCGATCCGCAGACGGTGCGCAGCGGTGTCCGCGATCCACGCGCTGACCGTGGTGCCTTCCGCGGTAGCGGCCTGGTCGATGGCATCGGCGAGGTCCGATGGAAGTGAGATCGATCGCTTCTGTCGTTGGCCCATAATGAGATGGTAGGACAGTAGGTAGGACAGCGCAACGCGAAATCCTGCACGATTCCTGCACAAGACCTGGCCGTACATGTCGGACATGGGCGGATCAGACCGACACGGGTGGACAACGGCCGTGGACGTGAGCAGGTCAGACGGACCAAACCGGACGGAACGGACGTGGAGGTGAAGTCTTAATTACTTGCCCCTGAAATAGTCGGCTGAGCTGGTCGTGGAGGGTGCTCGCGTTTCTGTTCGGGTTGGGGGATGATGGCTCCGAGACCTGAGTTGAGACCTGAGGATCGGAGCCATCATCCGTGTTGAGAACAGTATGTGTTCGCCCGACGTTGTGGGAAGCGATGTTGCCGCCGGAGGCGTTGGTGATGCCGCCGGAACTCGAAGCGGTCGACGTGTTGTTGGATGATCCGAGGTTCTTCGAGCCGTTCCGACGGTGGTTCGATCCGACGTTCGGTCGGCCGTCGATTCCGATGGAGACGTATCTGCGGTTGATGTTCTTGAAGTACCGCTATCGGCTCGGGTATGAGACGTTGTGCGCGGAGGTTTCGGACTCGTTGACGTGGTTGCGGTTCTGTCGGATCCCGCTCGGTGAGCGGGCGCCGCACTCGTCGACGTTGATGAAGATCACGACGCGTTGCGGCTCGACAACGGTCGCTGAACTCAACGCGCATCTGATCGCTGTCGGCGTCGAGGCCGGGGTGATCGACATGGGTTGGTTGCGGGCTGACACGACGGTCGTGCTGGCCGACATCAAGTACCCGACCGACTCGGGTCTGTTGACCAAAGGGATCACCCGCATCGCCACGGTCGTCGCCCGGTTGCAGGCCGCCGGGATCGCGCCACGCACCGAGTTCCACGATCACACGGCGTTGGCACGCCAGGGCGCGCACCGGATCGGGTCGAAGCTGCGTCGCCGCACCGATGACGCCAAAGCGGAGGTGCTGGCGATCACTGGCGAGCTTGCTGATCTTGCCGAAGCAGCGGTTGAGCAGGCCAGGCGTGTCCTTGCGAATGCTCAGCGGATGGGTGAGCGTCCGGTGAAACGGCTGCGACGGATGCTCGCCGATCTCGCCCATCTGATCGACGCCGTCACCCAGGTGATCCAACAGACGAGGGTGCGTCTGAGCGGTGAGGTCCCGGCTGGCAAGACTCGCCGGGTGTCTCTGCACGACAACGATGCTCGCCCGATCCGCAAGGGCAGCCTGGCGACACCGACGCAGTTCGGTTACACCGGCCAGGTCACTGACAACCGCGACGGCATCGTTGTCGACTACGAGATCGAAGCCGGGATGCCACCCGACGCGCCGCGTCTCGCACCCGCAATCGAGAGAGCGATCACCGCCACCGGTGTCGTCCCCAACGCTGTCACTGCCGATCGCGGCTACGGCCAAACGTCGGTCGACGACCAGCTGGTCGAACTCGGTGTCGAGCTCGTCGCGATCCTGCGCAAGGGTCAGCCCGGCAAGGCCCGTCAGCAAGTCGAGGCCGACGACAGCTTCGTCGAGCTCGTCAAATGGCGCACCGGCGCGGAGGGTCGCATCTCCGCGTTGAAGCGTCAACACGGATGGGGACGAGCGCGGCTGCGCAGTCTCGAAGGCGCACGAACCTGGTGCGGTTGGGGCATCCTCAGCCACAACGCGATCAAGATCGCCGCGCTTTCCAACTGACGCCCGGCGACAACATCACGGACCGTCATCCACCCCTGCTTCGCCGCGTCCACGGGCCGAATTCCGGTCGGCGCCAACCACCCGACGCCCTGTCGCAGCGCCCCGAGCAGCTACTTCTTCAGGGGCAAGTAATTAGGACTCAGCTCAGAAGGAGGGGCGCCTCACTGCGTGTCAACGGCTGGTTCAAGATCTTCTGGAGCTCAGCAATCGGCTACTCCGTCCGCCGATCTCCACGACGGCCAACATGGCCTGAACCTCGAGCTCCAACCTGCCACGAGATCCGACAACGCAACAATGCCCGAACGGATCCTCGTTCCGCAGCTCGAAGCAGGCACCGTCCCGCCAGACCCAGGTTCGAAGGTTGTCCTGATCGACGATCGCGGCGGCTGCACCATCGCGGGTCGCTCTCCAGATGCGGGCGATTGTTGGAAGGGAACCGACACTCGCTGTTCTGCTGTAAGGGGCGAGGGCGTTGCTGTAACGATCCACCCACCCGGGGATCGAGTTGTCTTCGGCCACGTGCGCAGGCGCGCGCCGGTCAAACTGTTGGCGATGAAGGGTCGAACGCCGCAGGCTCGACAAACTGGCACTCGTTGCGACCCGCACGATCGATCGTCTGGTTGCATAAATACCGTCCAGGTCCTACAACCGCAAGAGGCTTCAGCGCTTCCGCAGTTTCTTGCCACGCGGATGTCCGTGGCCCCGTGTCGTCACTGCGACCTCTCTGCAGTGGTCAGCTCGTCGAGCGCTGACAGCCAGATGCCTTCGGAGTCGTCGTTCGCGATTTCAGCGAGACGGAGCTGCGGTTCCTTCTTGGCGAACGTTGCTTCGTCCAATCCGGACAGTAGGCGTGCCATAGTCGGGTCTGATCGGAGGACGTTGACAAAGGTCCACGCGATCGGCGTCGATCGGTTGGCCACGCTCCCGAGACTGAGAGCGAGCCTGGCTCCATTGTTGTACAGGTAAACCTGCCACACCGACGCCGGCTGGCCAGCGACCTCGTAATAGTACGACATGCCCGGCGTGACACCTGCGCCGAAGTACGGGTGGTGCCCGTTCGACGCGCCGTGCCGCAACAGCCGCTCCAAGAACTGGAGTTCGCGTTGTGGCAGTCGCGCCGCCATCTCATCCGCGAACGACGACTCGGTCCATCGTGCTGACGTCTTCGCCTTCGCCTTGCGATCGGCGGCCTCCGCGCCGTAGACGACCGGAGACAGCAGTTCCACGTCTCCGTCACGGGCATAGTCGAGTTCCAGCGCGAGAACTTCAATGCTGTCGGAGCTGTGCTCGTTGAGGAACTCGACGATCGAACGAAGCTCAGGCGTGATCTTGTCCACCGCCACAATCAACCGGAATGCGCCGGCCTCCAGGTTCTGCGTAATGGCATGCTGCAACTCGGCCTCGTCGATATTTGTCTTCGTCGCCGACACGACCGCGCCGTGCAAGCTCCTCTCGGTCTTCAAGCGTGCGACGAAGGCGGCCTCGAAGTTCTCGTACGACATCCGCCACAATCCGCTCGCATAGGCAAGCACCTGCCCAACCACTTCCCGTCGGATCTCGGGGTTGGCACGCAATTTGCACTCCACAATGACGATCCGTCCATCTGCACCCACCCCGACTAGATCGATGAACCCGACGTTCGGCACGGACAGCTCAGCAACGACCGCCAGAGACTCGCCGCCCGGCAACAGCGAAGGTGAAAGCATCACCAAGTCCTGCAACGCCTTCTCATTGTCGAACGCGGACGCAGCCGGCTCGCGCCATCCTCCCGAAGCCCGCCGAATCAAAACCACCCCGGCACAATAGGCATCGGATCACCCCTTGTCGCCACACCGGTCACATAGCCACGCACGCCGCGTATCGCTAATTACGTGCACCACCACCGGATCCGAGGGCCACAGTGTCGCACGCCAACGACCGTCACCGTCGCGCCTGCCGCAGGCGCTACACGGTGCGCAAGATTGCGGCTATCCGTCAGCTCTGATCCCAGACGTCGAGTAGAAGCCACTCGGACGGCTCGAGACCGCTCAGCTCCGATTCGACCCTACGAGAGACCGACTCGGCACTGTCCCCGAGCGAACTGCATTTTACGTGAGGAAGTCCGCCACGGACGACGTCAACCAGAGCGTCGGCGCGAACCGTGCCTTTACATGGGTAGCCGTTTCCCGTCAGCGGGGTGGCGTCCCCTCTTGCCACAAGCTCGTCGATCCAGCGCAGCCCCTCAACCTCCGCGTGCCATGTAGAAACAGGACGACCAACCTCTCGGCGATCCGACTCGCCATCCGGCAACAGCCGATAAACATTGATTTCCCAGCCCAACAAGCCGAGCCCCCATTTCGAGTCGCAAACCCAGCTACGACACTACCCGTGGCCCCTCAACGCGACGACCAGATCAGATCTGAGGCAGTCCGCGCCGCGACGTTCCGCGCAGTCATCCTGGGCCGATACCGGTACGTCCCATCGCATGGTCCGCTCGGCCGCTACGACACGGCAACGCTGAAGGCGAGGGGTTCGGCAGGGCGAGGAAGCCAGCGTGAAGTGCCCACATGCGCCGGTCGTTGCGATCGGCTGCGATCAGCGCGCCGGTGTCGTAGGTGGCGCCGTCATCACGCGCTCTTGGCGGTGGGGGTGCGCCGCAGGATGCTGCGAGCGCGGGCGAGGTCTTCGGCGAGTTCGTCAGCGGTGAGGTTGCCATGTTTGCGTTCCCATTCGGCGATGCCTTGTCGGCCGGCGTCGAGGCGTAGCCGGTGGTTGGCGGTTTCGGCGATCCAGGCGCTGACGGTGGTGCCTTCGGCTGCGGCGGCGGCGTCGATCGCGTCGGCGAGTTCGGGTGGGAGTGAGATCGATCGCTTCTGTCGGGCGGTCATGACGCAATGGTAGGACAGGTAGTAGGACAGTGCAACGCAGGTTCCTGCACGGTTCCTGCACAGGACTCGGCCGTACCTGGCGGACGCGGCCGGATCGGACGGACACGGGTGGACAACGGCGGCAGACGTGACCAGGTCAGACGGACTAAGCCGGACGTTCCGGACGTGGGGGTGAAGTCTTAAACCCCCTTGTACGAACGTACGTACGGGTTCGAACCCCGTCCCGGGCACAACAAACGAGCAGGTCAGGGACGGTGGTTGGCGCACACGCGCTGCTCGTGTGCCGTCAAGCCCGCACGATTCCTGCACGGA
>JBBRPP010000113.1:0-7985 GCA_038227995.1 Acidimicrobiales bacterium
CGAACACACCGTTGCCGCCGCCGAAACCTGGGTCAAGATCGCCTCGATCGCAATGATCCTCGACCGGCTCCACCCCAAACCCGACTCACCACAATCCCGCACCTGGAACACCTGAACCGACTTCCCGGACACCCACTTAGGCTGGCGCCATTCCCTGAGGGGAGGGTCAGTTGAAGGGCACCATTCGCGTCCGCGAAAACCGGGACGGCTCGAAGAGCTACGTCTGCCAGATCAAGCTGGGTCGCGACCCGGGCACGGGCAAGGCTCGGGTGCTGACCGGTACGGCGAGGTCCGAGCGCGCTGCTCACCGCCTGTTGCACGAGCTCATCGTGAAAGCCGAGGACCGTTCGCAGCACGCCAGCGACGCCACCGTGGCAACGGTCATCGAGCAGTGGCTGGCGACCGGCGGACCCGCCGGCGAGGCGACCCGTCAGGTCTACGCGGGCTATATCCGGCTTCATGTCCTCCCGGCGCTTGGCGATGTGCCGCTGCGCAAGCTCGGCGTCGCCGACTTGGAACGTTGGTACGCCGCGCTTCGCGACAAAGGGCTCAGTCCAGCGTCGATCCGCAAGGCTCACAACATTGTGAGGGCAGCGCTGGCACACGCCGTGCGGTGGGGGTGGGCGCCGACCAATGTGGCCGCGCTCGCCCGTCCGCCACTCGTCCCGAAGGCGGTGATCGCCACACCGAAACCGGCAGCTGTGCGGCGCATGCTGGCCGCGGCGCGGGAGCACGATCCCGGGTTGGCGGTGTACCTCCACCTGGCCGCTGTGACAGGCGCGCGTCCGGGCGAGATGTGCGGCCTGCGGTGGAGCGACATCGACTTCGAGCGGGCCGAGCTCCGCATCAACCGTCGCATCCTCGAGGTTCAGCCCGCGCCGATGGTGCAGGATCTGACCAAGACGGGCAAGACGCGGAGGATCCCACTCGACGGAACCGTGCTCGACCTGTTGGCCCGCTATCGCGCCGAGCGCGAGTCGGTGGCGGCGAGCTGCCGGGTCACCTTGTCGTCCGACGGGTATGTGTTCAGTGACACTGTCGATGGCAGCGGCTTTTGGCGGCCGGACTCGACGTCGCGCCGCTTCCGCAAGCTCCGCCTCGATTGTGGGCTCGACGACGTGACGCTGTACAGCCTCCGCCATCAGGCAGCAACGACGATGATCGACAACGGTGTCGATCCGAAGACCGTGTCCGAGCGACTGGGCAACTCGGTCGCCACAGTCCTCGGCACATACACGCGGGCACGTACCGAGGCCGATCGCGCTGCGGCCGAAATGCTCGGCCGGCTCTACGCCGAAGAATGACGCGGCTCGGAGCAGCCGGTGTAGCAAGACAGAATCGCGCGGGACTAGACCGTTTCGCCCTACTTGGTGAATTGGACGCGTTGCCGGAGCCAATCTGCGACCTGTGCCTCGTCAACGCCTCGCGCCGCGACGGCGAGCATGCTGTGCACAGCGTCGTCGACGTCGGGTGGGTCGGGGTCCCAGTGTCCGCCGTTGAGATCGATGAACAGGATCAGGCACGCCCAAGCGGCGCGTTTGTTGCCGTCGGTGAGCGGATGGTTCCATGCAAGTCGGCATGTGAGGACGGCTGCTTTTCGCACGGGTCGGGATAGAAGTCTTGATCGCCGAAGCCTGCCTGTGGCGCGTGTAGGGCAGAGTCAGCGAGGTCGATGCGGCTCCTTGGTCAGGGTGGTGGTGTCGAGTCCTGTGACCTGTTCGGCCAGCCACAGAAATTCGCCGAGGCTGAGGTATCGGGTCACTTGGCGAGGCGGTCGATGATCTGCTGATCGCGTTCGAGGAGTCGTCGTGCTCGGGTGATGAAGTCGTTGTCGGCTCGTACTCGGTCGATCTCTGTCGCGAGGGAGTCGATGATCAACTGGTTGACGCTGGTGCCGTGTACGCGGGCGACGGTCTCGGCTTGGTCGGCGAGGTCGTCGGGAAGTCGCACGGTGGTCTGCTTGGTCATGAGGGCATGATATCGCGATATCACGAGTCGAGGGGACGGAAGCCTGATCGCGAAATGAACGCCATGCCGAGTGTCGTGATCGGGAGAGCGCCGTGGGCTACTTGCAGCGGTACCAACCCGTCATCAACATCGGGGGAACTGCAATCTGTACGGGTAGGCACACCGCGGAGTGGGTCAACGAAGGCCGGAGGTGGCGATGATTTGCTCGGCTACGTAGGTCTCGAGGTCCGGATCTGGTTCCTCGTGCGGGTACGCAGTTGCGTATCTGCCGACCACCGCGCGCGCATTCTCGAATGAGCAGGTTGGCCAAAGCCGGATCAGGTCGGCGAGATCACCCTCGCCGCGACTCGCGTTGAGCTTCATCAAGAAGACGTCGTCCGGGGTCGGAACTCGGACCGTGAGGTGTGAGTGCACGGCGACGACCTCGGCGCGTGCGTCGTCGAAGTCGGCCGGTAGAAACGGCCTGGCCCAGTCGTTGAGCCAGTGCGCGGGCAGCGAGCGTTGTTGGGCCACGGTGGCGATTGCGAGCTTCGCTGCTTCATCGAGGTGATCGGCGGTATCGATGTCTCTGGTGCCGGCGCGTAGCCCGCGTAGGGCGAGGTAGCTGCCGCCGACCACGAGCAGGTCCACCCGCTCGGCGTGCTGCTGGGCGAGCGCTGTGTTCAACTCTGTGAGGTGATCGAGGATCGCAGCCCGGTCGAACAGGGGTGCATTCACCTCGGCCGGCCCGGTGGTGACCGCCACAGCTCGGCGACACTGAGATAGATGTTGCGGCTCCGGAACTGCTCGGGTGCGCGGGCCCGGGCGCGGGCAACGATCCGCGGTGTTCCGGGCGGTTCCCACGGCTCGGTAAGCGCAGGGATGTTCTTGGTCCACGCTGGTCGGGCGAGGTTGGCGTCGTCGGCGAGCTTCTCGGCAACGCCGGCGAGCAACGAGTCGAGGCGTGTACTCCCGGAACGAGGAGGTGGCGTGGCGATGGCTGACGCGATCGCATCCGGATGAATGGTCAGTTCGTCGATGGTGGCCCGCAAACGTGTCCAATCGATGACCTCGCCCGATGCGCTGATCGTCCAGGCGTCGCTGAGCCACGCCAACGATAGGGTCGGGCACGGGTGCTGGGAGATCTCGAGCGAGGCCTGGGCCGCGCCGAGAAGTCGGGTCAGCATCCCAATGGTCGGATCGACCACTCCATCTTCGATGCGCATCACCGTCGACCGGGGGACACCAGCCCGCCGGGCGAGTTCGGCCCGCGACAACCCAGCGGCGTGCCTTGACTCGCTGACGATGGTGGACGCGGACACCCATGGAGCATATATGCAACGAGATGGGCGAACAACGTCGTCCCGCCCGCTGGGTCGGGGTGCCAGTGCCGCCATTGAGATCACGTATCGACAGCGCCGAGCTGACGGGTACCGTGCGCTCAAATGCCGTGTCCTCAAAATTCGTACAGCACGTTCAGGTATGACTTTTGTCACGGCTGATTGTCCACTGAGTACCACTGAGATCCACTGCGTATCACCACGTACCGTCTGGTTCGCGTCGTCCAAAAAGGTCGAGCGGTAACCCCTTGCGGGTTGAATGACAGAGGTGTAGTTAGGAAGGTCCATGTCTTCATTGGACGCCGTCACCGAAGCATTCGTGGCCCCTCAGCTGCTGACCGTTGATGAGGCGGCGCGCTTGTTGCGCATCGGTCGATCGCGTGCGTACGAGCTGGCGAACGAGTATTTGTGCTCGGGTGGCACGACGGGGATTCCGGTGTTCCGCCTTGGGCCGGGTTGTCTGCGCGTGCCTCGCTGGGCGCTCATCGAGCTGGCCACGACGGGACGCGTTGTCAGATTGTGCGACGCGGTCGTGCAGGCATCGGGCGCAGCTGATGCCGGCTGAGACGGCGCTGCCATCGGTTGTTGTCGGAGCCGCGGCGAGCGAGTTGCGGCGCGCCCTCGGGCCGACGTCGTGGATGGTTCTGGAAGAGTTGCTGTTGCGTTCGACCGGACCGGCCGAGGCGTGCGTCGCCCAGGTTTCGGTCCGTGCGTTGGCGGCGTCGCTCGGCTTGTCGAAGGACACCGTAGGTCGTGCGATCCGCAGGCTTCGCTACGCCGGTCTGGTGACCGTCGCGCAGCAGCGAACCGACGGTGGCGTCTTCGATGCCGGCATCTATCGCATCGCTGTTCCCGACTGCATCACTGTCACCGCGCCAACCCGGTCGTGTCGACCGCCGTCCGCTCGCGTCGACCACCATCGCTTCTCACAGCTCTCGCTCGCGATCGAGTCCTGAGAACCACATCGTGATGACTACCCGAGTGACCTACCGCTTTGAAGAACAGACAAGTGCCCGAACGCGATCGGGAACCCGATGTTGAGGGTGACGACGTTGTATGCGTCGAGTGCGGCGGCGACGGCAAACTATTACACGCGCTATCTGGCGCGGGCGCCTGGTGAGGTCGATGGTGTGTGGACCGGCAAGCAGGCCGACGCTCTCGGTCTCGCTGACAGCGTGAGCGGCGAGTCGTTGGAGTTGTTGTTGGAGGGCCGTGACCCGGTTGACGGGACACGGCTCGGCTACCCGCTCGCCGATCGCACACTCGCTGATGGTCGCGTGGTTCGGGCGGTTGCCGGGTTCGACGCCACGTTCTCTGCGCCGAAATCGGTCAGCGTGCTGTGGGCCTTGACGCAGGACCCACGTCTGTTGGAGGCTCATGACGCCGCGGTGTCGGTTGCGCTGGCGCATGTGGAGCGGTTCGGGTCGACGACGCGGGTGCGTGCTGACGGTCGCCGCCTGCACCCGGACTCGCAAGGCCTGATGATCGCGACGTTCCGCCAGACGACATCGCGCGCTGATGATCCGCAGTTGCACACGCACGCGGTGGTGTCAGCCAAGGTGCAAACGGTGGATGGTCGCTGGTTGGCGCTCGACGCCCGATGTTTGAAGCGGTATCAGCGGATACTCGGCGGCCTGTATCAGTCGGTGTTGCGCAGCGAGCTCGTGGATCGGTTGGGGGTGGCGTGGGGTCCGATCGTCAACGGTCAGGCCGAGATCGCCGGCATGCCCGCCGAGTTGTTGGAGACGTTCTCCAAGCGCAGCACACAAGTCGATGCCGCCCTGGCCGTCAAGCTCGACGAGTTCCGCGATCGTGAGGGTCGCGACCCGACACGCTGGGAACGAGCCGCCCTGACGCGTGAGGCGTCGGCGGACACTCGCGGTCACAAGACTGGCAACGGTGTCACAGATCTGCAGACACGGTGGACCGCCGAGGCTGAAGCACTCGGGTGGACAGCGGTCGCTGTCACCGACAGGGTGACCGATGTGGGCCGGGAGTTGAATGCCGAGCCGACACCGAAAGCGACCGTCGCCGAGGTGATGGAGGCGTTGTCGGTTGGCGGGTCGACGTGGAACCGTGCCGACGTGCTCCGTGTCTTGTGTGATGCGCAACGACCGCTGCCGGGCATGCCGGCGTCACGGTGGGCGCAGACCCTGGAGCGAGTGTGCGACGCGGTGCTCGAAGCCTGTGTGGAACTTGACCCGGTCGAGGCGGCGGCGCCACGGCGGGTGTCGGATGGTCGGTCGTTGTGGTTGGAACCGGTCGCAGCGCATTACACGACCGAGCGGGTGCTGGCTGAGGAGGAGTACGTGTTGTCGTGGGCGATCGACGCTCAAACCCTCGACCCACAACCATCGACCACAGTCGAACGGGGCAAGTTGGATGTGCTGCAGGCCGATGTCGCCGCCGCTGTCGCAGGCTACGACCTGCTCGTGCTCGCTGTCGGGCCGGCCGGGACCGGCAAGACCACCACGTTGCGCGCCGCCGCGGTCGATCTTGATCGGCAGGGTCGCGTGGTGTTTGGGGTGGCGCCGTCGGCGAAAGCAGCCAGGGTGCTCGAGCGTGAGACCGGGATCGCGTCGGACACGCTCGCCAAGCTGCTCCACGAATGGGCACGCGACGACCGCCCACCACTCGATCGTTTCCGGCTCCCGGCCGGCACGACGGTGATTGTCGACGAGGCCGGGATGGTCGGCACCGGCGCCCTGGCCCGCCTCGTGACCCTCGCCGACCAACACCACTGGCGGGTCGCCCTTGTCGGTGATCACCGCCAACTCCAAGCCGTCGGCCGTGGCGGGCTGTTCCACGAGTTGTGCGTCACCGGACGCTGTATCGAGTTGAACCGTATCCACCGTTTCAGCGAGCCGTGGGAGGCTGCCGCGTCGTTGCAATTGCGACACGGTGACCCGCGAGGACTCAACGCCTACTTCGACCACGGTCGGGTGATCGCTGACACCTTCGACAACCACCTCGCCCGGATCGCCAACCTGTGGCTCGACACCAACAGACGTCATGGCACGGCGGCGATCACCGCATCGACCAACGAACACGTCGACGCGATGAACGCCGCCGTCCAAACCGCGCGGATCAACGCCGGCCAACTCGACCCAACCTGTGTGGCGTCCATTGGTGGAGACGAGAAGGTCTACGTCGGTGATGTCGTGGCGACGCGACGAAACGACCGCCACCTGCACACCACGACTGGTGAACCGGTCCGTAACCGTGAGCTGTGGACCGTCACCGGCGTCGGCAGCGATGGCGGGTTGACCGTGTCCTCACATCTCGCCAGCGGCACCGTGACCTTGCCGGTCGACTACGTCGGCGACCATGTTCGGCTCGGGTACGCGGCAACCGAGCATGGCAACCAATCCGACACCGTGACCATCGGTGTCGAACTCGCCACCGCGGCGACCAGCCGTCGAGGTCTGTACGTCGGTGTCACCCGAGGAGAACAAGAAAACCTGATCCTGGTCGTCACCGACGACCGCAACCTCGACCAAGCACGCGACATCCTCGAAGGCGCCGTCGCCAGCGACCGTGTCGACATCCCCGCCACCACCCAACGCCGCGAACTCGCGGGCACCGACCGGGCCCCACACCGCCACCAGCCGACCTTGCAACCGCGGTGTGAGATCCCGGAATGGTTCGAACCACTCAGAACCCGAGTCGGCGACGACCTCGCACAAGCCCAAGCCGGCGCCGCGGCCGACACGCGACGGATCGCTGAACTGCAAGCCGATCTGGTCGCCGCGACACGGCGACTTGCCGAAGCCAACCAAGCATGCGACCCGTACCGGCCGGCCCTGTCGGCGGCGTACAACGCCGTGCAGACCGCACGCCAGCAGTGGTGGGACGCGAACAACCGCGAACGCCACGCGGGCAAGGGGCGCCATCGCCGAGCCGCGCACCGCGATGTCGAACAATCCAAACGGACACTCGACGACGCCCTCGCCCAACAGCAACACGTCGAAGAGATCGCCAAACCCGCCACGACCCTGCGAGACCAAGCCA
Source organism: Acidimicrobiales bacterium (assembly GCA_038227995.1). Lineage (GTDB taxonomy): Bacteria > Actinomycetota > Acidimicrobiia > Acidimicrobiales > Ilumatobacteraceae > WLMZ01. Next base: position 7,299 of record JBBRPP010000113.1, read on the forward strand.
CTGCCGAGCTCCGCAGTCTCGAAATCATCGTCTCTCCGACCCAACAACTCATCGAACTGTCCGACCACGCCGGACGTGCACGCTGGCTATGCGACCTCGACGAAGCGCTCGGCGACTGGCAGCAGTGGGCGACCGGCCGCACCGTGCCGCCAGCACGACTCGCACAAGCACGATCGATCCTCGAAGACCACATCACCCCAGACAACCCCGCCTGGGCCGCGCTCGCCAACGTCGTCCCACCACCGACAATCAACACTGCACAGCGACCTCTGGCCAGACCACACGCCCCCGAACGAGACATCGGAATCGGGATCGCCTGACAATGAGACTGCGGGGCCGTTTCCTGTGTTGACCGCGGCCACCCCAGACCGCACGGACGGAGCGTGTCGCGCGCTCACCTGCGAGACGTGGCGTGTGAGCCCGGAAATACGGATCGCCCGGCCGGTCAGCCGAGACACGAGTGATCCCGCTCGAGACGTCTGTCGCTACTGATCGAGCGGCGAGCCGACTCGCTCGCTCGGCGATCACCGGAATAACCGCGACCGAGAGGCTGTCGCACGAATGTTGACTGTCCTGCCCGCGTTTCGCGTGGTGGCGCATGATGTCGGGTGTGGCCTACAACTTCGTGATGGTTGATCGTGAGCAGTTGCTGTTGATGCCGCCGTCGGTGTCGGATTGGCTGCCGGA
>JBBRPP010000114.1:0-7814 GCA_038227995.1 Acidimicrobiales bacterium
AAAGGACGCGCACGTGACCCAGGGTTCCTCACCTATCGAAGGTGACCTCATCCTCTATTCGACCAGCGACGGTACCGTCCGGCTGGAGGTCGTGTATCAGGACGAGACGTTCTGGCTCTCGCAGAAGCGCATGGCCGACCTGTTCGGCGTGACCGTTCCAACGATCAGCCACCACCTGAAGGAGATCTTTGAGTCTGAGGAATTGGCTCGCGATCCAACTATTCGAACATTTCGAACAGTTCAGATTGAAGGCGGGCGGGAAGTCGCCCGGGACATCGAGTTCTACCATCTGGACGCCATTATCGCCGTCGGCTACCGGGTGAACAGCCGTCAGGCCACCCAGTTCCGTATCTGGGCGACCCGGACACTGCGGGAGTACATCATCAAGGGCTTCGTGCTGGACGACGAGCGCCTGAAGCAGGGCAAGCCGTTCGGCAAGGACTACTTCGATGAACTCCTGGAGCGCATTCGAGAGATTCGCGCCAGCGAGCGGCGCTTCTACCTCAAGATCACCGACATCTACGAACAATGCAGCATCGACTACCAGAAGGATGCCGAGATCACGCAGACGTTCTTCAAGACGGTGCAGAACAAGCTGCACTGGGCGATCACCGGCAAGACTGCGGCGGAGCTGATCGCCGAGAGGGCGAGCGCCGACAAGCCGAACATGGGATTGACCACGTGGAAGAAGGGGCCGGCCGGCAAGATCCAGAAGTCCGACGTCACTATCGCCAAGAACTATCTCATCGAGAAGGAGATCAAAGAGCTCGAGCGCATCGTCTCGATGTACCTTGATTACGCGGAGCTCCAGGCGGCGCGGCTAATACCGATGAAGATGGGCGACTGGGTGCAGCGACTGGACGCATTCTTGCGCTTCAACGAGTACGAGATCCTGACGAGCGCGGGTTCGGTGTCGCGCGAAGTCGCTAGGCGGCTCGCGGAGGGGCACTACGAAAAGTTTCGCGTCGAACAAGACGAACGCTTCGAGAGTGATTTTGACGTTGAGGTCGCCAAACTGGCCCCGCCAAAGGCCCGCCCAGAAGAAGACGAGTCGTGAAGCTCCAGTTTGATGCCAATCAGCAGTTCCAACTCGATGCGGTATCGGCCGTGGTCGATCTCTTCGATGGTCAGCCGCAGGACGAGCCGGACTTCGCCATCATCAAGATGGGCGATTGGGGTGGACTCTTCGGCTCCCAGCAGCAAGTGGAGCTGGGTGTTGGCAACCGGCTGCTCGTGGCGTCCGACAGGCTCGTCGAGAACACGCGCGCGGTACAACTTCGGAACGAGATCGATGTGCCGAATGCCGCCGCGCCCCTGGACGCCTGGGAACTCCCCGACGTTGCCGACGGCGAACGCCGCATGTGTCCTCACTTCTCAGTAGAGATGGAGACGGGTACCGGTAAGACGTACGTCTATCTGCGAACGATTTTTGAGCTATCGCAGAAGTTCGGCTTTCAGAAGTTCATCATCGTCGTCCCCAGCGTCGCGATCCGCGAGGGCGTGCTGAAAAACATCGAGATCACGGCGGAGCACTTCCGGGCGCTCTACAACAATCTTCCGTTCGAGCACTTCGTCTACGACGCCCGGCGCATCAATCGCCTGCGGCAATTCGCGACGAGCAACACCCTTCAGATACTCATCATGAACATCGATGCGTTCCGCAAGAACTTCACCGGGACGGAAGACGAGCAAAAGAGCAACGTCATCTACAAGGAGAGCGACAAGCTCTCCGGCCGTCAGCCGATCGAGTTCGTACAGGCGGCTCGGCCGTTTGTGATCATTGACGAGCCGCAGAGCGTCGATAGCACCGAGAAGGCGCAGGAGGCGATCAAGGCGCTCAATCCACTGTGCACGCTGCGCTACTCGGCAACACACCGGAATCCCTACAACCTTGTCTACCGGCTCGACCCGATCCGAGCCTTCGAGCTCAAGCTCGTGAAGCAGATCATCGTCGCGAGCGCGACGGCGGAGGGCGCCGCGAACGACGCCTTCGTGCGAGTGGAGAGCATCGACTACAAGAACGGCATTAAGGCCAAGGTGCGCATTCACGTACAGGGAGCGACCGGGCCGAAGGAGAAGTCCGTCACTGTGAAGCAGGGCGCGGATCTGTTCGCGCTCTCGAACGAGCGCGCGGACTACGCCCAGGGTTATTCAGTCGCCGAGATCAACGCAGAGCCGGAGAACGAGTACATTCGGTTCAGTGGCGGGCGCACATTGCGCAAAGGTGACGAGATCGGCGGGATGCGCGACGACATCTGGCGGGCGCAGATCAAGCACACGATCAAGCGGCATCTGGACAAGGAGCTTCAAGTCCGAGAGCGCGGCATCAAAGTCCTAAGCCTGTTCTTCATCGATCGCGTAGCGAACTATCGCGACTACGACGAGGGCGGGCGGCCGACGAAGGGCAAATTCGCTATCGCGTTCGAGGAGGAGCTTGCGGCGCTCGCCACGGATGAGCGTTACACAGAGCTGACGTGGCTCAAAGAGCCCGTCGAGCGGCTCCACAACGGCTACTTTGCCGCCGACAAGAAGGGCGTGCTCAAGGACACGCGCGGCGACACGCAGGCCGACGACGAGGTCTACAACCTCATCATGAAGGACAAGGAGCGGCTGCTGTCGATGGACGAGCCGCTGCGCTTCATCTTCAGTCACTCCGCACTACGGGAGGGCTGGGACAGTCCCAACGTCTTCCAGATCTGCACACTTAACGAGACAAAGAGCGTCATCAAGAAACGCCAGGAGATCGGGCGCGGCCTTCGGTTGCCGGTGAATCAGGAAGGCCTCCGCGTCTTCGACGAATCGATCAACAAGCTCTACGTCATGGCGAACGAGAGTTACGAGGATTTCGCCAAGGCGCTGCAGACGGAGTATGAAGAAGACTGCGGCGTCACGTTCGGCAAGGTGCCGATCACCGCCCTTGCCAAGCTCGCCCGCGTAGTGGGTCAGGCGGAGCAGCCGATCGGACGCGAGACGGCGGACGTCATCAAGTCCGCCCTCGTCGAACAGAAATTGCTCGACGCTGAGGGGCGGATCCTACCCGCATTCGACCCGACGAGACTCGACTTCAAACTCGTGTTGCCACAGGAACACGAAGATCTGGCGCCGGCCGTAGCGGATCTGCTTTCGCAGTACCGCATCGAGCGCCATGTTCGCCGAGAACGCGACGAAGGCCCGAACAAGCTGAACAAGGAGGTTCGGCTCAGTGCCGAGTTCGAGGCACTCTGGAACAAGATCAAGCCGAAGACGACCTACCGCGTGGAGTTCGAGACGGACGAGCTGGTGCGACGCGCCGTCGATGCCATCAAGCGCAACATGCCGCTCATCGAGAAGCCAGTCATCCACGTCGTCGCTGGCAAGATTGAAGTGGGTAAGGCGCAAGTGAAGGCGACGGCCACACAGGTCGCCGACGAGAGGGTCGAGTGGGGCACGCGACCCGTGCCGGACATTCTGGCCTACCTCCAGAACGAGACGGAGCTCACGCGCTCGACGATCGTGCGCATCCTCAAAGAGTCCGGCCGGCTGAACGAGTTCTTCAACGACCCGCAGCGCTTCATGGACGCGGTGGCGAACATCCTGAAGCACGAGCTGCATCGGCTACTGGTGGACGGCATCAAGTACGAACGCATCCAAGGATCCGGCTCGGATGCCGAGTGGGAGATGATGCTGTTCGAGGACGAAGAGGTCATCAACTACCTCACGGCTATCCAAGTGAGCAAGTCCGTCTACGAGTACGTCGTGTACGACTCTCAGATTGAGAGAGAGTTTGCTCGGCGCCTGAACGAACGCGAGGACATCCGCTTGTTCGTGAAGTTGCCCCGCTGGTTCAAGGTCGAGACGCCCCTTGGCACGTACAATCCGGACTGGGCAATCCTCAAGCACGAGGATGAGACGCTCTACCTCGTCAAAGAGACCAAGGGCACCAAGGACTTCCTCAAACTGCGGACGAGCGAGGCCGACAAGGTGCGTTGCGGCATGCGTCACTTCGAGACGCTCGGCGTGCCGTTCGCGGTCGCTGTGTCCGCGGATGAGGTTTGAAACGTAGGTCCGGCCAGTACTGCTACAAGGTCCGGAAGCCCTACGCCAGTTGCTCGTCGATGCGTGCACCGTGGCTATACTCGGGCAATGTCCATACCTGCACCAGACGAGTCTCGGCGCGTAACCCTAGACGAGTTCGTGAAAGCGGTTCGACGCTTCCGAGTTCGAGACGTGTTGCTCGCGACCAACGCGACATGGCGCAACTTGAGCAAGGATCAGCAACAGCCATTTCACCTTGACCGCAAGATCATTAGAGGTCGACAGAGCTACACGCAGACCCTCATCTTCGGCCCGCAGACGCTTGCCTTCATTGCGAAGCAGGCAATCATTCACGGGAGCGAGTACCGGTCGTCACCAGTTGGTGATGCCGAGTACATGGAGTTAATCGATCTCCACGGCAATCTCGACGATGCGTTCGTCAATGAAGAAGAGACCACCCACCTTGGGGCGTTCGCCTTCCTGCTGCGCACCGCGTGGGAGCAATTCACGTTTCAGGATCCCATCGGCAACCTGATCCCGCGGTACTACACCATCTTCAAGACAATGAATGAACTGGATGAGAGGCGGGTCGTCGACGTCCCAGCTCAGTTTCTTGCCAAGACCGGATTGTCCATCGAGGAGTTCATGACGCTCGGCGTGGCCGCCTGGTCACTGGCCGACGCCCACTCGCTGTTCTTCGAGCGCGTATTCACGGAGACGGAGGTTAAGACGATCGCGTTGAAGGCAGCTGATGGGAGACTTGCCAAGTTTCTGGAGGTGTTGTCCGCCGACTACGCGCGTTTTGAGGAGGAATCGCGGCGGTTCGCGCTGGATGCGACCCTCGCGAAAACCGAGTTCAACGCGCTTCGTACATATCCGATCATCAGACTTCGAGCTGGAGAGCTAACGGCCCCCGTTCCCCAACTCGTTGTTGAACGTGCTACACGAGGAGTCTTCTACATCCTCCAGGACGCGCTGATGGCCGCGAAGGGCAATCCATTCAAGGAGCAGTTCGGCCGCGACTTTGAGCGCTATGTTGGATTCCTTCTGCAGGGAGCGTACGGAGGGGAGCGGGTGATCCACGAGCCTGTTTACGACAAAGAGCACAAGCATGGGCCAGACTGGCTCGTTCGGGACGGCTCGACGATGCTTATCATCGAGTGCACGGGTTCAGGGTTGACACTCGAGGCAAAGACGGCGGCCCAGTTCGACCAGGTCGTGAAAGATGTCGCGCGGATCTACGCGGAAAGGATCGCGAAGTTCGCCGAGAAGGTTGAGGCGTTGAAGTCGGGACGAGCCGGCGTCGACTGCAGCGGTGTGGACCGATTCGTTCCAGTGATCGTAACGCACGAAACTCTGTACATTGAGCCCGCGGTCAGGGCGTTCGTACGAGAGGCGCTGGAGGGCCACGATGAGATGTTCGAGCAAGTGCGCCTGCTCGACATCGGCGATATCGAAGCCGTTACCTCGTGGCCGCATCTCTCATTCGTGGAACTGCTGGACGAGTGGCGCGAGGTCTACAAGACCGAGGGACAATCGTTCGGCGTGTTCCTGTTCAAGAAAGCGGAGCAAGAAGGTCTGGAGATCCGGCACCCGTATCTCACCAAGGTTTTCGAAGTGACCCTCCCCCACTTTTCCGGACACCTAGACTGTGGCGAGAGATTCGCCTCAGAGAGAGGAGTCCAGGATGGCCACGCGATACCCAGCAGAGTTTCGGGAGCGGGCGGTGGAGTTGGCACGGCTGCGTGAGAAGCCGATCAAGCAACTCGCTACCGACCTCAGCATCTCCGACGCTACGTTGCACGGCTGGCTGAAACAGACCGACATCAACGAGGGTCGGCGTGAGGTGCTGACGACCGAGGAACGGGCCGAGCTGGTGCGGCTGCGTCGCGCCAACAGAGTGCTGGAGATGGAGAACGAGATCCTGAAGCGCGCGGCGGCCTTCTTTGCCCGGGAGAACGTGCTCCCAAAATGAGCTTCCGGCTGGTCCAGGACCTTGCCGCAGACGGCGTGCTCGTCGCGGTGGCCTGCCGGATGCTTGGTGTCTCAACATCGGGCTATTACGAGTGGCGCGGGCGAGGGCCGTCACTGCGGACGGTGGCGGACGCGGCGCTCACGGCCACCATACGCGAGATTCATACCGTGTCTCGCGAGAGCTACGGCGTACCACGCGTCCATGCTGAACTTCGGCTCGGCTGCGGTGTGCGCTGCGGTCGCAAGCGCGTGGCACGGCTGATGCGTGCCGCGCACCTGCAAGGAATCTATCGGCGGCGAGGCACGCGTCGGTGTCCAGCACCACCGGTGCACGATGACCTCGTGCAGCGACGCTTCGTCGCCGACGCGCCGAACCGCCTATGGCTCACGGACATCACCGAGCACCCGACGCGCGAGGGCAAGGTCTACCTGGCGGCGGTACTCGACGTCTACGCTCGGCGGATCGTCGGCTGGTCGATCGCTGATCACTTGCGAGCGGAGCTCGTCGTGGACGCGCTGGAGATGGCGCGCTGGCGGCGGCGTCCAGCTCCCGGCCAGACGGTGCTGCACTCGGACCGTGGCTCCCAGTACACGTCGTGGGCCTTCGGCCACCGGCTGCGTGCCGCCGGCCTGCTCGGGTCGATGGGCCGTGTCGGCTCGGCCTACGACAACGCGATGATGGAGTCCTTCTTCAGCACGCTGCAGCGCGAGCTGCTCGACCGCAGCTCATGGACGACGCGGAAGGAGCTCGCATCGGCGATCTTCGAATGGATCGAGGCGTGGTACAACCCGCGCCGGCGTCACACGTCGATCGACGATCGCAGCCCAGTCGAGTACGAACGGCTGTACACAGCGGCCGCAGGTGCGGCATGATCGTCAAGAAGCAAGCAGTCCGGGAAACCGGGGCAGGGTCAAAGAGTTCTTTCGCGCGCAGCTGTTACCCGGATGGACGGGCGAGGCCACGTCGGAGTAGCGTCGCACAATCTACGGGCCTGTTGCCGAACTCGCCAATTCTAACGCTCGGCCGAAGCTGCGGCTGATCACGACTACAGGCCGGATCAGCCCCAGAAGGCGCCGCTTGGATCGTCGTCTACTTCTTGAATGAGCGTCGCGATGTCGGCCACCGGGCGCTTGCCCTCGTAAAGCAACCAGCGGCCATGGCGGTCACTCCAGTAGAGCGTCCATTTCCCAGAGGTCGGGCTGTAGCGGAATTGTGCAGTCTTGCCGTCGGTCCATTGATCTGGCTCGCGCCAGACGGGGCGGTGCTCGAAGAGCGTGACGCTATTTCCACGGACGTCAATCGACATGCGGATCTCGTCGCGAAATCTCTCGGGTACTCGTCGTTCGATTAGCTCCTGCAGAAGCTTTTCGGCGCGTCGTCGGGTCAACTCGGGGATCGCCATGACGACGACAGTATCGCGTCGTTCGACCATCTGCACTATGGGCCCGCGGTGCGAGCCAATAGTCGGTGTTTCGCTCGGCTATCGGCCAAACGTCGCGAGAGAACCGCGTGACGGTCGAGGCTGGCTGAGGCTAAGGTCGCGCGTCGCATAAGCGCGATTGTACGACGCGGGTGATTCCTGGCAAGCGGCTAAGGAGTCGCCTCGCTGAACAACCGCGCCGGCTGCGACTCGCCGGCCAACTGCCAGATCGGCGCGTCGATGTTCTGCTCAGTGACGTCCGGAAGCGTGGCGAGCCAGAACATTCGCTGTCCTCCCTCGTGCTCGACGACGCGTTTGAGCGCATGGAGTCTGGACGGACCGGGTACAACGATCAGAACGCGAAACGCTTTCCCGCCGATGCGCGCACGGAACAACATCGAGTCC
>JBBRPP010000115.1:0-6582 GCA_038227995.1 Acidimicrobiales bacterium
CAACATCGAACAAGCCGCCGCCGACCATGCCGCCACGATCATCAATGGACAACGCCGACGCCACCTCAACTACCAAAGCCCCACCATGCTCTACACTGCCGCTACAGCAACCGTGCACTGATCACTGGAACTGGCCCACCTCGAACTCATTGCCGCTGTCGTTCTCGAGACGGACGGCAGTCTCAGTGTCATCGCCTCCGACCAATGCCGCACGGGCACAGCGCTACCTGCGCAGACGACGGCGCACTCGGGGCGTGCACAGCCGAAACGATGACAGCGTCAGCTTCCAACCGAACGGTGAACCAATGACCTCCAACGACGACCTTCGAGATTTTTCAACTGAATCGGACTGGTTCGTGACCATGACGATTCCCGCGCCGAGCAACATCGACCACGCGCAGGGTCGGTTCGAGCTCGAATGGCGAAACGCCCGACGCCACCTGTCCGACCACTGGACCGCGGACGACATCGCTCGACTCGACGACGTGATCGCCGGACTGCACCATCACGACGCTGCAGGAGTCGTCGTGGTGCATGCGCGGCACGGGACGACGTTCGTCGAGTTGCTCGACGAACCGATATCGGCAGCGACGGTGCACGAGGGCCCGCTGCCGCGGTGGGCGACCGTCTTGGAGTCACGTCAGCGGGTGATCGCGCATGTCGTTGTCGAAACGGACCGTGCCGGAGCCGATCTGACTGGTTTCGCCGGCAGTGAGGTCGTTGCCACCGAGACGGTCGACGGTTCCACTGTTCACATCCATCGCGGGCACCCCGGTGGCTGGTCGCAGCGCCGCTTTCAACAACGGGCTGAGAACACCTGGGAGGACAACGCTCGCGCGGTCGCAGATTCCGTGGCCACCATGGCCGGACGCGTTCAGGCGGAACTGATCGCAGTCGCTGGTGATGTCCGCGCCCAGGGCTTCGTTCTCGAGTTGTTGCCGACCGATGTCGCAGCACGCGCGGTCAAGATCGAGGCCGGTTCACCCGCAGGCATTGCCGATGAAGTCGTCCGGTTGCTGTCGACGATCGTTGCCCAACGTGTCACCTCAGCGGCCGAACTCGTCCGCTCGCGACTCGCGCATGGAACTGCTGCGATCGATCACGGCGAGATCACCGACGCCCTACGGCAAGGACGAGTCGAGACGTTGCTCGTCCACGACGACGGCTCCGACGGACACGCAGCCGACCCCGTCTGGCTGGACGGTGCACGTCTGGTCGACCGCGCCATCGGCGCCGCGCTCGCCACTGACGCACAGATCCTCGTCATCCCGAACCTGGCCATGTTGGACGGTCCGCTGGCGGCTTTGCTGCGGTGGTAGCCGGACCCGTCAAACCGACCGACCAGATCGGAGACTCCGCACGATCACTGTGGGAATCCACCCTAAATGCGCTCCCGCGGGTCGGTGTCGCGATCGTGATCGTGTTCGTCGGTTGGCTGATCGGCCGCGGGGTGCGGTGGTTGATGAGGGCGCGACTGAAGCACCACCACACACCGAGCTTCGCGAAAGTGATCAGCAAGCTGACCGCGTGGATCCTCGTGATCGTCAGCTTGTTGCTCGCGTTGGCGGTCACATTTCCGTCCGTGAAACCGGTCGACCTGCTGGCCGGTCTCGGCTTCTTCTCCGTTGCAGTCGGCTTCGCGTTCCAGGACATCCTCGAGAACTCCCTCGCCGGCGTACTGCTGCTGTTTCGGCAGCCGTTCCGGTCCGGCGACCAGATCGCCGTCGTCGGACAATCAGGAACCGTCGTGGAGATCAACATCCGCGAAACCCGATTGACGACGTTCGACGGCGAATCCGTGATTATCCCCAACCGTGACGTCTACAAGAACGTGATCCTCGTCCACACCGACAACCCCACCCACCGGCTGCAGTTCGACATCGGCATCGCCTACGACAACGATCCCGCCAGCGCAACCGTCGCCATCATCGAGGCGCTCCAGACGGTGCCCGGCATCGAGCACGACCCGCTCCCAGAAGCCGTTGTCCGTGAGCTCGGCGTTTCGACCGTGAACATTCGGGCGATGTTCTGGACCGACTCCCGCAGGCACGAATCGATCACCATCACTGACGCAGCGATCAAAGCGGTGAAGACACGGCTCGATGCGGACGGCATCGAGATGCCCGCCGAGATCATCGCGCTGCAAGCCACTCCGAGCCTTCGAGCCGCGCTGCACGGTACGGAAGAGATCACCCCCGCCGGCAACATTCGGCGTCCGCCATACCCCACACCCGTCGAGGGGGCTCGATGATCGATCCCTGGCAGACCCACCGATGAGGCTACGTCTGAGCGCCCTGACCGAACGGCTCAGATCGAGCCTGTTCTTCATCCCAATGTTCGCCGTGTTCTTCTCGGCCGCGTTCGGCTTCGTCATCCTTGCCGTCGATCGCAACATCGATTCGGCGATGGCCGGCCTCCCGATCGGATTCACCTCCACCGTGGAGAGCGCACGAACCCTGCTCGGCGTTATTGCCGGAGCCACCATCTCCTTCGCAGGCATCGCGTTTTCTGTGTCGTTGTTGATCATCCAGCTCGCTTCGAGCCAGTACTCGCCACGTGTCGTCCACACCCTGTTCCGCGATCCGTTCAACAAGCGAGTGATGGCGCTTGTCGTCGGAACGTTCACCTATTGCGTGGTCGTGCTGCGCTCGGTCCGTTCCGCGCTCGAACCCGGCGGCGACCCGGTCATCCCCAACCTGTCCGTGGCCGTCGCTGTGGTGCTGGGCATCGCCACGATCTTGGCGATCGTCGCGTTCATCAACCACAGCGCGCACGCGATGGACGTCAGCGAAATCCTCCAAAGGATTCAGCGCGAAGCAACCGAACAGATCCGCGCCGAGTGGACACCCGCCGACCCGAACAGAGAGCTCCAATCCCTTCCTGACACGACCGCAACGGCGTCGTCGACGGTGATCCGGGTCGATCGCTCGGGCTGGGTTCAACAGATCGACACCGACGCACTGCTGGCCTGCGCGCCTGAGGGCGTCATGCTCAGGGTGGAGACCTACGCCGGTCGTTACGCGATCGAGGGAACACGGTTCTGTTCCGTCACACCGCCAGTCAGTGATCAAGACCGTGACACGATCGAGCAGGCGATCCTCGCCGCGGTCTCCATCGGCGACACACGCACCATGCAGCAAGACGTCTCCTACGGTCTCCGGCAACTCGCCGATGTCGCCGTGAAAGCTCTGTCGCCAGGCATCAACGACCCCACGACGGCGCAGGACGCCATCTTCCACACAGCAGCAGTCCTGTCCGAGCTCCTTCGCCACGATCCCCCCACACCGGTCCGCACTCACCAGTCGAAGACGCTCGTGATGGCCGAGCAACCGACCCACGACGAACTGATCCACCTCGCGTACGACGAGACACGACGCGCTGGCGCCGGGCACCCAACGGTGTGCGAGTACCTCCTCGTGTCGATCTCATCGCTCATCGAATCCCTCGAAGCTGCGTCACTCGGCGGGCGTACGGAAGGACTCCGTCGCCAGGCACGCCTCATCGTCGACGGGTGCGGTGCCACCGGTCTCCTCGGCGAGGACGTCGACATGGTCCGACAAAAGTATCGGGAAAAATTCGCCGGCTGACCTGCTCGCCCTGACTTGTGTGTCGTCGAGGGGCATCGTGGGCGAACCGGACCCGGAAAACCCGATCGAGCGAGAGGACCCGCCCGTGTCAGCCGTTTGGCGACCCGCGGCCCGCCGGATCCTGTCCGGTTCCGGCGTGGGCCGATGAATCCGCCGCAGTGCCGGGAACTGCGACTGGGTCAAGCTTGCCACCACCGGCCTGATGCCACGCCCCGAGAGCACCGCGCCCGCAGAGATCGGCTCGTGAAGGCCAGCCGGATGGCCTGAAAGTCGAAGGGCACGATGGTCGTTGGTCATGATTCGCTTCTTCGACCATGGAGCGAGGTTCGTGCAGAGGTTGTCGCTGCACGCGATGTTCACCCGACCGTGAGTTCACGCCGACCCGGCGCCTTCCGTTGGGGGTGTTGCCAACGGTTCCGTACTCGGGCCTGGTTCGAACCACCGTGCAACGACGACATCTGTCGACGAATGGGCGACGATCGACGCCACCACTACCAACGCGACCAGATGAAACAGCTCGCTACGGGCAGCGACGCCTGAACGCAGGATCAACAACCCGTAGACGACCGAGGCGAACCCCTTCGGTCCGAACCATGCCGCAGCGATGCGCTCGCGCGCCCGCAGTGTGCTTCCGATCAATGCGATCGCGAGCGACAAAGGGCGGGCGACAAATAAGGCGACCGCTGCGAAGAGGTAGCCGGTGAGTGGGATCTCGCCAAGGAAACGAGGGGATATCAGGGCACCGAACACGAGCAGGGCCGCCAGCTTCAGCAACTCGGCTACCAGCTCACCGAATTCGTGGAACGCATCACGTATCGCCGGGCTCATCGTCGCCACGGTGATGCCTGCCGAGAACGCAGCCAAGAACGCGTTCGCATGCGTCAGCGATGACAGGCCCAGCACCAGCAGCCCGATCGCGAACGCGTTCAGCGGCTCATACGCAGCCGTCGCATGGAAGAAGCGGGAACGCTCCAGCCTGATCGCCACCAACGGGACCCCGATACCGATGCCGATGCCTGCTAGGACCTCACCCGACAAGCTCGCCGCATGGATCGAGCCGGGCCCGACGACGGCCAGCAGCACGATGACGATGGGCAAGGCAAGACCATCGTTCAGTCCGCTCTCGACGTTGAGCAGGTTCCTTAGCCGGTACGGGATCTCCTCCCGGCCGACGATCGCTGCCGCGAACACCGGATCCGTCGGACACAACACGGCGCCGACCAAGAAAGCCTCCGACCACGGCAACCCACCCAGGTAACGGGCGAACACCGCGGTCACGAGCAGCGTCAACGGCAACCCGAGCAGCAACGCCCGGCCCGGAAGCCGCCACGCCGATCTCAATTGATCGAGCGCGACGCGCATTCCGTCGGTGAACAACACACTGAACAGCGCCAACTCGGCAAGACGACTGACCAGATCGTCGTCGGCAGCGACATGGATAGCGCCGAGAACGCCGTCCCCAAGCACGAACCCGGCGACCAAGAACAACACAGACGTCGACAAGATCGTGCGGTTCGCCAACCCCGACACCAGGACGGCCGCCAACAGGACACAGGCGAACACCAGCACGATCAGCACCCCGTCAACGTAGCCAGCGGTCAAGTCTGTGGCTCACGCCCGCGTTTCGTGTCGCAGCGTCGAGGCGAGCCGGCTCGCTTCGATGACTCCCAAAGCGCCAGGTATCGTCCACCGTCCGACCAAAACTGAGGTTCGAGGTGAGGTGCTGATGTTGATAGCTGGTGTCGATGTCGGAGGAACCAACATCGAAGTCGGACTCGTCGACGACCAGCACCGCGTACGCCAACGCCTCAAGCACGACACACCCACATCGAGCCCGGACAAGATCAGCCGTACGATCGTCAAGATGATCGAGAGTCTCCGCGAGGCACCCTCGGCAATCGGGATCGGCATTCCTGGCGTCATCCACGAGGGCCGAGTTCTCGAAGTCCCGAACCTTGCCGGTTGGGACGACTCGTTCGACCTTGTCGGTTTGATCGAGGAGCGTTTCGACGTCCCAGTTGCCCTCGGCAACGACGCCAACGTCGGTCTTCTCGGTGAGTGGCTCTCCGGCGCAGCCGTCGGGTGCGACGACGTACTCGGGGTTTGGATGGGCACCGGCATCGGCGGAGGATTGATCCTCGATGGCCGCCCGTTCCTCGGATCGCGTGGTTCGGCCGGCGAGATCGGTCACGTCATCACTCACTACGGCGGCGCCCTGTGCACCTGTGGCCGACGGGGCTGCATCGAGGCCTACGCCGGCCGGCGCTCGCTCTCCGGCATCGTCTCCTCGATGGTCGACGCCGGCCGGCGCACCTCGCTGTACGACATCCAACGCGACGAGAACAAGCCGAAACTGACCTCAAAGGTCTGGGCTCGGGCACTCGACGAGGGCGATGAACTCGCCGTGGAGTTATTCGACATGGCCATCGAAGTGGTCGCCGCCGGCATTGGATCGGTGATCAACGTCATCGATGTCGAACTGATCGTCATCGGTGGAGGCATCGCGGAGAAGCTCGGTCAAGACCTCGCCGACCGGATCGCTCGCGAAGCCCGACCATGGATCCTGCATCCCAATCGCGACCTGAGATTCGTCGTCGCCGCACTGGGCGACGACTCGGGCATCGTCGGCGCCGCCGCCATCGGGCGCGCGCGACTACTCGACAGGTGAGCCCAGCTCTAAGAACCCCGGCAGGGTGCTCCCCTTCCCACAGCCTTCCCAATTGCGATGAAAACCGGGCTCGCTCACGCCAGACGGTTCGGCTGAGCAAATGGCTTGACAGTAGAACTCCCCAGCTCAGAGGGTGTTTCTAGCGCTCCCGGAAGGATTCGAACCTCCGTCTACAGTTTAGGAACCCTCCAGTCAGGACGGGTGTTCGACCTGGTCAGCGGCATCGGCGACAGCGCTCGGGCTATGGTCATCCCACAGCCTTCCCAAGACTGCGGGTCACTCGCGGTCAATGACGGACAGTCGGCTGGAGGTGATGTCTGATGGTCC
>JBBRPP010000116.1:0-6573 GCA_038227995.1 Acidimicrobiales bacterium
AAGTGTCTCCTGGTTCTGTCGAACGATGAGGTGTAGGAACCAACATCGTCCCAGGCCAGGAGACCTTTCAGGCGGATACGCGCATCACCTCAAACCCAAGCGATCGGTGGATCCAGGTTTAGGAACCCTCCGCTCAGACCCCGTGTTCGACCAGGTCAGACCGGTTGGCGGGGTGGGCTTGGTTAGTGTCTTCCCAAGGCCTTCCCAAAACTGCGGGTCACTCGCGGTCAATGACGGTGACATGGCTGGAGGTGATGTCTGATGGTCCGGCCGATGCAAGTCGTGAAGATCTACGGGGTTCAGGATCGGCGTTCGACGACGCAGGCGAAGCTGCCCTGGGTGGTGCGTTACACCATCGACGGCCGTCATCGCAGCAAGTCGTTCCGCACCCGCATTGAAGCCGACCGCTACCGCGGGCGCCTATTGCAGGCGGTGCAGAACGGCAGTCGTTTCGACGAGGCGACCGGTGAACCCGACTCGTGGCAGACTCCGCTCGCGGATCTTCGTGTGCATGAGTGGGCTCGCCGTTGGCTTGGCGAGCAATGGTCGGAGTGGCAGCCACGCACCCGCACGTCGGCGGCTGAGGCGCTCGCCCGGTTCGTCACGATCGCGGTCAGTAGGAACGCTGTTCTGCCGGAAGGGTTGCGGGTCTACCTGTACACGGCGCTCGGGCCGGGTTCCGACGCTGGGTGGGATGTCACGCTGGAGCGTTGGATGGGTAGACACGTCATGACGCTCGGGGAGCTCGATCGGGAACGGGTCGCTGACATCGACCGCCGACTCGCGCTCAAGCTCGACGGGTCGCAGATGGCGGCGAACACCGCCAACCGGATCCGCATCGTTGCCCGCGCGTGCGTCCAATCAGCGGTCGCGGCGGGCGCCGTCCCGGCGGATGTGTGGCCGCAACGATCGAAGTCGCGGGCACGCCGAAAGGTGGCACGCACGAAACGAAGCGTCGACATTCGCACGTTGCCGTCCCCGGCGGTGATGGCTGCGGCGATCGACGCGATCGTCACTCAACAGCCGGGCAGCAAGACGTACCGGGTGATGACCGCGGTTGCCTACTACGCCGGGCTGCGACCGTCCGAGGTTGTGATGCTGCGCGTCCGATCCGTCGAACTACCCGCGCAGGGTTGGGGACGGGTGGATGTCACCGAGGCCGACATCTCTTTCGATGAACCCGGCGAACCCAAGACCGGCCCGCGTACCGTCCCGATCCCGCCGGTGCTCGTCACCATCCTGCGCGAGTGGATCGGCGAGAACGAGTTCAGGTCGCCTGACCATCTGTTGTTCCGCACCCGGAACGACACCATGCCGAGCGGATCGAACTGGTCCCGCGCGTGGCACCGTGCGCTCGAATCAGTCGGCCAGGCGCCACTACGGGTGTACGACTGCCGCCACGCCGCTGCGACGACATGGCTCCGTGCCGGTATGCCGTTGGGAGAGACCGCGCGACGACTCGGGCACTCCGTCGAAACCCTCGTCTCCACCTACGTCGGCGCCCTCGACGACGAACAACACATCGCCAACCAACGACTCGACACCTACCTCAACCCCGAACACACCAACGCAACACCCGAGTAGCCAAACACCCCGACCCAACGGTCCCGGAAACGACAGAACGCCGGATCCGCGAGCACTTCTCCGACCTCCCGGCGCGCGTTCTGCGCCGGCGCGGCCGTCGTTCTGTGCGCTGATCGCGTCGTCCAGTCTTCCCGGGACGAACCTCTCAGCGAGATCGCACCGAACGCCGGTTACCTGGAGCCCGGTTTGGGGTGTCTACGACGTAGCTGGCGAAGCGTTTCGGCTGTGTCGTAGACGCGTTCCCTGGAGCGCGCCCGATGTGGCGTGCGCGGCCAGAGCGTGGTCTCCTGACGCTGAACCTCTCGCCCACAGCCGGCATCGGGCTCGAGGTCGCGGGCTCTCCGCTGCGGCCACGGCTGCGGCGATCTCCGCGGATCAAACTCGCGCTGAGATCGTAGACGACCCGTCGGTCGGCGCTCCGATGCCGTCCCGCGTTGATGCGCGACTGCTGCCACCGGCCTTGACGCAGCGGCGCAACGCGGCCTCGAGCGATCGGCGACCGTTGCTCCGCTTCCCTGCTTCGCTCGGCGAATGGGTGAGCGTCGAGCACGCAACCTTGATCAACGCTTTGCAGTCCCTGGCGGCCGCTCGTCGTCCAGTCGAACAGTCCCCGGGGCCACGACCTTCGGGCTTCAGCCAGTGACGGTCGTTCTCTGTAGCCGCAGCCCGTGTGCTGCGGGCACGTCTCCGACACACAATGCCTGCACAGAGGACCTCTCGACGCCGCCTTCCAGGTAACGCCGGCTCTGCGCGTTGATATAAGGGTGATCACGCGCGTTCTGGCGCCGGTCGTATGGATGTTATGTGCTCGCCGTCGACGACGACCATGACAGAGCCGAGCGGGATTGCGTCTCGGCACGTGGTGTAGAAGGTCGTGTGTTCCTCGAAGCTGTTGGTCAGTTTCGGGGTGCTGCGGGCAAGCTAGTTCGCTGGGTTGGTCGGTCAAATCGGCGACGGATGCGGCGGCGATGTAGCGGCGTTCAGCGGCGATCATCTCGTCGTTGATCTCGACGAGGAGGGCGCCGACGAGCCGGATCACGGAGGCTTTGTCGGGGAAGATCCCGACGACGTCGGTGCGGCGCTTGAGCTTGCGGTTCAGTCGTTCGATCGGGTTGTTCGACCAGATCTTGGACCAATGCGCCGGCGGGAAACCGGTGTATGCGAGCAGGTCGGCTTCCATGGTCTCGAGGCGCTCGGCGACGCCTGAAGCGCACTGGGTCTGATGGAGACTCGGGCTATTTGGTTTCAACCAGTTGGCTGGTCGATCTGTGTGCATCGTAGGTGCTCTCGAACTCCTCGGGCGGGACGTCACCGAGGGCTGAGTGGAGTCGTTCGGTGTTGAACCAGTGGACCCATTGCAGGGTCGCGAGTTCGACGTCGTCGACGGTGCGCCAGGGTCCTTGCCGGCGGATCAGCTCGGTCTTGTAGAGCCCGTTGATCGTCTCCGCGAGGGCATTGTCGTAGCTGTCGCCGATGGTCCCGATGGATGGTTGCGCGCCGAGTTCGGCGAGGCGTTCGCCGTAGCGGATCGACGTGAATTGCGACCCGGCGTCGGAGTGACACACGAGGCTCTCCAGGACTGCACCACGGTTGAAGCGGGCGTGCTCGAGCGCGTCGAGCACCATCTGGGTGCGCATGTTCGCAGCGACCGTCCAACCAACGATGGTGCGGGAGAACACGTCGGTGATGAAGCACACGTAAACCATCCCCGACCACGTCGCGACGTAGGTCAGATCCGTCACCCACAGCCGGTTCGGGGCCTCGGCGGTGAAGTCCCGTTTGACCAGATCCGATGCCCTCAACGCGTCGCTGTCGGGGCGGGTGGTGAACACCTGGGCACCGCGTCGGATCCCTCGCAAACCGTTGCTGCGCATCAGTCTCGCAACCTGATCGCGGCCAATGGTGTGTCCGGCGCGTTGCATTGCCTTCCACAGTTTCCGAGCGCCGTAAACGCTGTAGTTGGCCTGTCAGATCGCGACCATCACAACCGAGATCACGTCATCGCGTAACTGCCGCTTGGAAAGCGGCCGGGACTTGGCCGTGTAGTACGTCGACGGGGCGACCTGCAACACGTTGCAAATCGGCGCGACCCCGAACAACTCTCGATGCTGATCGATGTAATCGACCATCACCGCTGTGGGCGGTCGAGTTCCGCCGCGAAGAAAACCGACGCCGAACGCAAGATCGCGTTCGCGCGCTTCAGCTCGCGGTTCTCCTGCTCCAGATCGCGGATCCGGGCGCCGTCCGCCGTTGTCACCCCGGGCTTGGCGCCGGCGTCGACATCGGACTGCTTGACCCAGGTCCGCAACGACTCGACCCCGCACCCCAACTGCTCCGCGATCCGCTGGATCGTGCCGTGCTCCTGGCCGAGTTCCTCGCGCAGCTGCAGCACCAGACGGACCGCACGCTCCTTGAACTCCGGCGTGTACCGACGGCTTGTTGAATTCTTTGGACTTGCCATGACTCAATCCTCGTTTCCAAGGTCATGAGTCTCCGCGGATCCCAGTGCGCTTCAGTTGCTTGGAGTCGGTCGAGTGGGCGCGGGCAGTCCATTGACGAGCTATATGTGTAGTTCATGGATTGTCGGCGGCCATGAGATCCTGCGCATAGGCGGTCACGAAACTGCCCGTTGGTGGCCAACAGTTCTGCCCACTGGCGGTCAGTGGTTCTGCCCTCGTTGAAGTCCTTGCTGCTGCGCGCATCCGCGTCGGTGGTGTCCCTCCCGGTTCGACTGGTTGTCGCCAAACATGCCAGCCGACCGGAAGGAACAAGTTGAAGTCTTACGAGGAGATCATGGAAATCTTGGAAGCATTCGCGTTGACGAGCAGTTATCGAGCGGCCGGCGAACTCGCTGGTTGCTCCCATCACACGGTCGAGCATTGGGTCACGATGCGCGACAACGGCGTCCTGCCTGACGGTGTGACGCCGCCGGAGCGGGTCAAGTTGATCGACGGGTTCATGCCCAAGATCGAGGAATGGGTGGAGCGTTCCAATGGCCGAGTCCGTGGCGATGTCGTGTTCGACAAACTCGTCGGGCTCGGCTACGCGGGTTCGGATCGCACGGTCCGTCGAGCGCTTGCCGCCGTCAAGTTGAACTGGAGAGCGGACCGCCGGCGCGTGTTCCGGCCGTGGGTGGTCGAGCCTGGAATGTGGGCTCAGTGGGACTGGGGACACGGTCCCAAGATCGGCGGCCGGCAGACGTATCTGTTCTGCGCATGGTTGGCGTGGTGCCGGTTCCGGGTCGTTTTGCCGGTGTGGGACAAGACGCTGCCGACCGTCATTTCGTGCCTCGATCGCTCCATGCGCGCCTTCGGTGGTGTGCCGACGTATTGGTTGACCGACAACGAAAAGACGGTGTCGACCGGCCATGTTGCGGGGATCGCGGCCAGGCATCCGTTGATCGTCCAGGTCGGCCATCACTACGGTGTCACGGTGACGACGTGCGTGCCCGCGGACCCTGAAACCAAGGGTGGCGTCGAGCGCACGGTCCAGATCGCAAAGGCCGATCTGGTCCCGACCGACACCAACCTGCTCGACAACTACGGGTCCTGGGTCGAGCTCGTCGAGGCGTGCGCCGGGTTCATGGTCAAGGTCAACGATCGTGAGCATCGAATCACACGCCGGGCACCGATCGAGATGCTCACCGAGGAACAGACCCGGTTGCATCGCCTGCCAGACGCGGCGTTCACGGCGGCGTTCGGTGAGACCCGCAAAGTGTCGTGGACGTCAACGATCTCTTTCCGTGTGTCACGTATTCGGTTCCGCACACCCTCGCCGATCAGGTCGTGTGGGTCCGTGTCGATGGCGACGAGATCGTCGCCACCCACATCCCTGCCACCGGTGCGGTCGAGATCGCCCGCCACACGCGGTCGACACCGGGGAACCCGAGCATTGACGACGCCCACTGCCCGCCCCGCCCAGCCGGTGCTCTCGCTCGGCAACCGAAGCCGACGAACGCAGCCGAAGCCGAGTTCCTGGGCCTCGGCGAAGGGGCACGGATGCGGCTCGTCGAAGCCGCCGCAGCTGGCGCATCGAGGGTGAAAGTGAAGATGGCCGAAGCCGTTCAGCTCGCCCGGTTGCACGGCGTCGAACGCGTCGATTGGGCGCTCGGTCACGCCGCAATGTTCGAACGGTTCGCCGACGGCGACACCGCGTCGATCATCGCCGCGCACCCCGTCGGGCAACGACGACGTGTCGATGAGGAACACTCGATGCAACCCTCCACCCGGGCGTGGGACAAGTTCGGCGAGGCCGCATCATGACCGCCGCCAACACCACCAGCCCCGCACCGATCGAGGAGGTTGTCGATCTGTTGCGGCAGCTGCATCTGCCGCACATGCGCCGCCAAGCCCCCGAAGTGTTGGCCACCGCGAAAGCGCAACGCTGGGACCCCGCTGAAGCCGTTCGAGCGTTACTCACCGAAGAGCTCGCCGGCAGGCGGGCGTCGTCGATCAACATCAGACGAACGGCGGCGGGGTTCCCGACCGGCAAGACGTTCGACAACTGGGACGAGACCGTGTCATCGATCCCGGCGCCGACGCAGCGATCGTTGACGACGCTCGAGTGGATCGACCGCCACGAGAACCTCGTCGTCTGCGGACCGTCCGGGACCGGCAAATCACATCTCCTCGAAGCCCTCGGTCACGCCGCGATCGGCCACGGCTGCCACGTCCAATGATTCTCCCTCGAAACGTTAGGGGCGTTGATCAACCGGCACCGCGTCGATGACAGCACAAGCCGAGCGATCAAGAAGATCATGCGCGCCGACCTGATCTGCATCGACGACATCGGACTGCTCCCGGTCACCACTGAGACCGCCGAAGCGCTCTACCGAGTTGTCGACGCCGCCTTAGGAATGGCACTCTGATCTGGCCCCACTTGTGAAGGTTTTGGCACTCTGATTTGGCCCCACGAGGGTCGCCGGTCGGGTGGGGGTCCGCGTTGGCTTGATGGCTGTCGTGGACTCTGTCTCGATGAGCGCGAGAAGGT
>JBBRPP010000117.1:0-6207 GCA_038227995.1 Acidimicrobiales bacterium
AACCGGGAGAAGCGGACCATCGCGCTCAACCTCCCATGCCCGCACGGTCACCTCAACAGGGAACACGACAGCATCGGAGGCGCTCATCGCACACCTCCCGAAACGCATTCGCACGAATCGAATATGGCATCTGTGCCGGTGGTGAGGAGATCTGGGCTGTCGGCTTGAAGCCATTCGGGCTGGGCGAGTGGGTCGTTCAGCGGCTCGATGTTGATGTAGCCGGCTTCGACGATGTGGTGGATGGACATGATCGGTTCCTTTCGAGTTGGTTGCCTTCGGGTCCCGACCACCCGGCTTCCCCAAGCTGGTGGCCGGGACCTTCCGGCTGGGCCTGGTGTTGCCGGTCCGGTTCGGCCCTTGCTCCCGGTGGCATCACCCGAAGAGCCGGCCCAGGACGTCGCGGGCAAGGGACAGCGCAGCTGAGCTGTGGAATCTGTGGTGTGAGCGCAGCGGCGACAGCCAGGAGCCACCTATTCCATGGTGTGCCCTTGCCTGCGCCGGGCGGGGTTGGCAGGGTGCGATGCTTCAGTACCGGGAGCCAGGAGCCGCACCGGACGAACAACAACCACGTCAGCCGGGAGACGACCGGCCACGTGTTGGGGTCAGCCCAAGATCGAGAACCGAACATGACCGACGTCGACGGGGACCGTGTCCGTCCGCCACATCGGCGAAGCCGGCGGTCAACCGAAGAAGCGAACTCCCCGCGGTCGGGTGCGTGGTGTCAGAGGCGGTAGGTGATGTCGTTGAGGTGTGCGTCGTGATCGTGGGGCCAGGGTGCGTGGCAGTCGATCGTGAGCAGTTCCCCACACGGACAGGGCCAGGTGATCAGGGTCGGCGGGTTCACTCCGGTCGCGCCGACACCAGTGATCCACACAGCGTCAGCAGTGCCGTCATCGGCCACGGTCTGTTCGACCGTGACCACCGGGGCAGTGTCGACATCGATCACGACACCAGACGGATTCAACGTCAGCACTCCCACCGGCGCTTGCGGTGGGAACGACTGCAACAACATGATGAGCTCCGAGACGTTCATCCCAGACCTCCTCTCAACTCGAGGTGGTACAGGCCAGCGTCAACAACCCGGGCCGCTGTGAACCCCGACCCAACCCCAATGGCTGCGTCGAGGTTCATCGTAGACGACCCGCCGACGACTGACGGCGGGTCGAAGCTTGATCCGCGAGTCCCCGGATCCGCTGTTGGCGGGGTCACGAATCGGCAGGCTGGCGGACACGGGCGAGGAACACGATGTTGTCGGCAGTGATCCCGGCGCGGAAGCGGCGGTCGCCATCGACATCCCATTCGCTGGTCGTGATCCGGCCAGTGACCGCGATCTGATCGCCCTTGCCCTTGTGCTCGACGACAGTCTCGGCGAGCACACCCCACGCCGTCACATCGATGAAATCGACGTGATCGTTCCGACCGTTCACCGCGATCCTCAGACTCGCGACCGGCACCGAGTTCTCGGTGAACCGCAATTCCGGATCGGCAGTGAGACGGCCGATCACGTTGACACTGTTCATATCCACGATGGTTGCTCCTTTGAATCGCAAGGGTTCGCGACACGCAGGCATAGGTGTCGCTCGACTTCCGCGATACGTCAAGGCTCGTCCCTTGTGGATCGACGTCACGCCAAGACACCATGATTCGACGTCGATTGGCTGATCAGTACGCCGGTCAGCGGCAAGCAGAGCGAGCGCCGAACGCCGGCTCGGTGAGCGCCTCTCGGGTCGCCTGCGGATGTTCTGCGCCAGCGCGCGCGTAGGTATGTGCCCGTTCACGCCGGCCAGTCTTCAAAGGAAGCCTCGACGGCAACGGTCAGCTACCGCGCCCTGTCGGCACCGCGGCCGAGCCGAAGTCTCAACATCTGCGACGGCCACGACCATCGAAGTTCTCACAGCACTCGACGCAGCCCGCAACACCCTCCCTACTCACGCCCGCGTGGACCAGATCCTCCTCGGCCCTAAAGGCGCTGCACCCGAGGTCGCCACCTGTAGCTCGCCCCACCGTCATGCGTCTGCCTCGGGTCGCCAACCTCATCTCGGCCCGGCCCCAGCGCCTTTCGTGTGGAACACAGCAGCCGCCCATTTGCCGGTGTGGCGATTTGTCAGTGGGCGGGTTTGGCCGTTGGGGCCGAGCACACGACGGGGCAGGGCCGCTTCGCCCATGGGCGAAGGCTCTGCTTCGGGATTGGCCTCCTTGACTCGGGTATCTTCCGCCTGCGAAGCTTCGAACGTGTGTTCGCCTCGCGTCAAGGAATTGCTGTCGACAAAGTTGGGTGCGGTGGCCTGCGGAGTGGGACACTACGCAAGTGCAGGCCTCCACCTTGGAACGACCGATGTCCGCTGAGACAGTCGTTCGCGATGCGCTCCGGCGTGCGGTGGGGTCCGTAGCCGATCTACAGACCGTCGACGAGTTCTGGGTGCCCCGTTCGAACGAACGTGCCGATCTCGCTGTCGTTGGACCAACGCTGGATGGTTTTGAGATCAAGACGCACTTCGATACGTTGAGTCGGCTGCCGCGCCAGATTGGTGCGTACGGGCGTCTGTTCGACAGGTGTACGGCCGTTGTCGCCGACAAACACCGGCCGGAAGTCGAACGCCTGGTCCCCGAATGGTGGGGTCTGATGTCGGTCAAGGTCGACAGCAACCAGGTTGTGTTCCACAGCGAACGTGTAGCCGGCATGAACCCTTCAATCGACCCCGAGACCCTGGTGCGGCTCCTATGGCGCGACGAGGCTGCTTCGGTGTTGACCCACTTCGGTCGAGCGCCATCGCCTGGTGCGACGAGAGGATCGATGTGGCGGGACATCTTGACGAGTACAACGATCGTCGAGCTGCGGATGGCTGTCCGCACCACGCTGGCGAATAGAGATCCTGCCACTGCCCGAATCGCAACCCGCCGGTTCACCAATCCCAAGGTCGAGCCGCAACCCTTCTAAGCAGCGCGGGATGAGCCTGGCCTCTTCCGTCGAGCTATCTGATCCGTGACAAAACGGAGATGGTGCGAGGTGCCAGCGCCTCGCCACATTGCCTGCGCTCCAGGATCGAGTAGGCCGCTGGCGCACTGCTCGATCGTTTCGTCGCCCCAGCTGAACGGTGCACCGCAGTACACCTTCGAAGCGACGACCTGGGCGCATAGGTGCTGGTATTGCTCGTTGCCTTCGGCGATGACGGACAGACCCCTCGCAACAAGAGTCTCTGTCGCCGACGTGTAACGAAGGTTGGCACGCATCCCGGGTCCGCCTCCGGAGGGAGGTTTCGGGTGTTGCACGGCGTAGTCGCCGAACGCCAATCGTGCAAGGTCCGGCCGCTCGGCGAGGTTGGTCCACAGGCGCCACTCGGTTCGTTCGATCGTGCCCACCGAATCCTGCTCGACGCATGCGAGGGTCTCTGGCATCGAACTGGCAAGCAACACGACGCTCCGCCAGTTGTGCCCGGTGACCAACGACTCGATTGTCAGCCCTATGTCATCGGCGTCGTGATCGCGATCTGGGTCCAGGTATTCGAGGTCGATAAAGAGGTCGGCCATTTCTGCGGGGCACTCGAGTTCGTCGAGGAGGTCTTCGACCATCTTGCGGCGGCTGATCCCAGGCAGGGGCGCGATCCGGAGGTAACGGAATCGCAGGGCCACCCCGTGTCCATCTCCGACGATCGATTCCGCCACGATCTCCTTGTGAGCCTTCGAGCTCTCACCGACCCAGACAACAGGGACGAAGGACAACCCAACTTTTCGAGCAGCCGAGTGCAGGACCCGGAGAACCGGCGTGGTCCCGTCGCCTGTCGCCACCGGATCGGTCGGCTTGAGCCGAATGATGTCGAGGTACATCGGATGCTCGCCGACGGCCTGTCGGACCTTCTTCACCCACGCCTTGATCGATGGACCACTCAGCGGCTCATCGCGAATGGAGAGAGGACCGACGAATTGGATGAGCGGGACCAGTCGTTGCCAGGTGTCTTCAGCCGCGTGTTCCAACGCCGCCAACTCTCCCGGCTTGTTCTGCAAGGCCGGCACGTAGAAGCGAGCGTCGGTCGGCAATGGCGCGAGCGGCTCAACTGGAAGTAGGGAAATCTGCATTGTCGAGTGTCCATCCGTCTGAAGTGCGAGTACTCTATAACCCCAGAGGTTAAACGGCAAGGAGAACTTACATCGACCTTCAATGGGACGACAACAAGTTGCAGAAGTACTGCTCGTCCGACGCTGCCGGCCGACGTCATTTTGGTGCCGACAATTGGAAGGTACTCCGACGCCGTATCGCCGCGCTTGAAGCCGCCGATCGATTGGCGGACCTCGATGGCTTGCCGGGGAAATGTCATCAATTGCACGGCGACCGATCCGGTTCGTTCGCTGTTCACCTGTGGGGCTCGTATCGGCTCGTGTTCGTGCCTGATCACGATCCGCTACCTCAGACGACCGACTCCGGCGTCGACCGCCTCAGGGTTACCAAGATCAAGATCACGGAGGTGGTCGATTACCATGGACGTTGAAACCACAGAATGGGCGCCCGACTGGGCTGTCGCTCCTGGCGAAATCCTCGCCGAGTTGCTTGCCGAGCGCGACTTGTCGCAGTCGGAACTCGCACGCCGGATGGGTCGACCGATCAAAACGATCAACGAGATCATCAAGGGCAAAGCAGCTATCACTCCGGAGACAGCTATCCAGTTGGAGCTGACCCTCAATGTCCCGAGTTCGTTTTGGACCAACCTGGAGACTCGGTACCGATCGTCGATCGCCCGGAAGAAGGCACTCGATGCCTTCGACTCGCACAAGAGTTGGGCGGAGCGGTTCCCGATCAAGGACCTCGTTCGGAACGGATTGCTCCGCCCGACATACGAACGAGGTGAGCTCGTCGCAGCCATCTTGGGTTACTTCGGGGTCGCTACCACGGAAGCATGGGGCGCCCGGTGGTCGACGTTGCCAACTTCATATCGGCGCTCAGCGGCGTTCGAGCCCTCGAAAGAGGCGACCGCTGCATGGTTGAGATGGGGCGAGATCCTTGCCGGTCACGTCGAAACTGAACCATTCGACGCAGCCGAATTGAGCCAAGCCCTCAACGAGGCGCGCTCGATGACACGAAAGGCCGACTTCGCGCTCACTTTGCAACGCGTCCAGGCTCTACTGGCGGGGGCAGGAGTCGCTCTCGTTTGTGTTCCGGAATTTGCCGGCATCCATGTCAGTGGCGCGACGCGCTGGCTGTCAGCGGATAAGGCGATTATCCAATTGAGTATGCGCCACCGATCTGATGATCATTTCTGGTTCAGCCTTTTCCATGAGGGAGGCCACGCCCTCGATCCGACTCGTAATGACTTCGTAGATGAGTTCGACGATACATCCGAGGACGCAGCGGAAGTGGTTGCCGATCTGTTCGCAAGGGACATCCTGGTCCCACCATCGGACTACGCAGTGTTCGTCGAGAGCTCGAACCTCGGCCTCGACGCCGTGAGGGAGTTCGCCAAGCAAATCAACGTTGCCCCGGGGCTGGTCGTGGGCCGCCTACAGCACGACGGGCATTTGGCGCCGAACAAGCTCAACAGCTTGAAACAACCGATCAAGTGGCAGGTCCGTTAGTTACTTGCCCCTGAAATAGTCGGCTGAGCTGGCTCTCCGAGGGTGCTCGCGTTTTGGTTCGGGTTGGGGGATGATGGCTCCGAGACCTGAGTTGAGACCTGAGGATCGGAGCCATCATCCGTGTTGAGAACTGTATGTGTTCGCCCGACGTTGTGGGAAGCGATGTTGCCGCCGGAGGCGTTGGTGATGCCGCCCGAGTTGGCGGCGGTCGACGTGTTGTTGGATGATCCGAGGTTCTTTGAGCCGTTCCGCCGCTGGTTCGATCCGGCGTTCGGTCGGCCGTCGATTCCGATGGAGACGTATCTGCGGTTGATGTTCTTGAAGTACCGCTATCGCCTCGGGTATGAGTCGTTGTGTGCGGAGGTGTCGGACTCGTTGACGTGGTTGCGGTTCTGTCGGATCCCGCTCGGTGAGCGGGCTCCGCATCCGTCGACATTGATGAAGATCACCACCCGTTGCGGCTCGACAACGGTGGCCGAGTTGAACGCGCATCTGATCGCTGTCGGTGTCGAGGCGGGGGTGATTGACATGGGTTGGTTGCGGGCTGACACGACGGTCGTGCCGGCGGACATCAAGTATCCGACCGACTCTGGTTTGTTGACCAAAGGGATCACTCGCATCGCGACGATCGTCGCCCGGTTG
>JBBRPP010000118.1:0-6051 GCA_038227995.1 Acidimicrobiales bacterium
AACGCCAAGCAGGCCGTCTCGATCGCCGACGTTCAGTCCCAGCGGTTCCTCGAATACATGAACGCTGGCGTCCCGTTCTTCACCAGCGCGAAGAACCAGACGGCCATCCTCCGCTCGCTCGAGCGATCGCAGGCGCACTTCGCGGCCGTCGGCGACACGAAGACAGCGGCCAAGCTCGGCCACGACATTGCCCTGCTGAGGGCGGCATTCGACCGCAAGAAGCTGTCAGTCAAGATCGCCCAGAAAGCGTACGCCGAGGCCCACGTCAATGTGAACGGCGAATGGATCAAGAACTTCACCCCACCCCCCGCGAGCGTGTCGTCAACCGATAATCGTTTCTACGGCTACACCCCCGGCGGCGCGGCGACCGGCGGCATTGTGGACCGCGAAATGCTCCTCCGCGTCGGCGAGGGCAACCGGCGCGAGGCGATCATCCCGCTCGAGACGAGCGCGGGCCGGCGGGCGCTCTCAGGACTCGGCGACGTGCGCGTTGACGTGCAGCCGCAGCCAGTCAGCCTCAAGGTCAACGGTCGTGAGATCGTGAGCGCGCTCCTGCTGTCCAAGGCGTTCATTCGCTAGTGGCGACCATCAAGGTCAACGGCACCGACCGTTCGACCAACTACACGCCGACCGAGCTCGGGGCGATCGAGCTCCGCTTCACCGCCACCGACGGCGAGGTCGGCCAGGGAGCTGCCCCGATCCCGGATCCGGCCGGGACGCAATCCCCGTATGCCGGCGAGTCGTTCCAGTTCCTCGTGGGCGCAACACTCGTGCTCGATGGCTTCGTGGGGCCGTTGCAGCGCGAGCGTGGCGAGAGCGCGACCGGAACACGGCTTCTCAACACCTACACGATCGGCGACGAGAACGCCGTCCTGCACGGCTTCCGGGCCTACCGCTGGGCACGGCCGTCTGAGTCCACGCGGACGCGGTTCCTCGCGTTCCTAGCGGCCTTCGTGCCGTGGGTCACGGATACAACGTGGGTCACGTCCGGCGTCACGGCGACGATGGCGGCGAAGACGTACACGACCGAGACGCTGTTCGATGAGATGTTCAACGAGATCCGCGATCTGACCGGCAATACCGCCTTCGTGGAGACCCATCGGGGACATCTCCATCCGCCCACGGTCGGCATCGCCGGAACCATCGCGTTCAGCGATACCTCGTTCGATCTGTCGGGGACGTTCCCCGTAGCGAACCCCCGGCGGTCCAAGGACCCCCTCGACCTCCGCAATGACGTGATGGTCCTCACGCCCGGCGGCAACGCCACGGCGACCGACGCCACAGCCATCACCCGCTATGACGCGGGCGGGCTCAAACATCAAGCCCTGATCGACCTCGGCACGGGTACGGTGGCGGACGCGACGGCGAAGGCGGCGGCCATCCTCGCGGACTCCAAGGCTGAACGGATCATGTACGAGTTCGACGTGGCGGTCCCGATGACTGCTACTCAGCTGGCGGCGATTCCGGTTGGTTGCCTCATCAACGTCACGTCAGCCGTCCTGGGGCTCTCGTCCTCGACCCAGCGCATCGCCGCCCTCACGGCGAAGTACCGTCACCCGAACCTCTTTGATGTCCACATCGAATGTTCCTACCCGGTGCGTATCCGCGTCCGACCGAAGCCAACTGCCGTCAGCCCAACAGCCGCCCTTGACGCCGCAGTCAACGCCCTGACGGCCCAAGCGGTCGTGCAGGCGTGCGGCTCTGCCCTGACGCTCACCACCTACAAGCGCACCGACATCGAAGGCGTCCCTGGTGCGTGGGCTGCGGGAGCATTGACTTCCGGGGTCAACTGCGAGCTTCTCTACAACCAAAGCTGGCCCGGAACGGCCTGCGGCATCGGCGGCGGCGCGCAGTATGACCACGGTGACGTGATGGGCGCGTGGACATTCACCGCGCCATCCGATGCCAACCAGATTTACGCGAACGTCTCGCTCGCCGCTTCGCCGTGGGGCAACCCCACGACGTGTCCCGGTCTTGGTCATGTCGGCGACCTCATCTGCGGGACGGTCCCGATCAAACAGGAGCTGCTCATCTACACCCACGGTGGTTCGACGCCTCTCGCGACCGATCTCACGACCCAATCCGGCGTCCGGTCGATCGGTGCCGGCAATAACCTGCTGATCCCCCGCAGCTTCTTCTCATTCGGTGGCGGCAACCGGATCGTCGTCGCCCCGGCCCAGCACGTGAACACCGACTACGCCTGCATCACCGACATCCTCAACACCGGGATCAACGACACCGGCATGTACGTCACCCCGACCGTCCAGTTCTACTGCCTCGTGGCAGGCACCTATGGCTGGATCGACGCCGCGCCGGTAGAAGCGTTCAACGGTACGCGGACCCTGTTCACCCTCATCGGCGGCTACAAGACGGTGGCCTCGGCGATCCTCAATGGCGTGATCCTGGCCGCGGATGCCTTCACGGCCACCGACGGCTCGACCGTAACGACACTCGGCTGGGCACCGATCGCGACGGACATGCTCACGTTCCACTACTACATCCCGCAATGAGATACGTCGTCCTCTGCCATGCGCCGTCGTTTGAGCCGTCGGGCACCGTTCACCGCTTGGAAGGTGTCCGTGGCGTCCATCCCGCCGAAGGCCAGCACACGATCGTCCATACCGTCTGTGGCGTCGGCCTCGGGAACACCGAGGCCACGGCGACGCTCATCCTCGACGAGCGGCCACGCACGCTGCCGCTTTGTGCGAGCTGTAAGAAATGAGCGGCATCGGTCAGATCGACCTCCTGCGTCAAGCCGCCCAAGGGCTTGCGCGGGCTCTGCCGCTCCTCGCGGGCGGGACTGGGCGCATCGACGGCCGCGCTACTGGTCTCACGACCCGCGCCCTGAACGGGTCCGGGGCGTCGATTGCCGCAGGCACCATCGTCAAGGCCGGTGGCGAGGGGACGACGTTCGGCAACATCATCAAGGTCACGACGACGACGGCAGCAGACACTGCTGTGGGCATCACGATTGACGCGGCAGCGCGTTACACGCCGCTGGACATTCTCACTCTCGGCTTTCACCCCACTGTTCTCTCGACGGGCACGATCAATCCGTTCGATCTCCTGTATCCGTCGTCCACGGCGGGCTACGTCACTGCGTCGGTGACCCCCGGAGCGGGCCCGATTGGTTACGCCGTGACATCCGCCTCGGGGACATCGACCGTTGCGGTGTGGTTTGACCCAGGATGGGCCGCAGGCTACGCGGCGGCGCGACCTGCCTCGGCGTTGAATATCCCCATCAACGGTGGCGCCTCCGTGATCGGAACCGGGCGCGCCGACTACGCCATCCGGGTGAAGGGAAGCTACACCATCACGGGCTGGGCGGTCTATACCGACCTCTCCGGTGCGGCGACGCTGGACATCTGGAAGGTTCCCCATGCGTCGTATCCGCCAACCGTGTCAAACAGCATCACCAATACTGGAACCAAGCCGACCTCGGGATCGGCGCGTAAGAATGCCAGCACGGACCTAACGAGTTGGACAACCGACCTTCTGGACGGTGACGTTCTCACGGTCGCCGTTGATTCAAACACTGCGAATAAGTGGCTGACGCTGACGTTGGACCTTCGGAGGACTGGATAGATGAGCGTTGTTCTGATCGAAGGTTTCGACCACCTCGGGACCACAACCGATCTCGGCTACAAAGGCTGGAACCAGACATCCGGGTTCAGCACGTTTAGGACGACGACCACGACGCGGTACGGCGCTGGGAAGTCGCTCGCCCACAATTCCGACAACGCCGGTTCATTCCGAAAGTCGATCGGCGCGACCTACGCGACGCTCATCATGGGCTTCGGGTTCCTCACGACGAACCACAGCGCCAGCACGCAGTTCGTCCAGTTGGCCGATGGCAGCGCCAACGTCATCGCTGGTGTACGCCTCAACACGGGCACGTTCCGCATCGAGATCGTCAACTCTGGCGGGACCGTGATCGCGACCGGGACAACCGCAATCAACAACAGCGCGTGGTACTACATCGAGCTGCTGATCGCGGTGAACGGAGCGTCTGGCTCGTGTGCGCTGCACGTCAATGGCGTTCAGGAGGTTGCCCCAACGACAAGCAACTTCGGAACCTCGAACATCGGGACCGTGATTATGAATACGCTCAACGTAGCGGGTGGCGACAGCTTCTGGGACGACATCTACATGGTGGACAACAGCACGTTCCTCGGCGATGTTCGGGTCGAAACGATCTGGCCCGATGGCGATGGCGCGTCATCGGCGTGGACGCCCTCGACCGGGACGAGTCACTCCGCTCTAGTTGACGAGACGACACCGAACGGTGACACCGACTACGTTTCGTCCTCGAATCCAGGCGATGTTGACCTCTACACGTTCGGCAATCTCTCGTCGACGGTGGCGATCATCCACGCTGTCCAGAAGACCCTCACGTTCCGCAAAGAGGATTCGGCGGTGCGTCAGATCAGGGCCGTCACTAGGCAGGGCTCGACAAACTACGACGGTACGGTGGTGGGAACAGCCTCAACGACGTACGCGATGGTCTCGGAGATCGACAACCTCGACCCGACCGGAGCGTCATGGACGGTCGCCAACGTCAATGCCGACCAGTGGGGCGTGAAGGTGGTCGCGTAAGTGGCGAACAATCGGGTCACGCAGGTTGTCACGGAAGTCCTCGGCGCGGGGGACGGTCCTATTCGGGCGACTCAGACCGTCACGGAAGTTCTGCGGCAATGGGATCAAGGCTTCCCCGTCGGCGGCGAGGTCGGCGGCGACGGCGGCGGCGTGGGGGTGGCGCTGCTGGCTTCCAGCAGCAAGCAGCTCACCATCGGCTACCCGTACTTCGGAGACGATCTCGGTCTCGGGGAGGTCGAGCCACCGTCGATCCCGGGTCCGCGAGGAGACACCGGAGCGACGGGTGCGGCGGCGGTCGCTTACCGTGCCCTCGTCGTCTCGATGGCGCCGGTCTCCTACTGGCGGCTTGGGGAAGCCACGCCGGGGACGGGCACCGCCGTCGATGTGATGGGACTCAACCCCGGTACGTACGTCGCCAGTCCGACGAGCGCACCGGGGGCGCTGGCGGGGGACGGCGATACGGCGGTCGCGTTCAACGGGACAACGCAGAAGGTGACGGCAGCTGTCGTCACGACGGTGGTGGACAACTGGACCCTCAACGCATGGGTGAAGCCGCAAGTGCCATCCGCCGGGTCTAAGACCCTTGTCTACATCGGGTCGGCGGGTACTAACGGCTACGGCATGTATGTGCAGTCGGACAACAGGCTCGGGGGGTACGCCGAGGGTGGTGGCGCGCTTTACTCATTCGATGGGTCCGGGATGGTCTTGCAAACCGGCGTCTGGCAGATGGTCACGCTCCTCCGCCGAAATGGCACGACTGAGGGGTACATCAACGGTGTCAGCGCCGGTGGCAACCCCACCAACAACACTCCCCTAACGCCTACGAGTGGGTCAGCGATCGCTAGCGAGGGTGGGGCAGGTGCGAACTACAGCAATGCCTTCATCGACGAGCCCGCCATCTGGAACCGCGCCCTCACCGTCGCTGAGGTCGCAGCGCTGTACGCGGCAGCGACGGTCCGGGTGCCGCTCGCCGTGGGGATCACCGCGGCCTCGGCGGCCATCGCCAATACCGAGACCGTCGTCGTCTCCGCGACACTCGGCGCGAACTCGCTGGTCGCCGGTTCGTTGTTCCGCATCTCGGCAGCGGGCGTTGGCACGACCGGCCTCACGCCGGGCGTCGACACGTTCCGCCTGCGCATCGGTACGACGACCCTGACCGGCGTCATCCCGACGACCGTCGCACCGCCCGCGAATGGCTCGGTGACGGCCCAGCCGTTCGCGTTCGAGGCAAATCTCACGGTCCGCACCATCGGCGCTTCGGGCACGATCATCGGCGAGTGCCGAGCGGTCGGCGAAAACGTGACGACGGGTCTCTTCACCCTGCTCATCGATCTCTCCGCGACGACCGCCTCGGTGGCCATCGATACGACGGTCGCCAACCTGATCGAGCTGACCTTCCAGTCGGCCTCTGGCGCGTCGTCCTGCACGTTCCACGTTGCCACCATCGAGGGCATC
>JBBRPP010000119.1:0-6031 GCA_038227995.1 Acidimicrobiales bacterium
ACTGCGACCCGTACTCGTGCTGATGATCGAGGACCATCCGCACTGCACGCTCACGAAGCTCGTCCGGGTACTTCCCATTGCTTGGCATGACTCCATCCTTCTCAAAGGTTGGAGCCTCCACCAGACCCGGGGCGCTTCAGTCCGTCGTCGCGCCACCGAGTTGAGTGCAAGGCTTGTAACGCCGCTCGATGAAACCGGTGCCGAAAGTCCACCCGAGGCCGGCAACGCCGGACTGGTTGTTGGAGCTGATCGTCATCCCGTCCACGGACTGCGACGAGTACGTCACCCCGAACGACGGCGTGGACCCGTGAGGCGAAGGCACCATCGGGAACGGATACGAGTAGTTGAAGTCGCCGGACCCGAGACCCGTCGACCACGTCGAGGATGGGGCAAGCGGCGACGCCGTGTAGTCGCCTGCGCTACTCGACGCGCCCGCCGCAAGCGTGTACACCGAACCTCCGCTGCTGCTCGCGAGCCGGCGGATGTGTCCGTCTCGCGACGACGGCTGCTGTTCGGCGGTGCTGTCCGACTCGACCGGGACGGTGGCGGTGAGCGTGTTGTCGGCGTAGCTGTTGCTGGTCGGAATGATCTCGTAGCGGTCGCACGCGGGGTCGTCGGGCGTGGTGAGCGCGCAGGCCGGAAGCTTTCGCAGTTGCAGACGGAGTGCCCAGTCGCCGCCGTATGTGGTCTCGAATGTGGAGTAGTCGATGACGACGGCCACTCGGCGGTCGATCGCATTCCTGTCGAGCGGATGAAGACGGAAGGCGACCTTGTCGCCGCCGATCTGATGAGCGACCTTGTCGCCCAAGAGATCGACACGGACACGGGCGGCACTCGTCGTCGAAGTCGCTGGTGCGACGGACGACGGGGTCGCAGTGCCAGTCGCTCCCGCATGGTCGCCTGGCACCTGCTTGTCTCCCGTTGCCGGGTTAGTCGACGATGGACTGTCGGCTGTTCCCACGTCCCCATCAACGGGTTTGACCGAAAGGATTCCAGAGGGGACGGACACCGCCGCGCTCCTGCCAACGACTGCGGTGAGGTCGACGGCCGTGGTCGATGCGCCGACTTCTGCTGCCAATGCTGGCTGATAGCCGACGTCGTGGACGACGTTCGCTGGCCGCCCAGCCTTCGGATCAGACTGGGCACTGGGGGTGACCGGTGGTGGCGGAGTTGCGCCCACAACCACGTTGGTGGTTGCCACTGTCGTCATGACGAACGTCAGTGAAACAACGAGCGATGCGATCTTGGCGGACTTCGCGCGCTGACGCCCTGCGACCCATGTTCGAGCCTTCGCTCCCCGGTCGAACATGCACGCGTGCGTGTTCGCTGCTGAACCCTTGCAGTCCTTCATGCGTCTCCCGCCTTTCGGACGCCCCGCAGCGCCTCCACAGTGTCCGGCAACCGACCCGGGTCGACCGGTGAATGATTTCGCACCTTGTATGCCGACTCATTGCTTGATTTGAGCTTCTCATAAGGAGAGTAAGTGCTCTGAGGAAAGCTGTCAATGGGTGCTGCTTTGCTACCTCGATCCTGTCGGTCGCAGACCGTGACACATCTGCGAAGACGTTGTCACTGGCGCGGGCCGACGACAGACTCGCTGTTTCCATGACCGCCCTTCGTCTTCGTCCCTGGCAGCGAGCCGCCTTCGACAAATTCGCAGCGAAGGGTGACGACGTGCCCGACTTCCTGGCGGTCGCGACACCCGGGGCCGGCAAGACGACGTTCGCCCTGACCTGCGCCCGGTGGGCGCTCGCGCAGGAACGTCGGCGGCTGATCGTGGTCGCACCGACGAGCCACCTCAAGATCCAGTGGAGCCTCGCCGCGCACCGATTGGGCCTGCAGCTGGACCCCGAGTGGTCGCCCAGCGGCGGCATCGCCAAAGACGTTCACGGCATCGTCACGACCTTCCAGCAGGTCGCCACCGGCGACACGGCGAACGTCCTCAAAGGCCTCGCCCATGATGCATTCGTGATCCTCGACGAGCTGCACCACGCGGGCGACGAGAAGGCGTGGGGCGACGCCGTGCGACTTGCGTTCTCTGGCGCGCATCGGCGGCTGTGCCTGTCCGGCACGCCCTTCCGCAGCGACACCGCGGCCATCCCGTTCGTGCGCTACGACGACGGTCAGGCGTTCGCCGACTACGAGTACGGCTACGGCGATGCGCTCAGCGATGGTGGCGTCGTTCGGCCCGTCTACTTCCCACGCATCGACGGCAACATGGAATGGAGCGCACCCGATGGCGCCGTGCTGTCGGCCTCGTTCCAGGACGAGCTCGGACGCGACGGGATGAGCCAGCGACTGCGCGCCGCGCTGAGTCTCGAAGGCGAGTGGTTGCCGCACGTGCTCGAACAGGGTCACGAACGGTTGATGTACCTACGCGACTCTCACCCCGAGGCCGGCGGTCTCGTGATCGCGATGGACCAGGAACACGCGCAGGGCATCGCTCGCCTGATTCGGACCCGCTTCGGGACGCCGGCCGATGTCGTCGTCAGCGACGACCCTGGCGCGTCGAAGAAGATCACGGCGTTCGCGGAGTCGGATGCGCCGTGGTTGGTGTCGGTACGGATGGTGTCCGAAGGTGTCGACATCCCCCGCCTCCGCGTGGGCGTCTACGCCAGCACGGTCTCGACCGAGTTGTTCTTCCGCCAGGCCGTCGGACGCTTCGTGCGATGGCAGGCAGGTCGCTCGTCGCAGAAGGCGTTCGTCTACCTGCCCGACGACGTGCGGTTGCGCACACACGCGTTCCAGATCATGGAATCCCGTCGCCACGTGTTGCGCCGCTTCGACCCGGGCGACGAGCTGGCCGAGACCGGCATCGCCGAAAAGGACGCGCCGCTCGACGAGATTCCGCAGGAGTTCGGTCCCGAGCAACTGTCTCTGTTCAGCGTCCTGTCGGCCGTCGCCACGGGGATGCAGATGCATTCGCTCACACCGTCGGGCGTCGCGATTCCGATCGAGCTCGGCGAGGACGAACCCGAACTACCCGAGCCCGTGTTCGCTGACGATCCGATGCTGGAACTCGATCTACCCGACATCCCCACCGACGCCGGATGGGGTCCGGCATCGGGTCGAAGCGTCTTCGAGATCAAGGACGAACTACGCGAACGCAACGCCAACCTGGCCAAGAAGTTGGTCGACGTCACGGGTTGGGGGCACGCCCGCGTCAACGGTGAGATGAACCGGTTGGCCAGTGTCATCGCCGTTTCGAGCGCCACCGCGGACCAACTCGAACGCCGCCTGCGCAAGTCCGAAGACTGGCTGGTCCAGCTTCGCAAACGCCGGTAGGGTTGCCTCATGCCGACGTCCGGAGAGCACCATCCAGCGTTCGAGGAATACTGCGAGTGCATCTTCGAACTGCACGAAGACGACGTCGAAGTGATCCAGGCGCGCATCGTCGAACGCCTCAATGTCAGCCGTCCCGCTGTGTCGGAGATGATCCGTCGCCTCGAGCACGAGTCACTGATCACCATCGACCACAACAGCATCAAGCTCACCGAATCCGGCGCCACGCTGGCGCAGCAGGTCGTTCGTCGCCACCGCTTGGCCGAGCGCTTCCTCACCGATCTGCTCGGGTTGTCGTGGGCCGAAGCGCACCACGAAGCCGGTCGCTGGGAGCACGTGATGAGCGACAAGGTCGAAGAGGCCATGGACCGTTTGCTCGGCAGCCCGACCACGTGTCCACACGGAAACCCGATTCCCGGCAGCCTTTACGAGGCGCCCGACGCGCGCCGCCTCGTCGAACTCGTCGTCGGCGACGGGTTCACCGTCAGCCGCATCCCCGAAGAGCTCGAATTCACGCCCGGCCTCCTCGATTTCCTCGAAGGTGCATCGCTGTTGCCGGGTCGCTCCGGCACCGTGACAGCGAGCTCTCCCGACGGGACGATGACCGTTCAAGTCGACGGCAGCCATGTCGGCGTCGGCGCATTCGCCAGCGCGCGCATCCTCGTCACCGCCTGAGCTGTCGTGACGCGACTCACCACTCTGCTCGTCGGCGCGTGTGCCGTGACCGCGCTGTCCGGATGTGCGAAGACGACGATCGTCCCCAGCGACACCGAGGCCGGCAAGGTCGCGACCACCACGACCGTTCCGACGGGCACCCCATCGGTGCTGTTGCCGCGGCTGTTGGCCGAGGCCGGCAAGCTGTCCGACGCGATCGGATCCGGTGACGGCAAGGGTCACCAGATCGCATTGATCAACGACCTCTACACGGCGACTCGCCCGCAGATCGCTGCCGTCGACGGCGTGATCGTGCTCACGTTCGACGCGGTGATCAAGCTGTGCCGCGACGGCGAGCAGTTCAACCGACCCGCCGATGCCGACAAGTGCTTGCGCAACCTGCAGACGCTGACGACGGCGTTCCTCGCCAAGCATCCGGCCTGAACCCCTGACCCGGCCCGCGTCCGCACGTCGGGGTGCGGCCCGCTGATCACCTCCAGCGATCCGGCGAGTCGTCTGCATCCGTACCCGCCGGGGCGTTGTAGCGGGCGCGCAATCCAGCACGGGCACGCTGGGTCAATGCGGCGATCGCGTTGGCCGAGATCCCGAACTCGTCCATCAGCTCACGCGCGTCTCGCTGCTCGACATCGACCCGCCACAGCACCAACCGCCATCGATCGGGCAGCGCCGAAAACGCATTCTTCACGTGCTCGTCGTCGGCGTCGACGTGGGTCGAGGCGGGGTCGGGGCGATCGGGCATGTCACCGCGGGGAATCTCCGCGGTGAAGCGGATGGGCCGCGCCATCATGCGGGCACTGTTGCGGACCGATTGCAGCAAGTAAGGCAGCAAGGGTCCGTGCGGTCCGCCACCACGCCGGATCGCCCTGAACGTCGACGCATAGGCCATCGCGGCTGCATCCGCCGCATCGGCGTGGTTGCGCAGCGCTCGCCGAGCCTCGAAACGGACACGATCGGATGTGCGCCGATACATCTCGGCGAATGCGTCCTCATCACCGCGTCGCCCGGCCTCGACAAGGACAAGATCCGAGACCTGACGCAGGCTGATCCGATTGTTCGAGGCCTGGATACGGATCACCGCGGGCCCCGGCAGCGCCGCTCCCGCCGTGTCGTCATCGCCCACGATGTTTCCGCCAACAACAGCCATCGCTGCATTGTGAGGCATCCGACCGAGCCTGTATTCCTCCGATTCGGGTGATGTCTTCGTCATCCCACTGCACCCAGCGGCATCTCTCCCCGTGGGCAAACAGCAACGGAGCGTCGCTATCGGGCAAACAGGAGCCAGATCATGAGGGCAGCGGGTCGACGGCGTCGATGCAGGATGCCCGTCAGTTGGCGCGCCTCGTCGGTGTATGCGCCACGGTCGCTTCGCGCGCTCCCCGTGCTGCTCGTCCTGTTCGTCGCGGTGAGAGTCGTCGGCGGCGAGGTCCGCCACATCGGCCTTTCTGTGCTGTGCATGGCTGCCGCGTGCCTGTCGACCGGACTCGTCTGGCGGCGCGTGAAAGTCCGCAAGACCGATCGTCTGCCCTGGGCGATCCTGGCCGGCGGAATGACGTCGTGGACCACTGCGACCGCGTGGGGACACGTTGCCCTCCAGCGCTACTTCCCGGTCACTCTCGCTGATCCGTTCTGGATGTTGCTCTACGCCGCCGGCCTGGTCCAGGTCATCCTGTTGCGCTCGCGGCGCCTCATCGGCCTCGGCCCGCGGGTCGTTCTCGACGGCCTGGCGTTGGGGCTGACGGCGGTCGCAGCGTCGATACCGCTCTGGCTCTACCCCGCCGCACAGCGATCGACACAGGACACGTACACGCTCATCACCTACGTGTTCTACCCGATCTGCGGACTGTCGGTGCTCGGCATCGTGACGTGCATGATGATCGCCCATCCTCGCCAAATTCCCGCGACCTGGTGGTATCTCGGGGCCGCGTGGACCTGCATGAAGCGCCCCGGGTTTCGTAGAGGCTCGGTGGTTTGTGTCTACGCCTGATCGGCGGAGATGGTTTGACGGTAGTGGGTGACTTCGAACTGTGCCGGGGTCGTGAAGCCGGGGCCGGGTTCGATCTCGCCGTGGAGGCGC
>JBBRPP010000120.1:0-6013 GCA_038227995.1 Acidimicrobiales bacterium
ATGATCTCGGGAGTGGGTCGTCCACGGCGTGTCATGGTGTCCTCCTGATGTTGCACGACAACACCAGGTCAACGCGACACCACCGCGAAAATTCCCGATCAACAACAATTTCTCGACTAATCAACCTTCCAGGACACTAGGCGCCGAACGAGATCACGTTGCCGCCAGACCACGCTGTTATGGCCGTCACGTGTGCGTCTCCGCCGTACACGGCAACATGCGACGAGATGTCGCACAGGCGCCCTCTGTTCTGGAGCGTGAGGCTCGAGCCAGCGACCGTGAACGTTCCGAGGTTGCATGTGCCGCCTCCCGCGCCGAAGCCCACACCCAGCTGTCCGGGGTACGCGATGGACACGGAAATTGACACACCGTGCCCACTGACCGTCGGATTCATCCCGGAACTCACCACAAGCCGACTTGGCGTTCCGCCGGCCGTCCGGAGGTACCCCGCACCGTCAGCCCAGTAGTCGTGGGACGTGAAGAAGCCGCTGTCCTGCCACTGGCTGGCGCCGTAGTAGACCTGGCGGGTCGAGTTGTATTCCCAATCGTTTTTCTGAGCGGAGGCGCCGGCACCCACTGGCGCGGACGACGTCGCCAGCACCGCGAGTGGAAGCAGACCGACGCCGACAGAGGCTGCGACTCGGCTCAGGGCGAACTTTCGCCGGTTCCGTCGAGACGCGCACAGAGTGCTTGAGAACATTGATGACCGCCTGATTTTCGTGATCCTCCGGCAGCCGAGTGTTGCCGTGACCGGCACCATAGGCTCTCCCAAGAATCACGTCAACGACAACATATTGCCAGCTCAATGCGCATTTCCGCTGCACGGAGCGTGCTCATTGTTCGCTCGAATCAGAGCCTCCGGGATGAGATTTGAAGGACGGTCCGCCGCTGCGACCTGCGAGGATTCGACTGCTCTGGGTAGTCGTTTCGTTCTGTTCGCGCCACGAGATCGCAGCGTCGCCCGATCGGTATGGTTCAGGCTATGTTCCGGCCCTGCATCGACCTCCGCGGTGGGCGCGTGGTGCAGATCGTCGGCGGCACGTTGAGCGACGATCCGGACACCGCGTCGGACGTACGCGTCAACTTCACGACCGAGCGCAGCAGTGCTTCATACGCCATGCAGTACGGCGCCGACGGCCTCGCCGGCGGGCACGTCATCATGCTCGGCCCCGGCAACGACGATGCCGCTCGTGCCGCGCTGGCCGCCTGGCCAGGTGGAATGCAGGTCGGCGGTGGGATCACCGGCACGAACGCGCGGGAATGGCTCGATGCGGGCGCATCGCACGTGATCGTCACATCGTGGCTGTTCGACGGCCCGACGTTCGTCGCAGACCGGCTCGCGCAGCTCGTGCGCGCGGTCGGTGCGGAACACATCGTGGTCGACCTCTCGTGCCGCAAACGCGACGGTGCGTACTGGGTGGTCACCGATCGGTGGCGGACATTCACCGACGCTCGAGTCGATCAAGAAATCTTGACTTTGCTGGCTGATTCGTGCGCCGAATTCCTCGTCCACGGCGTCGATGTCGAAGGTCTTGGCCAGGGCATCGATCTCGATCTCGTGACGCTTCTGGCCGAGTCGTCACCGATTCGGGCCACGTATGCGGGCGGCGCACGGTCGATCGACGATCTCCGCGTCGTCCACGAGGTCAGTGACGGACGGGTCGATCTCACGATCGGTTCGGCGCTCGACATCTTCGGTGGCACAGGTGTCACCTACGCCGAGTGCGTGGCCTTCAACCGCGCCCACGGCCAACCCGACCCGGCCTGAGTCACCCTCGCCGGTGGCGCGCATGGGCCGTCGTGGAAACCTCGGAGAACGGCGAAGGCCCCGAGCCGCAGCTCGGGGCCTTCGTTCACGAGTCGATTCGAAGCGGTCGGGTGACCGCTGGGATCACTTGATCTCGACGGTGGCGCCGGCTTCGGTGAGGGCCGTCTTGGCCTTCTCGGCGTCGTCCTTGTTGGCCTTCTCGAGGACGGCCTTCGGTGCGCTGTCGACGAGGTCCTTGGCTTCCTTCAGACCCAGGCTGGTGAGCTCGCGCACGACCTTGATGACCTGAATCTTCTGGGCGCCGGCCTCGGTGAGGATGACGTCGAACTCGTCCTTTTCTTCTTCGACGGGTGCGGCGGCGGCGGTGCCACCAGCAGCAGCGACGGCCACGGGGGCAGCAGCGGTGACGCCGAACTTCTCTTCGAAGGCGTCGAGCAGTTCCTTGAGCTCGATCACGGTGAGGGCACCGATTGCGTCGAGGATTTCTTCCTTGGTTGTCATTTCGTTGTTCTCCTACAGAGTTTTTGGTTTGGGTGGCGGCTCCGGGAGCGGAGCGACGCCGTCTTCATTTCCGATTGCATTGCGGTCAGCTGCTCAGGCAGCTTCCTTCTGTTCGATGAGTGCCTTGAGGCCGTAAGCCATGTTGCGGGGCAGTGCCTGCAGCAGACCAGCGGTCTTGACCAGCGGTGCCTGCAGCGCGCCAGCGAACTGGGCCAGCAGAACTTCGCGGGATGGCAGTTCGGCGAGGGCTTCGACGTCCTTGGCGGACAGCACCACCTTGCCGAGCGAACCGCCCTTGATGATGAGCAGCGGGTTCGTGCGGGCAACGTCGCGCAACGCCTTCGCGGCAGCTGCCACGTCGCCGTTGACGAACGTGATGCCGGTCGGGCCGACGAGCAGTCCTTCGAGTCCGTCGATGCCTGCGTCGCGTGCTGCGAAGCGGGCCAACGTGTTCTTGTAGACGTGGTATTCGGCACCGGACTGACGAAGCGTGCGGCGCAGACCAGCCAACGCAGCAACGCTCATCCCGCGATATTCGGTGATGAATGCCGCATCAGCGGACTCGAGCTTCTTGCGAACCTCGGTGACCACATCGACTTTTTCCTGTCGTGGGTTCTCCATATGTGTACCTCCTCTCGATGTGTCGTGCGGGGCGCTCGCATACAGCGAACGCCTCCCAGCGACGACACCCGAGAGGGGGCCGAGACCTGAGTGGTGTTCACCTCGTCTGGCGGTCTCCCAAGTGGGGAGCCATTACCCACCGTGTGACGGTGGACCAGAGGTCTTCGGCGAGCAACCGGATTGGTTGTGAATCGTGAGACTAGCGGGAACTACACGAGTTCCGGACGGAGGCGGGCGGTGTCGACCTTGACACCGGGGCCCATCGTCGACGACAGCGTGATCTTGCGCAGGTACCGGCCCTTGGCTGATGCCGGCTTGGCACGCTGCAGCTCGTCGAGCACGGCGCGGAAGTTGGCGTCGAGCGCGTCTGGCTCGAAGCTGACCTTGCCGAGCGGGACGTGGATGTTGCCGTAGCGATCGGTGCGGTACTCGACCTTGCCACCCTTGAACTCGGTGACGGCGCGGCCGACGTCCTGGGTGACGGTGCCGGTCTTCGGGTTGGGCATCAGACCACGGGGTCCGAGTGCACGACCGAGACGACCCACCATCGGCATCAGGTCCGGCGTCGCGATGGCGACGTCGAAGTCCATCATGCCCTTCTCGACTTCGGCTGCGAGGTCGTCGGCTCCGACGAACTCGGCACCGGCGTCGCGAGCAGCTTGGGCTGCTTCCCCGGCGGCGAACACGGCCACGCGGACGGTGCGGCCCGTACCACTCGGCAGCGCCACGGTGCCACGCACCATCTGATCGGCCTTGCGCGGATCGACGCCCAGCTTGACGGCGAAC
This sequence comes from Acidimicrobiales bacterium, assembly GCA_038227995.1. Taxonomy (GTDB): domain Bacteria; phylum Actinomycetota; class Acidimicrobiia; order Acidimicrobiales; family Ilumatobacteraceae; genus WLMZ01. The sequence continues at coordinate 3,677 of JBBRPP010000120.1, forward strand.
TCGACGGTCTCATCGAACCCGGCTGAAGCCAGCGACTTGACGAGGGCGAGCGCCTCGGTTGGTGTGAACAGTTGCTCGCGGTCGAACTTCTTCGCCGCGTCGGCGTACTTCTTGCCTGACATGATGTCTCCCTCGGTGTGAACGCCGCCGGGCGAGGTCGTCCCGGTCGAGCGTGGTCTTGGTGTGATTCGGTTATTGCGAGTTGTTGCGTGTCTTGCTTCGTCAGAGCCGTGGCGGCTCAGCCGACTTTGAGGCCCATCGACCGCGCTGTCCCACGAACCTGCTCTTTGGCAGCGTCGAGGTCGTACGCGTTGAGGTCGGGCATCTTGATCTTGGCGACTTCTTCGATGTCGGCCTCGGTCACGCTGCCGGCAGTCGCGCCCTTGCCCGGGGTCGTCGAACCCTTGGGGACGCCGGCCTTCTGGCGCAGCAGCACCGGGGTGGGCGGGGTCTTGAGGACGAACGTGAACGTGCGGTCCTCGAACACCGTGATCTCGACCGGGATGATGGTGCCGACCTGTGACTCCGTCGCGGCGTTGTACTGCTTGACGAAGTCCATGATGCCGACGCCGTGCGGTCCGAGCGCGGTACCCACGGGCGGGGCCGGGGTGGCCTTGCCTGCGGGGATCTGGATCTTGATGATCGCGGTGACCTTTTTCTTTGCCATTGCAGTACTTCTTTCGGATTGCGACGAGAATTCGTAGAGTGAGGTGTCGACCGGCTGGTCGGGGTGGGACGGACGCCCCGGGTGGTCAGAGCTTGGCGACCTGGCTGAAGTCCATCTCGACCGAGGTTTCGCGGCCGAAGATGTTGACGAGGACCTTGAGCTTCATGTGATCGGCGTTGATCTCGGCGATCTGGCCGTTGAAGTCCGCGAACGGACCTTCCTTCACGCGAACGCTCTCGCCGACTTCGTAGTCGAGCTTCGGCTTCTTGCGGTTCGAGGTCTCTTGCCCGTCGCCCTTGGCCGACAGGAACGTGAGCACTTCGCGACGGGACAGCGGGGTCGGCTTCTGGCCCTGACGGCTCTGGCCGACGAAGCCGGTGACGCCTGGCGTGTTGCGAATGCAGTACCACGACTCGTCGTCCATCGTGCAACGAACGAGGAGGTACCCGGGGAAGACCTTCTTCTGAACGGTCTGCTTGCGACCGTTCTTGAACTCGGTCACCTCTTCCATGGGGATGACGATCTCGAAGATCTTCTCTTCCATGTTCATGCTCATGATGCGAGCGTTGAGGTTGGCGGTGACCTTCTTCTCGTAACCCGACTGAGAATGGACGACGTACCACGAGCCGGGCTTCGTCCACGGATCGTCGACTTCGACTTCAGGCTCGGGCTCGATGGCCTCGACGGCGGCAGCATCGGTGAGATCGAACGAGGCATCGACTTCGACGTCGTCGATATCGGAGGCATCGATGTCGGTTGCGTCGGTGTCGGTTGCGTCGGTGTCGGTTGCTTCGGTGTCGGTTGCGTTCACGGTCGTCTCTTCTGCGTTCTCGTCGTCGTTCAGGTCGTTCATGTCGGTCACTTGTTCTGGTAGAGCCAGCCGGACAGCAGGCCGAACAGCGAATCGAGGCCGCCGACGTAGGCGGTGTACAACACGACCGTCACGAGCACGATGATCGCCATGCGCTTGATTTCGGGCCACTTCGGCCAGGCGACCTTGCGCATCTCGTCGCGCACTTCGTTGATGTACTGCACGGGGCCGACGCGGTCTTCCTTGGTCTTGACGGGGGCCTGGCGCGGGGCGCGAGCGGGTTGGCCCTTCTCGTCGAGGGCACCCATCTTGCGAAGCTGACGCTTCTGTTCTCGGTTGAGATCGTCTAGAGACATTCGGGACCCTTACATCGGGTTGGGCACATCGAGTTGCGCAGGGCAGGAGGGATTCGAACCCCCGACCGGCGGTTTTGGAGACCGCTGCTCTACCAGCTGAGCTACTGCCCTCTGAATCAGCGGGCAGGTAAGGCTACCAACCGGCTGATCGAGGAGGGTTGCGGGCTAGCGCGTTTCCTTGTGCGTGGTGTGCTTGCGATCGAATGCGCAGTACTTCTTCATCTCGAGGCGTTCGCGATCGTTGATCTTGGACTTCATCGTGATGTAGTTGCGCCGCTTGCAATCGGTGCATTCGAGCGTGATCTTCACGCGCTTGTCGTTCTTCGGCATGACTGCCCTCTTCTCTTGTGAGACTCGTGATTACTTCAGGATCTTGACGACGCGGCCGGCGCCTACGGTACGTCCACCCTCGCGGATCGCGAAACGCAGACCTTCGTCCATCGCGATCGGCTTCCCCAACTCGACCGTCATACTGACGTTGTCACCCGGCATCACCATCTCCG
>JBBRPP010000121.1:0-5940 GCA_038227995.1 Acidimicrobiales bacterium
TCGCGTTCAGGCGCCTACAGCTGCTGCGCGTAGGCGCCGGTCGAGCGGCGCCCAGCTTTCCCACCCGCACGGATCGCACGCCACGACCAATACGCGGCGTCAACCAGGTCGTACGGCTTCGAACGTGGGAACCGATTCAGCGCCCGTTCGAGGACAAGGTGGGTGCCGAGGACATGCACGATCCGGCCGGGACGTTCGTAGTCGACGAGCATCTTCGACGCCCGCGAGGCTTTCGACATTTGGGTGACACCGGCTTGCCGTTCGGCCATCGGTGGGAACTTCACCGGCCCGACGATCGCGATCAGTGCCGCCAAGTATTCGTCGGGGCCGTCGACCGGCACGTCGTTCGCGAGCTGTCCGAGGTCGGTCATGACCGCGTCGCACGCCTCCCGATACACCGACGTCCACGTGTCGCGGCCTTGGTCGGTTTCGATCCCAACACGGCCGGCGCCGAGTTCAATCGCCCAACAGATCGCGAGCTTGAGCGCGACGACCGGTGTCGCACGCCGCTCCCACGCGCGGAGCCGGTAGATGGTGCCGCTGTCGGCGATCCCGTCGGCGATGATCCCCATGCTGTCGGAGTTGTCGGAGGCGGTGACGGCCGGGTCGACCCACACTTCGGTGCGTCGCAACGCAGGTAGCTGATCGAGTGTGCAGTGCGCGAAGTTCAGGTGGTCGAACATGCCGCCACCGCGGGCGTCGGTCTCATGCTGACATTCGGCACGGAACGCGGTCACACCCATGCGCGTCATCATCGCCTGACAGCGCTCGAGGTCCTGTCCGGCCCATGTTGGACGGCCGTCGATGATCGTCCATTGCCCGTCATGATCTTCGACGGTCAGGCCGTCGATCGCAGGGATCGGACCACTGACGATGCGCCGTTGCAGGAACTCGGCGGGTTCTTCCGCGACACCTGCCAATCTTGCGAAGATGCCTTGCGGATGCACCAAGTTTTGGATCGCGAGGACGGCGAGTGTCGGTGCGCCGGCGGGAATCAGTTTGCGAGTGATGGCTTGCAGTTTCCGTTCGATCTGTCCGGGTCCGTCGTCTTCGCTGTCGAGGTCGTCGAACACGATCAGGTCGGGACGGTCCTCATCCAACTTGACACCGCGTGCGGCGACGTCGAGTCCGAGCGCATCGATCGTGAACCCGTCAGCCGTGCGTAACCGGTTGCGTCGCCAACCTTTCGAGCTGCCGTATTTGCCGACGAGACGTCGTCCGAGATCCGGGTATAGATGACCGACCATGTCGGTTTCGAGGAGGCTTGCGATGTTCTGCACGTGGTCGTTGGCCTGGTCCTGCGTTTCTGACACGTAGAGGCCGTAACGGCGCGCACGTCGTGCGGCGAGCGCGACGACACCGACCTCCGCTGATGTTGATTTGGCGCCGCCGCGCGGCCAGACACCGACGTAACTTTCGGGACTGTCGTCGACGCCGATCGTCCATAACCATGCCCAGAACTGATCGTGGTGTGGTGCGAACGGTGCTTTGAAGTGCACCGGGAACAGGGTCCGTAACCAGCAGAGCGGATCCTCTTCGAGCCGGTCGAGCTCTAACGCTTGGACGATGATCGCCGTTTCGTCGTCGGTCGCATATTCGAGGAGCGCGCGCAGTTCGTCGGGTTCACGGTCGAGCAAGGTCATGCGAGAAGGCTGATGTCGTCGTCGTCCACCCGGCGTCTCATGAGCGGACCAGGTCATCGACAGTGCTGATCGCGTCGAGTTGATGATGCCATGCGTCAAGGTCGAGGACGGTGAGCGCCGGACCACGCTCACGGTCTTCGAACAGTTCGGCCGGCAACGTCCATTCGATCGGTGTGACCACACACGCCAAATGTGCGTAGATGCGGATGTTCAACCAGCGGACCATGATCTGCCCGCACGGGCAGCGGTACGCACAGTGCAACCTGCCGTTGGTGGTGCAGTGAAACAGGCTGATCTGGTCGTGGAAGAGGCTGAGCGGCCCGCAACGATCACATTCTGCACGAACGATCACCGGACGCTCACTCCCCGACCGCCTTCACCCCGACGTTGCGCGAGCTCGTCCAGCAGTGCGGTCGCACGCTCACGCACGTCGGAGACGTGATGCTCGTCACGGGAGGTGGCTTCCCCGACCTCGAGCCGATACTTGTCGAGCAACACCGCCGCGGCGACCGCATAGTCCTTGCACGCCCCGGCCGGCGCGGTGTCCCAGGTGACCTCGACAACGCCGGCGCCTTTGAAGTCCTTGTGGGTCGCGTTCATCCGTTCGAGCATGTCGACCGACTCGACGAGGAGCAGCTCGCGCAGCTCGACTCGGAGCTCGGCGCAGCGGTACTCGTGGGCGAGGGTGGCGGCCTGGGTTTGTTCAACGGTTCGTCCGGCGATGGCTTGGGTGTCGAGGCCGGCCGCGCGCGCCCAGCCGTGCAGGGTGCTCCGGGGGACGCCGGTGTCGTGGTGGGCGCGGGCGAGGCCGTGCTCGGCGTAGATGGCGAGGGCTTGAGCTTTTTGCTCGGGTGAACGTTCGGTGGTCATGGGGTGAGGTTCGCGCTGCTTGCGCGCGGTGTGTGGTTGTGGGTGGTGGTCATGGGGTTGGTTTCTTCCGGCGGGTGAGGTGGTTGCTGTTAGAGCCGCTGTGTGGGCTTCTGAGCGTCTGCGGGTGTGGTGTTGGTCGTGGGGGGCGGGGGACGGCTGTGGTTAGGCGAGACGGCGTTCTGGGGGGTCTGGTGGGATGTGGTGCGAGCTTTCCGGTAGCGGCGTCGTTGGTCGGGTGAGAGTCCGCCCCAGGTGCCGAATTCTTGATGGTTGGAGATGGCGTAGTTGAGGCATTGGAGGCGGACGGGGCATTGGGTGCAGATGGTTTTGCCTTTGCGGGTGGTTTCGCCGCGGGTGGGGAACCAGAGGTGGTGGTCGTGGTTTCGGCAGGCGGCTTGGAGCATCCAGGGTTCGGATCGTCGGAAGGCGTCGGCGATGGCGTGGACGCTCATGATCCAGCCACCCGACCCCCCCTTAAGGGGGGGGGTGTCGTGGGGCGCGTGCCCGGCCCGTTGGCTGTTGTTGGGATGGTTGTTGGCCTGACCTGCGGAAACGTCGAATATGTACGTTGGCTCCGTTGGGTTGTCCGTTGGGTCGGGTTGTGGGGTGGTGGTTGTTGGCCTGACCTGCGGAAACGCGAAAATGTACGTTGGCATGTACGTTGAACGATCCGCGCGATGGTGCGCGCGCTGCGTGTGATCGTCATCGGGTGGTGCTGGCGGTCTGGTGGGCGGCGAGCTCGATGATCTCGTCCCAGTTGGTGTGCTGAATCCAACGTTTGCGGAGGAGGTGCGCGGTCCACTCGAGGAGTTGGGCGAGGGTGCGGATCCGTTCGATCCGGATCGTGTAGTGGCCGCCGGCGCGGTCCGGGGTCGCATGCGCAGTGGTGGGCGTGCCAGTGGCCGAGGTTCGGGTTTGCGATCGTTTCGGTGAGGTCGATCTCGTGGAGTGGTCCCCGGTTTTCGCGCGCTCTGCGTTCGAGGTGGCCGAGTTCGGCGTGGCGGACGGCGAGGTAGCCGGTTCGGTCGCGGATCGGTTCGCCGCAGGCTTCGCAGGTCCAGATGAGGGTGATGTCGCGGGCGTTGCCGGGTCCGACGGCGTGGATGATGTTGTGGAGTGGTTTCTCGGTCCGGATCGCTTCGCGTTCGGCGTCGAGTGCGTCTTGCCGGTTGGGGTGCCATTCGACGTCGATGCGGGCGATCTGCCGCCACCAGATCTTTTGGCTCTCGTGGTCTCGGAAGCGGCTTGGCGGGTTGCGGGTGATGCCGACGTAGAGGAGCTTCTCGTCGGGGTCGTAGAAGCGGTACAGGGCGGTCTGGTCGTCCATCTAGAACGGCTCCTCGAGCAGGGCGGGTTCGGGTTCGGGGGTGGTGGCGAAGTACCGGTCGGGGCTGGCACCTTCGGCGCCGACGTGGCCGCGGACGACGTGGGCGAGGTGGCGTGCGACGAGGCTGTCGAGGGTCCGTTTCGCTTTGCGACGTTCGTTGTCGGACGGTTTCTGTTTGCCGGTGGTGAGGGTCGCGAGCTCGGTGGAGGCGAGGCCGCCGGGGGCGTGGCGAAGGACTCTGAGTGGGTCGACGTCACCGCGGAACATGGTGGTGATGCCGGTGTTGTGGTCATGGTCGATCTGGAGTGGTCCGACTTCCGCGGCAGGCTGTTTCAGGTGGACGAGTTCGACGATGGGGTCGCCGGCTTGGCCCCAGAGCAGGACGATGGATCCGGCGCCCGCCGCGATCCAGATGGAGCCGTAGACGTCTTCGAGCGTTTTCGGTTTGCTGCCGTCTTTGCCTTTGCGTTGGTGGTGGAGGGCGCAGACGTCGATGTTTTCGGCGAGGGCGTGTTGGATGGCCGAGTTGAGGCCGGCTCCGATTTCGTCGTCGCTGATCCCGATCGCGACGTCTTTCAGGGAGTCGATGAAGACGCAGTCGGCGCCGTGGTCACGTGCGAGCGCGAGCAACGTTTCGGGGTGCCGTCCGAGGTCGCGGGGTGGTGGCCCTTTCCAGATGACGAGCCGTTCGTCGAGGAGTTCCCGCTCGGCGGTGCCGAACAGCCGGTTGAATGCGCGTTGGATCTGGGATGGCCGGTCGCACGCCATGTAGAGGACGCGGCCGGCGCGGGTGACGGGCAGGTCGAGGACATGGTCTTGGAGGCCAATGCGGGCGGCGACGAGTTGCGCGGCGATCGTGGTTTTTCCGACGCCGGGCGGTCCGACGAGGAGTAGTCCTTCGCCTTGCGCCCAGAGGACCCGGTCGTCTTTGCCCCACACGGCGGGGATCGAGTCGGGGACGTCGAGGGTGAATGTGCCGCCGCTGGAGGTGCGGGATCGGTTGTCGGATGGTGCGGTGGCGATGGTGAGTCGGGCGGCGACTTGGCCGGCGTCGTTGCCTTCGTAGGCGGCGGCTTCAACTTCCCCGGCGATGATGATGAGTTCGCGTCGTCGGGCGTGGTCGCGGATGATGCGGGCGTAGGCGTGTGCGTTCGCGGAGGCGGGGGTGGCGATCTGGATGGCGGTGAGGCCGGCTTGGCCGCCTAACGGTTCGAGGTGCCCGTTCAGGCTCGCAGCGATCGTGACCGGATCCGGAAACGCGCCTTGTTCGAGGATCGAGTTCATCGCCCGGTAGAGGGATGCGTGCGCGGGTTTGTAGAAGTCGCCGGGGGTGACGCCTGCGAGGACAGCGGCGGTGTGCGCGTCGCGTGACAACATCATGGAACCGAGGAGCGCGGTTTCGGCGTCGAGGTCGTGGGGGATCTGCCGGTCGTTCACGATGGTTCTCGGAGCGGTTCGTTCGCTTCGGCGAGTTGGGCGTACTCGTCCGATCCGATGATCGGGCCCGTGAGGTGGCGGCGGAAACGCGGTCGCGTCACAGTCGTGTTGCCCGTGTGCGTTGTTCGAGTGTGGTGTTGGGCATTGCCGCCTGGTGTGGTTCGGGTTTGGGGCTAAAAATGGCCGCCCCAGGGGTGGGGCGGCGAAAACGGGCACCAAATGTTGGGTAGGTCAGGGGGCAGACATCAGGCGGTGCGGCCGATGGTGCAGAGCTGGTCGAGGAGCACGGCCGCACTGTCCTGCAAGGTCGTGACGGTCGGTGCGAGCGCATCCCGCGCCGCAGCCTCCGCCGCATCCCGCGCCGCAGCCCGAGCCGCATCCCCCGCCGCAGCCCGCGCCGCAGCCCGAGCCGCATCCCCCGCCGCAGCCCACGCCGCATCCCCCGCCGCAACCCGCGCCGCATCCCGCGCCGCAGCCTCCGCCGCATCCCACGCCGCATCCCCCGCCGCAGCCCACGCCGCAGCCCGCACCGCAGCCTCCGCCGTATCCCATGTCGCATCCCATGTCGCATCCCATGTCGCAGCCGCGTGCGTGCACGCGGCATGTAGGAGCGGTGTTGCGATGAGGAGGCCGTCGACCGAGCGGAGCGGTGCGAGCTGCTCA
>JBBRPP010000122.1:0-5923 GCA_038227995.1 Acidimicrobiales bacterium
CCACTACCTCTCAGAGCACTCGATGGCCAAGCTCTACAAGCCGCGCGATACTGACACCGCGGCAGACGACGGCATCCTCGCCATCACCTGACGCCACCAGGAATCACACCGCTGATTCCCACCACGCCACGGGACGCAATCACTTCGTGTTGCGTCCCGAGGTGTGGTGGGAATCAGGGGTGTGATTCCTGGGGCGCTGTTGCGTTGTTCGTTCACGGCTCGCGTTAAGCCTGGATCCGTGCTGATGGGGTCAGATCGCTGTGGCGAGTTCGTCGAACGCGGCAGCGCAGCGAAGATGGTCGGGCTCGTGTGTCGGCACCGAGTTCGTAGTGGCCGCGGCGCAGGTTCTGAATGAACGCATGACCCGTGATGATCACGGTCGCGGTGCGGTCGGTCTTCAAGCCGCGCATCGGTCGCAGCCTTGCTTTCAACCGGCCGTGATCGCACTCGACCCGATTGTTCGCATACTTGATCGTGTTGTGTAACGCTTGGGGAAGCAACTCTTCGATCACCCTTGACATCGCCGTAGCGCGGTCGGTGACGACTTCTTCCGGTTCGCCATGCTCGGAGATGGCCGTCGTGAAGAACGTACGCGCGACGGCAATATCGCGGCGAACCGACACGTACGCGTCGACGACCTGGCCGTATCCGTCGACAGCGCGATAGACGTAGCGCCACACGCCGGCGACTTTGACGTAGGTCTCACGTTGACACCCGTGAGCTGCCGTGAAGTTTGAGCACGGGGCTCTGTCGCGTTCTCTACGTGACGCGTCGCCACAACGGGCGGGCGTCGTCGGGGCGGGTGACGAAGCGGTGAACGACCTGCGCGACGGTCCACAGCGGAGCGACGATGAGCACGATGCGCACGGCCGGGATATCGCGTTGGGCGATCGCCAACGTGACCATCGCCGCGAGCCACAACACCATCATCGGCAGCGAGATGTTGCGGTTCTCGCGCACCGACACGGGGTGAGCGAACTGGACCCGCGACAGCGTCAATATCGAGAAGACGACACAGACGACGAGGTTGATCCACGGGTTGGCGCCGATCAGGAACAGAGTGGGAATGATCATGTTGAACTCAGCGGGAAAGCCGTTGAACCAGCCGTCCTCGGTTTCCTGATCCGTGCGTGCCATCCACAGCGCGCCCACGAACAGCATCGCGAACCCGACTGGACCGACGGTCTTGTCCGGCAAGATGTCAAACCGGTAGAGGAAGGCCACGGGCACGATCGTGCACGTGAAGTAGTCGATGATCAGGTCGAGTGAGTTGCCGTTGAGTGTCGGGATCCGGTTGCGCACATCGAGCTTTCGGGCCAGTGGACCGTCGACCCCGTCGAGGACGAGAGCGGCGACGAGCCACAGGATCGCGGCGCGGGCGTGGCCCTCGATGACCGAGTTCAGACCGACGTAGCCGATGATGACACCGACCGCCGTCAAGGCGTGAACGGCCCACGCGGCTTGGATCTGGCGGGTGGTGAACACCGTCGGCGACGACGTCTCGGTACTGATGGCCATGCTGGCCCGTACCCGTGGCTGGCCTGCGCTCAAACGTCCGGGCCTCAGGGAGAAGCCGAGGTCACCGTTTGGGTCGTGCCGCAATCGGGCCCAAAGTCGGCGAGCAGGTTTGAGATGACTGACAGTGCCGTCGTTGAGAATGCGGGTGCGGTTCATCGCCACGACCTGGCCAGGCTGTTGCGTTTCTTGCTCGCAGTCGGTGTCGTGGTCGCGCTTGTGCTTGTCGGGTTCGACAACCGCCGCAAGGTTCGAATCGGCTATGTGATCGGGCACGCCCAGGCACCGATATGGATCGTGGTTGTCGCAGCAGCACTGGCCGGCATCATCATCGCCGCGCTCGCCCGCCGCAACCGTTCGTAGCGGACCAGTCGAGATCGGATTGATTCCACCTGGTTGCCGCTTGAGGCGGCCGCAGACTGTTCCAGGCGCCATTCGCGGCGTCGTTGCGTCCTCTGCTGATGTTGGTGTTGAGCGGCAGTGTTGCGTTGGCGGATCGCGTGCAGGCGGCGAGGATGCCCCGATGAAGCGTCATCGTCGTGTTGCACCGTCGAGCCGGCTGTCGTCAGCGTTCACCGGGTTCCGGTTCCCGCCGGAGGTCATCTTGTTGGCGGTGCGCTGGTATCTGCGGTTCGGGTTGTCGTACCGGGATCTGGAGGAACTCCTCGCCGAACACGCCATCGAAGTTGACCACGTCACAGTTCATCGGTGGGCGCAACGGTTCACACCGTTGCTGATCGACGCGGCGCGACCGTCCCGCCACGCCGTCGGAAGCCGCTGGTTCGTCGATGAGACCTATGTGAAAGTCGCCGGCGTGTGGCGGTACGTGTGCCGCGCTGTCGACGGATACGGCCAGGTCATCGACGTCTACGTCTCGGTCCGCCGTGACATCGCCGCGGCGCGCACGTTCTTCACGATGGCGATCGCCGCTCACGGCGAACCGGAAGAGGTCGTCACCGACCGGGCCGCGGTGTTGGCGAAGGTGATTGAGGAGTTGTTGCCGCAGGCGTTGCACAACACGATCAAGTATGCGAACAACCGGGTCGAGTGCGATCATGGCCGGTTGAAAGCACGGTTGCGGCCGATGCGCAGCCTGAAGACCGACCGCACCGCGACAGTGATCATCACAGGCCACGCCTTCATCCAGAACCTTCGCCGCGGCCACTACGAACTCGGCACCGACACCCGAGCCGACCACGTTCTCTGCGCTGCCCATTCGACGAACTCGCTTCAATAATCTGACCAGATCGACGTCAGATCCGGTCTCCGCCGCGACCCCGTCAGACAACGCAACAGCGCTGTTGAAAGCACGGTTGCGGCCGATGCGCGGCTTGAAGACCGGCCGCACCGCGACGGTGATCATCGAAGGTCACGCGTTCATCCAAACCTGCGCCGCGGCCACTACGAACTCGGCATCGACGCACGGAAGGATCGACTTCGCTGTGCCGTCGCCTTCGATGAACTCGCGTCGATAATCTGACCGAATCGACATGAGATCGGGGCCTCACGCGACCACCGACCGAACAACTCAACAGCGCCCCTCGGAGTGTTCTGGTGACCAGCCAGCGCAGTCCGGCCAGCGTCAAGCCGGCGCCAAACCAGATCACGTTCGGGTTCGCGAACGGAGACAGCACGCCGAGCACGGCGACCATCGCGGGGCGAAGCACCGCCATTGAGGTGCGCGAGTTCCCGACGTTCACAGCGGTGTTGCGGGCGACATTGGCTGGCGGAGGGGGTGACTGCCGTGGCGCTGGAGGCGAGGGCCTGTGTTGGCGGCCGGTGTGGTCGGCGTTGGAGGATCGTTGGGAGGCTGTCGGAGCGTCGTCGTGCCCGGACGGGATCGGCGATTGGGTGGTCTACTCTTGGTCGGTATGGATGATCGGGGCGCACGCTTGAGTCGAGTGTTGGTGCCCACTCGGGTATCGTGACGGGCTCGGTTCGACGCCGCCTGGTCACTGTTCCGGCGACGTTCGCGATCGCAGTCGTGTTCACGCTGCTGGCTGCGGTGTGGCTCCCGGTCGCTGTTGTCGTCGATGTGCTGACGGGCCGATCACGGTTGCCGCTGGTTCGGCTCGGTTTGTGCCTGACGTGCTGCGCATGGCTGGAGGTCGCGGGCATCACGGTCGCCGCATGTTCGTGGGCGACCGGAAGGGCACGTCAGCAGGAGGCCAACTTGCGCCTGCAACGGTGGTGGATTGCCAAGGTCATCGCCACTATTCGCCTGACGACTGGGGCGCGTATCGAGATGCCGTCGACGCACGACCTCGCCGACGGGCCGCTGGTGATGCTGTGCCGCCATGCCAGTCTGGCTGATTCAGTGTTGAGTGCGTGGGCTGTGGCCGGACTGGCCGGGATGGCACCGCGTTACGTGCTGAAGCGGGAGCTGCTGTCCGACCCGTGCCTGGACATCGTCGGCAGTCGGCTGCCGAACTATTTCCTCGATCGAGAGGCTTCGGATAGCAGCGCCGAGCTTGCGGCACTGACCGAACTGAGCAGGGGCATGGGCTCGAATGACATCGCCATCATCTTTCCGGAGGGAACGCGCGCATCGGACTCGAAGCGGCAACGCATACTCGGCAAGCTCGCCGAACATGATCCGGAACGAGCCGATCGGCTTGCGGGGTTGCGGCACCTGATCCCGCCGCGCCCCGGCGGTGCTCGCGCCCTTCTCGAAGGTTCGCCCTGCGCGGACGTCGTGCTGGCCTGGCATACCGGTTTCGAGGGATGGAACAGCTTTGCCGGCGTGGTGCGCCGCCTGGCACACCGAGCGCCCGTGATCCGATTCGCGACGACAAGGGTGGCGCGCGTCGAGGTGCCCACTGGCGCGGAGTTCAGCCGATGGCTGGATGAGCGGTGGCTGCAGATCGATGCGGAGGTCGACATGATGCTCGCCATGGACCAGCAGCGATGGGCGCCAGGATGACAGCGCCGGTCGTGTCGGCGATCGTGATTGCGGTCTTGATGACGGCCTCGTGGGCCGTGAGCGTTGTCTGGCGGACCGCATCGATTGTCGACGTCGTCTGGGGCTTCGGTCTCGTCCTGGTCACCGGGGTGGCGCCCGTCGCCACCGGCGGCAGCGGTCTCCGGGCGCGGAGCGCTGATGGCGATGACGGCGATCTGGGGGCTGCGATTCGCGACTCACCTGATTATCCGCAACAGGGGTACGGGCGAGGACTTGCGGATCCCGAGGCGAGTATCGAGCGGAGTCGCGCTCTACCGTGTGTGGCCCGCCGATTTCAGTGACGTGCGCGATGGGTTGAAGGCATCGCTCGGCGACGTCTGGTTCGATCTCGGCCGCGAGGGGACCGGCCCGGCATGACGGTGCAGAAGTCCTCGCGGGTTCTCGTCACGGGCGCGCGTCGGGCTACGTCGGTGGCCGGCTCGTGCCCGAACTGGTCGCCCGTGGTCACACGCTGCGATGTGTGGTGCGCGATCCCCGCAAGCTCGACGCGGTGCCGTGGCGCGACAGGGTGGAAGTCGTCCGCGCCGACATCGCCGGCGACCTCGATGGCGCGATGGACGGCGTCGGCGCGGCCGTGTTCTTGGTGCATAGCATCGGCGAAGGCGCAAACTGGGTCGCGCGTGAACGGGCGATCGCTGAGAACTTTCGACTCGCGGCCGAGCGTGGGGGTGAGGGCCGGATTGTGTATCTCGACGGGCTGGGCGACGATCACAGCGACCTGCGCGATCATTTGCGCAGCCGCCACGAGGTCGGGCGCGTGCTCGGCGCCGGTCCGATCGAAACGATTGAGCTGCGTGCCGCGGTTGTGATCGGTTCAGGTTCGGCGAGTTTCGAGATGCTGCGTTATCTGACCGAGGTTCTCCCGGTCATGGTCACCCCGAAATGGGTGCGTACGCGTTGCCAGCCGATCTCGATCGTGGATGTGCTGGGTTACCTCGTCGCCGCGATCGAGTATCCCGGACCGTTGAGCGGCGTGCTCGAGATCGGCGGTCCCGACGTCGTGTCGTACGCGGAGATGATGGCGATCTATGCCCGCGAAGCTGGTCTCACCAACGCCGACTCATCCCCGTTCCGGTGCTCTCGCCGCGCTTGTCGTCACTGTGGATCGGGCTCGTGACACCCGTTCCCGCCCCACTCGCGCGTCCGCTCGTCGATCCGCTGGTCAATACGGTGGTGGTCACGGACCGTCGCGCTGAGACGCTGTTCCCGTTCGAGCGTGTGCCGCTCGCCGAGGCGATCCGCCAAGCGATCGGACGCGCTGCGGTCGGGGATGTCCCCACGAAGTTCGACGATGCGTCGTCGCCGGGAGGATGTCACGCTTGTTGTTGAAGTGTGATGGTGATCCTGGTGTTGCTCAGGCAACTTCTTGAGTGTAGATGGTGGGTGTTGCAGGGTTGTCGGCGTGACCGATCCGGGTGACGAGTTCGGCCATCTGGGTGTGGCCGC
>JBBRPP010000123.1:0-5899 GCA_038227995.1 Acidimicrobiales bacterium
ACTACTTGCGTCGCAAAACCGAGCTCACGGGCCAGATCGAGACCGCTCGTCGGCCGCAACCGTCTTCGGGGACGATCGACCCCGCGCGAGCCGTCGCGTATCTGGATGACTTGCGCTCCCTCTGGGATGTCGAGCTGCCCGAGCAACCGGAACATCAGCGGGTCCGCCGGGAGTACGAGCTTCGGCGGGCCGAGGCCACCGCAGCGGGATTCGCACGGCTCGAAGCCTTGGGACCGGTCATCGTCGAGGCCAAGCTCTCGGAGGATCCAGTCGCGGGACGGTCGCTCGCACTGTCGCTGGAGCCCGAACGCGCCGAACTCAATGGCGAGCAGGCGGACGTCGTTCGCCAGCTTCTCGACGGTCACCGCACCCGACTGGCCCGCTCGAGCACGCCTGCAGCATGCAAGAAGCGACGCCAGCGTTCGGCGAAGGGGACATTAAGGTGCTTTGGTCGGGGCGAGAGGAGTCGCGACGACGATTTCGATTTCGCCGCGGCCGGAATAGCTTGAGCATCTGAAGCCGCGGGGTGTTCGCCGTGGTGGACTGGCTCCCGTAGTCGCTGAGCCAGCCACGCAAGCTCGATTCCGACGACCTGGTCAACCGCTGCGCTAGCCCGTCGACGAGTTCGACCCAGTCCGCCGAGAATCGAGCGGCGATCACGGGCCTCCGGTCGACCGCCCCCGGATGCTCGCTTTGCGAGGCAGAAGTGGCGGATCTTGAGTCGGCCCTCGAGCCTCGAGCTGATCCGCATCGAAGTACCGATGGCTGTCCGCTGGTTCGGTCACCTGCTCGGCATCACCACGAGTGGACATCGGCGGATGCTGAGCGCGGGTCCCGTGATTTGCGAACCTGGGAAGGAGGGTTGCGCTCCAACGAGCGCCGGAGCAATTTACCCGCCCACCCAAAGTGAACCCGAGCCCTGCCAAGATGCTCTACTCAAGTGAAGGCTGCTGCCGGAGGGAGCTATTGGAGGCGAGACTCGCCGAACGGGCCCGGACGGGCGATGTGGACGCCTTCGACGACCTCATGGCCCCGAGAATCGAGCGGATGGTGCGATTGGCTATGGCGATCATCGGCGACGAGGCTGAAGCTCGGGAGACCGTGCAGGAGGCACTCACGGCGATCTGGCGCCATTTGCCCGAGCTGCGCGAGCCCGAGCTCTTCGAAGCCTGGGCCGGACGCATTCTGATCCACGCGTGCCAGCTGACCCTGAAACGCGCCGGCCGACGCCGCGTTCACGAAGTCCGCATCCCCGACGCGGATGATCCACGTACTCCCAGCACGGCTGGCCCCGAGGAAATGGTTATTCGCAGTCGCGCGATCGAGCGGGCGTTCGACTCGCTGGACGCGAACGCCCGAGCCCTTCTTGTGCTGCATCACCATGAGGATTTGTCGCTCGAAGAGATCGCGGCGCGGCTCGAGATCCCCGTTGGGACAGTGAAGTCGCGCCTATATGCAGCGCGCCGAGCGCTGGAACGGGCGTTGGAGGCCGACGTATGAAGGTGGACGACGAAGAGATTCGCTCAATGCTGCGGTCTCGGTCGGGCAGGGCCGACGCCCGGGGGCTGAGGGAGAGCGTCCAGACAGCAGTCCGCACGATCCCGCAAGTACACCGCGTCAGGCCACTGACCTCGGCGAGATCTAGCCGACCGATACGTTTGACGTTCGCGATCGGGGCCGTCGCAGCAGTCGTGGCTCTTGTCGTCCTGACCATGGCTCGCCTGCCCCTGGGGGTCGTAGGTCCGGGAGTCGTTGGGACCGCTTCGATCGAGAGTTCGCAAAGTACAAATCCGAGCGGGGCGACGGACGCACCCGCGCTCGGACGCTGCCAGGTCACGCCGGTCGGATCGGGTGGAAAGCCGTCCGAGGTGCGTACGAGCGGAGTCGTCTGGCACTGGGGAGAGAGCGCTTGGACCGCGCGCGTCAAACAGGGAGTCACCCTGACGGTCGAGGGCAAGACGAAGCAGGACGCCACCGAAATCTTGGCTGTTCGCATCCCGACATCGGCGTTTCCCAGCACGCTTGAGGTTACCTATCCGCGTGGCTCGGGCAATGACCAGTCATTCCAGATTGGCCTACCTGAGCCCGGGTGTTGGCTCCTCGCGGCGTTGGGTCCAACCACTCACAGCAGCGTCGTGATCGAGGCCAATCAGGCGCCGACGACCGTTGCGGACCCCGTGAGTCAGCACATCCCTACCTCAACCCAGGCCGCTAGCCCTGCATCGGTGTGTCCGACGAGTCCCACTCGACCCAATACACCAGGCACGTCGCTCGACGGCACCATGGTCTGGTACACGCATCCGGAGTCGTGGTTGATCGGAGAAGAGGACAAGCTCGTCATAGGGGCCGAGATACTGGTTGAGCAGGTGGTAGCCGCACCGGTCGTGGGAGCGCAATCGAGCCCGGTGTTTGTGGCTGCCCAACCGAGCGTCACGACGCCCGCGCCCGGCAGCGGGAACATCTCGATGGGGTTTGTCCTCCCGTCCACAGGTTGCTACATGTTCGCGGCCATGGGCCCGACTTCGACCTCAACTGTGGTCGCCGATATACGACGATAGGGGCCCGAGGGCACGCCCGTTCCCAAAGCGGAACTTGTGTCCGATCCGTGATAGCGCCAACGAAGCGGGGCGTGCGAACGAGCCACCCGCGGCTGTGGTACGTGCGGCCTCCATGAAGGTGGTGGCTTGTCGGTCGCGGTTAGCACCGATTTGCGACCGCATTCACGCCCTGATGATCCGCAGTCGCTCAGACGGTCCGCACCAGGGCGATGGAGACGAGGACCACGACAGCGCTCAGTTCGACAGCTTTGAACACGCGGAACTGGCTGCCAATCTGGGAATTGAGTCGGCACGCATCATTCGCATCGTTGAGGAGATGGGGGCTGGCCCAGACCGGCAGGGCTCGCCCAAGCCAGAAGGATACGAACAGGAGAGCCCCCACTTCGGCGGAGCCCGACGCCGCCGAGACCGCGGCCAGCAGCCAAGGCCCGGCAAATGCAAGGCGCGCATTAAATGCGAGACCGAGATCGAACCCCCACATCGCAGCCACGACGCCGAGGGGGAAACGGCGGGGCCAGATATCGCTGGTTTGACGCCAGCGCGGACGCAGGAGCACCCGGCCGATGATCCCGGCATCGGCGGCTAGGACGGCAACTCCGGCGGTACCAACAAAGACGAACGCAAGAGTGTGTCTGTCAGTAAGGAGGAGGTTGCCCACCGATCCAATGAGCGCACCAACAATCGCAGCGCTAGCGACGCCTGAAAGCGTATAGATCGTCGCCGACAGAACCCAGCGTCGTTGTCCGTTTGCCACCTTCACGAGGGGCCCTAGTGCTCCCACTAGCGAGCGGCCTCACGGCCCGTGGAGCTGAGCCCAGCCAATGGCCACGGAGCAGAGAGCCACAGCTAGCTGTGGCTGAACTGCACTCAACGCCACAGCCGGACCCAAGGTGAGGAGCCACACCGCCACGCTGAAATAAATCACAGCCGGTCGCGGTCTGCCGTTAGCGGTCAGGAGTCCCATTCGAACAGAGTCCGCTACCCGTGAGGAGCCAGGATCTGGATGACGATGGTCATTGATACGTCACTGTAATCCCCAGCCCCGCGGCCCGGCAGAAGGGACCCAGGTTGCCCGGAGGCCGGTGGTTCCGCATCCCTCCGCGATGTCCGCGCCCTCCGGCCCATTCGCAACACCATGGGCCGTCCGGATAGGCGGAGGTGCGCCTGCGCGGCGCATAGATCCCGGGCATTACAACCGACCAAACCGAGGTGTTCATCCTATGCGGCCACCGCCAGCAGGCGCCCTTCCTGCCATCCTCGGCAACCCCTGCAGACAGTCCCGTGAGCCCAAATCACATGCCCGCACCCGACCTGATGGGGCTGCGCCCGAGATAAACGGCGTACGAGCATGGGACGTTCGAGCAGCCGGACAAGCAGTAGTCGTTATCACGGTGGCACTCGCAGCATGAGTAGTCGTGTGTCAAGTTGTAAGTACACATCCAACACCACGTGCACGCGCAATTGGAACAACTACCGCTGTTCGGCTGGCACAGGTGACAGCAGTAGACATTGTACAAAGCCAGGGCCAGACCAGGCGTACCAACGAGAGCAGCAACAGCCCCGAGGGCGGCAGCACCCACTCGCCGCAGAAAGGCACGTCGATCGATTAATGCGCTCAAGCGTAGGATCATCTTCTCGTCAGCCATCACGGACTCCTTCGTGATCGGTCGCTGCCTCTTGCAGCTGCTCCCGCAACGGATAGCCGCGTGACTTGATATGGGTGCCCGACGCGAGCACGACGGCGAACGGCACTGCGTTCACCTCGAATAACTGACTCAATTCATGGCTTTCGTCCGCGATGATTCGCGCCTGAATCCCAAGCGACTCCGCGAGACCGGCGCATGCTGCGGTGTCAGCCTGGCAGACGACGATGACTCCATCGCGGGCGCGGTGCTTGAGCGCCTGCATCTCGATCAAGGTTGCGGCGCACGACGTGCAAGTCGTCGAGACGAAGAGGAGGGCCGTCAGGCGACCGGTCAGTGATTCGTTGTCGATCACATTCCCGTCCATATCGACGGCCGAGAACAGCGGAGCAAGCAGGCTGCCGGCGGTGTCCGGGTCACCCTGGTTAGCCTGGTTAGCCTGGAAGGCTCGCGACAGCCTTCCAAGGGCGGACACGGTTCCGATGAGGACGGCTGTGTCGAACAGTACGATCACGAGCGCGAGGATAGCGATTACAGCGGTGAACACTCCTAGATCCGTCTCAGCCACCCCCCTCATCTCCCCGCCTTTGGGCGGGGCGGGAGCCCGTAGGTCCCAGGCTCGAGGACATCATCACGACGTCGTATAGCGCGAGGCCGCTTTTGCCAAGGCCCAGAATCGCCGAGGCCACTAACGCCGTGGCGAGCGCCCTCGGCCCACCATCCAGGAGGAAGGTCGCAACGCTGGGCAACGGCCCGTCAGCAACCGCAAGGGCGAGAAGAGAGGCGATTAGGCCAAGCAAGAGGAAGAGGCGGAGGATTGATCGACCCGACACCCGCTCTTCGGCGCCAAAACAGCCACATGCGATGTCTCGACCGCGGCGTATCTCCCAGATCGTCACAACAAGAAACAGGCAGCTCGCGGCTGCCCCGATGAACAGGCCGACGGTCGACTCATTGGCTGCGCCAAAGAGGACGAGGACCGCGACGCAGACCTCCGAGGCGACTATTACGGGCGCGATCGCACGGCTCGCCGGCCGCGGGAGCATACCGTAGGCAATCACCTGCGCAGAGAACCTGTTCGGATGCATAAGCTTTGGAAAGGCGGCGCGCACGAACACGAGGCCGACGACGATCTCGCCCGCTACCGCGAGTACCCGCACCCACGAATCCACCTAGCTAGCCAACCGATCGAATCAGTTCGGACGCGATCGAGTGTCGGAGGTCGAAATCTCCCCAGTTCAGGTTGTTGCTAGCGGCGTCGATACGCCACCTTGTCGACCAAATCTCGGGCCCTCCGTGAGGACTCATCCTGACTCTGCCCATCGAACGCCTTGCTGCCTCCACGTGTTCGGCCACCATCGTGCCGAAGAGGGGGATCACGGAGGAGTCTGCCCAGATTGACAAGTTAAAGCATGTTCGAGGACCAGCCACGAGGAAGGCGGCGGCAAGGAAGCCTGGAACGACGCGGGCCCGCCGGGCCGTGCGGCGGTAGTCAAGGTAAATAGGCAAGAGACTGATCGGTGACCGCAGTCCGAATCGAGTAAGCACGCAAACAGCGTTGGTGTCCCTAGAGTTGGTGTAACAGCGGATCGGCCGACGAAGCAGTCGGCCACCGAGTCATTCTCACGACGTTGGAGTTAGGAGCCGACGTCGAAAGAGGTGAACCCGATGGCCGATGACAGGATGGCCGCCCTGGAA
>JBBRPP010000124.1:0-5773 GCA_038227995.1 Acidimicrobiales bacterium
CACCGGCACAGATGCCATATTCGATTCGTGCGAATGCGTTTCGGGAGGTGTGCGATGAGCGCCTCCGATGCTGTCGTGTTCCCTGTTGAGGTGACCGTGCGGGCATGGGAGGTTGAGCGCGATGGTCCGCTTCTCCCGGTTCAGCATCAGTACGTGGAGATGCTGTGGTTGCCGGTCATCGGGCCTTCATCGACGTGGTTGCTGCGCCGCCTCAGCGGCTGGGCACTCGCGTGTCCAGATGGCTTGACGGTCGTGCTGCCCGAGTTGAGCGAGTCGCTCGGCCTCGGGTGGTCATCGGGACCGAACTCGTCGCTTCAGCGGTCGATGCGTCGGCTGATCATGTTCGGCCTGGCCCACTGGGGCGACTCGTTCGAGGTCGTCACACGGGTGCCTGCCGTATCCGAACGGCAGCTGGCGAGGATGTCACCCGGGCTGGTCCGTGCGCATGACCGAATGATCCAGCAGGAAGGCAACCGAGTCGCAGCCTGACGGGAGCAGCGTTGTTGCGGCGTCAGGCGGGATTGGTGCGTCACCTGACGTCGCAATGCTGCGGCCTGTCGTCCCGATCGATCGGAGGCATTGTGGTGGCCGGGGGACGTTGCCTGTCGGGTGCCGTCGGAGGGCGACGGCCGGCTCATCCCTCGGGCGATGGGGTCGTTGATCCGGGGACGGTGTTGGGAGTCGGCCCTGTTGCGTTGAGGTCGATCGTCTGGGAAGTTCCGTCAGAACGGATGAGGGTGTAGCTGTCGACTTCGACGTCGGAGACGACGAGCCAGGCCTGCTCGGCCATCTCGGCGTCGGTTCCGTTCACGACGACCCGAGTCACGTCGCTGGGGGCCACTCCTGCAAGCACAGTTGGGGATTCTGGGCGGTCGCGGGAGAGTTGCCAGTACTCGCCGGTGGCAATGATCGAGTTCTCGGTGCAACCAGCGGGATAGCCGTCACCGGTGTCGATGATGATGCAGGTCGAGTTGCTGTCGGGGTTCGCCAGGAAGAGGTTGATTCCGCTGACGCTGAGGACGAATCGCGGTGTCGCGCCGGCGACCATCGAGTCGAGAGGACCGGGAGGGATCGACAGGGTCGGGGTGGTGTTGCCAGCAGGTTGCGTCTGTGTGGGTTGGGCCGCTGTGTCGATCGGGCTCGGCGATGTCCGATTGGTGAGCGCGATCAGTCCGATGATCCCCGCAGCGGCGATCCCGGCGACGGCAGTTCGCATGAGAGCGCGGTTCGGTCGCGGCGCTGGTGAGTTGGTCACGGCAAGGCTGCGGGTGCCGGCGATCACCGACTCGAGGTCGAAGTGAGGTTCGATGGTGTCGACTTGTTCGTGGAACCGTTCACTGAGTCGTTGCTCGATGTCGATCATTCGAGGTGTCCTTTCAGGGTCTTGAGTGCTCTGTCGATCCATGGGCCGACCGAACCGGTCGGGCAGTCGAGGGCTGTTGCGATGTCGGCGATGCTGAGGTCGGCGTAGAACCGAAGCACGATCGCTGCGCGTTGGTTGAACGGCAATTGGTCGACGAGGTCGTCGAGGGGTTCCTGGATGCTGGCTGGAGCGGACCGGTTGACGAGCTTGCCGACGAGTCGGAGATGGGTGGCGTTGCGTCGCGAGAGGTTGCGGCAGCGGTTGACGACCGCCTGGTTCAAGAACGCCCCGGGCTCACGGATGTCGTCCCAACGTTGGAACACTTCGATCATCGCGTCGTGCACGACGTCGTTCGCCGTCTCTGCCGAGCGCACCAGCAAGCAGGCACGTCGGACCTGAATGGGAAGCTCGCGCGCGTAGAAAGCGCTGAACACGACATCGCGGCCCGCGGCAGCCGTCGGTGGTGGTGACGCGTCAACCTGCATATCTAGTTCGACACCCGAGGCCACCGGTTTTGTACGCGGGATTCCTCCCGTCGCCGTCGTCAACAGCGCGAGTGCCCGGCGTCCGTTCATGGCGTACGTGTCTTTGTTGCGGCGTAGAGCGCCCAGTCGCCGCCAGCCGCGCGGGTCCAGCGGGCGGCGGTGGTCGGGTAGAGCCCGATGAGGTCGGCGAGGATCGCAGGCGGGATGTCGGCGGCGAGGTCGAGGAGCACGCCGGTGCGGAGCTTGGCTGCGCTGATGCCGAGCCGGCGCAACCTGTTGGCCAGTGTTTCGGGGTCGAGGTGGCGGCCGGCGAACCCGCCGGGGAACAGCCATCGGCTCGCAGCAGTGGAGTCCGAGGCTGACCGGCCGCGGCGGGTCTCGATGAGCGCAGCGACGAACACGGCGACCGGTTCCACCAGTTCGACCTGGTCGCGTCCGAAACGGATCGTGACCGTGGTGTCGTCGATGGTGATGTCGTCGATGGTGAGGCGGACCAGTCGTGCGGGGAGTTGGCCGTAGCAGCCGACGAGGAGCCCGCTGACGCGGTCGATGAGGCTGATCGTGTCGTCTGTGAGGAGTCGCCTGATGATCTGTTCCTGGGCGCCTGGGGCGAGTTGCCGGGTTGGCCATGCCTGCACTGTCTTCAGGATCTCGAGTTCGGAGCACAGCCCCCGCCGATGTGCCCACCGGAGGAAGTCTCGGGCACCTCGCCGAGACGGAGGCCCGGCCAGCCACAAGTCGATATCGGCCTGCGTGCAGGTCGCGAGCGTCAGTCCGTGTTCGTGCAAGAAGACCAGGAATTCGACCGCGCGGGCGATCTGTTTGCGCGCCCACCGGTCATTGGTCGTTTCGTTGGTGGTGGCGCGGTGGCGGACCCGGCGCAGCACCCACCAGGTCGAGAACGCGTCGATGGTTTGCCGGTCGGTGGTGTCGGCGATCGCGTCGAGCTGAGCAATGATCCACGCCTCGAGCCGGGCGATGATCTCGTCGCGCGGCGCAAGCAGCCCAGCGGTCACGAGCTCGGCGCGTAGTCGGCTGACCGCGAGGGTGTCACCGAGAGTGTCGATCCCCTGATGGGTCATCGCCACCGCGCCGGCCGCTAGCGCGGTGATGCTGTTGGCGGCGAAAGGGGTGGCGAGCCAGCGCACGACCGCACGCGGCCGATCCGTCGCCATGAGCGACGTTCGTAGCGAGGTGAGGTCCACGCTGTCGCCAGTCGTCAAGGCGTCGAACACGTCGGCCAGGCTGCAACGCCAGCAGTGACCGTTGCGGTAGAGGCGATCCTCGACACCGCACCCGGAACACACGCTCAACGCTGGGAGCCCGACACAGTCCGAGCAACGCCCCGACTGGTGACGCGGGTCGGGGCGGCGGAACTGGCCGCAACCATCACACACCGCTTTGGCCTGCAAACCCTTGTGGTAGCAGGTCATGCAGACCGGCCCGGACGCCCACACCACTGCGACCGTCGCGACCCGCCCGCATCGCGAGCAGTCAGCCTTGCGGCGCGAGCACGGCTCGCATCGGAAACGGCCGGTGCGGACACCGTCACAGGGTCGTTCGAGCCCGCAGTCGACACAGATGGCGGTCGGGCGGTTGCATGCCCGGCACAACGCTGTGCCGTCGTCGAGTCGGCGTGCCGGTCGCGTGAGTGCGGTGCATCGGGCACAGGTTTCCCAGCGGGCCCGGTCCTTGTTGAAGCAGACGCCACACACCGCAGTCCCGTCCGGGTCGCGCGTCGTCACGCCTCGCTGTCGCCCGCAGCGCCCGCAGGTCTCGACCCGGGATCGGTGCGCGCAGTTGACACAAGCACGATGCCCGTCGAGTCGTTGCGTCAACCAGTCGCTGCGCCCGCAGCGCACACACCGTGGCGCCGCGATCCCAACCGCGCCCGCCGAGATGAGTTCGGTGACGAGCCGGTCGATCACCGGTGGCGCTGTCGTTGACGCGTGCAACACATCGACATCGGTGAGTGCGTCGACCAGCCAGCTGGCCTGGCGGAAGTTGGGTGCCGCCCGACCCACCGCGCCCAGGATGAGGTCCTCGTCGAGCGTAGGTAGCCACGTCGTCAGGGTCGTAGCCGCCGTGTGATGCAGTTCGGTCATCAACCGGTGAGCCGTGCGACGCTTCGAGCACGTGCCACATAACGCAGCCCCGGCCTCGGTGCGTGTCGACACAGGAAGAACCTTCTTGCATGCAGTGCAGGGCTGCTGCCGGGAGCGTGCATTGCAGGTGCCGCACCGCCCACCCTTGAGCACCAGCCCCGATCGGCCACACGTCGCGCACACCTTGCCGGTCACGGGTCCGGGACGATCCTGGCTCGCTTCGGGCGTAGCGCCCGCACCTCACCACCGGTGTCGCCGCCGGAGCCGGACGCGGCACGCTTGCGAGCCGGGGCCGCCTCAGCGACCGGTTCGATCAGATCCGTCGAAGTGCACTCCAACGCGTCGCACAACGCCATCAAAATCCGCAACGACAACCGCTCCGGGGTCTGGGTCACCAACCGGTAGACCTGCGTCGACGACAACTCGATCCCACGCTCGGCCAACAACGGGGCCAGGTCCGTCGTCTGCCACAACCCGCGCGCCGCCATCACCTCACGCAACCTCCACCGGTAACCGAGCCTGCGGCCTGTCATGTGCTGCCTCCAAGGTTGAACCGGTCGTCGAGCGCGCGGCGCAACACGACGTTCTTGTAGTCCGACGACACCCCCGTGTAGATCGCCGTCGTCGACGCCCAAGCGTGACCGACCTGCTGCTGCACGAACAACGGATCCCACCCGTCCTCGATCAGATGCGTCACATACGAATGCCGCAAACAATGCGGTCCCAACTCGCCCGGCAGGCCGAGCTCGTCGCGATAACGGGCGAACACCTTGTTCACATACACGATCCCCATCCGCGACTGGCGTTCCGTCGGCCACAACACCGGCAACGACGCGCCGTAGAGCGGACGCACCTCCGACACCCACTCGTCGACGACCTCGACCGCCCACGGGAACACCGACAACACACTGCGCCGCCGCGGCGGACCACCCGACTTCGCCTTGCCCCACCGCACCGACAACACACCAGCGTCACCGAACTCCGGCGCCTTCGGGTTCCGACCGAAATCGACGGTCTCGAGCATCGTCAACTCACGCCGGCGCAACCCCCAGCCGTAGGCGACCTTCAACAATGTCGCATCCCGAAACGCCGCCAACCAGCCCTTGCGGCCACGAGCCCGCACCTGCCCGACACGGTCATCGGCATGATCGAACAACGCCTGCAACTCGACCCGGGTCAACGGCCGGTTCCCCGGCCGGCCCTCGAACTCCGAACGATGCTGCACCGTGTTCCACTCATGACAGATCTGCACCGGGAACGACCCGAACCGCGACTCGCACTCGACCGTCCAGCCGTAACGGGCATCGCAGACGTACTCGCAGAACAACGACAACGTCACCTGCTCACCACGCACCGTCGAATGCGCCACCTTGCGTTCCGACACCGCCGCAGCGGTCCACTCCTCCAGATCCGCCGGCCGCCACTGCCACGGATACTCGTTCGTCCATCTGGCGAAGCGCTCCACCAACTGCCGGCGGCCAGCGATCGTCGACGGCGCCAGAAACCGCGACTGCTGTTGACGGCCCCAACCCTCCAACATCGCCGCGAACACCTGATCCTGCGGATGCAGCAACGACACCCCACCTACCAACGACAACGCCGCAGCACCCGGCAAGATCCGATCTCCCACACCTTGCATCATGCATCAGATGCAACTATCATGCAACATGCGGACGACACCGCAGGCTTCCAGCCCGCTCGTCGGACACGGATCGGCATCACGCCCAGCACACGACCCACGTCGAAGCAGGCCAACCATGCCAAACCAGCCCGTGACCATGATGCACACCAACTTGCATCAGACGAATAAGCGACAGAAC
>JBBRPP010000125.1:0-5725 GCA_038227995.1 Acidimicrobiales bacterium
AGATGACTGGCCGCTCGCCCGCCGACCCGGTCAACGCCATCCCCATCGACCGCCTCGACCTCGACTACACCATCGACAACATCCACGGCAACGAACACGTCCGCAACCAACACCGAACCGGCAACCCCAACCACAACTGACAGCAGCCGGTTGATGTCGTCGCGACGACATCAACTCGATCAGTTGCGCCGAGGCCGCAGGCACTCCGGCAGCATCGACCACGCTTCGTCATCGGTCAGACCCGTTGCCGACTGAGCGACGTCCTGCGGCACCCAGTCCGGGAACGCGACATCGATCACTCGATGGGCTCCGCTCGGCGTGTGTTCCTCGCGCAGGGCTGCGAGTTGCGCCGGCTTGAAGTGCTCGACCAGTTGAACGAGCGCCGGCCAGACCCGCCGATGGACCACGGTGATCTTGCCGTTGACGAGCCGCAGCCGGACGACATCTGGCGAATCACCGAGATCGTTGATCACGCCATAGATCTCATGACCCTTGGGATGACCCCACCAGCTTCCCCTGATGGGCTCACCGGCCACGAGGGTGGCCACGTTCGGGATCGGTCCCTTCGCCGATTCCAGCAGCATGCCGTGCTCGACCAATGTCGCCATCATGTCCATCGGCTCACCTGCTTCGTGTATCCACCAGACGAACATCGGCGACGTCGTCGAACGACCCCGGCGCCATCGTGCCGTGCAGATCGATGACGAAATCGGTGCGCTGCTGATTGTAGATGCATGCCGTGCCGGCGTCGTCGAAGTGGACGAACGCGAGGCCGGCAATCGTCTGGCCCGCGGCGTCGGTGTTCAGGTTCGACGACGCGCCGGGCGTCGAACCGCACGGCAGCACCTGGATGTAACCCGGCAGGCCGGTGTTCGTGGCGGTGATCGAGACAACGCCGGTCGCGCCGGCAGGACCGTGGATCGGCGTCATCGAGCCGGCGGCAGGAGGGGGCGCGGTGCGGGTGTCGACCAGACGGGCCTCCGGTGTCTCGTCGAACGCGCCGGGGGCCATGGAACCGAGGACATCGACGATCAGATCGGTCGATCGTTGGCTGAACAAGCAGGCGTCGCCGCTGTCATCGAAATGGATGAACGCCAAGGCGGCACGCGTCTGGTGCGCGGCATCCGCGTTGAGGTTGGACGCTGCCCCGGGCGTCGCTCCGCACGGAAGGACCTGGACGTAACCCGGGCCTCTCGTGTTGGTCATCGTGACCGTTGCGACGGCTGTCGTGCCCGGCCGACCGTGAATGCGTGTCTGTGCACCATCCGCCGGCACGACTCCCGCGCGGGTGTCGAGGATGCGTTGGTCAGCGACGTCGTCGAACGCTGCCGCCGAGAAGTAGCCCTGCAGATCGACGACGAGGTGCGACTGCGGTTGGGTGAAGACACACGCGGCGCCGGAGGTGTCGAACGAGGCGACGGCCAACGCTGATCGCGTCTGCGCCGCGGCGTCGACATCGAGGTTCGAGACCGCACCCGGGGTCGTGCCGCACGGCAGCACCTGCTCGTATCCGGGCACCGGGGCGTTGACGGCGACGAGCGAGACGATGGCCGATCGGCCGGCCGTGCCGTGCAACGCGGTCGTCACACCGGGCAGCAGCCGCGGGCGCAGCGCGACGGCGGGCGAACAGGGATATGGCGCGGTGGCGACCCGGTCGTACAGCCACTGGATGGTGAGCGGATCAGCGGCAGCGAACGCGGCGTCGGTGAACACATGGCCGACACCCGCATACTCGTTCCACTCGACGGGCAGTCCGGCGGCGATCATCGCGTCGCGCGTCTGCACCGCCATTGCATACGGAACGATGTTGTCGTCGACGCCGTGGTGGAAGATCGCGCCGGCGTCACCAGCGTCGACGAGCGACGGATCGTTGGCCCCCGAATACGAGACCACGGTGCACACGGCCGACGACACGCCGGAGTATTGGGTCACGAGCGGATCGTCGTTGTTGACACCGACGCCCAGCGCGGTGACCGCGCCGGCGGAGTAGCCGCCGACTGCGATGCGGTCGGGGTCGATGCGCAGGCTCGCCGCGTGCGCACGGAACCAGCGCACCGCGGTCTGCATGTCCTCGCGGGCGTCGTCGATCTCCTGCTGGGCGCGGACCGTCGTGACGGGCGCGGTCACCAGCGTCGAGCTCAACCGATAGTTGATCGACGCGACGACATACCCGCGTTGTGCCAGGCGGGCGCCCCAACCATCGTCGTCGGACTTGTCGCCGAAGGCGAAGAACCCGCCGTGGGCCCAGATGAAGACCGGCCGGTTGGTTGCCGTGTCACCGCGCGGCGTGGAGATGTCGAGTGTCAGCGTCTTGACCACACCGTCGACATTGATCGCCGACCCGTAGATGACGTCGGTCTGGACATCGACGTTGAACGTCGGATCGAGGTAGCGCGTCGATGCGTGCGCGTGCGGGACGCCGCCGGGACCGATGGCCATCGACGAAACCAGCATCGCCGCGACGGCAGCGGTCAACGAGGCGCGCCAATGCATCCGGGACCCCCGCATGATCAGCCGGTCGTCACGGTGGTCGGCCTGTCGACGAGCGTCACTGTGAAGGTCATCTTCTTGCCGTCGCGCTCGACATCGATCGTGACGCTGTCGCCCGGCTGATGATCGCGGATCGCCCCGATCACGCCGCCTGAACCGTCGATGGTCGTGCCGTCGATCTGTTCGATGATGTCACCCTTCTCGATACCCGCGTCAGCTGCGGGTGTCCCCCCGGACACATCGCCAACAATGGCACCTTTGCCACCGTCGACGCGATCTGAGAGGGCCACGCCGAGAAATCCCGAGCTGCGGGTTTCGCCGTTGGCCTGGGCGCGAAGGACGTCGAGCTCGGGCAGCACCTCGCCGATCGAGATCGCGAACCCGATGTTGCTGGCCGTGTTCTGGGCGTCACCCCGCGCCACGGCGGTGTTGATGCCGATCACGTGTCCGGCCGCGTCGACCAGTGGGCCACCAGAGTTGCCCGACGAGATCGCGGCGTCGGTCTGGATCAGGCCGTTCAGCGCGCCGTTGTCGGTCACCAGTGTTCGATCGAGCGCGCTGACGATGCCGAGCGTGACGCTGGCCTCGCCGTCGAGGTTGAGCGCGAACCCGATCGCGACCACATCGTCACCGACCTGCGCCGACTTCGGGTCGGCGAGCACTGCCGGTTTCAGGCCGGTCACGTCGACCTGGATCAGCGCGAGGTCGTTCGTCTTGTCCGCAGCAACGACGACGGCAGAGCGCGGCTCGCGCTCGCCGTAGAGGCGGACACGAACCTTGGTGGCGCCGTTGACGACATGGGCGTTGGTGAGGATCTGACCGTCAGACGTGAGCACGACCCCGGTGCCGATGCCTTCGCCGGGCACTCCGCCTTCACTGATGTCGGATGAGACCGTCACGATGCTCGGTCGCAACGCCGCAGTCACGGCGGCGACATCGATCCTTGAATCGAAGGCGGGCCCGCGCGGCTTGGCGACGACGATCGGCTTGGTGGACACCGAATATCGGGTGGAGGCGGTTTCCGAGTGGATTCGCGTCCCGACGAGCACCCCGACCAGCCCGGCACACCACATCGCCATCAGCACGCCGACCAGTGCGATGACGCGGGTGTGTTTGATCGGCCGTTTCCAGCGGCTGAGTGGCTTCGACACCAGCGCGTCGACCTGCATCGCCCGAGACGGCGGCGGCATCGGCACGAACGGATCCCCGTGCCGAGGCGGTGGCAACGATGACATCGGACAGTTCTAGCGTTGGCGCGGCCGATGTACTCGTCGCCAGGTCAACATTGAGCAATCCATGAATGGGCCGGATCGCACCCGATCAGTTGGCCGGCCGGCTGTCGAGCGTGACCGTTGCGGTCATCTGCTTGCCGTCGCGCTCGTAGTCGATGGTGATCTTGTCACCCGGCGCAGCGTCGCGAATCGAGGCGATCAGGCTGCCCTGGCCGTTGATCGCTTCGCCGTTCACACTCGTGACCACGTCGCCCTGCTGCAGGCCCGCCTTCCCCGCTGGGGAGTCGGCCTGCACCTGCGACACGATGGCACCGCGGCCACCGTCGGTGCGATCCTGCACGCCGATGCCGAGGTAGCCCTCGGCGCGCTGGTTCGTGCCGGTGGTGCCTTCGCCCGCGCGGAGCTTGTCGATGATCTGATTGATCTCTTTGGTCGCGATCGCAAAACCGATGTTGGTGGCAGTGTTGCTGGTGCCACCGGTGGCCACCGCCGTGTTGATACCGATCAGCTCACCGTTCGCATTGACCAATGGCCCGCCCGAGTTGCCGGAGGAGATCGCCGCGTCGGTCTGGAGCAGACCGTTCAGCGCACCGTTCTCGGTGATCATCGACCGGTTCAGGGCGGAGATGATCCCGGCCGTCACCGACGGGTCACCTTCGAGATCGAGCGCGTAACCCATCGCCACGACGGGATCGCCAACCTTCACCCCGCTGCTGTCGGCGAGCTGCATCACGGGCAGGTCCTTGCCGTCGATCTTGACCAGCGCCAAGTCGTTGCCGACGTCGACGCCGACCACTGTCGCATCGACGGGCTCGGACTGACCCGACAACACGACACGCACCTTGGTGGCATCGGCGACCACGTGCGCGTTGGTGATGATCTGGCCGTCGGCCGTGAGGATGATGCCGGTACCGACACCTTCACCCGAGCCTTGGGCGTTGCTGATGTCGACCGAGACCTTGACGACACTGGGGCTGATCTGGGCAACGATCTTGCCCACGTCGAGCGTGCTGACCGATGCGGTCGACGGATCCGACGTCGTTTTGGCCGGAGCGATCGTCGCGGGCGCACCACCCGTCGAACTGTCCGACGCGCCAGTGGTCGTCTGCGTCGAGCCCGCCACGGTCGTGGTGGCAGATGCCGCCTGATTCGTCGACGACGAGTTGTCATCGGTCGCGCGGCTGACGGCGAACGCGACGCCGGCGCTGGCCACGCACGCCAGCAGGACGAGTCCCACGGCCCGTCCACGCCGACCGCGTGGACGATCGGGCTCGACCGGCGGTGGGGTGGACGCCGGAAGGGGGACGAACGAGTACGGCCCGGCCGGCGGAAACGGCGGCGAATACGGGGGCTCGACCGGCGGGCTGGGCGGAGCGAACGGGAGAGTCATGCGATTGGTTTACCCCTCGCGCCCGGTGTTGTCGCCGCGTTCGCCGTCATCCTTACCGAACTTTTACGGACCTGAGAGCGACTGCGAAAACGACAGAAGGGCAGCCCAGGCGGGCTGCCCTTCTGCGTGAAACGGGGTGGCGTCAGCTGCCCTGGATCTTGATCTCGATGTCGACGCCGGCGGGCAGCTCGATGCGCTGCAGGCTGTCGATCGTCTTCGGGTTCGGATCGATGATGTCGATCAAGCGCTTGTGCACGCGCATCTCGAAGTGCTCACGTGAGTCCTTGTCGATGTGCGGTCCACGGATGACCGTGTAGCGGTGCTTGTCAGTGGGCAACGGGATCGGGCCACGAATGGTGGCCGACGTGCGGGTGACCGTCTCGACGATCTTCTTCGTCGACTGGTCGATGATCTCGTGGTCGAACGCTTTGATGCGGATACGAATGCTCTGTGCCATGGTGTCGCTCAGCTCACTTCAGGATCTTGACGACGCGGCCGGCGCCTACGGTACGTCCACCCTCGCGGATCGCGAAACGCAGACCTTCGTCCATCGCGATCGGCTTCCCCAACTCGACCGTCATACTGACGTTGTCACCCGGCATCACCATCTCCG
>JBBRPP010000126.1:0-5720 GCA_038227995.1 Acidimicrobiales bacterium
ACGACCGCACCCGCGAACACGGCGCTCTCGCCAACCCAGGCGGCAGACCACGCCGCATCAACGCCGCCTGAACCCAACCCAACCCAACCTGTCAACCAGCTACCGAAGTCACCGCGTCAAGCGGGTACCGAGGCTTGACAGCAATTGTGATCGTCGATTTCGAGCGTGATTGACCGCCTGAAGGCGACGCGATTGGCCAGGGACTACGGGGCGAGAAGTGAGTCAGCCCGCATCGCCGCGTCCTCGTCGTCGCCCGGCATCACGTGCGCATACACCTTCAACGTGACGCCCACGTCGGCGTGTCCGATGCGCTGGGACACGACCTTCACCGGCACGCCGGCGGCGAGGGCGGCAGTGGCATAGCTGTGTCTCAGATCGTGTAGCCGAATGACCGGCAGTCCGGCGCGCTTGGCCAAGTCGCCAAAGAGGTTGGAGAACGCCTCCGGATTCGGTGCTGAACCGTCCACGTTCGTGACGACCAGTCCGTCACGATCCGACCAAGCCTCGCCGACCGCAAGGCGCTCCGCCGCTTGTTGCCGCTTCCATCCGCGAAGCGCCGTCACGATGGCTGGCCCGATCGCAATCGTCCGGTTCCCTCGAGCCGTCTTCGGTGTCGACGTCGCGATGATCGTGCTGAACCGGATTCGTGTCGACCGGATCTTCACCGTCCGCGCATCGAGATCGACATCGGTCCACCGCAGGCCGAGAATCTCGCCCCGCCGCATCCCCGTCGTCGCGATCAACGCCCAGATTGCCGACCACCGGTGCGAAACCACCGACTTGGAAAACGTGCGCAACTCCTCCGCCGACCACGCCTTCATCTCCGGACTGGAACCCTTCGGAGGATCGGCGGCGTCGCATGGATTGCGCAGCAGATGACCCCATCGAACGCCGTCCCGGAACGCTCTCGTCAGGACGCCATGGAGGTTGCGAACAGTCTTCGTCGACAAGCCCGGACCACGACCGTGCCGAGCCGACGTGCGCCCGTTGGTGAGCAACTCGCCGTACAAGCGATTGAGGATCGCCCCATCGATCGTTTGTAGACGAAAGCCGCCGATCGTCGGAAGCACGTAGTTGCGGATGAGCTGCTCATAGCAGGCTGCCGTTGACGGACGCAAAGAGACACTGCGTGCCGGCAACCATTCATCGATCAAGAAGTGACCAAGCGTCGAGCGCAGCGGCGCGACGTAGACCCCGCGCCGAGCGTCGCCCTGCAGGGCCGTCAGTGCGGTCTGCGCAGCCTTCTTCGTGGTGAACCCCCGGCGCCGGATCTGCTTGCGCTTACCGTCCGGGCCCGCTACGTCGACGATGAAGAACCATGCGCCTGAGGCGTCCTTGTGAATCGAGCCCTGTGTGCTCATAGCGATTCCTCCTTCCAGACCGACGCCGAACGGCTTGCCTTCGAGCCGTTGCAGACGCTCGCGTCCCACGATGGCCGATGCCGTCCATGTCCGCCTGGTGTTGTTCTGTCCGCTGTGCTGGGCCGGTTCTCGACCAGCCGATCTCCGCCTCGTGTGTGACCGGGTTGGTCAGACGATTGAGGCTCGCGTGCGTAGGCGCGCGCCATGACCTGATTGTACGCCGCGACGCAAGGGCGCCTCACCCGATGGTGTTGTAACCGCGCCCGCCGTCCGGGGTGAGTTGTGTTGCGGTCGCCGCGTTTTGGACTCTGTAAGTGACAACTGGGGTCGTTGACGGATTCATCCGCTTCTGCTCCGGCGTGTCCGTTGGACCTGGGAAGTAGTTCCGCCGTGTGTGGATTTCGATCCCGTATTTCGGTGGAGGGCGTCACGAAATCGTGTCTCGAGAGGCATGTGTCATTGGAGGTGCTGGTGTGAGTGTGAGCGATCTGGTTGTTGATGAGTGGAGCGAGTTGCCGTTGTTGCTGACGGTCGACGAGGCCGCGCGGGTGCTGCGCATCGGTCGGTCCAAGGCGTATGAGATGACCAAGCTCTACGAGACCAGCGGCGGCACCCATGGCCTCCCGGTTCTCCGTCTCGGTGACTTGTTGCGCGTTCCCCGGTTCGCGTTGCACGAGTTCGTCACGACGGGCCGCATCGTGCAACTGATCGCACCGGTCGAGCACGCGACTGACCACGCGACTCCCACCATGAAGCACCCGCGACCGCGTCGATCCAGCGACCGCGCCCAGTTGTCGTTGCTCGGTTCGGAATGACTATGGCCTGCCGATCGAGGACCTCCGGAACTGCACGACTGATGAAGAACAGACAGGTGCCCGCGGATCGGGGTGTGTGGTGATTCGGGTGACGACGTTGTACGCGTCGACTGCGTCGGCGACGGCCCGGTATTACACGCGCTATCTGACGGACGCGCCGGGCGAGGTCCCGGGCCTGTGGGCGGGCCGTCAGGCCGGCCTGCTCGGTTTGAACGGTGTGGTGTCGACGGAGCAGCTCGAGCGGCTCCTTTCCGGCCATGACCCGACAACGGACGCGATGCTCGGCATGCCGTTGGTGGATCGGATGTTGGGGAACGGGAAGGTGATTCGCGCGGTCGCCGGGTTCGACGCGACGGTGTCGGCCCCGAAGTCGGTGAGCGTGCTGTGGGGTCTGACGGGTGACGACGGTTTCGCAGAGGCGCATGATGTTGCGGTCCGGGCGGTGTTGTCTCATCTGGAACGGTTCGGGTCAACGACGCGTGTGCGCTCGAATGGTGGCCGTTTGCATCCGGATTCGCAGGGTTTGATGGTGGCCGGGTTCCGTCAGACCACGTCCCGTGCGGATGACCCCCAGTTACACACCCATCTGGTGATCTCGGCGAAGGTGCAGACCGCGGATGGTCGGTGGTTGGCGTTGGATGCCAGGATGTTGAAGCGCTACCAACGGACCCTGGGTGGCATCTATCAATCCGTGCTGCGCGCCGAACTCACTGCCCGGTTCGGGGTGGTGTTCGGTGAGATCGTCAAAGGTCAGGCCGAGATCTCTGGTGTCCCGACCGAGTTGTTGGAGTTGTTCTCGAAGCGGACCGTGCAGGTCGATGACGCACTCACGTTGAAGCTCGCCGACTTCTACGCCCGTGAGGGCCGTGATCCGACGATGTGGGAGAAGGCCGCGCTCACTCGTGAAGCCGCCGCCGACACCCGGGTGCGTAAGACTGACCGCCCCGTCGATGAACTCCGCCGGGGGTGGCTCGACGCCGCGTTCGACGCTGGGATCCTCCCCGACGACCTGACCGTCTGGGTCGCGGACGCGGCCCGCGATCGGCCACCGGTGCGCGAGGTGTCGATGTTGGATGTGGTCGATGTGTTGTCGGCGGCGGGGTCGGTGTGGCATCGAGAGGATGTGATCCGCGTGTTCTGCGATCTCCAACAACCCGTCCCCGGTATCGGCGGCACCGAATGGTCGACGGTGATCGAGGAGGTCGCCGACCGGTTCATCGCCGCCGGCGTCGACCTCGACCCGAACCGTGGAGCGGGTGGTCGGGTGCGTGGTTCGGATGGTCGGTCGGAATGGATCGAACCCGTCGCCGCCCACGTCACGACGGAACCGATCCTCGCCCAGGAAGAAGCAATCCTCGCCTGGGCGATCGACACCCAACTGAGTGGGCCGTGCCCGTCGACGACAGTGCGGCGAGGGGTGATGGACGTGTTGCAGTTCGACGCCGCCCAAGCGGTTGCCGGTCTCGATCGGTTGGTGATCGTGGTCGGCCCCGCCGGAACCGGGAAGACAACGATGCTCCGCGCCGCCGTCGATGATCTCCGCGCCCAGGGTCGTGGCGTGTACGGGGTGTCGACGACGGCGAAAGCAGCGCGGACGTTGGAGCGTGAGACCGGGATGCGGTCGGACACGATCGCCAAACTCGTCCACGAATGGGGACGACCCGAAAGACCACCCGACCCCGAATGGCGACTCGCTCCAGGCACCACCTTGATCGTCGACGAAGCCGGCATGATCGGCACCCCCAACCTCCACCGCCTCATCCAGCTCGCCGATCAACATCAGTGGCGACTCGTCCTCGTCGGCGACCCGAGACAGTTGCAGGCCGTGGGCCGGGGCGGGATGTTCACCGAGCTCTGCAACACCGGTCGTGCGATCGAGCTCGAGCACGTCCATCGTTTCGCCGAACCGTGGGAAGCGGAGGCGTCGCTCCTGTTGCGTCAGGGCGACCCTCGTGCGCTCGACATCTACCAGGCCCACGGTCGGATCCGTGCCGGCACCCTCGCCGAGCACCTCGACCACTTCGCCCGCACCTGGATTACCAACCACCATCACGGCGACACGACCGCGTTGATGGCGTCCACGAACCAACACGTCGACTTGATCAACGCCCGCGTCCAAACCGTCCGCCGCAATCTCGGGCACATCGCGGACGTGTGTCCGGTGTTGATTGGTGGTGGCGAGTCCGCCGACATCGGTGACATCGTCGCCACCCGCCGCAACCACCGCCATCTCACCACCACCACAGGCGAACGAGTCCGGAACCGTGACCTGTGGACCGTCACCGCAACCCACGACAACGGTGACCTCACCCTCGCACCCGTCACCGGCCAGGGCACGATCACGCTCCCGGCGGCGTATGTCGTCGAGCATGTTCGTCTCGGGTACGCAGCGACCGAGATGGGCACCCAATCCGACACCGTCATCGGCAGCCTCGAACTCGCCTCCAACGCAACGACCTGCCGCAACCTGTACGTCGCGATGACCCGCGGCCAACAAGACAACACCGTCTGCGTCATCACCGACACCCACAACATCGAAGACGCCCGCGACGTCCTCGACACCATCATCGCCATCGACCGCGCCGACACCCCCGCCACCACCCAACGCCGCCTGCTGGATGGCCAAGAGCGCAACTCCCGGCCGGTGCCGCGACTGCAGCCGATATGTCAGATCCCGGAATGGTTCGACACCTTCCGCGGTGACGTCGTCGAGCAACTCGATCACGCCCGAGACGATCATCGCGAGCATCAGCGACGAGCGACAGAACTCAACGGCGAGATCGCGGCTGCCGAGCGTCAACTCCGAAACGTCGAGCACTACGCCCAACCGTTCAACAACGCAGTCACGATCGCCGAAACCGCCCTCAAGGCGACCACCGACATCCGGCAAGCGCTGCACGACCGAATCGGCACCGCCAAACGACGCGAACGCCGCGCCCTGCAACCATCGCTCGTCGCCGCCGAACGAGACATCGAAACCGCGACCGTCAACCGAGACTGTGCCATCGAGGACGCCGGCCCCGCCCGAACACTCACCGCACAAGCCATCACAGGACTACGCGATCTGCGCCACGAACACACCCGACAACACATGTGCGACCGATGGCTCAACAACCCCGACACCATCACCGTGCTCCAACAACGGGTCGACGTACTCGACACCTGGCGTCGCTGGGCCACCGGCCACCAACTCACCGCCAGCCAGATCGAGAAGATGAACGCCGACCTGTTCGTCTCGAACGACTCGATCATCGAATTCTTCGCGCTGCGATCGGCCCTGTTCAACGACCCGAACACCGCGGCCATCA
Source organism: Acidimicrobiales bacterium (assembly GCA_038227995.1). GTDB lineage: Bacteria > Actinomycetota > Acidimicrobiia > Acidimicrobiales > Ilumatobacteraceae > WLMZ01. The sequence continues at coordinate 5,485 of JBBRPP010000126.1, forward strand.
TCCATCGCACCAGGCACGGACTCGAGCGCACACACGGACCCGAACTGTCAATCGACTGACTCCCCCCAAACCAGTATTCGGTATCAACGCGGGGTTGCTCGCGCTCAGCGAAATTCCCCAGGTGTGCTCATCGAAATTCCCCACCTGTGAGGCGTGGTCAATGTAGCGGTTGGCGGGTGCCGGTGGTGGTTCGGCGAAGTGTGTCGCTGCGTGCGTGATGATCGCGTAGGCGGTAG
>JBBRPP010000127.1:0-5705 GCA_038227995.1 Acidimicrobiales bacterium
GGCCGGCACTCAGGCCGGCCTGCTCGGTCTCAACGGGGTGGTGTCGACGGAGCAGCTCGAGCGGCTCCTGTCCGGCCACGATCCGACTACGGACGCGACGCTCGGCATGCCGCTCGTGGATCGGACGTTGGCGAACGGGAAAGTGATCCGCGCGGTCGCCGGTTTCGACGCAACCGTGTCGGCCCCGAAATCGGTCAGCGTCTTGTGGGGTCTGACAGGTGACGACGGCTTCGCCGTGGCGCATGATGTCGCGGTCCGGGCAGTGTTGTCTCATCTGGAACGGTTCGGGTCAACGACGCGGGTCCGGTCGAATGGTGGCCGTTTGCATCCGGACTCGCAGGGTTTGATGGTGGCCGGGTTCCGTCAGACCACGTCCCGTGCGGATGATCCGCAGTTGCACACCCATCTGGTGATCTCCGCGAAGGTGCAGACCGACGATGGTCGGTGGTTGGCGTTGGACGCACGGATGTTGAAGCGCTACCAACGCACCCTGGGTGGCATCTATCAATCCGTGCTGCGCGCCGAACTCACTGCCCGGTTCGGGGTCGTGTTCGGTGAGATCGTCAAAGGTCAGGCCGAGATCGTCGGTGTCCCGACCGAGTTGTTGGAGTTGTTCTCGAAGCGGACCGTGCAGGTCGATGACGCACTCACTGTCAAGCTCGCCGACTTCTACGCCCGTGAGGGCCGGGACCCGACGATGTGGGAGAAGGCCGCGCTCACTCGTGAGGCCGCTGCGGACACGAGGGTCCGCAAGACTGACCGCCCGGTCGACGAACTCCGCAGGGAGTGGCTCGACGCCGCGTTCGACGCCGGGATCCTCCCCGAAGACCTGATCGTGTGGGTCACGGACGCGGCACGTGACCGGCCACCCGTGCGCGAAGTGACCGTGGCGGATGTGGTCGATGTGTTGTCCGCGGCGGGGTCGGCGTGGCATCGCGAGGACGTGATCCGTGCGTACTGCGATCTCCAACAATCCGTCCCCGGCATCGGCGGCACCGAATGGGCTGCGCTGATCGAGGAGACCGCCGACCGGTTCATCGCCGCCGGTGTCGACCTCGACCCGAACCGTGGTGTGAGTGGTCGGGTGCGTGGTTCGGATGGTCGGTCGGAATGGATCGAACCCGTCGCCGCCCACCTCACGACCGAACCAATCCTCACCCAAGAAGAAGCAATCCTCACCTGGGCCCTCGACGCCCAAATCAGCGAACCGTCCCCGTCGACGACAGTGCGGCGCGGGGTGATGGACGTCTTGCAGTTCGACGCAGCCCAAGCGGTCGCCGGTCTCGATCGGTTGGTGATCGTGGTCGGCCCCGCCGGAACCGGCAAGACAACGATGCTGCGCGCCGCCGTCGACGTCCTTCGCGCCCAGGGTCGTGGCGTGTACGGGGTGTCGACGACAGCGAAAGCGGCACGGACGTTGGAGCGTGAGACTGGGATGCGGTCGGACACGATCGCCAAACTCGTCCACGAATGGGGACTACCCGAACGACCACCCGACCCCGAATGGCGCCTCGCTCCGGGCACCACCGTGATCGTCGACGAAGCCGGCATGATCGGCACCCCCAACCTGCACCGCCTCATCCAGCTCGCCGACCAACAACAGTGGCGCCTCGCCCTCGTCGGCGACCCGAGACAGCTGCAGGCCGTCGGACGTGGCGGGATGTTCACCGAACTCGGCAACACGAGCCGTGCAATCGAACTCGAACACATCCACCGCTTCACCCAACCATGGGAAGCAGCCGCGTCGCTCCTGTTGCGTCAGGGCGACCCGCGCGCTCTCGACATCTACCAAGAACACGGTCGGATCCGGGCCGGCACCCTCGCCGAACACCTCGACCACTTCGCGTCGACATGGATCACCAACCACCGTGTAGGTGACACGACCGCGTTGATGGCATCCACCAACCAACAAGTCGACTTGATCAACGATCGCGTCCAAACCGTGCGCCGCCACCTCGGCCACATCGCCTCTGTCCATCCGGTGTTGATCGGTGGTGGCGAGGCCGCCGACATCGGTGACATCGTCGCCACCCGCCGCAACCACCGACACCTCACCACCACCACAGGAGAACGAGTCCGCAACCGTGACCTGTGGACCGTCACCGCCACCCACACCAACGGCGACCTCACTGTCGCACCCGTCACCGGCGGTGGGGCCATCACACTCCCGTCGGACTACGTCGTCGAGCATGTTCGTCTCGGGTACGCCGCGACCGAGATGGGCACCCAATCCGACACCGTCACCGGCAGCCTCGAACTCGCCTCCAACGCGACCACATGCCGCAACCTGTACGTCGCGATGACCCGCGGCCAACAAGACAACACCGTCTGCGTCATCACCGACACCCATGACATCGAAGACGCCCGCGATGTCCTCGACACCATCATCGCCATCGACCGCGCCGACACCCCCGCCACCACCCAACGCCGCAACTTGCACAGCCAAGACCGCAACTCCCGGCCGGCGCCCCTACTGCAGCCGAAATGTCAGGTCCCGGAATGGTTCAACACCTTCCGCACCGCCACCGTCGAACAACTCGACCACGCCCGAGACAAGCATCGCGAGCATCAGCGACGAGCGACAAAACTCAACAGCGAGATCGCGGCTGCCGAACGCCAACTCCGAAACGTCGAGCACTACGCCCAACCATTCAACGACGCAGTCACGATCGCCGAAACCGTACTCAGAGAAGCGACCGACATCCGACAATCGCTGCACGACCAGCTCGCCACCGCCAAACGACGCGAACGCCGCACCCTGCAACCAGCGCTCGCCACCGCAGAACGAGACATCGAAACCGCGACCGCCAACCGAGACCGTGCCGTCGAAGATGCCCGCCCCGCCCGAACACTCACCGCACAAGCCATCACAGGACTACGCGACCTGCGCCATCAACAAACCCGACAACACATGTACGACCGATGGCTCGCCACCCCCGACACCATCACGGCCCTCAAAGACCGCGTCGATGCGCTCGACACCTGGCGCCGATGGGCCACCGGCCAACAACTCACCGCCAGCCAGATCGAGAAGATGAACGCCAACCTGTACGTCGCGAGTGACTCGATCGGCGAATTCTTCACGCTGCGATCGGCCCTGTTCAACGACCCGAACACCGCGGCCATCATCCATCGCACCAACCACGGAATCGAACGCTCACACGGACCGGAGCTGTCAATCGACTGAGACACCGACTCAACCCAGATTTGGTACAGAACCCAGAACGCCGGCTCGGCGCTCGCTTCTCGACGGCGTTACGGGCGTTCTTTGAAACGGCGGTTGAGCGTTATGCGCTGCTCGCGGTTGGCGGGTCGTGACCGCGCCCGATCTCCCGTTCGTCGCGTGCTTCTCAGTATCGTTCGAAGTCATCTCTGTAGTGGTGGACGTGCCTATGTTCAGGTCGATGTCGTGGACGTCGTCGAGCACTCCGACAAGCTGACGCATCCGCCGTCGGCTCGCCGGCCAATTCTGTCAACCGTCGAGTTCGGTTCTAAACACCGGCGGGGTGCCAGCCCTCTTGGTCGGGTCGGCGCCGATCGGCCGTAGTGTGGGTGTCGCGATCCGTTCGACGAGTTCCAACACATCGGCCCTCGTGGGCGGCGACGTCCCGCTCGACGGGCCGCCGCCGGTGGGGCCGCACGCTGCAGTGCTCTGGTTGCTTCGCCGTGGTCGATGGAACAAGGATGGTCGACGTGCTCGTCGTCTACATTGGACAACGTGATCTGAGCAGCCTCGTCTCCAGATCTACGACGGGGTCACGACACCATTGGTTAGCAGTTGAAGCCGCTCACGAATGTGTCGACGTGGAACTCCTCGCCGAGCCCTGCGACTGTTGTCCAGTAGCGACCGGCGAAAAGGCCGCCGTACGAGGGACCAGTGCTGCTTGACCAGTTGCCGATTGTGGTTTGGTAACTTCGTGAACCGGAATAGAGGTTGCCCGCATACCCGTAGGTCACTTGCGAGGATATCGACGTGCACGCATAGCTTGACGGCCATCCGTACAAACCGTACGAGAACTGTTGGTTTGCGCACGGTCCACCGTAGTATCCCTGCTGGCCGACGGTCTCACAGCTCACCTTGAATGTTGGAGAATCGACCTCGTTAGTGGACATTGAGAAGCCACTGTTACTGGCGAAGCAACTCGGCCCATTCATTTCAGCCGAGGTCGGTGTGGCCAAGCCGAGAATGCATACGAGGGATGTCAGCGCCACGGGCAAGATTCGCTTGCGAAGCTGAAAAAACGGTCTGTTGCTTCTCACAGTATTGTCCCTCCAATGCTTCATTCCAAATGTTCCAGCTGATCGCACTTTGCGAAAAATGAACGACAAGAAGTGCTCTGTCGTTAGGAAATCCGGACTCAGCAGTTAAAGCCGGACACGAAGACGTCGACGTGATACTCCTCACCGATGCCCGCAACCGTGGTCCAGTATCGTCCACCGAAGAGTCCGCCATATGATGGACCCGTGCTGCTCGACCAATAGCCGATCGTGGACTGGTAGTTCCGCGAGCCGGAGTAGAGGTTGCCGGCATATCCATAGGTGACCTGAGAAGAAACCGACGTGCACTGGTCCACACTCGGATAGCCCTCGACGCCAACGTCGAATTTGAAGTTGGCGTACGGCCCACCGTAGTAGCCCTGCTGAACGATCGTGGAGCAACTTTGCGAGTAGGGCACGGTGTCCAGCTCGTTCGTCGTGGATGATCCTTGAACGTTGTTGGCGAGGCAGCCCGGGCCACTCATACCGGCGCTGGCGGATGTCGACATGAGGAGTGCTGCGATGCCGAACACGCATGTCGTGGGCACCCATCGCTTCCAAAACCGTGAGAGGAGTTGTTGTCCGGTCATGAGGTCATCCCTCCAAAGGGGCGCGATTGGCAAGGAAGGTCCGCAACTCGGCAATGTGGTCCAAGATGAAAGATGTTTCGACGTCGCTCTCGACGGTGGAGCTGACCGTCCGCCAATTGGCGTTGGACTCACATGCGGCCTGCGAGTCGGATCGCTTCGTCGGGTCTTCGCCGTGTTGCAGGATGCATTGCGTGATCGTCGCTTTCGCCGCAACAATCTGTGGATCGTTGGCGAACCGCTCGGTGTACGGTTCGAACTCGTCACCCATCGTGTTGAGCGGATGCACACGGTCTGAAGCGCTTCGAAGGCAGCTGTCGTCGTAGTTCGTGCCGATCGCCAGAAGTTGGCGATACTCGGCCTGCTTGGCCGTCGAGAGTGACGCGAGGTAGACCATGTTGGGGTCCATACCTTGTTCCGCAGGGCTGTTGAACGCTTCGACTTGATACTCGAAGCCGGTTGCCTCGACGCACAGCTTGATCGCGTTCTGTTCGAGCCTTGCATCCCATCGGGTGGCCTCGGCAGGATCCGCCGGCACCCCGAGGAAGCGTTGCAGCGGCAGACGCAAGTCACCTGGACCTTCTGAAGGTGGGATCACGTCCTTCGGATTTACCGATGGACTGTCGATGGATGGTGCCGCGGGAGGAGCCAGAGAGATTGCGGTCGCTTCTAGTGACCCGGTGGGCGGAGTGCTGACGGCGTTGGCTCTGGCTTCACAAGCACGGCCAGTTCCAACGGTCGGTGCACGGTCCCGGTTTGACTGATCCGTGAGGGTCAGGATGGCCGGTGCTGTTGACCACCACCGACCGTTGGAGATACCAGGATGCCAGGCTTGCCGTTGTCGTTGTGCGAGCGCGAGGA
>JBBRPP010000128.1:0-5492 GCA_038227995.1 Acidimicrobiales bacterium
GACGATGTCCCGAGTGTTGTTGAAGTGTGGTGGTGATCCCGGGTTGTTTGGGTGGGCTTGATGTTAGTTGGCGGGTGGGGTCATGTGTTGAGCAGTTCTTCGTGGGCGACAGGTTCGGTGCAGTGTGGGCAGATTCCGCCTATTCCGACGCGGCGCATGAACTTCGCGCAGGTGTCACATTGTTGGGTGCCCAGGGAGCGGGTTCCGCATTCGTCGCACTCGTAGACCGTGATCGGCTTGCGCGGTGTTGATCGTGGCGGTGGGGGCGGAGTTGGGGTGGGTGCGGGTTGGTGCCGGCGACGCCACAGCGCTTGGCGGCAAGCGTCGCTGCAGGTGGCCCGTGTCCGCCCAACCGGGAGCGGTTGATCGCACACCTGACAGGTTGCCGTTACGGGAACGTTACGCGACGGCACGGTCAGGCCCAGCGGTGGTGGTGCGGCGGGTGACCTCGGCCCGGATCGCGGTGATCAGGGTGGGCATGTCGGCGTGGCCTTTGACCCGACGGAAGGATCGTTCGGCTTCGAGCATCCCGGCCGCGATCCATCGTTTCTTCATCGTCCCGTCTCCCCAGTTCTTCACCCGCCCCGACGAGGTCTTGATGATCGAGATCATCGACTCGACACAGTTCGTGTTCGTCAACGTCCGCCGCAGCCGGATCGGGATCCCGAAACGGGCGACGGTGAACATCTCCTCCAGCCCCTCACGCAAGCTGGCCGCAGCGTCCGGGTGGATCTTGTCGAGCTCGCCGGCCAGGTCCCGACACGCCTTCAACCCGTTGGCCGGATCGGGTTGAGCGAACGCCAACGCGAGACGTTTGTCGACCCGGTCACGCTCGTCGACGGGAAGGTACCCGATCACATTCCGGCGCTTGTGGAGTGTGCACCGCTGGATGACGGCCTGGTCACCGAACACCTTCACGATCCCGGCGTGCAACGCCTTGGACCCGTCGATCACCGCCAACAGGCCCTGCTCGAACCGCAGACCGCGGGCGACGAGATCCGCCAACAGGTCCTTGACGATCACCGTGTTCTCGGTGTCACCCAACACCAACCCGACCGGGACCTTGGTCCCATCGGCGGTGATGACCATCGCGACGACGATCATCTGGTCGGCGACGTTCAACCCGTCGATCATCAACACCACCGCGTCCAGCCCGGACAGGTCTCGCGCCAGCAGCTCGCTCAGGGCGTGTTTGGTTGCCGCGACGAACCGGCGCGACACCGCCGACTTCGACATCGACCGGTCCTTGACCGTGCCAACCGGTTCGGCCACGTCAACATGGCGGCGGGTCGCGACACCAGCCAACATCCGCTCGACCACGACTTGTCGGAGCAGATCGTCGGAGGCGAACGTGGCCCACGTCGCCAGGTCGATTTCGCCTCGGTCGTCGGTGAACCGACCGCGGGGTCGTTCCACCGACACGGTGCGCCCGCCGAGCACGACCTGCCCGGTCGTGGTCCCATGCCAGTTCCCAACCCGGTCGGGAAGTTTGGCGTGTTTCGCACCAACGATCGACTCAAGCTCGGCGTCGAGCATCTGACGCATCACGACCAAACCCGCGGCGGCCGAGAACGCCAACAGGCCGTCTCGCATCGCGCCAGCGACATCAGCCATTGCGACGGTCGCTTCGAACGGCAACCCCGCCAGCGCATCAACGCTGACAGCATCAGGTGTCGTGATCTTCACGACAGGTACCTTCTTGGACACGGTGATCCCTCTCTTTCGGAGTGTCTTGGAGGACCCCCGAACCCTGCCATCACGACAGGAACCGGGGAGGGATCACCACCTCACTTCAACAGAGTTCGGGACAACGTCGCGAATCTTGTCGACTCAGGCGTTGCGCTTAACCTCGATCCACCGATTGGGTTTTGGGGATCGTGGTGGCGGGGCGAACGGGTTTGGGTTGGTGGGGTGGGGGCCGATGGCGGGTTGGTGGCCTTGTGGGGCTTGTGGTGGGGCGTGGTGAGGTAGGGGTCGTGGGGTGGGGGGTTGTCAGCGCTGGCGGGTGTGCGGCGCGCCTGACCGCGGCGCCGGGTGTCAGCCGGTGGCGGGTTGCAGATCGCGTAGTGCCGCGAGTGCGGTAGTGAATGTTGTCGCCCAGGGCCATCCGGTCGGCAGGCGCAGGGTTGGCTGGCCAGATCGGTTGACGAGCCGGCCGGGGATCGCGAGTAGCCGGGTTCGCAGGGTGCGGGCGACGACCAGCTGGTTGTCGACGCGGACCTTGCCGGCGGTCGCTGTCCAGCGGATCATGTTGTGGGCGAGGACCGCGCATTGCAGCCAGGCCGAGTTGGCGTGGAAGTTGCCGGACGGGACGTGCTCGAGACCGGCACCCTCTTTGAGATCGCGGATCGCGAGCTCGACCACAGCGTGTTGACGGTGGAACTTGTCGACCTCGACAGCGGTCCCGTCGAGGTCGGTGAGGAACCCGAAGTGGCGCCAGTCGGGCCACAACTTCAACTGTTGTTTGTCGGTGAGACGGGTGCGTCGCACAACCAGCCGGCGCGTCACAGCCTTCTTGGCGACACCGGTCGTGTACGCGCACTCAGCGACCTCAGCCTCACCGTCGTCGGTGTACTCGATCGGCGTCCACGCATCGTCGGCGATGTTGGAGATGGCGTCGTTGATGCCTTTGCTGGAGCATCTGACGGCCATCGTGTAACGCACGTCGAGCCGGTTCAACGCGACGATGGTGTCGTTGGACCAGAACCCGGAATCGAACCGGATCGTCAACGCGCCGGTCGCGCCGGCGCGTCGGGCACGCGCGGACGAGCTCGTCGATGAACCGGCGCGCCCCGCGTTGAGTGTTCGCTGATCCTTTCCGCATCCTGGCGTGCACGATCTCGCCGGTGTCAGCGCGGGTCGCGAGCAACGGGTGATATCCGAGCGCGCGGGTGTAGCCGTATCCGGCGCCCTGCTTGGCTTTGCCAACGACTTCGCAGATCGTCGAGTCGACATCGATCACGACATCACCGACCGGTCCAACCGTCGTCGCCCACGCCCGTTCGAGCGCTCGTCCGTTGACTGCTTCGAGCTGGCGGACATGACCGAAGGTGAACGACCTGAGGAACGTGCCCAGCGTCGACGGGGCCATCACCCGATGGCCGAGCACGGCCCCGGTCGATCCGGCACGCAACATGTCGGCGTGATCGATGTGCGTGCCCCCAGCGATCATCGCGTGTGTCAACGTCAACACCTTGCGGCCTGGACGGGCTCCACCCGTGCGGCCATCAAGCTTCACGGTCGCATCGATCAACGCCTCCAACCCGAGCCGCTCCACCATCGTCGCAGTCAACAACAAGCCTGCGTTTGCGACCAGATTCGGATCGTCGAAAGACACCCTGATGCCACCGATGGCATGCGATACTCGCGTCACTGAAAGTGTCTCCTGGGTTGTTGAACGCACTGGCGTAGAGAACCAACATCGTCCCAGCCCAGGAGGCCTCTCACGCGGATACGCGCATCACCTCACACCCAACCAATCGGTGGATCGAGGCTTAATCTTGTCGTCGATGGGCCGCAGATGGCGGCGAACACGACGAACCGGATCATCGCTCGCGCTTCGGTGCAAGTTGCGATTGATGTGGGAGCGGTCACAGCTGATGCGTGGCCGCAACGCTCAAGAACGAGAGCACGACGAAAGGTCGCCCGCACGAAGCGATGCGTCGACGTCCGCTCATCCCAGAGTCCGGCTGTCATGGCGGAAGCGTCGACGCGATCGTCACCCAACAACCGGGCCGCAAGACCTATCGGGTGATTGCCACTCGACGATCTCGCCAAGACCCTGTCGGTGATCGCCGAGATGGTGTCCTTGGAAACGGACGCGCGATACACGTCGGTCAGATGGGCCCGAGATCTCACCTGTCCTCAACCCCTTCACCGACAACGACAACACCGTGTCGTCGACACTGCCCAAGCGGCGTTGATGCTTGCGCACAATCGTCGGATCGAACGTCCCGTCACGATCACGAGGCACATCAATCTCGACCGGACCGACATCAGTGATCACGGTCTTGGTCCGGGTCCCGTTCCGCAAGTTGCCACCGTCTCGGCCCTCGACAGTGTGCTTCGCGTAACCGAGATGGCCGTCCATCTCACCCTCCAAACCGGCCGCCAACACGAGTTTGGTCCCACTCTCCGCGAGCCGGCGCTCACCTTGTCAGCGCTCGAACGGCCGGGCGAACCCGTACAGAGGTTTGGAGGTGGACTGCTACGCCTCGAGGTGTCGATCATCGCGATCGCACTTCCCGGCGGAATCCTCGCCGATCTGTACCTGTCGTTGATCGTTGCTCCTCTTTGGATAGGCGTCGAACCACCGAAGGGATGGCCCGGACTTGCCCTCATCGAACATCTTGCCGAACTCGCGACAGGACGACCGTTCGGCGACCTGGACCGCGCGGTGCCAGACAAGATCACAGACGTCGACGACAAGTGGAGGACCGTCGAGTGGGATACCGAAATAGCGATGATCGTGAACAGCATCGAATACAACACCTGAACCCAGATCCACGTCGGCGGAAGGGTCGCTGCGTCGAACACCGTGTCCGTCGCGCCTCGACCAGATTGTCGGGCTATCTCGGCTCAACCATGATCACTCCCCTGACGGTCGGCGGTCAAGGGAGATGGAATCGATCGCGTGTACGCCCGAGCAGGCTGCGTCGCGTCGCTCTGTGAAGTTCGCGCAAGTCGTTTCAGGACTGCGCTCTCGTCGGGCGGTGTCAACGGTCCGTAGGCGCAGCTGTAGACGCCCTTGCGCGAACAAGGACAGATCATTGCGATCGCGATGTCTTGATCGTCGGGATTGGTGTCACCCTCGAAACGGCTCCTGCTGACGATGTGCATCTGGGCGGGGTCGACCCGCAGATTGCACGCCGGGCACACCAGCCATCCACCTGGAGTCGCTGTGAATGCGGCCGCGTACCCGTCGGCGGCCAACCTGGTCAATGTTTCCGTGAGCGTGTCGAGCTGATGAGGGGGATGTTCGCTTGGCCCAGGTCGGATTTCGCTGTGGTCACGACACAACGTTGTGACCACCGGTTCGATCGGTGACATCACGATTTCATTCGCTGACATCGTCACGGCGTAGACGGTGCTACGCACGACGTCGACAAGCACGTCGGGACTAGCGAAGTCGTGATCGATAGACAGACAGCCGGCACTGATCGACGCCTGCACGGTGTGGACACCATTGAGATCGAGTAGCGCATCCATCGCGTTGTTCAAACAGATCGGGCAAATGGTCCCGTCCATCCGGAGTTCTGTGTGCATTGGTGTCGTTCCGTTCGTTAGCGGCGATCGTCAGATCGAGGCAATCAAGACTTGACGACGACGGACACGTCTCTACGTCACGACGATGCCCTACGTGTCAGGCTTAGGTGAGACGCCCGCTGTTGCGGATCTTCCCTTGTAGGGCGAGAACGGTTACCTATTTCGATGTCTATGCCTATCGCAGTGTTGAACGGACGTGTCCATGATGTGGGCGTGTCTGATGTTGA
>JBBRPP010000129.1:0-5420 GCA_038227995.1 Acidimicrobiales bacterium
GCCAGCGCCTGGCAACACTACGGCGGGAAAACCCCCACCAACCGCACCCCAACCCAACCCGACTGACCGCCACTCACCCCACCCACAACTGGGGCCAAAACAGAAGGCCAAGCTGGGGCCAAAACAGGTTGACAAACCCACCGCCTACGAGAAACGCTCCATCGCGTTGTCGTCGAACCTTCACCCGGCCGGGTTCGACGAACTCATGCCCAAGACGATCGCCAACGCCACCGTCGACCGGCTCCTTCACCACGATCACGTCGTCATCACCACCGGCGATTCCATCCGCCTCACACAAGCAACCCGAGGCAAAGGGGTGAGGCCACTAACCAACTGAACCTCTGGGCAGTTCCATTGGCCGTCAGTGGGCACTTCTGATGGCCACCAGCGGGCAGTTCCACTGACCGCCCACGGGCAGATCCCGATGTCCCTTGACAATGGATCCCATGACGGAATCGGTCGAGCAGTGCGGGCTGCTCGACGACGAGCTTCGGTCCTAATTTGACGAAAGGATCGGCCGACGCCGTTACTACACGCCGGCAGCGATCAACGAGTACGTGTCGCGGCCGTCCGTGATCGCCCATCGCGACCGGAGCAGTCGGCTGGCGGTTCACAACCTGGGTTGTGACCGTGGGAACGTGGGCCAGCGCGTGGGTCGCCGATGTCGATGCAGGCGTTGACGGATCTGTTGCGTCAGATCGATCCGGATTTCAATCACACTCGTCTCGCTCGTGCTCTGGTGTGAACACTGGCACGATCTTGCGCTATCTGTGCGAGGGGATCCCGGCGAAGCGTGCAGACGAGTGGGCGTGTGTCGACTCGGGTTCCGCCCTGCCGCGGTCTGGGGCGTCGACTGGTGGTCACTCGCCGAAGACAGTGAGGAGGACGACGAGGACGATTCGGCCGAAGTGATCCACCTGATCGCGGCGAGCGCGCGTCGACATCCGCCGTCGCGCGGGTCCGGCACGATGCGACGGGAGACGCTGCGTGACTTCGCCGGCGAACAACGCGATGATTCCACCATGACGGAACATTTCGCCGACGACCGCGACGAGCGGGCCCGGGCCGATTTAGCGGAGATTTAGCGGCGGCCGAGATCATCGCCGAGCGAACCATTGCCGATCACTATCAGCGACGACAGCAACATGCGTGGCAGGCACGCAAGACAGCCGCGGGAATCGTTTCGAAGGTGGCGCCCGGGTGGGAAGGCGCACCCGTCGCGTGGATGCGCGCAAGTACCTGAAGCCGGCGTTTGCGCGTCGGGCGCGGTGTCAGCCCGGCGGGTGGGCTGGCAACTGCGGAAGCTCGATCACGTGACAGTGAGAACTCGCTCTTTGATCGTAGAAGCTCGTAGGCAGGATTGATGGTCGATCCGCCGCCAAGCCGAGGTTCACCCGTTCGTGTGTGGTCGCAGTGCGCACCGCCGGGAGGAGGGGACAGAGCCCGACGGTGTCAAACGCTGCGCATCATCCTCACGAGGCGTAGGCACTCACCCTATTACTTGCGGGCCGGCCGCCTCACACGGCGGCGCCCCGACCGCGTTGATCGTTCGTCTGGTCGGGTTTCGGCGAAGGGACCGGGCGAGTCGCAGTCCAGTTCGCGGTTTCGGGATTTGAGCTCGAGGAAGTCGGACAGTGAAGTCAGCGCGAGTTGAGCGGGTGCGCCGTCGAGTTGAGCGGTGACGGTAGGGATGTGCAGGGCCGCGAGTGTGTCGATCATCCACGTGGGCAGCGGCAGCCCTGCCATCGCGATTGCCATGGTTTGTTGCGCGACGGTGAGTTGTTCCCACCAGGTTTGATGTTTGTCGGCGAACATCGGGGTTACCGCCTCTGTCGTGACGGGAAATTTGCTGTGAGGCGCGCGAGTCGTAGTTGTCGGTCCCGGGCTGCTTGCTCGATGACATCGCGGTTCGCTACCGAGCGACAAGTCACAACACTAGTCATTTTTCGCCGGTGCGCCGCACTGTGCGCAGAGGTGACGTACCACCTTCGGATTAGACATGCGCTGCCTCCGCTTGCTTCCAGGGTCCGGGTGGGAAACAAGCGCCCAAGGTAAATGACCAGTCAGGCGGCCGTCAACGCGTGCTCAAGGACGAAACAAAATTTGATTCAGCGTCCTCGGTGGTTGGACGACAGATGGGCCGAGAGGGTCCGATACGTTGTGCTCGAGTCAGGGTGAGCCCCTTACCGGTCGGTACTCGCCCACCGTGTTAACGGTCTCCGTTTTCGCAGAGCGTTCCGTCACTCTGACTCAAATGAGGCTCTTCGACTTCGATCGGCGGCGATGGCCAATCTCGATCCTAGACTGAATTCTCAGATTCGCTCCAGTGTCCTGTCAGGTTGGTTCGTCGATGAATTCGGTGGTGGTGACGGCGGCGCAGTCGCGGCCGAGTCGTTCGAGGATTTCGTCGGCGGTCTTGTGCCAGATGAACGGCTTGGGGTCCTCGTTCCAGTGTTCGACCCACTCGATGATGTCGCCGGCGAGAGCGTTGACGGAATCGTGAGTTGAGCGTTGCAACTTTTTGGTTGTCAACGCCGAGAACCATCGTTCGACGAAATTCATCCATGACCCGTATGTGGGGGTGAAGTGAAAGTGGAACCTGCGGTGTCGGAGCAGCCACTTGTGGACGGCTGGGGTCTTGTGGGTCGACAGGTTGTCCAACACGACGTGGACGTCCAACTCGTCGGGAACCTCGCGGTTGATCTTGTTCAAGAAGTTGATGAACTGCGCTGAAGTGTGGTTCGGGCGCAACTCGGAGATGACTTTGCCGGAGGCGATGTCGAGCGCGGCGAACAGATCGATGGTGCCGTTGCGCTGGTAGTCATGCGAGCGTCGCTGGTTCGTGGTGGGCATCATCGGCAGCATCGGCGCTGTCCGGTTCAACGCCTGGATCTGCGGTTTCTCATCGACCGCGAACACGGCTGCGTTGACGGGCGGGTTCATGTACAACCCGACGATGTCACGGATCTTGGCCACCAATTGCGGGTCGGGTGAGATCTTGAACTCATCGATCTCCCACGGCTTCAACCCGAACGCCCGCCAGATCTCCGACACCGACTGACGCGAAATCCCATGGCGCTCAGCCATCGAGCGAGTCGACCAATGCGTCGCGTCTTTCGGTGTCGACTCGAGCGTGTCGATCACGATCTGCTCGACCACGTCATCACCGATCGTGCGTGCCGCACCAGGGCGCGGCTCGTCGATCAACCCGTCGAGGCGATGTTCGGCAAAGCGCCGGCGCCACTTCGACACCGTTGCCGGGTTGCAGCCGACCTTCGCGGCGATCTCGGTGCCGGTCAGCGACGGCTCCTCGCACAACAAAACGATCTTGCAACGCATCGCCAAGTTCTGGGCGCTGGCGTGGCGACGCGCCCAACTCTGCAGCTGTCGCCGTTCGCTGCCAGTGAGCGTGATCTCGGCTGGTGGTCGTCCTCGTCTGGCCATGGCGTTCCTTTCGATGCTGGCAGTCACACCAGCAAGAACGCGACCGGAACGAGAAAATTCCCGATCCAAAACAATTATTCAACTAAACAGCCTGACAGGACACTAGCTGGTCACACTGCGCCGAGACCTCTCGTACGTATACAGCGGTGCGAGTAGTTGATCTGCATCGTCTGGCTCGTGGGGCGGTCCGGTAGGCCGTGGCCCCGGTCGGGGAAACCCGTTGAACTGGCTGCAGTATGCTGCCGCCGTGACCCTAGAAGCGCAGGCCCGGATCGAAGCCCTCCGCCGCGCGTGGCTCGCCCATCAACCCCCGCCAGCCGTACCCGTAACCACCAAGCACGGCGGCCGGCGGGCTCTACAGTAGCCGGCTAGGGCAACGGCCGACCGACTGGTAATTTGCGAATCGTGTCGACCGACGACAAACAGATCGTCCGGACCTTCATCGATGCCGTGTGGCGCTCCGGGGACCTTGATGCGCTCGGTACGTTCTGGACACCCGATTGTGTCAACCACGCGGCACCCGCAACACTCCAGCGTGGACTTGTCGCGTTGCGCGCCTACCACGAGCAGTTCAACGCCGGGTTCGATGACTTCGATGGCGTCTCCATTGACGTCGCCCATCAGGTAGCCGAAATTGACCTCGTCGTCACCCATCTGCTCACAACTGCAACGCATACCCCGACCGCCAAGAATGTGACGATGACGTCGATCAGGATCGACGGTCTCCACGACGGCAAAATTGGCGAACACTGGTCTGTTGCAGATCTAGCCGGGCTCACCGCTCAACTCGTCAGCTAACCCGTCCTGTGGCCCAACGGTCCGCAACGACCCTCGCACACCGATTGACATGGTGTGGCGGTGAGTGCATCATTCAGGGAATTGGGGGTTGCCGTTTTTCGCCGGGCCGGGGTTGGAGACGTCAGCTTAGAGATCGTTGTGAACGTCACCGCCCCCGGCCGGACGTTCACAACGATCCAACCAACAACCGCAACCGGCCAAGCTACAGCGTTGCTGAGCGAGGGTCGTTCAGGAACGTGCGGAGCGGCTTCGTGACGACGAAGCGATCTGGGCGTAGGACCGTCGAGGGCTCGTTCGCCCGTACCATTGCAACACCGGCGTTGGCGAGACTCACAGCCATCCAGTCGGGGAGATCGCCAGTCGTACGCGCGGCTTCGGTGCGCTGACCACGGTTCAGCGACGACCACCACGTCCCAAGGCGCTCAACGTCGTTCTTCACTCCCGAGAGTGTGTCACCTCTGCTGCAACGATGCTAGGGGCCCTCACTGCCGCACGGTCGACATAAGCCTGGGCGTCGAGCTATGTGACAGTGTGGCCCACCGGACAGGCGCGCCGTTGGCATCCGCGTTGAACGTGCAAGCAGGGGTCGACACGCCGAACCTGGTGATCGCCAAGGTCGGCGATGGTGGGAAGGTGTCGATGTACAACAACGCCGGAACCGTCGATCTCGTCGCCGACGTAGCCGGCTGGTACCCAGCGCAATCGGGGCTGAACTCGTTGACGCCGACCCGCTTGTTGGACACCCGAGATGGCACCGGAGGATCAGCCGGCAAGATTCGCCAGTGTGGCAAAATCGACCTCCAGGTCGCGGGGCGCGGTGGGGTACCGACCACCGGCGCTGGTGTCGTGATCCTGAACATTACGGCGACCGGCGGCACGGCCTCGAGTTACATCACCGCATGGCCGAGCGATCAGCCACGGCCGGAATCATCGGTTCTGAACGTTCAGCCGGGAGTCGACAGGCCAAATCTCGTCGTCGCCAAGCTGAGCGCCGACGGAAAGGTGTCGCTCTACAACAACAACGGCGCAGTCGATCTCTGCTCGCGCTCAGCGAAATTCCCCAGGTGTGCTCATCGAAATTCCCCACCTGTGAGGCGTGGTCAATGTAGCGGTTGGCGGGTGCCGGTGGTGGTTCGGCGAAGTGTGTCGCTGCGTGCGTGATGATCGCGTAGGCGGTA
>JBBRPP010000130.1:0-5273 GCA_038227995.1 Acidimicrobiales bacterium
CCATCGCTGGTGTGGACTCACGCGCGTTCGAGGCGACGGTGCTTCAGGTGCGACGGCAGTCGAGCCACGGGACGGGAACCCGGGCGATCGGCCTCGACGTCGGCCGCGAAATGCTCCGGGCGATTGCCGGCGAGATGCTCGCGACGAAAGCCTGTCGGCGTTCGACCGGGAGATCCTACCGGGACTCGCACGCCTGCCGGCGAGGGACCTTGCCGAGGTCACTGGGCTATCGCTTGGCTACTGCCGACGAGTGCAGGCGGGAGAGGTGCGGCCGCACCCGATGTGGTGGGCGGCGATGCGAGCGTTCGCGGATAAGCCGGAGATAAGCGGGGACGGGTAGGGCCGCGTCCGCCCCGCTCCGCGTGCCGACGACGATCCCGGCTTCGGCCGGCCAGCTCGAGCGGCAGCGACGGGGCTCCGCAGGTCGCCCCTCGTTGACGATCCGCGAGGCGTGGCAGCGCATGAGAAATGCATAATCCGACTTGCATATGACAACGGCCGGCCTTAGACTAAGCGCGTGCTTGCGACCCGCGAACGCGCCCAGCAGGAGCTCGTCCCGTACCGAGATCGCATTGTCGCCTGCCTTCGATCGGCCATAACTGACTTCCTTCGCGAAAGCGGACCACAGCTCGCCTTCATCCGCAAAGGCACGCAGGCGAATCTCCTCCGTGACTACATCGTCCGCAACATCAGGGCGGAGTTTCCCGATGGCATCGACGGGATCCGCCACTCGGAGCGCCACGGGCTGTTCTTGCTCCAGATTGGGCATCACTACGCGCTCCGGTTCAAGAAGCTCGATCGGCGCCTGCGCAGCAGAAACATCCCGACCCAGCTATCGCTTGACTTCCTGCTCCAACAGCCCCTGACGCTGTTTCCAGAGCTCGACGCTGTCACGCACCTGAATGTCGGATACCAGCATGGCCTTACCTTGGCGACCTCGACGTACTGGATCACCTGCCCGAACGGCGACAGGCTCGAGTGGAAATTCAGCATCTCTCCGGAGCTCGTCGAGCTCCCGGTTCAGCGCGAGGAGCGGGCGCCGCGGCTGGCGACCGCGCGAGCCAAGCAGGCCCCCGCCGCGAGAGCCGATGGATTCGCTGACTGAGTACGACGCCGGGAGAGTCCGCGCCGAGGTAATCATTCTCGCTCGCGAGTCCCGAGGTCTGACGCAGAGTCGACTTGCCCGGGCAGTCGGCCTCTCTCAGGGCCATCTGTCGAAGATCGAGGCCGGCCTCTTGCCTGTCAGCGAGCCGGTCCTCTCCCGCTTGGCCGCCGCTCTTTGCTACCCGGCCCAGTTTTTCTCGCTGCCCGAGCCACTTTATGGCGCCGGGACGAGCGAGTTCTTCCACCGAAAGCGCCAGGCGATGTCCAGCCGCGCACTGGGACGGATCCACGCGGAGCTCAACATTCGTCGCATCCACATCGCGCGGCTGCTCCAGGCAGTCGAAATCGACCCCGACCGTATTCCGGAGCTTGATCCGGACAACTTCGGTGGCTCAGCCGAAGAGGTCGCGAGGGCCGTGCGGGCCTCCTGGCACGTGCCACGCGGGCCAATCGGAAACGTTACCGACCTCATCGAAAGCGCCGGCGGTCTCGTCGTTCCGACCGAGTTCGGAACGCCGCTGCTCGATGCCGTCGGCCGATACGTCCCAGGGCTTCCACCCTTGTTCTTCACGAATCGCGACGCTCCCACCGACCGCACCAGACTGACGCTCGCCCACGAGCTTGGGCATATGGTCATGCATCGCGTACCGAACCCGGAGATGGAGGCGCAGGCGTACCAGTTTGCGGCGGAGTTGCTAATGCCCGCGCACGATATTGCCCACGAACTGACAGACCTCTATCTCGACCGACTGGTGGGACTGAAACTGCGCTGGCGCGTCTCCATGCAGGCCCTCTTGAAGCGAGCGGATGATCTCGGGGCAATCGAGCCTCGGCGAGCGCGATATCTGTGGATGTTGATGGGCAAGGCCGGGTTCAGGAATCGCGAGCCTGCGGAGGCCGATCTCAGCCCAGAGCCCGCTCGGCTCCTCCCCCAAATCATCGAAGTTCACATCCGCGATCTCGGCTACGACGAACGCGAACTCGCGGAACTCCTCGTCCTCGAGCCCGCCGAGATGCACGACGTGTACGGTGACAGTTTTCCGCCAGCCTCGCCCATGCGACCGAAGTTACGGGTACTCCACGCGGCGTCCTGACGCCGAACGACATGCCGGGGGGTAGATCGAGGCTCCGCGCGATCGCCCCACACACGGCAGCCGACCGGCCGGCGGACCGTCGCCGTCCCTATGGGCTCGGAGCCCCCTTCCACGCGTACGAAACGCCGTGCACGTTGGGACGAGTTGGACAACCGCCGGGTGGTGTCGAGACGCACGGGTCAAGCGGAATGATCTCAGCCGTAATTACGACGGCCGGCTCGGCATTGTCATAGTGGCTATCCCACATGACCTTGAGGATCGTGGGCCCTTTGGGCTGCTGAGCGAGGCCTTCAAAGGCCGGACACGGGGGGGGCGGGGCGCCGATGATGTCTGCGGGGCAACTCACGCCCAGCGGGCCAGCGTCCCAGCCCCCGACGAGAAACCGCCCCGACGGCATTTGGGGCCCAATATCGTCGGGCCGGAAAACCTTCACACCATTGATCGCACTCGGAAGACCGTCGGGATACCAGGCCGTAACGATGGGCGCGGCGGTGGCAAGGGGCGCCGCGGTGGCAAGACCGCCTGCCAAACCTGAGGTCGATGCCGGCAAGACCACTGGAGCCAACCGCAGGATGGCCACGATGGCGATGGCCACAGCGCACAACGCAGCGACGCTGGAGAGGCGAGGTTGAAACTGACGGCGCGGCGGCATTTGCCGAGCGACAGGAGGCGCAACCGAACAGTCGCGTTCTGCCTGTTGGACCTGGACACGGAACCACTCGGCCAGGCGCACTTGGAGAACGGGATCAATGCCTTCGCTGTCCAAATCGTTGAGCTGCTCGTTCATCCCTGGAGTTCCTTCCGCAGTTGGGCCAGACCAACTCTGAGTTGGGTCTTGACTGTGTTTTCGCTCGTCGAGAGAGTGGCGGCAACCTCAGCCACAGGCATGCCAACCATGTAGCGAAGTACGACGGCAAGACGTGTGCGCGGCGCCAACCCGTTGAGTGCCTCGCGAACCACAAGGCGCTCGTCAACTTGAGGAATAGACGGATCAGGCCTCTCGTGTTCGACCCAACCGAGCCCGACCACTCGTTGGAGCCGTCGACGGAGTCGCAGGGCCTCCCGTATGGCGATCCGCAGCATCCACGCCCGCAAGAGGCGCGCCTCGCGGAGGTCGGCTTGGTGCCGGATCGCGATCTCGAGGGTGGCACCGAATACGTCCTCGGCGTCCGCCTCAGTGGCGCAGATTGTCCGTAGCACCGCGAGGACAACGGGTGCTTCGGCCATCAGCGTTGACGCATAGAGTTGATCGGATACTACGCGGACGGGTCCGACCTCAAATGCGTAGCCCGTCTCGTCCCGACGGGGGGCGGACTCATCCAACGTCAGCTTCTGCGCGGCGGCTCCTGCCATCTCGATAATAAGAGGCGGATACTAGCTGAAACGGGTGACTCGCTAGTCCAAACCACTTTGGCCCTCGTCCCGCTCTTGGGCTGCGACGGCGCGAACTGCGGCTCAGAGGAAACGGGCCCACCGGCGCGTGACTCCCCCACGGCCCTGCCGTTTCCGGAACGGGGGGGCCATCGATTGGATCTCCACGCTCGGCACCGTCCTTGGGACAGAGCCAGTGGCGCTCAACTCCCTTGTCTGCGTCGCCCCGAAAGCGCAGGATGGCGTCTGGGTTGGACCGCTTGCGCACTGGGTCCAAGTGGCATCCCGAGAGGGAGGGTTTTCGGTGTGGACATGAGACGTCTGACCCATGGTCTTGTGGCAGCCTCCGGGCCCGGCAGAGTCGTCGCAACCTCGGTAATTGTGCTCGCGATGTCGGCACCGGCTGCGTTCGGCGACACCGTCGCAGCCTCCCCAGCCGCCATCTGCGCCACGTCCTTTGATCCCTATACAGCGCCCGACGCAACCCTAGCCGCATGCGGAGTGGCTTCGTACCCGCTCGTCGCAACGCAGCGGCTCGCGGACGGTGGCACTTCGTACCACTACAACGTGGCAGGCGACGAAGCCTGGATCAATATTCCACCAGCCGGCTTCGATCCAGCGACCGCCGACGCCGCGGGCCTCCAGCTGTACGGCATACCGACCGATCCGGGCCAGACTGACGCCGCCGCACACTCCGCCTGGCAGAGCATGGTCTCAAGCATGAAGTTCCCGACGGCGCCGGCCGCACTTCACAACGTGCCCTCGTTTCGGGCCGCAGACGTCCCATCAGGCAACTGGGCAGGCCAGGTTGGCAAGAAGGGCGGGTACACGAGCGCGTATGCCGAATACACCGAACCAGCTTTCAACACCACTTGCGCGGGCGGGATGGCTTCCTATTGGGTCGGACTGGGCGGATGGACGTCAGCAAACCTGGCACAGAACGGTACGGCACAGGGCGTGCCAGGCCTTGGCTCCGACCAAGCATGGTGGGAGATCCTGCCCACGGCAGCCGTGGCCGTGCCGATCTATGGTTCGAGGACCTATAACTTCCAGGTCAAGACAACCCGCAACGTCTCCGCAGGTACCTTCACTTTCTTTTTCTACAACACATTCTCGGATCTGTCCTACAGCATCACTGTGTCAAGCGGCCTCTACAGCGGCAGCAGTGCGGAGATGATCGCTGAGCGCGTCAAAATTAATGGCGTGTATAAGCCCCTCCAGAAGTTCGGGACGATCCACGTGACCCTGACTGCGAACAACGTGAAGGTTGGCGACCCAAACGACAAGGCAATTCTCAAGAACTCCGCTTCGCAGGTGCTCGCATCGCCGACCGATTTTGACTTCTTTTCGGGCGAGCACTACGACATCAACTGGCAGAGGTGTAGCTAGCCTGCGGCGGCTGGGCGTCGCGTCGGTGATTGGTCTGGCACTCGACGAACGACGTCCCAGCCGCCGAGCTCCTCGCCTCGCGTGGGCGCGGACAGGGTAGAGTCCTGCCACCGTTGTGGCCGACGCCCTAGTGAGCCCCCGGCAACTTCCGGGGCGCCCATCTACTACCCCGGGGACCAATTGACTGTGTCGAGACCACGTCATGCGGAGTGCTTGCCGAGCCATTGATTGCCGCCAGTGAGCGTGATGTTCAGAGGTAAAGCCGACGGGACATTCAGGTGCCTGCTGGAGGTGCGACTCCTCTCGCCCCGACCA
>JBBRPP010000131.1:0-5019 GCA_038227995.1 Acidimicrobiales bacterium
GTAGCTGTCCGGTGAATGAACGCCTTGCGTCGTCTGGTAGCTTTGGAGTTTTCCCCGTAGGAGAACTCCGTCATGTCGCAACACCGTCCCGAGAAGGTTCAAGTCTGGCGGGCCACCATCAATGCCTGGAAGCAGTCGAGGCAGACGGTCAACGCCTTCTGCCGCGCCCGCAAGCTGACCCGGTCGAACTTCGACCACTGGCGGCGAATCTTGGCCGCCGAACCGGGCGCGTCGCCGCCGAAGCCATCGCCGACATTCGTTCCCCTTCGCGTCGTCGCCGAACCGATGGCCGAGGTGGTCCTCCAGTCGGGGATCGTGGTACGGGTGCCGCTGGGTGCCGCTCCCGAGGCCGTCACCCGACTGGTCGCGGCCTTGGGGGCGGTGTCATGCTGAGCCTGCTCCCCGGCGGCCGCATCCTGATCGCCGTCGAGTCCGTGGACGGCCGCAAAGGGATCGACTCCCTCGCCGGCGTGGTGCGTTCGGTTCTGAAGGGCGATCCGCTTTCGGGTGACCTGTTCGTCTTCAAAAATCGTACCGGCGACAAGCTCAAGATCCTCGCCTGGATGGGGGACGGGTTCGCACTCTATCTGCGGCGACTGGAGCAGGGGACGTTCGCCTTCCCCACCGCGACCGCCGCCGGCGTGTCCGTCACCCCGACGCAACTGGCGATGATCCTCGGCGGCCTCGACCCGGCGAAGACCCGCGAACGGCGACGCTACAAAACTCCGGCGTAAATCGCGCTACCCGGAACGCGGAGCGGTGTTGAACAGAGCATGCCGCCGACCCACGACACGGATGATCTTCGCCAAAAGCTGACGCACGCCGAGGCGTTGATCGTCGAGCTGCGGGGAGTGGTGGTCGAACTCCGCAAGCGGATCGACGCGCAGCAGGCCCACATCCACCGCTTGGTAAAGATGAAGTTCGGCCGCGGCGGCGAGCGGGTCGAAGGGCCGACCCTGTTCGACGCCCTCGACCCCGAACCCGATCCGATGCCGGCGGTCGTGGTCGAAGCCGCTCCCGAAGCCGAGGTTCCCGAGCGGAAGAGAATGGGTCACGGTCGCCGTGGGAAGCCGGCGGACCTGCCGCGCCGCCCGGAGTTGATCGACCTGAGCGACGCCGAGAAGGTCTGTGGGTGCTGTGGCACCGCCAAGCTCCGCATCGGCCAGACAATCAATGAACGCCTCGATTATCAGCCGATGGCGATCTTCGTCCGGGAATTGATCCGGCCCGTGTATGCTTGCCGCTCGTGCGAGTTGCAAGGCCACGACCCGCAGATCGCCAAGGCTGTCCTGCCGCCGGAGCCGCTGCCGAAGAGCAACATCGGCGCCGGCCTGCTCGCCCACGTCATCGTCTCGAAGTTCTGCGACCACCTGCCGCTGAACCGCCAGGAGTCGATCCTCGCCCGTCACGGGTGGGACGTGAGGCGGTCCACACTGTGCGATCAGTTGCAGAAGTGCGGGTTACTCCTGACGCCGCTCTACGAGTTGATGCACCGGCGGCTGTTGCGGTCGTTCGCGATGCACGCCGACGACACGCCGCTGCTTTTGCTTCGGCCCCGCCGCACCGCCTTCGCGTGGGTATACCTCGGCGACTCTGCCCACCCCTACACCCTCTTCGACTTCACCGCCGGTCGGAGTCAGAACTTCCCGCAGACGTTCCTCGCCAGCTACCATGGTTTCATTCACGCCGATGCCTACGACGGCTACAACGCCGTGCACCGCAACGTCCGGCATCTCGGGTGCTGGATGCACGCCCGTCGATACTTCGTGGAGGCCGAGCCGAGTGACCCGCGGGCTGTCGAGGCGCTCGCCTTCATCCGCACGCTCTACGCCGTCGAGAAGGAACTCAAGGAAGAACGGGCGCGACTCGGCGAACGTTTCACGAATGACGACGCGGTGAATCGGCGACGGACACGGGCGGGTCCGATCCTGGCCAAGTTCGCCGACTGGCTCGAAGAGCAGCGCCGCTCGGCGACGCCGAAGAGTTTGTTCGGGCAGGCCGTCGGGTATGCCCGGAATCAGTGGCCGTCGTTGGTTCGGTACCTCCAAGACGCGCGGTTCGCCCTCGACAACGGGGCCGCCGAGCGCGCCATCCGTCCGCTCGCCGTGGGCCGCGCCAACTGGCTGCACGTCGGTGGAGATCGCGGGCTGAAGACGGCCGCCGTGCTGCTGAGCGTTTGCGCCAGTGCGACTCGGCATCGCCTCGACCCGTGGGCGTACCTGACGCACGTCCTATCCGAATTGCCCACCCGTTCGGCCGAAGCTGACCTGACCGACCTGCTGCCGGATGTGTGGGAGAAGACTCGTGGTCAGACGCAGCAGCGAGCAGCGTGACGGCGACCGTCGGTCACTTCTTCTCCCGCATGGGCACGGCTTGCTCGGGCGGGAGACAAATCTGGCCGGTCG
Organism: Acidimicrobiales bacterium; assembly: GCA_038227995.1. Taxonomy (GTDB): domain Bacteria; phylum Actinomycetota; class Acidimicrobiia; order Acidimicrobiales; family Ilumatobacteraceae; genus WLMZ01. The sequence continues at coordinate 2,406 of JBBRPP010000131.1, forward strand.
GCAAAACTGATGGATCAAATCGCCCCGTGTCGGAGAATAGAAGTACGAGAAGTGGGTGCCGAGGTGCCGGTAGATGCCGAGTAGTCCATTGAGCGTGATCGTGCAGCAACTCCGTGCCGCCGCCGGGCGGGACGGAGCCGGGCGGACCGATGCGGAACTGCTGACCCTTTTCCTGAATCGGCGAGACGAGGACGCCCTCGCCGCGTTGGTGGAGCGGCACGCCCCGATGGTGTGGGGAGTGTGCTGCCGCGTTCTACGCAACCCCCACGACGCCGAGGATGCGTTCCAGGCCACGTTTCTGGTCCTCGTCCAGAAGGCGGGGACGGTCGTGCCCAGGGACATGGTGGCGAACTGGCTGCACGGAGTCGCTCGGCAGACGGCGGTGCGGTTGCGGGCCACGGTGGCGAAGCGGGGCTGGCGTGAGGTGCAGATGAACGAGATGCCCGAACCCGCCGTGGTCAAAGCCCGCGACGAGGAACTGCTGTCGCGGCTGGATGAAGAGTTGAGCCGACTGCCCGAACGGTTCCGGGCGTTGATCGTGCTATGCGACCTGGAGGGGCACACCCGCAAAGAGGTGGCCCGGCAACTCGGCTGTCCGGAAGGCACCGTGGCGAGCGGGCTTGTCCGGGCGAGGAAACTGCTGGCGAAGCGACTTCCCCGGCAAGGGTTGGCGGTGTCTGGCGGGTCGTTGGCGGCGACCCTCTCGCATTCGGTGGCGTCGGCAGACGTGCCGGCGTCGGTGGTGACTTCCGCGATCAACGTGGCGACCCTCCTCGCGGCGGGGAAGGCGGCTGGAATGATCTCCGGCCCGGTTGCCACACTCACACAAGGGGTGCTGAAGACAATGTTCCTCAAAAAGATCATGACCACGGCGGTGGCGGTGCTGGCGTTGGGCGTGGCGGTCGTCACCGGCGGGAGCCTCGTGATGGGTCAGACCGAGCAGCCGAGCAAGCTGAAGGTCGTGCAGGACGTGAAACCCCCGGTGGAGAAGCTCGTGGAACTGGCGGCGAAGCAGCCGAAGCAGAAAAAAGAAGAGGAGGCGTTCACGGCCTGGGGCGAGGAACAACCCGGTGGAGTTCGGATCGGCCTCGGCTACCTCCCCGGCGAGAAGCGGGTCTACAGCACCGGCGAGAGCGTCACCCTCGTCGTCCGGGCAAAGAACGTCGGAAAAGAGGAGGTGAACCTGGAGTACGTTCGTGACCTGTGGAGCAACTACCCGCCGGCGATCACTGATGGCGACGGGAAAAAGTACCCCATACCCAAGGTCATGACGGACTTGATAATGATTCCCGTGGAGGCAACACTGAAGGCCGGGAAGGAAACGGAACTGTATCAGATGAAGCTCGAACTCCGACCGGCGGGCGAGGCGGACGATAAGCAGGTGATGAAGGTGTTCGGGACGGGCAAGTTCCAAATCTGGGAGGAGAACGGGTTGATGGGTAAAACCTGGGCCGGGGACAACCGTGCCGCTGCTACGGACCGTGCCCTGCCGTCCGGGAAGTTGGAACTGGAGGTGACGGACAAGCCGCCGGTTGCCGAGAAGCAGGTCGAGGAGGAACTCACCGCCTGGGGCAAGGAGGTCGGCGGCTTGCAAGCCGGCTTGAGCGTCCGCCCCGGCGACAAGAAGGTCTACCGCCACGGGGAGACGGTCACGCTGGTCGTGCGGGTCCGCAACGTCGGCAAGGAGGCGGCGAGTCTTCAGTGCTCGAATACGTTCCCTCTCGAAAAGCCGCCGGTCGTGACGGACGGCACTGGAAAATTGATCCCGATCATGGCCGCTGCGTCATTCACGAGTCGCACTGTGAAAAAAGCCGACCTGGCACCGGGCCAGGAGATCGAAGTGTACGAATGGCATCTCGAACTCCGACCGTCTGAGGAGAGTGCCGCGAACAAGCACTCGACCTTGTGTGCCGCGGGGAAAGTCCAGATTCATTTTTCGACACTTGCCGAGGCCAGCACCGATCAAGCATTGAGCAAGCTCGCCACCGGGAAGTTGGACCTGGTAATCAACGCCGCCCCGGCGGGGAAGCAGAAGGTTCTGACGCCCGAAGAGGCCGTCCGGGCGGCATACGACCCCAGGCGGGCGAAGGAGTTCAACGACACCAAGCCGGCGGTGGAGTTCAAGGTGGAAGACGTGACCAGGGCGACAGGGGCCAAGGTGATCGAGGTTCCGAAAGATGCGGTGTGGGAGAAGGGCCGCGGCCCGGAGGATGTCGGCCTCCGCTCCCGGACGCCGCTGGACGGCGTGCAGGTGCGGTTCGGGGCGGTTCTGACCGCCGACGTGATCCGGCGACTCAACCGGGCGGGCGTCACGGACATCGAGAAGCACTTCCGGGGGAAGACCGTCCGGGTGACGGGGACGATTTCCAAGCACGACCACAACATCTACGGGCGGACCGTGGAGGTCGAGATCGTGGTCGATGACCTGGACCAGCTTGAAGTCGTGAAGTGAACAGAACGCCGGGCACCAAGTCGTCGCGTCGGGCATGGCCGGCTCAGGGCGGAAGCACTACGACGCCCTGTCGCCAGCCAGTGGGGAGTGACGCAGGTTCGTCCCCAGAAACCATTTTGACCGTGACGCCGTCACCTCGCCGGCTTCGCCGGACGGGTACGA
>JBBRPP010000132.1:0-4675 GCA_038227995.1 Acidimicrobiales bacterium
CCGAGTGTGTCGCCCTTGTACTTGCCATAGTCCTGCTGACCTTTGGAGAAGTCGGCGATGTCATACTCGGCGGACTTGGACAGATAGTCATCGAGAGGTTCCATCGCCTTCGCGGCGCCGAATGCTGCCAGGTACGTGTTGTCGAACTGGGCGACGTCGTAGGCGCCGGCCTTTTGTTGATACGAGAGCAGTTCCTTCTGGTGAGCCTCGCCGTAGGGGGTCTCGGAGAAGTTGACCTTGATGCCCGTCTTCTTCTCGAACGCCGGGATGAAGCCCTGGATCGCGGTGGAGGACGGGCTGGGGATCAGGAACACCGTGATTTCGCCCTCGGAGCCGGGTTCCTTGTCTGCGCCTGCGGTCGTCGCAGACTCACCCGTCGTCTCCGGTGCGCCAGAGGTAGAAAGCGGCGCGGTAGACGCGACCGTGCCGCCCGCACCCCCGGCTGTCGGGGTCGGCGCTCCTACTGTCGTGGCCGAACTCTTCGAATCGCTGCCACACGCCGCGAGGAATGCGGTCACTGCCGCAACGCCCCCCATGCGGGCCAGGAAATCCCTTCGACTCCTCAACATCGGCATGTCGTCCCCTTCCGGTTGTCGGCGGCGCAATCCGCCATGGACAGAGAGTAACACATTCGGTCAATAGTGTTTCCCAAAGCGGTTACACTCACAGCATGTCGATGTCACCAGTGGTTTGGGGACCCGAGCCCGGCGAGGGTCGAGTCGTGATGATCGTGGTCGCGCACGCTGATGACGTGGCTCTCTTCATCGGTGGAACGGTCGCTCGGTGGACGTTGGCCGGATGGCGCGTGATCGAGGTTCGGGTGACCGACGATCGGTGGGACTCGATCGGCCTGGACGACGAGACGACCATTCGGCGCAACGCAGACGAGGTCCGTCGAGCAGCAGCGGTGTTGGGCATCAGTGAGGTGATCGATCTCGGTTGGCCGACCGACACCCTGGCCGACATCTCCGAGACCGCCCTGCGCGAGCAGATCATTCGCCTCGTTCGCACCCATCGTCCCTACGCGCTCGTCACCTTCGATCCGTACAGCATGTACGGCGAGGACAATCAGGATCACAAGGTCGTTGCGTCTGCGGTCGACGAGTCGTTCTGGACGAGTCAGTTCGACAAGCACCATCCGGAACACATCAGGGGGGGGTTGGAGCCGCACGGCGTTTTCGAGCGCTGGTACTTCGGCCGGCGCGTGGTCGAGGTGACCCACGTGGTGGACACCACCCAGACGCTCGCAACCAAGATCGACGCTGCGCTCTGCCACGAGACTCCGCTGCGCAACTTCGTCAACCAACTCCGACTCCAGGCCAAGACGGGAGGCTGGCGCGTGCCGATGCTCGACGCCGCACAGGACGACGACACCCCGCAGACGTTGCGGGAATTGATGCAGCGCCTCCTCACCGCTGGCGCCGAGCGAACGGGCGCAACATACGGTCTCGCTGCGGCAGAGGAATTCCGCATGGTTCGTTTCAGTGGTTTGGAGGCGATGTTGGACACGCTCGGGGAACGGTTGTGATGTTCGCGGCACACGGGTTCGACACCCGATATGGCACCGACCTGATCCGGCCGATCGTTGACGGCATCGATCGGTATGTCGTCGTCACGCAGCCCGAACCGTGGGCCGTTGTCGAGCCCATGCTCCAGCATGCCCCGATCGAGGTCGTTCTCGCTGGTGACCTCAGCCCGGGCCACCTCGAGCACCTCGTCGCGACCGTCGCGCCATGCGACGCCGTCATCGGCATCGGCGGAGGGGCCGCGATGGACACCGCCAAATGGCTGCACTGGCGTCGAGTAATTCCGCTGTACTCGATGCCGTCGCTCCCATCTGTCAACGCATGCTTCACGAGGATGGCTGCACTTCGTGATCTTGGCGGAGTCCGCTACGAGGGCGACGCCGTGCCCGAGCAGGTATTGGTCGACTTCGACCTGATGCGCGCTGCACCGATCGAGTTGCTACGAGGAGGCATCGGCGACGTGCTGTCGTGCCACACCGCCCGATTCGATTGGTCCTACGCCGTCAAGCGCGGCCACGATCCAGCATGGGACGAGACCGCTGCTTCGATGTCATCGACCTATCTGGACGAGCTGGCGTTGCTTGCCCCCGAGCTTCGAGACGCGACAGACGACGGCCTGCGTCGTCTGATGGAATTGCACCGCGACATCGGCTGGCGCTGTCACGATCTCGGCCATGCACGCTTCGAGGAAGGTAGCGAGCACTTCTTTGCGTACGCATTCGAAGAAGTGACCGGCCGAACGATCATGCACGGAGAGCTGGTGACTCTCGGAGTGCTGATCATGTCGACCCTGCAGGACAACGAGCCGTCACGTGCACGGCGCATCGTCGACGCCAGCGGCATGCGGGCAACGCCGCTCGAGCTCGGCGTGAGCTGGGACGAGATCGACCGGGCGCTGCGTCGTGTGCCCGACTTCGTCGCCGAGCAAGGTCTCTGGTTTTCCTTCGCCAACGACCTCGTTGTCGACTCCGCTGTCCTCGATTCGGCGCATCGGGCCCTCCGCGGCTGACAGACTCGCTCATGCCCCTGACATCGACAATGATCGGCCAGGAGCTCGCGCCGATCAGTGTCATCTGCGACAACAGATGGTTGATGGCCTATGCGGCCGGCGTACCCGACGAAAGCCCGGAGCTGTTCGACACGCTGCGCGGTGTGGTCGCTCATCCGCTCTTTCCAGTCGCACCCGAGTGGGCGCTCCTCGTCGCTCACCGCTCCGAGGCCTCACCGATGAGCCGTGAAGAGGTGGCGCGGGGCCTGCACGTCGCACACGATCTCGTTCACGACCGCCGCATCATCCCGGGCGAGACCATCCACATCGGCGGTCGAATCGTCGGAGTCGGCCGACGTCGTGCAGGTGCCACCCAATGCACGTTGTTCGAGGCCCGCGACAGCACCGGCCGAACCGTGTGGAGGACGAGCTTCTCGACACTGTTTCCTGGCGTCGAGCTCGAGGGACAACCCGCGGAGGACGACTTCCAGTGGCCAGAGATGCCGAAACACCCGGCAGAATCCGCTGGCCTCGCCGATTCGGGCAGGCCGATCGCGCATCGAACCAGCAACGTGCGCTCCGTGGATGCACACGTGTACAGCGAATGCGCCCGCATCTGGAACCCAATCCACACCGACGCAGCGGTCGCCCGGGCCAATGGGCTGGATGCGCCGGTGCTCCACGGGACGGCCACCCTCGCTCGTGCCGTGTCGATCGTGGCTGAACTGATGTCGATCAGGCTTGCCGATATCGTCCGCGTCGGTGGCACCTTCAGCGCAGCGGTTCCACTTGCCAGCACGATCACCATCCGGGTGTTGTCGGCCTCCTGCGGAGTCATAGCGTTCGACGTCGTCAACGACGCATCGCGCCGATGTCTCACCGACGGTGTCGTCGTCGCGCACCCACACGTGATTGCCTAGCGACCCAGTCTCCTTCCCCTGGCCTTCCCAATCGCGCTGAGACATCGCCCGCAATCCGGTCCAACGGTCAATGCTCCTTCGATTCGTCGCATCATAAACACCCTGTTCAGAAACCATTTCTTGCGCTCCCGGAAGGATTCGAACCTCCGTCTACAGTTTAGGAAACGCCTTCCAGGCGTTCGCCGTTGCTCGTCGTTGTCTGCGAAAGTACGGCTGAGCACGGTGTTTGCGGGTCGGTCGTCCGCCGACGTTCGCTGACTTCCGCCGCAGTTCGGCCAGCGTTGCTACCACGGCGACGTGATTCGTTTCGCCCACCGCCAAAATACGCCTGATTTGATGCTGTCACAACTCTACTGTTTTTGGTAGAGTTGTGACATTCTTTCGAAGGAGGTCCAGATGCTCGCTGACACCTACCGGCGGCGGCTCGCCGCTCACGCTGCAGATCAGTATGGCTACGTCACGACCCACGACGCCGCCGCCTTGCAGATTCCACCGGCCGAGCTCCCGAAGTTGGCAGCAACGGGCGGGCTCGTGCACGTTGCGTACGGATTGTGGAGATTCGACGACCGGCCAAGGACCGGCCGGGACCAGTTCATGGAGGCCGTATTGCGTGTCGGTGCCGACGCCTACCTGACCCACGACGCCGTGCTGGCATTCCACGAACTCGCACAAGTGAACCCCCGACGAATCAGAGTCGGCACGCCGCACCGCGCGCGTGCACGAGTCCCGGACTTCGTCGAGGTCGTCCGCCAACAGATCGACCCGGCCGACGTCACCGTCTACGAGGGCGTCCCGTCGGCGACAGTCGCGCGGGCACTCATCGACTGCCGCGACACGATCATGCGCGACCGACTCCTCGACGCTGTCACAGCAGCCAAGCAGACGGGGCTCCTCCGCACACGTGAAGTTCAACGGGTACTCGGCGCGATCGGTCACAACTGATGAACACCAAACGGGACACACCGCCTTCGAATCTTCGGTCGCTGCAAGCCCGGATCGACAACGAAGCAGCAGCGAGGAACCAACCAGTGCGGCGGATCATGCGCGCAGTCGCAAACGTCGCCGTCGGACAGATGTTGCCACCAAGCGTTGTCAAAGGCGGCCCTACGTGTCAGGCTTAGGTGAGACGCCCGCTGTTGCGGATCTTCCCTTGTAGGGCGAGAACGGTTACCTATTTCGATGTCTATGCCTATCGCAGTGTTGAACGGACGTGTCCATGATGTGGGCGTGTCTGATGTTGA
>JBBRPP010000133.1:0-4588 GCA_038227995.1 Acidimicrobiales bacterium
ATGATCTCGGGAGTGGGTCGTCCACGGCGTGTCATGGTGTCCTCCTGATGTTGCACGACAACACCAGGTCAACGCGACACCACCGCGAAAATTCCCGATCAACAACAATTTCTCGACTAATCAACCTTCCAGGACACTAGGGGTCGAGAGCGCTGAGGTCGATACCTTGGAACTGTTGGCCAACGTGCACTCGTTTTTGGCGCAAGACGCAGAATGGCTCGGGCCAGGTGAGGATGCGCTCAATAGTTGTCGGACGGGGAGGCCCGCTGAATCCCCCGCCGGAGCCGCGGAGGTCGGGGCGGTTGCCGTCGACGAAATTCGGGCTTGTCAGTTCGCTGCCCGCGGAGCGTGGCGGAGGGCAGGCGAAACGTTGGACGCAGCAACCCTGAAGCTGAAAAGCCCGGCGGCGCAGCCGTACCGTGCGTTTCTTCAGTTCCTTGCCGCCGTCTGGCTCGATCAGGCCGGCGAGTTGGAGAGTGACGAGGCCCTCCGGTCGGCGGCCCGTCAGATGGTGCGGAACGCCGAGCGCGCCGCAGAACCTGCGCGTTGGGTTTCCGAGATGGCTCCGTTGCCGGGAGACGACCGTGGAGCGCTGGGACCTGCAGACGCGTCCGCGGTGGTTGCAATTGCGCACGTTCTCGTTGACGACCTTCGTACCAAGAGGTATCAGCAGCAGGTGACGACCGTGAGCGCTGGTCTCGACCAGATCCAGTCCGGCATCTACGAGCGGGCACTCACCGATCTCGGTCTCCTGCTCGGCGCTGACGCCTCGAAGCCGAAGCCGCAGGGCCGTTGCGATTCGGTGTGGTGCTGGGAGAACCATCTGTGGCTGGCGCTCGAAGCGAAGAGCGAACATGAGCGAACAGGCCTAGTCGCGCAGAAGGACATCCGGCAGTCGAATGATCAGCTCCGTCTCTTGGCAGTGGACCGAGGGGCAGAGGTTCCGGTCGGATCCGTCACTGTCATGATTTCTCCGAAGGCCGCAGTGAATCCATCCATTGCAGCTTCTGCGGAAGGTCACGTGCATCTGATCAGTCCCGAGGTGGTCCAAGTGTTGGCTGCCGACGCACTTGCTGCGTGGAAACAACTCTTCGCGATGCGGCACTCCAGTAGCGAGACCGTTGTGCGTGCAGCCGTGGCGAGTTCACTCGCTCAGCACGGAATTCTTCCTGGCCAGGTGCTGGAGCGACTTGCACAGAATCCTGTGAATTCCTAGGCACACTGCCGGGTATGGGCCGAGCCGACGCGCCGATCGGTGTCTTTGCGACGGCCGAATAGCCGGTTGTTCTGCTGGCGCGTTATGTGCTCTGTCCACGAATGCCAGCGCGCATCAATGTTCTGATTCCAGGATTGTCGCGATATCGCCTGTGACGATGATCACACTCAGGTGAACGTCCCCAGAGTTGCTCGGCGGGTTCCAGGCGTCGTCGCTCCGCCTGAGGTGTAGGCAGGTGGCTATGAGGTCTTGTTCCAATGGTCGTCCGGGGGCGGCAACCGATGACGGAGAAGCGCGAGCACAGTACGTCCGCCTGATCCGCCAGGGGGTGTCGAACTCCGAGGCGTGTCGCCGGCTGGGAGTCGACCGCAAGACAGGCCATTGGTGGAAGAACAGTGGGTCGTACACGCGCAACGGGATCATTCGCGTGATCGAGCCGATCATCGACCGTGAGCCTGCTCGGGCCGAGTCGGGCCGCTACTTGAGCGAGGATGAGCGCGTGACGATCGCCGACGGCGACCACGCCGGCAAGTCGGCACGCAAGATCGCCGGCGAGATGGGTCGCGCGGTGTCGACGGTGAGTCGCGAGCTGCAGCGCAACCAGTCCGTCGACGGCGAGTATCGACTGCACGCCGCGCAGGCGATGATGCAGGCTCGACGACCGCGCCCGAAGATCCGGCTGCTCGAGAGCGACGGTGAGCTTCGTGGGTTCGTGCAGTGCTACCTCGACCAGCGTTGGAGCCCCGAGCAGGTCGCCCACGAGCTCGACGTGAGTCATGGTCGTGGCCTGGCCGGTCGAGACAATCTATCAGGCGCTCTACAGCCCGCAGCGGGTGGTTCAACGTGACGCGAGAAGCGTGTTGCGGACCGGGCGACCGCGCCGGCGTCCTCGCCGTCGTGGCGATGAGCGCCGTCCACGGTTCATCGTGCCGATCACCTTGATCGAGGAGCGGCCCGAGGAGGCTGATGACCGCCGTGTGCCAGGACACTGGGAGGGCGATCTGATCGTCGGCGCGTTCAGCAATCGGGACGGCCAGTTCCAACGGACCTCGAGATACACGATCCTCGTGCACGTCGAGGGTGCATCACGCTCCGACAGTCTGCGCGAGCACCCCGAGGTGATCTTCAACGACCTCCCTGAGCCGTTGCGGCGATCGCTGACCTGGGACCAGGGCGCCGAGATGTACCATCACCACTCGATCGCCGCAGCGACAGGGATGCCGGTGTTCTTCTGCCACCCGGGCCGGCCTTGGCAGCGACCCAGCAACGAGAACGCCAACAGTCTCCTGCGCAACTACTTCCCCAAGGGCACCGACCTGCGCGTTCACAGTGCTGCCGACCTCGCCCGAGTCGCTGACGAACTCAACCGGCGGCCCCGTAAGACCCTCGGCTGGAACAACCCGCACTCGTTGTTCGCTACCCTCCGAGCCGAGTCCGCGGAGCGACGACCGCTGGAACCCGCCGAGCACACCTGGGGAATTTCGGTGAGCGCGATCAACGATCGACCGTGTGTCTGTGAGGTCGCTGGCAGCCCCGAACACGTCGGCGGGCATGTGTGGGGGAGACCTGCCGCGTCGTGGTGGACTGCCGCAGGTGTACGTGCCCGGCCACTGTCGGTCAGTTGGTGTCCGCGTAGCTCGACCCCAGGGATTAGCTTTGCGCTCGATGCCGAGGTCACCTGCGACGAGGTCTGGGGACCGGGTGCTCCTTTTCTTACTGGCGGCACTCGCGTTGGTCGGAAGGCGCGGTGGTGACCTCACTCCTGGCCGGACGCATCAGTCTCGGGCCCGTCGATGGCTTCGCTGGATCGTCGTCCTGACAGCTCTTGCTATGGTCCTCGGCTTGAGCGCGTTTGCGGCGTTGGCCGTCCGCTTTGCGATGGTGACCCCGCGACTCCCACCCCACAAACTCGGATTCGTAACGGTGCTGACGAACCCGCCTCACCAGCCGGTAGTGGTCTCCGTCTTCGTGAGCTCACAGAACGACGACCTCAGAGTGGAGGTCCTCCAGAAGCCCGATCAGTTCGAGGATCCGTCGAAGATGCCTACAGTGATGCTCGTTGTTTCCGGTGGAGCACAGTTCGCGGATCTCGGATCGGCATGTACCGCGGACCACGCCTCGGACGGCCTCGGACCGGCGATCTACAGACCGGTCGACTGTGTGCATCTGCAGTCATGCACCGAATCGATGCTCTGCCAAGACGAAACGGCTGGCGCGGATGTCATCACGTTCCGGCCGCCGCGATTCAACTTCCGGTACGGCTTCGTGTCCGGCCGCGTGAAGGGCGCCATCCGGCATCGTGCCGGGTACCGAACCTTGGTGCAAACCCCTTGGGTCACCAACGCATTGGGTTACTCCGGTTCAACTGGTGAGGAGAACGACAGTGTGCTGGCCGGCGCCGAACACTTGACGCCCACCGATGACCTGCACCTGGAGGAGAGCACGGACAACTTCGCAACCGGGTTCGGTCACCCCGACCATGCGCACTCGCTTCTGGGAGTCGGAGTCTCGGACAGCGTCGAGCAGAGAGTCGAATGGGCTCTCCCACCGTTCGATTCGGAGTTCGAACGATGGTGGGGTGACTGTGGGGACAACCCGCACTGCCGGACCGGGCCCGCGACTTCCTCGGTGTATTTCGGTGTTGCCCAGTTTGTTGATCCGAACGGCGAACGCTGGGGTCAGATCGGGCTTGTCGCTGCCGGTGCAGTATTCGGTCTGGTGGGCTCGGCGATCGTTGCCGCGGTCGCGTTCGGAGCGAAACGCCTCTGGGATAACTAGGCGCTTCGTTGCGGGTTCTCGGCGATGCCCTGTCGACCGTATCGACGGCACATGGGCCCATCAGCCTCTCGTGTGTCCTGATCGCCGCCGGGGCCATCATCGAGCCTCGCCATAATGGGTCGCGACAGGTGGCGGCACTAACACACGTCTGTCGGTCGTCACGACGAACAGGATGCGCCGTGAGGTGTGTGGAGAGGACCGAGCGCGCCCATCCTGGCATGCCTTTCGATCGCAGTACTGGCGACCCCGAGGACACCAAACCGACAACAACTCCTCGAGGCCGGTCGCTGATGATCTCTTCCGCGATGGGCCACCGGGCTATTCCGGTGATCGGAGTCGGCGCCGTTCGCGCCAACCCGCCCGCGGCCAGCATGGCCCTATCGGCGAGCGAGCGCATAACGTTCCGTCGACCGCGACCAGAGTTCCCGCGATCACCCGCATAGCTACGCACATAGCCGGCGTTACACGGGTGATCGCTGTCAAGAGACAGTTTCGGCTCGTTGGATGATGTGGTCGAAGAGGGCTGCGCGGTCGGGTTGGTTGTGCTCGCGGGCGTGGTTGCGTTGGCGGAGGAGGACAGGGACGAACTGGGGC
>JBBRPP010000134.1:0-4535 GCA_038227995.1 Acidimicrobiales bacterium
ACCAAGAAGGCTGACCCACAACAGAAGCACGAAGTGTCAAGCAGCTACCGGAGTCACTGTCGCCCAGCTACCGAAGTCGCGTCCCGAAACTGTCACCCACCTACCGGAGTCACAGTGTCAAGCATGAACCGGAACTGCACAACGATCACAATTGCACGAAGTTTTCGCGCTGTGACCAAATTGTGACCAAATCGGCATTCCTAGCGAGATAAATGGCCGCTGAGCTGGTGTTGTTTGGCGGAGGTGGACGGGAATCGAACCCGCCGGACGAGGATCGCTCGTCCCAGCCGCTTTGAAGGCGGTGGAGTCCACCAGGTACCCGGACACCTCCGGCCGTGACGCTACAGGATGGCGAGGCGGTCGGGTCCGGCCGAGCACCGAACGGCGGGCACCCGATTAGTCTGCACGCATGAAGAAAATTCTCCTGCTCGTCGGTCTCATCGGTCTGCTCGCCTTCGCGGCGAAGAAGGTGCGTTCGTCCTGAGCACACCGGCACCGCCGGTGCTGTTCTGTACCGATGCCGCCTGGGCTCGGTACGAAGTCGATCTTCGGTCAGCAGCCGGGGACTTGGATGTCGTGACGCTGAACGGCGAAGACCGCGTCGACGATGTCGATCTGGGCCGCATCACCGTCGCGTTTTTCAGCGGCGACGCGTGGCCGAGCCGGTCCGCTCACTACATCACGGCCAGCCTGGCGGCGAGCAGTCTGCAGTGGTTGCACACGTTCTCGGCCGGCGTCGACAGTCCGGTGTTCGCCGAGTTCGTCCGCCGCGGCGTCCGCCTCACCACCTCGTCGGGTTCGTCGGCGCGGCCCATCGCCCAGACGGTCGTGGCGATGATGCTCGGCCTCAGTCGCGATCTGCCCGCGTGGAGTACCGCGCAACGTGAACACCGCTGGGCACCGCATGTCGGCGAGGAGGTCGACGGAACCAACTTGGCGGTCATCGGGATGGGACCGATCGGCGAGGAAACGGCGCGACTCGGCCTGGCACTCGGCATGAACGTGCGCGGCGCGCGGCGAACGGTGTCCGGCGCCGAACCGTGCGAGACGTTCACGCTCACCGCGCTGCCGCAGTTGCTGGCGTGGGCCGACTACGTGGTGCTCGCACTGCCGCTCGCACCGGAGACGACATCGATCATCGGCGTGCAGCAACTGGCGCTGATGAAGCCGACGGCGCGTTTGATCAACGTCGGTCGCGGTGCGCTGGTCGACGAGCCCGCGTTGATCGACGCGCTCCTCCACCAACGGTTGGCGGGCGCCGGACTCGACGTGTTCGCGACCGAGCCGTTGCCAGCCGACAGTCCCCTGTGGGACATGCCGAATGTGATCATCACGCCGCACAACTCCGGCGCCACCGAGCTGGCCCACCACCGCGCCGCGCAGATCTTCATCGCCAACCTCGGCGCGTACGTGCGCGGAGAGCCGTTGCGCAACGAGATCACGACGCTGTAGAGCAACACCACCCGGCTGACCGCGAAACACATCCGGCGACTCAGACGTACGGGTCGTGTCTCACGACGTTGGAATCTTCGACCCCACTCGATAGGTTGCTGACGGGTCTTCCCCCCAGGCGTCGTGCGATGCCGAACCGATCTGGTTCGAGCGTGGGGGTGAGTGATGCTCACAGTGTGTTGGGCCGCCAAGGGCGGGAGTGGTACGACGGTCGTCGCGTGCGCACTCGCGCTGATGACCGCCGGCAGCCACGGGTCAGCGTGGCTGGTCGACCTCGCCGGTGATGCACCGGCCGCGCTCGGCGTGGCCGAGCCGAGCAGCCCGGGTGTGCACGACTGGCTGATGTCCGCAACGGCGCCGCCGACCGCGTTGCAAGCGCTGAGCGTCGCTGCCAATGACAGCCTGCGAATCATCCCGCGCGGAACCTCCACCGCAGGGCCCGAACACACACGTTGGTCCGAGCTCGGCCGGTTCCTGGCCGAAGGCCCCGATCACGTCGTGGTCGACGCGGGCTCGTGTCCCTCCACGATCTCCGCGGCCCTGCTGGCCGCAGCGCATCGACGAGTGCTCGTCACCCGGCCGTGCTACCTGTCGTTGCGACGGGCAGCCGCCAGCGGGCTGTCGCCAACCGATGTCGTCATCGTCCACGAGCCCGGCCGCGCACTGACCGCCACCGACGTCGCGTACGCGGTGCACGCTCCGGTCGTGGCCGAAGTCGGCATCGATCCCAGCGTTGCCCGCGCAGTCGATGCCGGACTGCTCGCAGCTCGCTTGCCGAAGACGCTCGCCGCGGCATTGCGGGGTCTCGTGCCATGACACATGACGAAGTCATCACCGCGGTCTGCGCCGATCTGCCCACCGCAGACGGCTCCCCCGACCAACTCATCGACGCCGCGCGACGCAGCGCCAGACGCCTCCTGCCGCTCGCGGCCGACAGCGCCGTCGAAGCCGTCGCCCAGGCCGCTGTCGCACATGTGCAGGGCTTGGGTCCCCTGCAGATCTTCCTGGGATAGGAGATAGGTAGGGGAAGAGTGTCGTGGAGAGGATGCGAAGCCCCATTGTGCTCTCACAATGATTGTGATACAACATTGAAATGGTGTTGAGAGACGCTCCACACCAAGCACAGGAGACAGCAGTGCCCACAATCACATTTACAATCACGATCGAAACCCCGGAAGGCGTGACGTTCAAGATCTCTGGGGACGAGACCGGCATGCCAACGGAGGCGGAGACGTTGCCGAAGGTCGTCCTCGACGCGATCGAGCGACTTGTGCCCACTCGGTACCGTCCGTTTGCGTTCGACTACGTCAATCGTTGCGTGTCTGAGCTCGGTTGTTCGGTGGAGGTTGGCGGAGGTCAGCGCCGGGACGAGTACCTCAGTCTCTTTCCGCCACCGCGGTGTCGCCGGGCGCGTGTGGCCGGAATGACTTACAGCAGCACGCGGACGGCGATCTACTGCGGAACGCCCGATCTGCAGGGTTTCAGCGAGGCGCAACCGACCCTCAACAGCGGCGTTTACGCGTATCCGAAGCTTCCTCACCTAGAGAGCGAGAACGCCGTGAACGAGGCGATCGAACTGACGAAGAAGGCGATCGACAGGCTTGAGCGATGAGGTGGTATGGGGCGCGTTAGGGCTCGAACGCTCCTGGCCAGCGTAGTTCGACTCCCACATGGCTACACACAGCCGACCAGATCGGATCCCCTGGCTCGTGCTCCGGAACGAGCCAGGGGATGGCCGGGTCGCCGCGGCTGACAAGCTGTTGTCGATAGTGGAGAACCTGCACGAGGCCGAGCCGCAGTTGGGTGTCTTCATTGACCGACGTCGTGCTCTTGATCTCAGCGACGTACAGAGCGGAGCCCGCCATCCAAGCGAGATCGAAGTTGGGGTCAGGATTTGGGCCGGCCAAGTTCGGGAGAAGTGGCCGCCAGCCATTGCCCTGCACCCAGGCCGCGAGGGCCAACACAGTGTCGTAGTGGGCCGCCGTGCCGCGATCGATCAGGTCGGGGTCACGCGCAAAGGGGTCGAGCAAGGTGCCGGGGTTGGGTCGGGGGCCTGCGACAAAGGTTCGACCGACGGGAAGGAAAGGCCCGTCAAAGGCCAGCGCGATCCGCTCGGCGACCGCGATGGACAGTTCACGGAAGCCGTGGATCAATGCGATGTTCTCTATCCCGAATTTCACGCTGATGTAGTTGACAAACTTGTCGGTGGCAGGTGTGTCGAGTTCTTGGATGAGTCGCACATTGAAGGTGCCTGCGAAGGACTCGGGATCGGGCCCAGGCACGACCCTTGTCGGCGAGATGGGCTGGTAACCAGTGAGAACTTCGAGCTCGGCGATGAAACCGTTGTTGGGTCTGCCTCGCCAGACATAGATGCGGTCTCCTGGCTGGACGCGCTCGGCGGCGGCGCGGCCGGCCCAGCTCACTCCCTTCTGTACCACTCCCTAGAGGCCGTTTGATTTGCAGATTTCCCAGTTGACCAAGCGCTCTGGGCTGATCGTCGCGAGGAAGTGTGTCATCCGTTTCGACGCCCCATTTTGGTCGTCAACATCACAAGCCTCGTGCGAACAGGTCTTCGACTTCCGTGTTGATGCCGTGCATCAAGCCGGACGCGGAAAGTTGTGCACGAATCTTGGTGCGAGCCGCGACGTTGCTGAGCCCTTCGACGTCGATTGCAGCTGCGGTCTCTTCGGCCTGAAGCCCGAGCTTCGCGATCCGATCGTGGAGGTCAGCTGACTCATCGAACCGCGGGATCGGCAAGTGAAAGAGGAAGCGGTTGAGATTGCGCGCTCCGAATTGGCCCTTCGACAACAACGGTGCGACGGCTCGCTTGAGTGTGTCCGAGTTGAAGATCGCGATGAGGTAGCGACCTTCTTCGTCCGTTCCGACGTTGCTCCAGTAAAGCGCATTGTCTACCAGGACCAGCGGGTCGTTGAGGCGCGCAGCAGTTTGAGTCCCTTGGCGTGGTGGGTTTTCGGTAGGTCCGCCACGAGGTGAGCCATCGGCGTGATTCTTGGTGTGTTCCGCCAAAGAACCCACCGAAGGAGAACACACCGATGGCTCTGGATGAGTCTGCCCTGCCCGAA
>JBBRPP010000135.1:0-4460 GCA_038227995.1 Acidimicrobiales bacterium
CCAAGCCCCGACCCGTCACCGACAGCCACGCAGCCGACCCGCCGCCGCCAACGACCACGAAATGACAGTCCCAACACCCGGTCAACCCGAAACAAACGTGACCGACCCGCCACCCCGATTCTCATGACCAATCAGGGCTAATCGTGCTGGGCTGTCGCGTTGCACGTCGTGCCTCCGGGTGGTCCTCCTCAGGTTGTAGTGGGCACGACGTAGCGCGCACAGAACGACGCCACAGAAACGACGCTCTCCCGACCGGCATCGGAGAGCGCCGATCGGCGGATCGGATCGCGTCCCCCGACTCGTCGATCTGGGATGCGGTCCAAGTGTTTGTGGGACGGGATTGTGGGTTGCTTCGCCGGGTACCGATGCGCTTTTCGTTCGTCGGTAAGCGCTGGCGCGAGCTCCTCGGCGAGGCGTGTCAGAGCGTTACAGATTCACGGAGTAGATCGCGTGTGCGAACCTTTGACCATGGATGATCTGCGCAGCGTGTTGACCGATGTCGTCGATCGGGTGGTCGCCTATCGCGAGAGCACCACCGATCGCTCGGTGTTCCCGACCGGTTCGCCGGAGGCGTCCCGGGCCCTGCTCGGCTCGCTGCCCGACGAACCGACGCCGACGTCTGATGTGATCGCCCGCCTCTCGGCGGCAGCCGTGCCGTTGCTCGTCGCCACGGCCGGGCCGCGGTTCTTCGGGTTCGTCGTCGGTGGTGCGCTGCCGGCAGCAACGGCGGCCGACATGCTCACGAGTGGATGGGACCAGGTCGGCTTCAACACTGTGTCGTCCCCCGCCGCAGCTGTGGTCGAGGATGTCGCCGGACAGTGGCTGCGCGAGCTGTTCGGCATCCCCTCGACGGCCACGTTCGGCTTCGTGACAGGATGCCAAGCTGCGAACACCACCGCTCTTGCCGCGGCCCGCCACCACGTGCTTGCCGAGAACGGGTGGAACGTCGAGCGGGAGGGTCTTTTCGGTGCGCCACGGCTTCGCATCGTGGTCAACGGCGAACGGCATGCGACGATCGACCGCTCGTTGCGACTGCTCGGCATCGGTGAGGCCGCGATCGAGCCGGTCGCCACCGACGCGCAAGGCGCGATCGATGTCGCCGATCTGCGGCGAGTGCTCGCCGTTGCCCCCGCCGGTCCGACGATCGTGTGCTTGCAAGCGGGCAACGTCAACAGCGGCGCGTTCGACGATCTGCGCGCTGCGATCGCGGTCTCGCGCACCCACGGCGCGTGGGTCCACGTTGATGGCGCGTTCGGACTGTGGGCAGCCGCGAGCCCGACGCGTCGCCATCTCGTCGACGGACTCGAGGACGCCGATTCATGGGCGACCGACGGGCACAAGTGGCTGAACGTGCCTTACGACTGCGGCTACGTGTTCTGCAACCACCCTGACGCCCATTCTGCGGCGATGGCCTACACCGCTGCCTACCTCACCGGCCAGGACAACGTCGGCCTGCGCTCGCCAGGCGAGTTCGTGCCCGAGTCGTCACGCCGTGCCCGCGGTTTCGCGACCTGGGCCGCGCTGTGTGAGCTCGGTCGCCGTGGCATCGCTGAGCTGATCGATCGCAACTGCGACCTTGCCGTGCGCTTCGCCTCGCTGCTCGCCGCCGTCGAAGGCATCGAGGTCGTCAACGATGTCGTGCTGAATCAGGTGCTGGTCCGCTTTGGTGACGACGACGCCACGACCGATCGCGTCGTCGACGCCGTTCAACTCAATGGCGAGTGCTGGATGGGCGCCACGACGTGGCACGGCATGCGCCTGATGAGACTCTCCGTCAGCAACTGGAGCACCACAGAGGCCGACATCACACGCTCCGCACGCGCGATTTGCGCAGCTGCAGCGAAGGAATGGGCCGACGAGTAGAGCGATGCAGCACGTCGCGAGAACCAGCGGCAACGCTCGGCGCGCTGCCACCAACGTGCCGTTATCTCCAGTGCGCGATGAGTAGTGGTGGGTGAGCGGCACTGTTGCGTTGAGGGCTCGCGGCCCGCCAGGACGCCGCTTTCGCCCCACTTCGGCACCAATTCCGGCTTCCGAGGCAGCCGCTCGGCCCGAAAATTTGCCCGCCTGGCCCCACTGCAGACTGCCCGATCGCTTAATGCAACAGTGCCCTCTGAACCGATGAGAGGGCAATAACGATGACTGGAACGAACGTGCGCGCGGCGACCGACGGCGACCATTCGTGGCCGAGGGCGTTGGCGCGCGGCGAGAGGGAAGCCGAACGGAAAGACCTGCTTGATGACGAGAAGGCGCACACCCACGCCTTGGATCGCATCAACGCTCGTCGGCGACGTCTGCCGATGACCGAGGCTCGCAATGACCACACCTTCGCCGATCCGGCGGGCAAGCATCGATTCACTGATCTGTTCGAAGGTTGTACGCAGCTCGTGCCTGTCACAACATGCTGACTGCCGACGATGATTGGATCTGCCGTGGGTGCACGGCAATGGCCGACGCGATTGCCGGTCATTCGTATCTGAACGCTCGAGACACTACCTTTGCGATGGAGTCCGCAGCGCACGTGCACGAGATCGAAGCCATCAAGCGGAGGTTCGGCTGGACGTTCGCATGGTATTCGAGTTACGGAACGTCGTTTACGAGGACTTCGTGACGTCTCGCGAGTTGTCTTTTGCGCTCAGCGTCTTCGTTCAGCGGGATGGACGGTCTTCCAGACTTACGTCACGAGCGGGCGTGGCGTGGCGTGGCGTGGCGTGGCGCGGAGTACATCGCAGGTTGGCGGAGCATGTGCGATCTGACCCCATTTGGTCGCGGCGAAGAATGGGAGGATTCGCCGACAGGATGGCCGCAGGTTCCCACGCACAGCTGGGAAATATAGGTACCTGATGCGTACTGAATCTCAATCCTCCCGCTTCAACGTGCCCGTCGCAGTCTGAGGACACAGCCCGTGATCACGACGGGGCCATTCGCACCATCGAGGCTGACGGCATCGACGTTCAACGCCGTCATCCGGGCATCGGGCGGTGAGGCGGCTACGTGATCCGGAGGACCGCCGCTCGTTGAGATGGCCTCATGGAATCAATCCAGTTGATGCCGACCGTCGGATCGTGCGGGTGATCAGGCCGACGAGGACTGCGAGGCGCTGGCGGTCAGTCCGTCGAGGCAGATGTCGATGTGGCGATGTGCGAGCGCTCGCTCGTCTGCGAGTGGCAGGCCGACTGCAAGCGGGCGACAGGCGCGGATGATGACAAAGCCGATGTCCTGGGCGGTGGCGTCGCGTTTCATCATTCCGTCCTGGTGAGCGAGATCGACGATGGCGCGAAGAAGCGACTCTGCTCGTGCTCGTTGTTGTGGCCAGTGAGGGTGATCGAGGAGCGGGTGGATGATGCTGAGCACCCCGAGGCCGTGGTCGACTGCGAGGTGCATGTATCGCCGCAGGGCTTCGCCTCCGTTGGCTGCGTCGGCGAGCGCGAGTTCGCCTGCCCCGATGGTGCGATCGAGTACGTGGAGGGCGACGGCGTGGAACAGTGATTGTTGGTCGGGGAAGTGTCGGTAGAGCGTGCCGATTCCGACTTCAGCACGGTGCGCGATCGCGTCCCGTGCCGGCTCTCCGCCGACTTCGAGGATCAGGTCGACAGCGGAGTCGAGGAGTCGCTCGCGGTTGCGTCGTGCATCTGCTCTCATACGGATCGTTCCACCTCTCGTTCCTTTGTGCAATACCGGCGAACCTCCGCAGTTGTGGGCGAACTCCGACCAGTGGTCTACACGCCGGGTTGCCAGACAGCACAAGCGGAGTATAATCCTCCGCTTAGAGTTGTTCGGTTCCATGGCGCGCCTGGATGCAACTCGTCTGTTTCGCCGCTGATCTCGTGCGCTGGTTCCAACACCTGTGCTGCACCGGTGAACTCGCCGCCGCCGAACCGAAACGACTCCGCTGGAGCCTGTGGCACACACCCGCTCGCATCATCCGACAAGCAGGCCGCGACATCGTGCGGATCATCGACGGCTGGCCCACCGCCCACGATCTCCTCGCCGCGCATCAACGCATCGCTTCGATCTGCTGAAAGCCGGCCCCACCTCGTTCGAGCGGACACCGCCCTCACCCAGCGCGCCCCGACTCAGCCAACATCCACGCAGCCGACCCCGCCGCCCACCTCAACCGTGCAGTCAGCAACGCACTCGACCTGCCGGCACCACCATCACACCGAAACAATCACGACGACCCGACCACCCGAATTCTCATGACCGATCAGGGCTAATGACTGATAGAAACTACCCGGCCCGATGGGCCCGACGGCTCGGGCGGTTTCGCGCCGACGCCGGACGCTGGCGGGCTCAGCTAGCCCTGATTGGTCATGAGAGGGACTGTCGGAATTTCGGTGTAACCGGGTCTGGATCGGTCATTTGTTGTTGGGGAAGATTCGGCCTTCGAACATGAGGGCGAAGGCGTTGAGTGCTGGCTTCCAACGCACGGCCCATCGTTGCCGTCCGCGACCGGTGGG
>JBBRPP010000136.1:0-4427 GCA_038227995.1 Acidimicrobiales bacterium
CATGACCGTCGAGGACAACAAGGTCGCCCTGTTTCGCGCGAAAGTCAAGGTGTCCTTCAAGTACGAAGAGTAGTTCCGCATCGCTGGTCGCCCGTGCCCCGTGCTCCCATTAGCGTCCGGGGCTAGTTTGGCGTGGTTGTGACGGAAGCTTCCGCGGTCGCAGACACCCTCGCGACTGCTGTCTCGGTCGTTCTGGGAATGGTCGTCGCCGTCTCGGTCATTGGTGTGGTCGTCGCGGTGCTCGATGCGCTGCCCGTGGCCGAACCTTCGACCGTCGGCGTCGCCGTCGCTCCCTCGGGGCCGAGGGTGATTCGGAGCGCGTAAACCGCCGGATCCGCGCACCGGGCGCTCACCACCGACACGTCGATTTGTGCGTCGTTGTCCGCTCCTGCGCGCCACCACTCTTCGCTCATCGTGATCACCAAAGCAACGTGGCGAACGGCACCAACAGCCAACTTGTCGACGAGGAACAGGGTGGCCGGCGGAAGTCCGTCCGTGATCCACGACTGACCGTTGCCGAAGTCCACACGCGAGACGAACTCGGTTCCCCTCGATATCTGCAAGCCGAGCAAAAGGTCGACTGCGTCAGCCGTCCCTGTGTTGGTGATTGAGAACGTCTTCTGCCACGGGCTGCCGCCAGCCACGCCCGGGTCATCGCGGAGAGCAATGACACCGGCGCCGTGTTCGCAGGAAGTTGGCGGCGATGCGGCACCGACGGGACCCGAAGGCGCCGTCGGTGTACGGCTCGCCACGGCCGAAGAAATCGGTGGCGCTGCGCCGGTGGTAACCGTGGCGTCGGCGGTCAACGCTTGGAACCAGAGCGCGTGCGTCATCGGCATCAAGGCGAAGGCCATGCCGGCAGCCCCGATCACCGGGACAACGTAGCGCCAGCGTCCCGTATCGCGCCGCCTCACTGTCCCGACAGCTTCTGCAGCGCGCGCGTCGTCCAGATCGGCACCCAACCGACGTACGGCACGTCGAATACGAGCCGCCCGCGTATCTGTTCGGGCGAGACCGGAGCCGGATCAGCTGTATTGTTGTTGTCTCCCTTCGTGGAGTACATGCCGCGCGACGTGATTTCCACGACGCGGTGTAGCACGTTCGCGCCGTTGAGCTCATACATCACGACATCGCCGACCTTCACATCTTTGGCATTCACGTCTTTCGTGATCACGACGCTGCCAGCGGAGACCGCGGGCTCCATGCTATGACTCGGGATGAACGAGGGGCGGACGCCAAAGAACCCGAATGAGAACCAGAGCATGCCCAGCGAGACGACGCTCGTCAGCACCCATGCCGTCGACGGCGCCGAGATGCGGCCGCGGCGGGCCTCTTCCTCAGCTTCGCCGTCGGTCCCCTTCAGTCCTTCCAGGACCCAGACACCCACCGAAGGTGTGGCGACGCCGACGAATGAAGCGGTGAGCCAAGGCGGGTCGGCGAGCACCGGCGAGTACCAACGATAGAGGAGCGCTGTACCGCGGTAGGTGATCCCGGCGAACGGCCCGCCCAGATAGACGAGCAAGCTGGCGAGGAGGTTCGATGCCAGATCGGGAAGCAGGTGGCTTCCGAGAAAAACACTCTCTTGGTGGGCGCCCGTCCAGCTGAAGAGCTCCTGGTACGACACGCCCAGCGCCGTGAACAGCACGGCAGTGCTCGCGATGGCAAGGGTCGGGTAGGAACGGGCCTTCCGGAGCAGGTACGCACGCGTGAACTCGAACGCGGCGAGCGGCGCGCCCACGTACCAGAAGTTCGTCAACAGCCAGCGAGGAGCGTGCGCGTACGGAGAGTGGCCCATTGCCGTGGCGACGCCAATTAAGATCGTGACGGCGACGCCGAACAACCCGACGATCAGTGCAAAGACGATCATGTTCGATTCATGCTCACCGCGAGGGAGTCGTCGCCAAGCGACGCAGGCGACCGCCGCAGCGAGCGCCCAGAGCGCGGGTCCAAATGCGTAGGTGCCCCAGAACGACGGCCAGTACGCGCCGTCGAGTCGATATTGCCAGAGGTACGCAGCCCCGAACGCCAGTACCACGGCGAGACCGAGAAGATGGCCAACAACGCTACTTCCGCCACCGAAGGCCGGGTGCGAATCTTCGAGGGACGGCGCATCCGGAGACGAGTCCGAGAGCACGCCTTGCCTCACAGATGCGGCCACTCCTTGCACTACCGTGATTGCCATGACGTCCCTATCTGACGGGCGGAGGCCGGGACCGAACGGCCCTGGCCTCCGCCTCCATAACTACGGCTGGTGCGATATACCCAGCAGCGACGGGTCGTACGGTGTGCCATTCACGTCGAGCGGCAGCACCGGTACCACCGGCGTCGATTTCGGGTTAGCGCAGCCATTCCATGCGGACTCGTTCCATTGGTTGAACTGGGCGTGCAGCTTGATGACGTAGGTCGTGTTCTCATGCGCCGTTTGGCGCACGCCGACACGGAAGCTGCTCGCCTCCTGGTCGCCCGCGTGTAGCTGGCAGCCGATGCCGTCGACCAGTTCTCCATAGATCGGATCGCCGATCGGTACGTCCAGCTCCGGCCCACCCGGGCGCGTCTTACACGGACTCTGCGTGCAGTGCACGACGAGGTCCGGGTTCTGAGGCGTCGACGGGTCGTCGACGGTGATCTCCCACTGTTCGAGATGCACCGGCACGTTCCCCGTGTCGATCAGTTCCAGCTCGCAGTCAACACCGTAGCCCGGATAGGCGTTGGTGATCGTCAGCGTCAGGTCATCGCCGACATCGTTGGCGAACTTGCCGACGTCCTTCGAAGGATTAGGCCAGCCGCGAAAATGGAACCCCGACGCCGTCTCGTTGTCCTGGCAGGACATCCCGGTCCATTCAACCTTCAGCTCCGCCGTGGAGACGTTGGCGTGGAGCGTCAGCGTCTGAAACCAGAGCGCGTTCGCGACTGCGAGCAGCGCGAGGCAGAGCACGATGCCAAGGCCAAGCACGACCAGCGGTCTCTTTCGCTTCATGCGATGCGTCTTTCTCTCGTCCTACGCGACATCAGAGCCTAGACCGTGGGAATCGCGGTCGGTGGCACCGGTGTACTGGTCGGCGGTACCGGCGTGCTGGTTGGCGGCACCGGTGTACTCGTCGGCGGCACCGGCGTACTCGTTGGCGGCAGCGGCGTCTCGTTGTTGTCGCGGCCGCCCGTATTCGCGAAGGTGCAGTTCTGGTCTTCGTTCCACTGGCAAGCGAGGAGCTTGATGCTGCCCGTGTACGTCGCGTGTTCCGGAGCCGATTGGTTGGCCCAGATCTCGATGTCGCAGTTGATCCGGTTGCTCTGGTGGAGCTGCCAGATGTTGGCGTTCGGCGTCGCCGGCGGCGTCACCGTCGCGAATGGCTGGTTCGGCCCGCCACCCACCGTCGATGAGTCGCCGGCCTTCACGCATGCGCTGACGGCGACGTGCAGGTCCGTCAGCGCGTTGCACGTGGTGCCGGCTGGCGCCTGGCACCGCAGCCCGCTGAGATCGAGCGACGACGTGTCGATGTGCACGGGCGTCGTTCCGGTGCTGTGAATATCGATGTGGTGGACGCAACCTGCGTACGGGTAGAGGTTCGCGTCAGCGATGTTCAGGACGTGGCCGTTGCCGCTGGCCGGAATGTCCTGCGAGCAGGTCTGCACGGCCTTCGCCGCGATGAACCCAGGGTCGGCGGGGGTCGGGTCGTTGGGACCGTGGATGAAGGTCTCACCGGTGTTTAGCGAGTACTCCTTGACGGCGCCGTGGGACGACCACTGGACGTCGAGGTCACCGGTGGACACCGTGGCGTTCAGCGTCAGCACCTGGAACCACAACGCATAGCCAGCGCCGATCACAGCGAGCCCGATGACGGCCACCATGAACAGCACACCGGTGTGACGAAATGCGTTCTTCATTGATAATCACTTCCTTGCGATTGCGGGCCCTCCGGGCCCGGACAGGGCGTCGGTGAGGTTGAGGAGTATGGGCTTCGCTGGTACGTCACCTCCTGTTCGGCGAGTCGAGGATGAGGACTGCATCCGCATCATTCGGGACTCGATGTGCGAGCCGATAAGTTCAAGCGCCGAGCGCGCCGCAGTCGGACAAGATTGGGTCGCGTCAGCTCGCGGCACTCACCAAGGCGGTGCTGCGACCATACGCCAGCACGTATCCGACCGTCAAGTATCTCGCTTGACATGTGCTTATGTTGAGACAGTGGCCGTGGGCCTCTGGCCGCCAGCTCCGAGCGCAGCGTTCTCCTCGAACGCGACAACGGTTCGTCCGCTTCGCGAAGCGTCGGCCTTGAAGCGCCTGCTCCCACACACCATGAGTGAATAGTGGCTAAGTCGGAGTCCGCCTCGGCGGCGGTAGGTCAGCCTTTGATGACCGTCTCGATCAGCTTACGCACGATCCCGACAGCGTCTTCCTCGGGTTCCGGCAGCTCCATCGTTCCAGCGAAGGG
>JBBRPP010000137.1:0-4142 GCA_038227995.1 Acidimicrobiales bacterium
CGACATCGAGCAGCTCCTCGAGTCGCCGGCGGGAACCGTCAGCCACTTCTTCGGCGGACTGGTGTGCATCGAGCGGATCAACAATCAGGTCGCTCGTCCACTGAGCTACGAAGTCGTGGACGGCCAGCAACGTCTGGCCACGTTCGTACTCGCTCTCTCATGCGTCGTCGCAGCTGCACGAGACCTGAAGGATCGCGCGCAAACGTCAGGCAACCAGACCGCGATGAACTCCGCTGACACGCTCCTGACCGACACATCCGATCGGCTTCTGTACTGGAAGGATGCGGATGTCGCCGCAGGAACTACGCACACACGACCCCGTCTCAGTCTCTCCTTGTCCGATGACGTTGTCTTCCAACAATTGCTGACAGGTGCCACGCCCGGTGCCACTCGGGAGAGTCATCAGTTACTTGTCGAGGCACGCGCCGCCATATCGAAAATGATCATTGACCACGTCGGGACGACAGGGACGTTGAGCGCGCGAGTCGGCCGGCTACTTCGCGTACGTGGAGCGCTCACCGAGGACTCCCACGCCATTCACATCGTGTCGAAGGACCGGGCGCAGGCATACCGCCTGTTCTCTGTTCTCAACGATCGAGGAGAATCGCTATCCGATGCCGATCTGCTGCGTAGTCGGACACTTGAGTTGCTTGAAGGATTTCCGACCGAACAGGAGTCCGTCGCGACGGTTTGGGACGAGATGCTTTCGACGCCAGCAAGCCGCGTCGAGTCGTTCTTCCGAGCACTGTTCCCGTCATTCGCCGGCAAGCGTGCGAAGGATGAGCTCTTCGACGAGACGGTGGCTCAGTTCCTCCCGGCGGGAGCGCCCGCAACGGCGACAGACGCGCAGTTGGTTGTCCAAACCGTTCGCTCGTTCAGGGACGAACTGCAGGTCTATCTGAAGCTGGTCGATGGAGTCTGGCCCTACGACCGTGCCCCTGGCGTGCCGGCGCCAGTGCGCGCATGGCAGGTCGACAGGCTCGCGCGCCTCGTCTTAACACTCAAGCATGAGCTGGCGCTACCGCTTCTCCTAGCGGCCTCCCGGCGACTTCCAGAAAAGGCGTTTGCCGAACTCGTCCTCATGCTGGAGATCTTCGCGTTCCGGTACAAGAACATGTGCAACGGTCACGCGACACCCCCCGCCAAGGCCTACTACGAGACGGCCAAGGCGATTCGCCTCCACCCATCCCCCGCGACGTTCTCGCTCGGTGGCCTTCGATCGGAATTGCGGCAGCTAATCTCCGCGAGTGCGGGTGACCAGAGGTTCAAAGAGGAGCTGGCGGAGAAGCTCCGCTACAGCAACTCGAGTCAACGCGCCAACATCCGAGAGTTCCTCACGACTCTCGAGGACCACGACGGTTGGCTCGCCGCACTACCCATTCAGCCCAATGCGCGACCGAAGCCGCAAATGTCGAAGGTTACCGATATCAACAACGCGACCCTGGAGCACATCTATCCGCAGAACGCCAAGGTGTCGACGTTCGCGTAATCCACCGGGGGGTTGTTCAAGTTATCCCGCAGTTGGTTCCGGTGTCTTTCTAGTCGATCGGGTCGTGGTGGCGCTATTGGTGGGTGGTTCTTGTGGTGGTCGGCGGGTGGATCGGTAGCTGCGTCCGTCGAGGTGGATGGTGTGCGCGGTGTTGATGAGCCGGTCGAGAATGCTCTCGGCGACGACGGGGTTGGGGAAGAGCGGATACCAGTCTTCGGGTCGTCGGTTCGAGGTCAGGATGAGCGATCGGCCGGCTCGTTCGGTGACGAGTTCGTAGATGTCGTCGGCGTGGCTGGTGGTGAGTTCTCGCATCGCGAAATCGTCGAGCACGAGCACGTCGGGTTTCGCCCATTTCCGTAGTCGGGTTCCCCAGGTTCGGTCGGCGTGACCGCCGGCGAGGTCGGCGAGAAGCCGACTGGTTTTGGTGAACATGGCGGTGTGGCCGTGGCGGCAGGCGTGGTGCGCGAGTGCTTGCGCGATGTGTGTTTTTCCGACGCCGACGGGGCCGTGCAAGATGATGGCTTGTCCGGCGGTGATGTAGCGGCCGGTGGCGAGGTCACGGATTCGGGCGGCCGGGATTTTCGGGTTGTATCCGAAGTCGAAATCCTCGATGGTGGCGGCCTGTTCGAATCGTGCTTGGCGGACGCGTCTGGTGATCGCGGTGGCGTCGCGGCGGGCGATCTCGTCCTCACACAAGCGTTGGAGGAACTCGAGGTGTCCGAGTTCCCCGGCTTGCGCCTGGCCGAGCCTGACGTCCAAGGTGTCGAGCATGCCGGACAGCTTCAGGGTCCGCAGCGTGGTTTCGAGTTGGTGGGCGCGGGTCATGACGCCACCTCGATATCGGCGGTTGTCGGGAGGTCGATGACGTCACCGTCAACGCCGCCGCCGGCGTCGTGTTGTTCGCGGTCATAGTCGTCGTTGTCGTTGTTGTTGTCGTCGATGACGAAGAGGCGTTGTGGTCCGTGGAGGTGTGCGGGAACGACGGGTGCTGCTGGTGGGGATGTTGTGGTGTCGGTCTCGGTCCCGGCGATCAGGATGCCTTTCACGGTCCGATAGGTCGGGTCGCCAACATCGATCGCTCGTCGGCATGCTGCGTTCAATCGGATCGTGTCGTATTTGTCGGCGAGACCGATCACACCCTGGCAAGCACGGAGCCGGTGGAGCGCGTTGACGGTCATCAGATCATTGATGAGTTCGGCGACGTCGGCGCCGAGCTCGCCGGCGCGTTTGCGGCACCACACTGGGGTCCGCATGAAGAACGCTGCTTTCTCCGGCGGGTAGTCCGCCCAGTCGGTCTGGCGACCGCGAGCCAAGCGGGCGTGCGTTTTGATCAGGTCCGGGCCGATGAACACCTCCATGAACCGGTCGGTCAATCGTGCCTCGACGTGCACGCCGATGTGTTTCCATGGGACCGAATACAACACGCCGGCCACGTTGATATGGCAATCGGTGCCGACCTTGGGGCGGGACCACACCGCTGCTTGGAACACCATCCGCGGCAGCGGCGTGAGCGCCGGCTGTTCGACAGCGTTGAACACCACGATCGGCTGGGCGCCGCCCAGGCTCCGGTGCGAACGCACACCGGCGACGTCGCTGCACCACACGACGGCGGCGGTCTGCATCTCGCCGAGGGTTTGCCATTCGCGACCGCGATAGAAACTCTCACGGATGTAGCTCATCGGTCGTTCGACACGAGGTTTGTCTTTCGGTTTCGCCGCGCGTGCGGGGTCGATCAGACAGTCGTGATGGGCGGCGAGTTCCGAATAGCCGCGGTTCAGTTTCGGGTCATACAAATCGGGTTTGATCGTGCCGGTCTTCAGATTGTCGGGAACCCACCGCTGCGGTGCGCCACCGAAGAAATCGAACGCTGCGACATGCGCGTCGATCCACCCGGCCTGATCCATCGACACGACCGGCCGGACGAACATGTGACGCGACATCGCCAACACCATCACGAACGCGTTCAACTTCCGGTTCCGGCCAGTCGCCGGGTCAGGCCACACCCCGAGATAGCCGTAATCGATCTGACCTTCCGATCCTGGCTCGACATCAGGCCGTAGAACGGTCGCGTCATCAGCGGTGATTTCGTGCGGGAACTCCAACCACACATACCGGCGGAAACTCGTCAACCCGACCATCAGACCGTGCTCATCGCGCAGGCGTTGCCACACCGTCGCCGGTCGGTTCGTGACCAGCATCGCGACGATCCGGTCGCGATGCTCGTTGATCTCACCGAAGGTCAGACTCCGTGCTTTCGCGTCGACCAACTCGGGGAACCAGCCCGCTGCGAGAACCGCCCATTCCGCCCGGCTCACCGGCTCACCACCCGGCACCATGCCAGCGGTCTCAGCCCGCGCCACGTACTTGCGGACCGTGCCCCTGTCGATGCCCAAGCTCGTCGCGACGTCGGTTTTGGAGCGTGTCGCCCGCCAGCTTGATGGGACCGTTGGTGCGCCAGGGTGATGGGACCGGGTCGGGGTTGTCAGGTCGGCTTGGTGATGTTGGCAGGGGTTCGGGTTTGCGGGTCAACTTTGGAGGAGTTCGGTGATGGTGGTTGGTTCGTCGCAGTGTGGGCATTGGCCTCCGATGCCGATCTTGTTCATGAAGGTGTTGCAGTCGAGGCAGCGTTGCTGGCCGAGGGCGCGGTGTCCGC
>JBBRPP010000138.1:0-4096 GCA_038227995.1 Acidimicrobiales bacterium
CGCCTCCACGGCGAGATCGAACCCGGCCCCGGCTTCACGACCCCGGCACAGTTCGAAGTCACCCACTACCGTCAAACCATCTCCGCCGATCAGGCGTAGACACAAACCACCGAGCCTCTACGAAACCCGGGGCGCTTCACAGATCCCATTCTCGTCGGATGAGGTGCCGACTTCTCCAAACGCGACAGAACAGTCCTACCTCGACTACCTCAACAACCGTTACTACGACCCGGCCACCGGCCAATTCATGAGCGTCGACCCGCTCGTCGCATCTACCCGGACGCCGTATCTCTACGGCAACGGCAACCCCGTCACGTTCAGCGACCCGAGCGGGCTGGAACCTAGGCTGCCTGCCTCCGTTCAGTTGCGGCAAGATGACGCCAGGCGGGCCGGGCTCGATTTGGTCCTTCCTTCATGACCTCGGACACACACGTCCGCGATCGGGTCAACAGCTGTCGACACCAGTTGAGCATGATCTGCTGCAGCTGTATCGAAACGCCAATCAATCGCCACGGACGTTGCAGGCGATGCTGACACCGACAGGAGTCGACATCGTCGAACTGCGGCACTATGCAAGAAACGGGGCCGTCGTAGGGTTGGAGTTCTCGGTCGTCACCGCGACGAGCAGCGACTCGCCTCAGTCGCTTGCGGACCGCGTGAAGGGCGGCGTGAATGGCCAACCGAACGTGATTGTCGTTGCGCCCCATGCTGTACCAGTCAGCGCTATTGACGTTGCCAACCAGATCGCGCCCGATAGCCAGGCTGTCCTCTTCTTCGACTCCGGCAAGGGCTTTCTCCGGAACACGACAGACGGATACGTGTTCGGAGGCGGACCTATTGGTCCAGACGGGAGTGCGTACGATTCATCCGCTACCGTTTTCGGGGCGAACACGGGCGGAATTGTCCAGAACGGCGGCGCAAGTTGTTGTTCGATGTGGGGTTGACATGACCGTCCGGCGAGGGTCGCCTCGTTCCTCCCCCCTTGTCCTCGCAGTTGTCGCCGGATTGGCAGCGGCTGCGTGCACGAGTTCGCCGGCGGCGACGGTGCGCGGGGCCGCCGACTGTGTCCTGTCGTTGCCGGTGCCAGCGACCGAGGACACGTTCGGGCACCTGACCTTTGTCAACTACGACGAGGCACGGCGAGAATCCGCGTTCATCGACGAACTTGGTCTGCCGCCGGTGACACCGATGAGCGACAGCGACACGATCACCAACGAGGGCTACCCAGAGCTTCGCCGGAACTTGCCAATTCTGCCAGCCACCATTCAGTTCGGTCTGGCGAACAATGCGTTGACCCCGGTCGGAACGAGGGACATCCGGTGCTCACTGTCGACGGAGGAGTCGAGCCGTGAAGTGATCGCCACAACAGCCAACGCGGCGTCATACGTTTCCTCGGCCCCGTTCACAGCCCGGACACGCGATGGCTATCTCGAGCTTGACACCCGACAAGTCGACAACGGTTCTACGACACCGTTGGCCGGTCCGGCACGGACGATCATTGACCGTTTCGGAAAACTCGGTGCGGTCGCGGGGCGGATCGTGATCGCATTCGACCGAAAGAGCGCGACGGGATTCGGTCTGGTGAAGTCCGGCGCAACTATGACCGCGGTCATTCTGTGGGTTCGTGGTGGGACCGCGGACGCTGAGATTCGCCGCCGCGCAGCGGCGGCCGCCGCCGCATCACGGTTTCCTGGCGATGCCGGGCAGCTTGAACGCGCCACCGTCGCAGTCGTCCATCACGTCGCCACGATTACGATCCCGCTCGTTGATGTCGTCAAGGCGTCATCCTTTCAACAGGTGCACACATCTGACCCAATCTTCGCCGGATGAGCCTCGTGGAACGGCTCATGTGGCTCGTAGCGGTCACCGCCGCATGCTCGACTCCGATGTCGTGTGCTCGTCCGGGCACGAAATTCAACGCCGACGATGGAACGCTTCTGAGGGTCGACTTCGACTGTTTCGGAGCGCGATGTGGCCGCTACTCGGCAACGACACCCACGCCACGAGCACTACGAGCACCATGGCGGCAGCGAGCACGACGCGGCGTTACACGCCGTTCGGGAC
Organism: Acidimicrobiales bacterium; assembly: GCA_038227995.1. Taxonomy (GTDB): domain Bacteria; phylum Actinomycetota; class Acidimicrobiia; order Acidimicrobiales; family Ilumatobacteraceae; genus WLMZ01. Next base: position 2,065 of record JBBRPP010000138.1, read on the forward strand.
CTTGCGCGGGACATCCGCGGCGTGGCCGGACGATCACGGGTTCCTCGGCCAACCGACCGACAGCACCGGTCTCGACTACTTCAACAACCGTTACTACGACCCGGCCACCGGCCAATTCATGAGCGTCGACCCGCTCGTCGCATCTACCCGGACGCCGTATCTCTACGGCAACGGCAACCCCGTCACGTTCAGCGACCCGGGCGGCTTGTCCGGTACTGGATGGAGCGGCTCCGTCTCAGCGAACACGTGTCTCTCATGTACTGGCGAGACGACAAAGAGCTCAGGTGTGTGGACGTCGACTCCCTACGACCGCGTACCGTTCAAAACAAGAAGCAACTCACTCAAACAGGTGGAGTCGAGCCTTCCGGTCATCACTGGGTTGCGCATCATCGGCGGTGGAAAATCGAGCGATTGGTTGTGGACCGGCGACAGCGCGGTACCTGTGGTGTTCGATCCGGTTGATTCTCCCGTTGAGACGGCCCTGGCTCAGCTCGCCGAGAGCAAGGGGGCAACGGACCATTCCTATCAATCGATGTTGACACCTCAACGTGTCGACATCGTTCAGATTCGGCACTTTGACCGGAATGAAGCTTCGATTGGCATCGAGTTCTCCGTCGTATCACCTGGACCCGCCGATACGCCCGACTCGGTCGCGCAACAGGTAATGCACGGCGCAAACGGGCAACCAAACGTGATCGTCATCGTTGGTCGAATTCCGGCCCTGGGCGCCACTGCAATCGCGAGAGGTCTGTCACCCGATGGACAGGCTGTCATGGTGTTCGACTCCAATCGCGGGTTCGTCCAGAATGACACCGGCGGCCTGATATTTGGCACGGGACCATATGGACCAGACGGTCACACTGACGATGATCCGGCCTCTCTCTTCGGAACAAATTCGACCGGCACGGCATCGAATGGCGATTTCAACTGTTGCGTCGTAGCTGGAGCGTGAGGTGAGGCGTCCCGTCCGTCAAGGCCATTCCCGGCGACCGCCCCTCTCGATATGTGTCGCCGCATACCTCTTGGCCATGACGTCGTGTAGTACGGGTTCGTCGCAGTCAACCACGACATCCACCGTCGACTGCCTGACCACGATGCCGGTGCCAAGACTGGATAGCGTGCCGCACTGGCTGAGGTTCGTCGATCTCGACGCAGCTCGGGCAGATCCAGCGTTGGCGCCGTATCTCGACCTACCGGTCGTGAGGCCAATGGGTTCGATCGGCGAGCAAGTGCTCGCCGGGTACGTCGCGTTACGTAAGCGCCTACCGATTTTGCCAGCCACCATCGCGGATGGACTATCGGAGAACCTCGCTACGCCCATCGGCACTGCCGGGGTGCGCTGTTCGCTGTCGAACGAGGACGGCCGCGAGATGGTCGCCATGGCTCCAACTGCGGCGCGTCTGACGAGCGTCGTGCCATTCGTGGTGCGGGCCGTCGGGGCATACATGGAGATCGACCGTGGAGCGGTCACGAGTCACGACACGGCACCATTGTCCGGTGAGTCGCTGGCTCTCATGTCGACCTACCAGCGCATGGGCGCGCTGGCGGGACGGATCCTTGTATCAACCCAACAGACGCAAGGACGAGGGTTCGGCCTGGTCGTTCAGGGCGGTTCCTCGAGCGCCGTGATCCTCTGGTCGCGTCACGACCTGAGCGATGCAGTGCTGCGCCGTGTCGCGAATCGAGCGGTTGCCTCGTCCAGTTTCCCGACGTCCGCGGTCGACCTCTCGAGGGCGCGCGTGGCGGTTCATCGCGGATTGGTCACGATCACAGTGCCGATCGTCGACCCGTACCTGGCGGCCTCCTACCAACAGACAAACGACAACGATCCGATCTTCTGGTCGACAGCGCTTCCCGCTGGTGGATGACGACGATGATTGTCTCGATCCGGTCTAGTGTCCTGGAAGGTTGATGCGCTGTGATTTTGGTGTGGTCATGTGTTGGCTCCTTCGTTGATGGCTGTGCAGTAGCCGGCGAGGCGTTCGAGGATCTGGTCGGCGGTCTTGTGCCAGACGAACGGGGTCGGGTTCTC
>JBBRPP010000139.1:0-4039 GCA_038227995.1 Acidimicrobiales bacterium
CACAACCTGCTCAAGCTGTGGCGGATCACCCCGACGACAGCCTGAACAACCCAACCGGGCCCGCGCGCCACGAGCGAGTCCGTTTCGCCACCATCGCCGAACGCGAACCCGACCAAGCCGTCCGATCCGTGCGACAGCCTCCCGACCACCGGTATAGCCAGCGTGTCGCAAGGCGCCGGCGGGGCCGTCGCGCTCCGGCCGGGCGTGATTCGGAGCGCACGTTATGGGCGGATCGCGTATCTCTCGGCGGCTACAGATCGGCAGATCTGGCGCTGGCACTCTCGTCGGACCAATCGTTGTTCGACACGACGGCGCGATGCAAGCAGGACAGGCGGCCCAAGTATCAAATTGGATTGCGTGGATGTTTCGGATGGCTGAGCCTCGGGTATATCGAGTCATCCTTGCGACCCCGTCGGGCTGTCCGCGCCCGTTCGGGTGCATGGTCGCAACGGATTCGAGAGCAGGGCGGAGTGGCGACAGTACGAGTCCGGACGCAGCCGGATTACGTTTACGGAGCGATGTTGACGGAGGCGTTCGACGCTTACCGACCATCGATTGAGAACCTGGTGATGCGAATCTGCGGCGAACATGTAGCGGAGGACGTGACCCAGGACGTATTCGCCCGGCTGTGGACCAACCCTTTGGGGTTTGATCCGTCCCGCGGGACGATCCGGCAATACCTGCTCACGGTCGCTCGTGGCATCGCGATTGACCGGGTCAGGCAGCAAGCGGCGGCAAGGGCGCGTGATGAACGCGACGTCCGACGCACTCCGCTACCCACCGACCAGCCATCGGACCGTCTCATCGCCCGAGAGCGAGGATCACGTGTTGCAGCGGCGCTGCAGCGGTTGCCCGAGCAGCAACGAGATGCCATCTCGGCCACGTACTTCGGGCATATGACCTACCAGGCCGCAGCAGTGATGCTTGGCGTGCCCGAGGGGACCATGAAGTCCCGAATCCGAATCGGCCTCAAGAACCTACGATCCGAGTTGCACGACCTCATCGACTGAGTCCGTGGGCGTCTGAATTACGGGGTGAACTTGACCAGAACCGATGTGGCGGTCAGCGACGCCGCGCGAGCTGTGCGAGTCGTGGTCAACCACGGGCGCGTAATGCCCGGTCCGGCTCCTCGAAGCAAGCGCGATCGCGGACACAGAACGACGAGCACAGTACGGCAGATCTGTACGCGTGAGTCGATCCTCAGAGGCGGCGAGCTAACACCAGAGAGGCAGTGAGAGGGCGGACGATCCACCCGTCGTAGCGCGAGTCGATGAGGGCCTCCACCTCGGCGAGCATTGCGTCGCGGGCTTCAGGGTCGGCCATCGCCCGAGCGTTCGAGTCCGTCCGCTTGAGCTCCGCGTAGCCCCGAGCCGTGTAGCGCTGGTCCCAGCGGTAGAGGTGGATCGAGGGCTCTGCGAACTCCGGCGCGGCGACGATTTCATCGACGAACGAGGGAACAAGCTCCTCGTGTGGCGGGACCGGGTCGTGCGTCCCCGGCAGTCCATGGCGGCTGAACACGTGATGGACCTCGTCGAAGAAACCGCGATCAGCGGGAGAAGCGACCTGGTTGAGCGCGATCAGGGCCAGGTAGCCCCCGGGTCGGAGCAGGCCCGCGGGTCTGGTCATGCGCGCCTCGGGGGGCACCCAGTGGTAGCTCGACGCCGCCACAACAGCGTCGAACGAGCGCGGCGCGAGGTCGACGTTCTCGAACGGCCCGATGATGACATCGACAGTCGGGAGGTTGCGCGCGAGGACTGCTGCTAGGTGGGTGCCCAACTCGACCGCAGTCACTCTGGCGCCTCGGGCAACGAGGCCCTTCGTGCCTTGGCCTGTACCAGGACCGACCTCGACCACGATTGGCGACCGAGGCAGTACCGCCGCCAAATCGTCGAAGAGATCGTCGGGGTAGCCGGGGCGTACCCTGTCGTAAAGCTCGGCAATCTCATCGAAGCCGTGGCGCCAGGCTTGTGGAAGGTCGGTCATCGTCACTTTCCTACTCATCATTTCGCGCATCTGTCGAGAACCGCTCCGTGATCGCGAACGAAGGCGCGCGGCTGATCGCGAACCCGCACAGAATGCCCGATCCGGCGCCTGAGTGCAAGGAAGATCAGCAGCGCAGAACAACGAGAGCGGGATCGGCAGCGGAGCGCGAACGAGTCGTTGAGGGAGTTCTCAAACGTGCGCCCACTGGTCGTCCGACCGCCAGGTCGAGAGTCGCATCGGCACCGATAGTCCAGCCGCCGGACAGGTCACCCTCGTGAGACACGGACGGGTTCTCCTGCGTTCGCCGGCGTGCGATGTGATGGTCAGGATTATGGAAGGGTGACCGCGGTATCGGCGGGAGCGGAGGTCGTTGGCTCGATCGGTGCGGTGGCCTCCGTAACTCGGGGTGAGCTCGGTGCGGGGTTGGCTGAGGTCGCGGCTCGTTCCAGGATCTCGAAGTCGGGGCCGATGCCGTAGCCGATGAGTTCACCGTGGAGGAACACGATTGGCGGGTGGTTGTCCGATACGAACGGGTCGCTGCTGATCGGTTGACCCAACCAGGTCTGGTAGTAGCCGACAGCGTCGGGAAGATCGCCAGACACCAACGCTTCGCCTTGCGGCCCGCCGGAGGGCACACCGATCACGCCAAGAATGACGGTGGCCCCAGCGCCAGTGGTGGTGCCCGGCGAGGGGTTGGTGCGTTCGACGTTCCCGACGTCGGCAGACTTCGTGGAGCTGATGGACCATCTGACCGTAAGGCCACTGCCGACGAGTTGTGCGGTGGCCGCCCGGTAGTCAAGACCGCGAACATCGGGAACAGCGACCGGCGACGTTGGATCGAGCTTGGGGGCCTGGAGATCGCTGGCCTGCACTGTCCCGAGGGCGAGCCGTACCAGCACGACGCGAGGCACAACCCCGTTGGCATCGATGGTGAACGTCCACCCGGCCTGGTTCCAAAGCAGTATCCCGGCGGCCTCGTCGTGGTGCGCCTCGGCGAGCGGGCCGAGCTCGACCAGCGGGGCAACGAGCGGAACGTCACCGTGCTTGGCGGAGATGACGATGTCGGGGCCGTCGGTGGCGGTCAGTGTGACGCCATTGGCGGCTGCACGACTCGGTTCGTAGCCAGGCGGCAGCCATGTGAGTGCCCAATTCGTGTCACCGAGATCGACGAATGCTGGCAGACGCCCAGGGTTGTGCACACTCACCGCTCGGGCATCGCTGTGCCTCCCGGCGATGACGACGAGCACGACCACGGTGGCCGCCGTCGCCAACGCCACCCCGATTGCCGCTCGCCAGCGTCGCCGCTCGTGTGGACGTGTGCGGAGCTGCACAACCGGCGCGTTGGGCTCTGGCGCGATGTCGCTTCCAGTCCGGGCTCCTTCAATGGTCAGGTCGCGCACGATGGCGTCGACCACGCGTGCTGCTAGCTCCGGCGGGGCTGGTTCGCTGGCTCGTTCGAGCATTGCAACGAAGTCATCCATCACTGTCTCCTCGTAGCTGTTGAGCCATGTGGCGGCGGCCGCGTGCGAGCAACGACTCGGTGGCCGCCACATTGCGACCGAGTATCGCGGCGACGTCGTGCACTGGCAGGTCGTCCACATATCGCAGCACCAACGCAACCCGCTGATCCGGCTTCAGCGTGCCCAACGCGTGCAAAGCCGCCCCGCCGTCGATCGAACTCCAATCCGGCTCCTTCACATCATGAGCAGACAGGGGGCCGTGTCGCGCTCGAGTCGCAACCGTTCGCGACGCCTGCGACGAACATGATCGAGATAGCGGCGACGCAGCACGACGACCAGCCACCCCGTTCCCAGCTCGGCCGCCGGCGTCGCCTGCATCTGTCGCGCCAACGCCAAACATGCCTCTTGCACCAGATCGTCAGCTAACGCCCGATCCCCGCCCGTCAAACGCACCGCGTTGATCACGCTCAGGTGAATCTCCCCAGAGTTGCTCACTGAAATTCCCCACCCTGTGAGGTCCACCAGATGAGGTGGGGCTCCCTCAAGGCTGTCTGTCTTCGACAACAAGTCAGCACGAGAGGGAGCCCTGTTTCATG
>JBBRPP010000140.1:0-4008 GCA_038227995.1 Acidimicrobiales bacterium
TCCAGGCTTACCCCGGTGACGGCAATCGCGCCGTTGGGTCCGGTGATGGTCACATCGCTGGCGTCGAAACTGGTCGTGTCGATGGAACGGTCGAACGTCACAACCGCTGCGACGAATGCACCCGGCGTTCCACCGTCCGTGAACACCCCCGTCGTGATGTGAGGGCCAGGAGTTGGAGCGCTCGCCACCACGCTCAACCCACCGACTTCGACGGCGGTGACGTGCTGGAATCCGTTGGCGTCGACGGTATTCGCGGTGTCTACCCTCCCGGAAGTCTGTCCTTGTTAAAGGCTGAAATAGGTGGGTGAATTGCCTCCTCTCAGTTGGCGGAGTGATCCGCCAGGAGAGGTTTGGTCATGTCCGAAGAACCCCTGAATCCTGGTCCCCATCCGGACCCACGCGAGCCGTTACCACCCGAAACGGGTGGTCCGCCGACCCCGCCCGACACGCCCCCTCTGCCGCCCATTGTTCCGCCACTCTCCGGTCGCGGGGTGCCACGCACGCGGACGGCCCTGAAGCTCCCCGCCGCCACCGAGGCAACCTTCTCGCCGGAGCAACGACTCCTCGTCCTCGACTCCTGGCGACGCAGCGGACTGCCCGCCGGAGATTTCGCCCCGCTCGTCCGCGTGTCCAAGCACACCCTCTACGCCTGGAAGAAGAAGTTCGACGCCGAGGGACCGGCGGGGCTCATGGACAAGCCCAAGGGCGGACCCGCCGGGTCGAGACTCCCCGAGGTCACGCGGCGTACCATCCTCATGCTCAAGGAGGCCCACCCGGACTGGGGGTGCCAACGCATCAGCGACATGCTCCTGCGGGGACCGGCACTCCCCGCCAGTCCCGCCGCCGTCTCGCGGGTGCTTCACGACGCCGGGTACGAGGGCGAGGAAGCCGCCACCCGCAACCACGAGCCCAAGGTCACGTCCTTCGAGCGGGCCAAGCCCAACCAACTCTGGCAGACCGACCTGTTCACCTTTATCCTCAAGAGGCAGAACCGGCGGGTTTACCTCGTCGCCTTCATGGACGACCACAGCCGGTTCATCGTCGGCTATGGGCTCCACGCCAGCCAGTCCACCGCCCTGGTGCTCGAAGTCCTGCGGGCCGCCATCGCTGGGTTCGGCACTCCGGAGGAAGTGCTCACCGACAACGGCACGCAGTACGTCACCTGGCGTGGGAAGAGTGCCTTCACCCGCGAGTGCGAGAAGCGGGGCATTCAGCAGATCGTGGCGAAGCCGCACCGACCCCAGACGCTCGGCAAGATCGAGCGGTTCTGGGGAACGCTGTGGCGGGAGTGTGTCGAAACCGCCGTGTTCACGGACCTGGGTGACGCCCGCCAGCGGATCGGCCTGTTCATCGACCACTACAACTTCCAACGCACCCACCAGGGGATCGACGGGGCCACCCCCGCCGATCGCTTCTTCGGGGCCGCCGAGGACGTCAAGCGGACGCTGGCCGCGAGGGTGGCGGCCAACGCCCTGGAGTTGGCCCGGCAGGGCGTGCCGAAGTCGCCTTTCTACCTCACGGGCCAGGCCGGTGGCCAGCCCTTCAGCGTGCACGCCGAGGGCGAGCGAATGATCCTCACCAGCGGCGACGGACGCCAGGAGATCGACCTGCTGCCGCCCCGACCGGCGGCCGAGACGACGCCCACGTTGCCCGAGCCCGTCTGCCCGAACGGGATCGTCTCGACCACCGGCGACGGGTTTGAGGACCCACCGGCACCGGGCGAGTCGAATCTCGACGAGGGGTTCGACCACCGGTCGAACACGACCACGCCGCCGGAAGGAGGTGGGTCGTGACCGCGACGCCTCAAAAGGAACCACCGACGAGCAAGGACGCCAAGCGGATGGCGATCGCGATCTTGGACGTGATGGCCGGTTCGCGGACGCCCCAGCAAGCCGCCGATGCACTCGGCGTGTCGCTGCCCCGTTACTACCAACTGGAGACGCGGGCAATGACCGGCTTGCTCCTGGCGTGCGAGCCGCAACCGCGTGGGCGACGTGCCAACGCGGAGACAGAACTGGCGAGTGCCCGGAAGGAAGCCGACCGGCTCCGCCGAGAGTTAACGCGGTATCAGTCGCTTGTGCGGCTGACACAACGAACGGCTGGCGTGCCACCGCCTTCGCCCGCAAAGGTGGGCAAGCGAAAACGCAAGCCCGTCGTGCGGGCCATGCGGCGGGCGGATCAACTTCGAGCCGATGCCACCTCAGGCACGGAGCCTCCGGTCGAAGGAGGTAAGGGGTAAGTGAACCACCACCGGGCCGGGAGATTCCCGGCCCGGTGGCTTCTGGGAGGGGTGTTCGATGCGTGGACGAAAGCCGGTAGGACCGAAGTTGGCCGAGCAACTGCCAGGCTCCGAACTGGCGTGTCGGCGAATGCGAGTGATCCTGGAAACCATCGCAGGGGAGTGTCGGGTTCAAGATGCGTGCGATCAACTCGACGTCTGTGAGCAACGGTTTGAGAAACTCCGCACGACCGCAATCCAGGCGGGCATCGAGTCACTGGAGTTGAAACCCGCAGGCCGACCGACCAAGGTCATCTCGGAAGCCGACCTGGAGATTGCCCGCTTGAAGGAACGGGTCGCGGAACTGGAAGCGGAACTGGCGGTCACGCACATCCGGGTGGAACTGGCCACCGCCTTACCCCGACTCGGGACCACGACGACAAAAAAATCCTCACCCCGGTCGGGGCGGACACGGAAGTCGAAGCAATCCCGCCCGCGACCGGGGACAGCCTCGAAGCCGTGACGACCGAGTTGCCATCGTCCTCCCCTCCAGGGTCTGAAGAGGCGTTGGCGATCCCGGACGATCCCCCGAACCCACCGGGGGTAGTTGTCGGCGAGCAAACCAGGTCGCCGTGCCATCGCGGGCCGCATCGCGGCACCGGGCAACGATCTCGTCGTCGCGGCTCCGCTCATCAGCGTGAACGCCGCCGGGCCGAGCAAATCACACGCGGGCGTGTCGCCGATGTGGGGTCTGACCTCGTCACCCGTGGCTGGTCGTGGCGTCAAGTCGCCGACATCTTCCCCATCACGGACCGGACACTCCGTCGCTGGCGGCTCAATCGAATCACCTGTCCGGCACGAGTGAGCCTTATTGGTCGCCCGGTTCTGCGTTCGTCTCGTCAAGCCCGCAACGAAGTAATCCGGTTCGTGGACGAACACGGTCCTCACGTCGGCGTCGCGACCCTGCGGGAATGCTTCCCCGCGATGAGTCGTTCCGAGTTGGCCGACCTGCTGCGTCGCTACCGCCGCGTGTGGCGGAAGCGAAATCGCGTCCCCTTGCGTGTACTGCACTGGAACGTCCCCGGCCGCGTGTGGGCCATCGACTTCAGTGGCCCGGTGCCGGGCATCGAGGGTCGTTACCCCTACCTGATCGCCGTTCGCGACGTGTGCACCGGCCAGCAGTTGTTGTGGCAACCGGTGGAAGAAGCGACGGGCGAAGTAGCCCGTGACGCTCTGGCAACGCTGTTCGCCGAGCACGGCCCACCGTTGGTACTCAAGTGTGACAACGGTTCGCCGTTCACGGGAGGAGTTGTTCGGCAGTTGTTGGAAACGCATGACGTGGAGAGTTTGCTCTCGCCGCCGTACTGGCCCGCGTACAACGGTGCGGTTGAAGCAGGCATCGGTTCACTGAAAGGTCGAACGGATGCGAGTGCCGCACGAGCGGGGCACCCCGGTTACTGGACCTGTGATGACGTTGCGAGGGCACGCCTGGAAGCCAACGCACGGGCTCGCCCCGACGGCGAGAATGGCCCAAGTCCGGACCAAGCGTGGCAGAGTCGAACGCCGATCACGGTGGAGGAACGAACGGCATTCCGGACGGCCGTCAAGGAGATGCGATCCGCGTTGGGTACTTGCGTTGGAGAGGAAGGGGCGGTAACGTCAGAACGCGAGGTGGCCCGTTCGGCCATCCGACTCACGCTCGAACAGCGTGGGTATCTTCAGTACCGGAGGAGGACAATTCCCCCACCGATTTCCCGCCAATAAGTGGACAACATTCCGTATAGGGCACA
>JBBRPP010000141.1:0-3987 GCA_038227995.1 Acidimicrobiales bacterium
CCGAGCGCTGACAACACCACACCAACACGACTGCTGCTTCAACGCGCCCAGAACATCGGCCACGACCGTGCCCACACAACGACCACCACCGAGTCAGCGACGACCGGCACCCACGGAGCCGATCGGTGGATCGAGGCTAAATCGCAGGTCGGAGGTTCGAATCCTCCCGGGGGCGCGATTGTGATGTCGCGAGACATCCAGGACGGACCGAACCTCATTGGGGTTCGGTGGGACGCGACCTCGCGGCAGCCCGACCTCGGTGAAAATGTCCCACGATGTCGGTGCCGAGCCGGCGGTCCGGTTGATCGGCGCTGCCGGCTTCCGAGTGGCGGAGCTCGAACACCACCGTGCAGTACGGCTTGCCGTGGTACTTCAGCTTTAATTCACGCTCACGCAGATGATCAGTCACTGCAGCTACATGTGCATCTCGACGGTAACGCTGACGGACGCGCAACCGCCCCGTCAGCCTGCGGGGGTGGGCGACGGGGCGGGGCGGGCTACTGAAACCGTGAGCGCAGCGAGTCCTTAATTCTCACCTGCGCGCGGTCGGTGAGTCAGTTGCCAATCACGTTGCGGTGGGTGGCCGCGCGATAGATGAGCAGTGCAACGATCGATCCGAGGATCGAACCGACGATGCCGGACGCCTGGAAGGCGCCGTCGTTGGCGTCGTTGCGGAACAGCAGGTATCCAAGGAACCCACCGACGAACGACCCCACGATGCCGAGCAGCAACGTGGCACCTATCGACATCGCGTCTTTGCCTGGAACCACGGCACGGGCAATGAAGCCTCCGATGAGTCCAACAACGATCAAGAAGAGAATGAATCCGAGCATGTCTGCCTCCTTTGTATGGATGACTGCTCATGCAGCATCCGATTGATGTCGGATTCGATTCCCCGAACGAGACAACTCCAAACACGACGAGATCAAGAGTCGTCAGGAGCGACTTGACAATCAGGTTCGAAACGGACGCGGATGGGGTGGGCCACGTGGTCCGGCCGCCGCCCGGGCGGCTGTCTCGTGAGAAGTTATGACCATGTCGCCACTGCCCATCGACCAAAGACGCCAATGACGGCGCGTTTCAGTCGTCCGGCATCATTGGTTCGATCGTCGGCATCGCAGGCGTCGCGCTGGCCATGGCGACCGGGCTCGCCCTCGGCGGGGTAGTGGGCTTCGCGGTCACTGATCGCGCTCGGTGGGCGTGGAAGACGGCCCTGGCCGCTGCCGGCACCACGATGGGACTTCCCCTGGTGTGTGGCACGGTTACCTGAGGACAGCACGGCCATTCGTTCCGACAACCACTGCGCAACTACCCCGGCGCGAGCCGGGGTAGTTACAAGAAGGCGTTGGATTCACCGAGCAACTCTGGTTGTTCAGCGGCGGGCGCCTTGCGCCCTATCGCGGGCGTTCTTGACGAAGTTTCTGGCGAGCTTCACCTCGGCATACTGGCGAGTGAGCACTGACCGCAGACCCTCGGAGATGTCGTCGTTCAGAGCGGTCTCGTACTCCTCGACTGCGTGGTCTTCGCCGGTGGCAGCTGCATCGAGCACGGCGTCCGCATCGGACCCTGTGAGCATGTCCTTGACTGCCATCCAACCGCGATGAAGAGCACCGGGTACGGTGCTGCGCTGCTCGACGTGATCGCCGTAGTTGGCAGCGAGATTGATGAGCTCGGCGGCGAACTGCGCCCGCTGTGCGCTGTACTTGGTGAACTCTGCCGACAGCGCCGGTTCGTTCGAATTCGCCAGCCGTTCGGCGGCACGCTGGAAACCCTCATGGCCATTCTCCAGCGTCTTGATGAGATCCTGAGTCACTGACTCGTCTGAAGACATTGCATTCTCCCTATAGGTACATGTCCGTCCCACTGACGAAACAAGCCGACGGCGAGGCCGCCGTCAGGCGTAGCTGTACCCGACAGCTGCACCAGCAAAACACCGTGGTCGATAGAGTCGGTGACAATTCGAGTGAGACCGCTGGTCGGGCAGTGGTCGCGACGAAGCGGGGGCGGATGCGACCACGGCAGCCAAGATGGTCCGTACGACAACGGCCCGCACAGCCAAGAAGTCCGTCCAGAAGACGATGACGACCACGAAGGCAGGGATGTCGCGCGCTGCGGCCGCTGCCAAGGGGTGAGTGGTCGTCGGTCGTCTGTGTCGGTCACCCGAGCACTATCGACACTCGATGTGTCGCACTGTCATCGACCAGCGGAACGATCGCTGGGTTGCCCTGGAGTAGCTGGCCGTCCAGTTCGGTGCGGGCTATTCCGCGACTCACACCCTGCGGGTTCGAGACCGTGATCTGGTAACGAGCCGAGTGGTACCGGAAGGTGACCTCGTAGCCCGGCCAGGAGCGAGGAACACACGGATCCAGCACGAGGTTCGTGCCTCGCACCCTGAGGCCCAATATCGACTCGATGCCCGCCTGATACATCCAGCCGGCAGAACCCGTGTACCACGTCCAACCCCCACGCCCCATGTGCGACGGCTCGGCATACACGTCGGCCGACATGACGTAGGGCTCCACCTTGTAGCGGTGCACTCCTGCCCGTGTGCTGGCGTGGTTGACCGGGTTGAGGAGGGAGAACAATTCGCCCGCCTTGTCGCCGTCTCCCAGGGCAGCGAAGGCGAGGACCGACCAGATCGCTCCATGGGTGTACTGCCCACCGTTCTCGCGGACGCCGGGCAGGTAGCCCTTGATGTAGCCCGGGTCCACATTCCACTGCGCGAACGGGGGTGCGAACAAGAGCACGAGCCCATCACCCGGGCGGACGAGATATTCCTCGACAGCGGCCATGGCACGCCGGGTGTGTTCCGGGTCGGCGGCGCCGGAGAGCACGCTCCACGACTGCACGATCGAATCGATGCGGCATTCGGGGTTCCCCGCCGAACCGAGGGGAGTGCCGTCGTCGAAGTAGGCCCTTCGATACCAGTCACCGTCCCAGCCGTCGCTTTCGAGTGCCTCGCGAAGCGGCTGCATCATGCCGAGCCAACGCTGCGCCCGTTGACCGTCGCCGCGCACATCTGCGATGGGGGCGAAGTCACCCAGGATCGTGTGCAGGAACCAACCCAGCCACACGCTCTCCCCGGTGCCGTCATGGCCGACCCGGTTCATGCCGTCGTTCCAGTCGCCGGACCCGATGAGCGGCAGCCCGTGGCGCCCCATCGTGAGGCTGACGTCGATGGCTCGGGCACAGTGCTCGAACAGTGAGGCCGAGTAGTCGGTGCGGTCCGGCTGGAAGTAGGCATCATCCTGGCCGTCGTGCAGAGCTGGGCCGTCGATGAACGTGACTGGCTCGTCGAGTATCGCCATGTCGTTGGTCACGGCCAGGTAGCGGCTGACTGCATAGGGCAACCACAGCCGGTCATCCGAGATCCGAGTACGGACACCGCGACCAGACGGCGGGTGCCACCAATGCTGGACATCTCCCTCGGGAAACTGGTGAGCGGCGGCGCGCAGCATGTGCTCCCGTGCCAGGTCGCGTCGTGAGGTGATCAGCGCAACGACATCTTGGAGCTGGTCGCGGAATCCGTACGCACCTCCCGCTTGATAGAACGCCGCTCTGGCCCACAGTCGGCACGAGACCGTCTGGTAGAGCAGCCAGGTGTTGAGCATGATGTCCATCGAACGGTCAGGTGTGCGTACCTGGACCTCGCCGAGGGTGTCGTCCCAGTAGGTCTTCACGGCGTGCAGCGTGGAGTGATGATCCGCTGCCCGCCACCGCTCGATCATTGCAACGGCAGCATCAGAGCCGTCCGCCTCACCGAGCAGAACGACCACCTGGGTGCGGGCGCCGGCAGCCAGCTCGAGTCTGGTCTGCAGTGCTGCACACGGGTCGAGACCGGCACCGACCGGAAGATGTCAAGCGTTTTGAGACTGTGAATGATTATTTGTTCTGTATGAGTGCGTGGTCGGGGTTGTTGATCCAGGCCACGGTCGGGATGTGGGGTGGTCGGGGACGGCCAGCGAATCGTGACGGGTTCGCCTCGAA
>JBBRPP010000142.1:0-3962 GCA_038227995.1 Acidimicrobiales bacterium
CCTCGCGCTCGCACAACGACAACGGCAAGCCTGGCATCCTGGTATCTCCAACGGTCGGTGGTGGTCAACAGCACCGGCCATCCTGACCCTCACGGATCAGTCAAACCGGGACCGTGCACCGACCGTTGGAACTGGCCGTCATCGACGCCCGCGAAGCAGTCGTCGTCACCTCCCGAGTCGTCGACCTCCGTCGCGCCGACCGCAACCGCGTCGACCCCGGCCCCGGCGACGACATCCCCGGCGACCACATCGCCGGTGAGCGGCTCGCCGCGATGCATCGGTTCCTCAACCGGCAAGCAGACGATCTCGATCTGGGAGGTCTTCGGCGGACACTCCGCGGTGCTCGAGTTCCAGAGCCTGGTCGACGAGTTCAATGCGGCGCATCCCGACATCGAGATCGTCCAGACCAAGGTCGACGGCTCCGACCTCACCGCGAAACTGCAATCGCTTCCCGTGGAGCAGTTGCCCGACATCGTCATCACCGAGCCGGCCGCGCTCAAGTTTCTCGTCGAGAGCGGGTTGGTGATCGCTCCCGGAGAGTGCCCCGACATTCCGGTGACCGATCTGTTGCCGGTCGTGAAGGCGACGTACTCGCTCGCGGGTCAACTCGAAGCAACGCCGTACGGCGTCTCCACTCCGGTGTTGATGTTCGACGCGGCCGAAGTGCGCCGGGCCGGGCTCGACCCGGCACACCCGCCGAAGACGCTCGACGAGTTGCGCGCGGCATCGAAGCAGGTGGTCGATTCGGGCGTGAGCCCGTACGGCTTCGTCGCGTTCGATGACGATGGGGGATTCCTCATCAACGAGGGCAACGCGCAGAGCGAGACCCTGATCGCATCGCCTGCAAACGGCCACGACGGCGATGACATGACGGTGCGCCTCCACACGCCGGCGAACGTGGCGGCGATGCAGTGGCTGGTCGACGTCGTCAAGACCGGTGGCGGCGTGTGGATCGGCGGTGATCCGTCGGCGCAGGAGGATCTCGTCAAGATCGTCGATCCGAAAGAGGGTGGCGTGTTCTCGTTTCACACATCGGCATCGATCGGTGACATCTTGCAAGCGATGCAGGCGGGCAGTTTCCTCCCCGGTGTCGAGTTGGGTGTCGGCCCGATGCCTGGCCCTGGAGTTGCTGGCACGGTCGGTGGCAATGCGATGTTCCTGCTCGACCACGGCTCGTCGAACCGGGCTGCGGCTGCCGCAACGGTCGTCGCATGGTTGAGCGCCTCCGACAAGATGGCCGCGTTCGATGCGGCGACGGGCTATGTCCCGCCCAGTCAGTCGGTTGCCGACGATCCGGCGATCGTCAGCGCGTACGCACAGTTCCCGCAGTTGCGGGTCGCCTTCGATCAGCTGTCGGCCTCGTCCGGCAACGATGCAGCTGCGGGAACGGCATTCGGACCCGGTCGGCAGATCGACGACTCGATGCAGGACATGACGACCAAGATCATCGCCGACGGTCTCGACCCGGCCACCGCGCTGTCGCAGACGTCCGCCATCATCAACACCCTGCTGAGTACCTACGCGGACCAGGCCCCAGCACCCTGAGCCGCGCCGGAGCCACATCTCAGTGGCGGGGGCCCTCGAAGCACTGCCAGCTGTACGGCGAGTGGCTGTCGTAGGTCTCTGCGTACGCGCCGCCGTGGTAGAGCGCCGCGCACGCTTGGTCGGCGTTGATCTCGCGCAGGTTGTATCGGCGTTGCACGAAGAACGAGCACTCCCATCCGAAGGCATCGATTCGATCGTGTACGGCCCGCGCCTGGGGGCCGTGGGTCAGCTGACAGTACGCCGCGAAATCCAGCGTCCCGAGCAGCGTTCCGCTCGCCTTGTGCGACGTCGCCCAATCGCTTGCACGGAACGCGATGATCGATGCGCCGAAGCCGAACAGCAGGGCGAGCAGGCCAGTGAGAACTCGACGGCGGTTGAACCTCACGGACCCGATCCTCACTTCTCGAGGCGTTCGACCAGCACGGGTTCGAGGAACGCGCGGCACCGCCTGGCGAACTCTCCCATCTGACGCAGGGTTGGGTCGGCCAGCCCATGCAGAGCCAGCTCCGGCAGGAGTTGCGCGCGGTAGTTCTTGACGGTGTTGAGCTTGAGCCCGGAGTAGTCGGCAATCTGTTTGTAGGTGGGTGACGACTCGCTGGCGAGCAGAGCGTTCCAGAGCTTGGCGTGGCCGGCGTGTTGGACGAGCGCGGAGAACCGCTCGCGCGTGCGGAACTGCGATCGGTGGGCCGGCAGGAGCGGCTGAATCGCAGGGTCGACCGGTGCTTCGCCGGTGTCGACGACGGACGCGATGGCTTCGAGCTGATAGTTCAGCGGCGCGCTCTTGGAGATGACGGTGGTGATCGGCAGCAACTCCCACGCGTCACGCAACAGTTGAGCGACCCACTCATCGCCCTGGGTGATGATCGCCAACTTGGCGTCCGGTCGCGCGGCGTGGATCTCGGCGAGCGCATCGAGGCCGGAGCCGCGCTCTTGGGGGAACGACAGGTCCACGATCGCCAGATCGAGCTGCATCAGTTCCGCCAGCCGTTCTTCGACGTCGCGCAATGAGACCGCGACGGCGACGGCGTGGCCGAGGCGTTGCGTGATCGCCTGCGCGAACAACTCGGCGAGAGCGCTCGCGTCGTCAACGAGTAAGAGCTGAGCCATGGAGGTTCCCATCTGTACGGGTGATCGTCACGCTGACGCGTGACCCATCGAGCGTCGGCTCGACGGTGAGTGACTGCACGACCGGGTCGTGCTCGAGCATCCACAAGCCGCGGCCGGCCGGCCGGTGGTCCGACGCGAATCCACCGGCGTCGTCGGTGACCGTGATCGTGACGGTCGTCGGGCCGAAGGCGACAGCGAACCCGATCGTCTCGGCGCCCCCGTTCAACGCGTTCGAGGTCAGCACCGCCGCAGCGCGTCCGAACACGCGGCCGACATCGGAGCCGACGATCAACGACGCTTCGTCGAACGATGGCACCTGATGGATCACGGCACCGTGCGCCTGGGCCCTGCGCACGTAAGGCTGCAGGACCTCGGCGAGACGGACCGAACCGGACTCGAGCAGCTCGTCGAGTTGGCGCAGGCGAAGTTGATGATCCAGATTGTCGAGCAATTCGCCGACCTGATCGAGTTCGATCGAACGGCTCTGCACCTTGAGTACGACGAGTCTCAACTCGGCGCAGATGTCGTCGTGCAACCAGTGCGCGGCACGACGATGCTCTTCGTTGGCGGCAGTCAGTGCAGCGGCGGATTGCTCACGCTTCTCCGTGCGTTTGAGCGAACCCAGCCATGACGCTGTCAGGACCCCGAGCAACACCCAGACCTGGAACGTGACATAGATCGGCAGTGCTTTGTGATAGGCCGCGCCGAGACCGCGGTACACGATCACACCGAACAGGCCGCCGATGATGCCGAGGTGCACGGGCGAGCGAAGGTACTGGATGTACGAACGCAATGGCGTCGGATCCCAGCCGATCGACCACGACGTGGTCGCGGCATCTCCGCCGAGCGCGACGCCGAAGGGCCACATCACCATCGCTGCCCAGTTCGGAGCCGTCGCGAACGTGGCGGTGACGATCGCGGTGAGCAGCACGACGCGAAGTGCGATGTGCGCGGCGAAGCCGGCGCTCACGGCGGGTCGGCCGAGCAGAAGGCGGATGGGGCCGACCATCAGGATCACGCTCGCGGCAATGAAGACCGCCGGCGCATACCGGACGAACATCGTCTCCTCGACGACGGTGTGGTCGACTCGCTGCACCCAGATGGCGCTGACCGACGCGAGCAGTGCGATGATCTCGACGCCGGCGGCTGCGCGGGTCACGGCGGACGGGAGGGCCAGTTCCAGTGATCAGTGCACGGTTGCTGTAGCGGCAGTGTAGAGCATGGTGGGGCTTTGGTAGTTGAGGTGGCGTCGGCGTTGTCCATTGATGATCGTGGCGGCATGGTCGGCGGCGGCTTGTTCGATGTTGTCG
>JBBRPP010000143.1:0-3627 GCA_038227995.1 Acidimicrobiales bacterium
CTCGCGCTCGCACAACGACAACGGCAAGCCTGGCATCCTGGTATCTCCAACGGTCGGTGGTGGTCAACAGCACCGGCCATCCTGACCCTCACGGATCAGTCAAACCGGGACCGTGCACCGACCGTTGGAACTGGCCGTCCTCTGGTCTCATTCGACGTCGGCTGATGAGGTGGCGCCGGACACTGGCAGGAGTACTACGGTGCTCCTTTGCGTCTCGAGTGCGGCGCCGAGGAGTCAAACAAAGGGGGCGCCAGTGGCGTGCAAAACATGCAACGGAGGAAGAAATTGCACGGCGTGCAATGGAGCAGGTGTGTTGAAAACGGGACGGCTTACAAACCCTGTCACGTGCTCCGGTTGCGGCGGAAAGAAGGTCTGTCCTGCATGCGGAGGAAAGGGCTAGCGAACCGTTCCTCAGTCCAGGGTTTGCGGCCGACCACCGACACGGCGCCCTCCGTTCGCAGCGCTTCGCCGTCGGTGTTGCGGTAGGTCACGTCCCGAGGCTCCGGTTGGCCTGCGCACGATCGTCTTGGTGGCGCCGACGCATCGAGCCGAAGCGAAAACCGACTCGATCACCGGCACGCGTCCCGGAACATGTCCGAAATCCGCTATCGAAGAACGTTCCGTGCAGGAATCGTGCGGCTTTGAAGACACTCGAGCAGCGTGGCCGCGCCAACTACCCCCTCTGACCTGCCTGTTTGTGGTGCCCGGAACGAGGTTCGAACCCGTACGTACGTTCGTACAAGGGGGTTTAAGACTTCACTCCCCCATCCGGCTGGTCCGGCAGAGTCCGTCTGACCTGCTCACGTCCACGGCCGTTGTCCGTCCGTGTCCGTCTGATCCGCCCAAGTCCGGCACGTGCGGCCGAGTCCTGTGCAGGAATCGTGCAGGATTCTGTGTTGCGCTGTCCTACCGCCTGTCCTACCATTTCCTCGTGGGCCAACGTGAGAAGCGATCGATCTCACTTCCCGCCGACCTCGCCGACGCCATCGACCAGGCCGCCACCGCGGAAGGCATCACCGTCAGCGCGTGGATCGCCGAGACCGCAGCGCACCGTTTGCGGATCGATGCCGGCCGCAAGGGTGTCGCCGAGTGGGAACGCCAGCACGGTGCCCTGACGCCCGATGAGCTCGTCGATGGGCTCGCCCGAGCAAGGGCGATGCTGCGCCGTCAGCCGGCACGTAAGAGCGCCTGAGTGGATGGGGTCACTTACGACACTGGCGCGCTGATCGCCGCCGACCGTAACGACCGACGGATGTGGGCGTTGCACGCCGGCTTCCTCGCGCTCGACGTTTCCCCCACCGTTCCGAACCCGGTCCTCGCCGAAGCGTGGCGCGGCGGATCCCGCCAGGCGAGCCTGGCCCGCTTCCTCGCCCTGTGCACCACCGAATCGCTCACCGAGGAACAAGCCAAGGCCGTCGGAGCGCTCGCTGCGCGCGCCGATCACGATGACATCGTCGACGTCACGATCGTCGAAGGAGCCATCCGCCGGCACGATGCCGTGGTGACGTCGAACCCGACCCACATCCGCAGGATCGCCGACGCCAAACGGGCACGCCTCACCATCGAGACCGTCTGAGGCCTGGGGGTGCCCTGTCTGATGCTCCAGGATTGCAGAGGACCTGATGCAGAACTCCGGCCGGTTCACTTCACATTTTGCTCATCTATGGGGAGAAGAATCTGCGCATGAAGGCTTCCTTGCGTGTTCTCGTGTTCGGACTTGGTCTGGCGACCTTGGGCGGGTGTTCGAGCGAAGGTTCGTCGGCGATCTCGGCAGTGACGACGGCGGGCTCGACACCAGAGGCACCGAACTCTGCCGCGTCGATATCGCTACCTTCGACTTCGATCGCGTCGACTTCGGTCGAGTCGACATCGGTCGCGTCGACGACCGCGCCTGGTTGCCGGCAGGGTCTGGCAGGCCTTCCAACCACTGTCGCCTATCGGCAGATCGGCGGAATCGATCCCAACCTCATCAGTCTCGATATCCATGCCCCCGCCAACGCGTGCGACGCGCCGGTCGTCATCTGGGTCCATGGCGGCGGATACGCCATCGGCGACAAGGCGAATCAAATCGATGACAAAGTCTCACTCTTCAACGCCCACGGATGGATCCTCGTCAGCGTGAACTACCGGCTTACCGTTCCCGGCACGCCCGGCTCAGCGATCTTTCCCGACCACTACGACGACGTTGCAGCATCGGTCGCCTGGGTCCACTCGAACATCGGCGACTACGGCGGCGATCCAACCCGGATCGCGCTCTTCGGGCATTCAGCCGGCGCCGACATCGTCTCAAATGTGATCACCAACCCCACCTACCTCGACAAGGTCGGTCTCCACCTTGACGTCATCACTTGTGCCGGACCACTCGACACGGAAGGCTTCGACAAGCCTGCAGCGGCGAGCGGCGACCCCGACGGCGAGAAGCAGCAATGGGTCGCAGCGCTCGGCAACAATCCCGACTACCTCACCACTACGTCCGCGACCCGGCTCATCCAACCCGACAGCGGCATCCCACCGATCATCGGCGTCGTACGGGGCACCCCGCAACGTCAGGCCATCGAGACTGCCTTCCTCGACACTGCAGAACAGTCCAACATCCCTGTCACCAGGATCGATGCCCGAACGTTGAGCCACGCAGACGTCAGCCGGCTGATCGGAGCACCCGGCGACACCGTGATGACAGCGCCCATCATCCAGTTTCTGACAGCCTGCTTCGACAGCTGACTTCCTCCGAGCCACACCAACATCGCGGCCCGTCCCGTCAACCATCCCTCTGCCGACGCTCGACATCGATCACTTTGCGGTCACTTCGGGTGACTTGCGTGAGGGGGTCCCCTCGGGCGGCCGCCCCTCGCCAATATCACCCGTGCAGACAGACACAACCGACGACCAACACGATGTAGTCGCCTGACGGCGGGGGTTCGATCTTGATGACCTCTGCACCGAAGGGGTGCGCGTCGGCGGCCCGACGGTCGGTTGTCGTTGGCTTCCGCTGAAGGAAAGCGCGTGGCAACGCGAAAATGGCTGACCGCTGGCACAGGGGCACGAGTCTTCAAGACGTTCGGGTGCGCGGACTGTAAGCAGCTTCTGCCTCGGCCAGCCTCGTCGCCCGCCCGAAGCAAGGCAGATCCACCAACGCCACCTTGCGAACGCCGTGCCGATGAGCGAGCGCGCCACACCCGCACAACGGTCGCGCGGCCACGCTGGCGATCTCGATGCGCAGCCAGTGCGGCCAGTCGCCGACCCCGATCACGGTGACATCGGGCAGCCCGACAAGCAGCGCGCACATGCGCGTAGGATCAGATTCCACAGGGGCTCCCGCGACTCGACGACGTTAGACACCGTCAGACTCGCAGAGCCCCTGTACCGCGCCCGGGATCAGCTACCCGACAGCCACCCCACCCTCAGATCCGAAGAGCCTGATTTCCATGAAGCGCCTCTACCCAGCACGGCGCGGTTTTACCCATATTTCTGGGTGACCTCCGCGACCTGGGTTTGTCAACCTGTTTTGGCCCCAGCTTGGCCTTCTGTTTTGGCCCCAGTTGTGGGTGGGGTGAGTGGCGGTCAGTCGGGTTGGGTTGGGGTGCGGTTGGTGGGGGTTTTCCCGCCGTAGTGTTGCCAGGCGCTGGC
>JBBRPP010000144.1:0-3618 GCA_038227995.1 Acidimicrobiales bacterium
AGGGCGCCGACGAGGCGGATCACGGAGGCTTTGTCGGGGAAGATCCCGACCACGTCGGTGCGCCGCTTCAACTCACGGTTGAGCCGCTCGATCGGGTTGTTCGACCAGATCTTCGACCAATGCGCCGGCGGGAACCCGGTGTAGGCGAGCAGGTCGTCCTCCATCGCCTGTAACCGTTCAGCGACCGCCGGCGCGTAGGGAGTCAACTGGTCGACGACGGCGCGGAGTTGGGTGCGTGCTGCGTCGGCGTCGGGTTGGGCGAACACGGTGCGGATCAACGCGGCGATCACCTGCCGATGCCGATGCTGCGCCGCGGAGAGGAGGTTCTCCGTTAACCGGCCTTCCAGCAGGGGGTCGGGTCATTGCCGGGAGGGTTCCACTTTGTGGTGGTGCGGTGGGTGGAGACTGCGTGTTCGAGGAGGCTGCAATGGGGCTCTGTGTGACCCGTGTTGACGGGGTTCACCGGTTGGCTGGGGACGCTGGTCTGGTCGAGATCGGGAATGGTTGGTTGGCTCACTTGGAGGCTCGGGAGTTCTCCCCGGCGACTGTGCGCGGGTATGCGTATGACCTGGTGTGTCTGGGCCGGTTCCTGGACGACGTTGGTGTCGGCTGGAGAGATGTGGTCCCGTCGGACGTGTTCGACTGGCTGGAGTGGCAAGCCCGACCTCGCAAGGCTGCCGGGCGCAGCAGGGTGGTCCGCCTCGGAGATGGACGAGGCTCGGCGCCAGCGACGATGAACCGGCGGGTCGCTGCGGCGCGTGGCTTGTTCGAGTTCGCGGTGATGCGCGGCGAGGTCGACGTCAACCCGGTCCCAGCGCCGAGACGTTCGACTGGGCTGCGGGCTCGCCGTCGCGGTCTGTTGGGTCACGTCGGGGCGCGCCGGCCGGCAGCGCCTGCTCGACTGGTGCGCCAGGACCGGCCGTTGCCGGAGAGTCTCGAGACCGATGACGTCGAGGTGTTCCTCGCTGACTTGAACACCCACCGGGACCGGGCGATCACGTTGGCGATGTTGCTCGGCGGGTTACGGGCGAGCGAGGTGCGCACGCTGCGACTGGCTGATGTGGACATCGGCATGCGCCAGGTCAAGGTGACCGGCAAGGGTTCCAAGCAACGGATCGTGCCGATCGACCGGGCGTTCTTCGGGGAGGTGCGCGCCTATCTCGAGAGGGAACGCCCGAAGGGACTGTCGACAGCGGAGTGCTTCGTGGTGCTTCGTGGCCCGACGACGGGGCAGGCGATGACTGAGGCGGGGCTGCGCAAGATCTTCCGTGTCCATCGGGCCCGAACCGGCGCGGTGCGGGTTCGACCGCATCGTTTGCGGCACACGTTCGGAACCGATCTCGCTTCGGCGGGCATCGACTTGTTGGTCCTGCGCGAACTGATGGGCCACGCCCACGTGGAGACCACCGCCGCGTACGTTCATCTCGCCCCGCAGACCATCGCCGCGGAGTGGGCCCGAGTTCGCCGGGCCGAGCGATGACCGCGCTGGCAGCGATCGCTGATCACCGGGGCGACGATCTGCTCGGCGATTACGAAGGCTTCGTTGACTCGCTGGGTGTGAACAGCGCGCAACGGTCCCAACGCAAGCTCGCGGCGCGCCGGTTCCTCGAGCGTCATGGCGACGTCGAAGCATGGATGACTCGGCCGACCGCGACTCGGCTGATCGATCTGCACCGGCTCAAGGCGTGGCCGTGGGTGACGTGGCTGTTCATCGACGGGCGAGTCCGACCGGACTTGGAACTGTTGTTGGCCAAGCCGGCAGGTGTCGATGTCGGGCTGTGGTGGACCCTGGCCAACACCACCGACGTTGTCGCCGCGAACGCGGTCGCCGACGGGTTGGGGTGGAGCGCAAACTGGACCCGCCAGGTCCTTCGCCACACCGCCCCGATGCTGTGCTTGTGGCTCGACAAGGCGTTGAGCGAGTTGACCGACGACGACTTCGACGCGGCGGTCACCCACGCCGCGACAGTCAACGTTGCTGCGACGACCGCGGATCGGTTCTCGAAGCGGTCTGCGGCGTTGCGACAGGTCTGCTTCCAGCAAGGCCACGTCGACCAGCCGCCTCGTGACCCACGGCCACCGTCACGGTCGTCGGTCGAACACGCCGCCGACATCACCCAACCGGCGATCCGTCGTGACGTTGTCCGCTACGCGCAGCACATCACCACCACCCTGCGACCTGTCACCGGAACGGGCCGGATCAAGGCGATCCGCGTGTTTTGTGACTGGCTCGCTGACCATCATCCGGAGGTGACCCGCCTCGATCAACTCGACCGCAGCCGCCACATCGAACCGTTCCTCGCGTGGGCCAAGGTCAGGCCATGGCGGGGCGCGAACGGTGCTGGAAAGACCGTCGGGCTTTCGGTGTTCCACCATGACGTGGTCGATCTACGCGTGTTCTTCGAGGACATCGCCGAGTGGGGCTGGCCAACCGCGCCACAACGTCGACTGGTCTTCCTCGGCGACATCCCGCGTCTGCCCGAAGCCCTGCCCCGCGCGCTGACCCCAGCTGTCGACCGCAACGTGATGGCCGCCGTTGCCCGACTCGACGACCGCTTCGCCCGGGTCGGGATCGGGCTGCTCCGAGCGACCGGGATGCGCGTCGGCGAGCTCCTCGACCTCGAGCTCAACTGCATCGTCGACTTCGAATCTCGCGGCACCTGGCTGCGTGTCCCGCTCGGCAAACTCGGAACCGAACGGATGGTCCCCCTCGACCCCGAGACCATCGAACTGTTCGACGAGTGGACCCACCACCGAGGCCCCCACCGGTCGTTGCCCCACCCTCGCGACGGCCACCTCGCCGACTTCGTGTTCTGCGAACACGGTCGACGCCTCGGCAAGCACCGACTCAGCCAAGGACTCGACGCCGCCGTCGCCGACGCCTCGCTGGCCGACACGACCGGCCGCCCGTTACACGTCACCCTTCACCAGCTCCGACACACGTTCGGGACCAGCCTCGTCAACGCCGGCATGAACCTCCCCGCGCTGATGGCACTGCTCGGCCACGTCACACCCGAGATGACATTGCGTTACGCCAAGCTCGCCTCACCGACCATCCGCACCGCCTACGACACCGCGATGACCAAGGTCAAAGGACGCCGACCGCTGTTCGTCATCCCCGCCGGCAACCACACCGCGATCCCCGCCAAGATCGACTGGCTGCACAACGAGATGCTCAAGACTCGCGTCGCTCACGGGTTCTGCTCCCGCGACCCCATCGCCGGCGCGTGCGGCTACGCCAACATCTGCGAACAGTGCGACAACTACGTGCCCGACCCCGAACGAGCCGACGTCCTCATCGGACAACTCGCCGACATCGCAGTACTCCGCGACGACGCCGAATCCCGCGGATGGACCACCGAAACAGCACGCCACGACCGGGTCACCACCGCACTCGAACAACACCTCCACCGAATCGAACGAAAGGCCGCCCATGACTGACCACTTGACCCCGACCCCCAGGGCCGGTCAATGGCCATGAAATGGGTGCGGCACCGCTGCCACGACGCTCCTTGCAGCGTCTTGCGGGCGGCGGCCTTCAACCCTTCGTGCGCGTCTGAGATCACCAGCCGCACACCGGCCAGTCCACGGCGGCGCAACGAGCGCAGGAACTCGGTC
>JBBRPP010000145.1:0-3583 GCA_038227995.1 Acidimicrobiales bacterium
GACGTCATCAAGTCGCCAGCCGTTCGTAGAACCGACGTCCATGTACTCGATGAAGCGAAGGGTGTGGCCGGTGCCCTTGAAGTGCCGTGCCATGTCGACTACTGATGCGTCGTTGACGCCGCGCTTGACGACCATGTTGATCTTGATCGGCCCGAGCCCGGCTTCAGCCGCAGCAGCGATCCCGTCGAGCACCTTCTGCGCCGAGAAGCCGACGTCGTTCATCGCCATGAAGACGGCGTCGTCGAGCGAGTCGAGGCTCACGGTCACCCGCTTGAGCCCAGCCGCGGCCAACCCCGGGGCCTTCCGTTCTAGGAGGGCGCCATTGGTGGTCATGGCGAGATCGTCGATCCCGGGAATGGTCGCGAGACGGGCGATGAGATCCTCGAGACCCCTGCGAAGCAACGGCTCGCCGCCGGTGAGACGCAGTTTGGTCACTCCGTGGCGGGCGAATGACCGGGCGACGCGCTCGATCTCATCGAAGTCGAGCAGTGCCGAACGAGCCAGATACTGGAAGTCACGATGGAAGACCTCCTTCGGCATGCAGTAGGTGCAGCGGAAGTTGCAGCGATCGGTGACCGAGATGCGGAGGTCCCGGACAGGACGGCCGAGGGTGTCGGTGACCGACCCTTCGTCACCAGTCACGAGAAGGACTTGCCGCACCCACAGCTGCGGGTGGCGTTGGGGTTCTCGACGCTGAACCCGGCTCCCTGGATGCCGTCGCTGTAGGTGAGGGTGGCACCGTCGAGGTGCTGACTGCTCGCCGAGTCGACCTTGACCGTCACGGTCCCGAAGACGGCAAGGTGATCGTCGGGGTTGGTGTCCGGGTCGAAGAACATCTCGTACGAGAACCCCGAACACCCACCGGCGCGTACGGCGATGCGGAGGCCGAGCTCATCGTCGCTCGCTTCAGCGGCGATCAGTTCGGCCACCTTGGTGGCTGCTTCGTCGGTGAGGCTGATCACTGGACGAGTGGCGGGCGCACTGGTGATCTCGGTGGTGCTCATGGTGTGTGGCTCCTGTGGTTGGCACTGCGGGTAATGGCGATAGGACTGATGCTGGTCGTCGGCGACGACCCTGGCGGATGGAACGGCGCTGTGCCGCTGGCGTGGTCGGTAGTGTCGACGATGGCGTTGATCTCTGGGGCGACCAGGCGAGCCATTGTCTCGAAGCCGTCGCGGAGGGTGGCAGTGGACGACGAGCAGCCCTGGCATCCTCCGCTCATCTCGATCGACAGGACGCCGTCGGTCAGATCGACGACCGTGATGGTGCCGCCGTGCGAGGCGATCGACGGGTTGACGGTGCGAGTGAGCAGAGCTTCGATCGCGACGCGTACCTGTCGGTCGCTGCGTTGCGAGCTGCCTGACGCTGCGCTGCCGGCGACACTGTCGATGATCACCGGTGAGCCGGCGGTCAGATGTTCACGGATCGCAGCCCCGATTGGTCGTCGGAGGGTTTCCCACGACGCCGCTGATGATTTGCTGACTGTGACGGTCGGGCCGGCGATGAGCACGTGTGTGATGTGACCGAGCCCGAACAGTCGGGCGGCCAGTGGCGCATCGTCGGTTGGATCGATGTGGCGGTATGCGAACGGCCCGCCCGGATGGACGACGCGGTCGACGGTGAACTTGCATGAGTCGGGATCGACGACCGAGGTCTCAGCCTTGATCGCGATGGCCGTCGGTGCCCCGCTGATTCCGCCGGCCGAGTCAGACATCTTCCACGGCTCGGGCGCCGATGCGGTCGGCAAGCACCCGCAGGTACTCAAAGGTGTAGATGCCGGTGCTGTGGCCGTCGCTCCACTTCACCGTGAACGCGTAGTTGCCGACTGTGGTGATGACGCGTGGGCTGACGTCGGGGCTGATGCTGGCCGGGTCGAGCAACTCACGGCCGCTGAGTTCCTCGACGCAAGCGGCGCACCGGCACGCGAGGCGCAGGTCGCGCACGTCGAGCTGGTCGATGCGTCCGTCTTGCCAGAGCACCGTCAGCGTCCGCGGGTCGTGACGGGCGAAGCCCAGGGGGACGGTGGGTGATCCGCCGGCGTGTGTGTGCGCATCGAGCCATTGGGGAGACCCCGCGTCGGAATCCCAGGTCCACGAGAACGACGGGAGCTCGGCGTGGTCGCTGCCCTGCAGTTGGGTGTGCAGCCGCTCGGCGATCCGTCGGTAGCTGCTCGCCGCCATCGACTCCGGCTTGTCGATCACGATCGGGTTGCCTCCGTCGCCACCCAACACGATGTCGGCATCGAGCGGGATCGCACCGAGGAACGCCACACCCAACTCGGCGCTCATCTGCTCGCCGCCGCCATGGCCGAACACATCGGTGTCGGTGGCACAGTGCGGGCAGGTGAATGTGCTCATGTTCTCGACGATCCCCAAGATCGGGACGTTCACCGTCTCGAACATCCGCAGGCCCCGCCGGGCGATCTTGAGGCTGACGTCCTGCGGGGTGGTGACGATGACGGCGCCTGACAGGCGCAGGCTCTGTGCCAGCGTCAGCTGCGTGTCACCAGTGCCGGGTGGCAGGTCGAGGATGAGGTAGTCGAGCTGGCCCCAGGCGACCTGTCCGACCAACATTGGGAGGTATTTCGACACCATTGGGCCGCGTAGGATGGCGGGGTTGTCGTCGTTGCGAAGCAACCCCATGGAGACCGCCTTGATGCCATGGCGTTCACCGGGGACCATCCGTCCGTCGTCGGTACCGAGCGGCCCGCCCACGAACGGAAGGCCGAGCATGCCGGGCACGCTGGGCCCGTACAGGTCGGCATCGACGAGACCGACGCGTAGGCCACGACCAGCCAGCGCAATCGCCAGGTTGACTGCCACGGTCGACTTGCCGACGCCGCCTTTGCCGCTGGCCACTGCGATGATGTCGTGGATGCCGGGAAGCTTGTCGCCGGTGGCTGCGTCAACCGGCGCAGCCTTGTTGGTCAAGGTGATGGACTGTGGCGTCGTCGACATGGTGTCAGTCCATCTCGATGAAGATGCATTCGCCGGGGCATTCCTCGGCTGCTTCGATCACCCGATCGAGGCCGCCGTCGGGGATGCGTGCCATGCCTTCGGCGCCGGCCGGGTTGGTGGTGCCATCGAACTTCTTCTCGCTCCCGAAGTTGGTTGAATCTTCTTTCACGTAGAACAGACCGTCGTCCTGGCCGAAGAAGACGTCGGGTGCGATCTCCTCGCATAGCCCGTCGCCGGTGCAGAGGTCCTGATCGATCCAAACCTTCATGAGTGTGCTCCTGTTGGTGGTCCCAGTGTGCTTGGTGGGTAGTTCATCGGGCGCTCAGAGCATCCCGAGTTGTAGGCGCGCCGCGTCGGACATGCGGTCGATGCCCCACGGCGGGTCCCAGACGATGACGACGTCGACCTCGCCGACGCCGGGAAGGGCGGCGACACGGTCGCGGGCGTCGATCTTGAGCACGTCGCCCATCCCGCAGCCGGGCGCTGTCATCGACATCTCGATGTCCACGCGGTACCGGCCGTCGGGTTGCTCCGCTGCTTCGCAGGAGTAGATCAGGCCGAGGTCGACGACGTTGACCGGGATCTCCGGATCGAAGACCGTCTCGAGCTGTCTCATCACCAACGCC
>JBBRPP010000146.1:0-3551 GCA_038227995.1 Acidimicrobiales bacterium
CACCATCGAAAGCCTCGCCACCAACGGCGTCCTGCACCCCATGCAACAAGCCTTCATGGAAAACCACGGACTCCAATGCGGCTACTGCACACCCGGCATGGTCATGGCCTCCATCGGCCTCCTCAACGAAAACCCCAACCCCACCGAACAAGACGTCCGCCTCGGCCTCGAAGGCAACCTCTGCCGCTGCACCGGCTACCACAACATCGTCAAATCAGTCCTCGCCGCCGCCGCAACCGCAAACGGAGCACGCTCATGAGCATCACCGAAGAACGCCCAGCCGCCGTGATCGGCACCCGCATGCTGCGCCGCGAAGACCCGGCGTTGCTGACCGGCGAGGGCAAGTTCACCAACGACCTCTCGATCCCCGGCGCGCTGTACCTCGCGGTGCTTCGCAGCCCCTACGCACACGCCAAGATCCTGTCGGTCGATGTGTCCGCGGCACTGGCACTGAAGGGAGTCGTCGCGGCATACAGCGGCGCCGATCTGGCCGGGTTGTGGGCATCGCCGATGCCGTGCGCGTGGCCGGTGACCGCCGACATGAAGAATCCGGCGCACTACCCACTTGCGATCGAGACCGCTCACTTCGCCGGTGATGGCGTGGCCGTCGTTCTCGCCACCGACGATCGGATCGCGCACGACGCGCTCGACCTGATCGATGTGCAGTACGAGGCGATGTCCGCTGTGATCGATCTCGAGGACGCGTTGTCCGATCGCGTTGTCATCCACCCCGAGCTCGGCACGAACACCAGCTACACGTGGAACCTCGTGTGCGAGAGCCACGAGGGTGCCGTCAACGAGGCGTTCGCCAGTGCGGCCTACACGGTCTCCGAGCGCTACATCCAGCAGCGGCTGCTGCCGATGTTCATGGAGCCGCGCGCATGCGCTTCCGTTCCTCAGCCGTACGGCGGTGACGTCACGCTCTACTCGGCGACGCAGATCCCGCACATCCTCAAGGTCATGACCGCGCTCACGTTGGGCATCCCCGAGCAACACATGCGTGTGATCGCTCCCGCCGTCGGCGGCGGCTTCGGCGGCAAGCTGAACGTGTACGCGGAAGAACTGCTCTGCGTCGCGCTGTCACGCAAGCACGCCGTGCCGGTGCGGTGGAACGAGGAGCGCTCCGAGAACGCTGTCGCCACGATCCACGGTCGCGGTCAGATCCAGAACATCGAGCTCGCGGCCGACGCCGGCGGAAAGCTGACCGCGGTTCGCATCCGGTTGATCGGCGACATGGGGGCCTACCTCCAACTCGTGTCGCCCGGAGTTCCGCTGCTCGGCGCGTTCCTGTACGCGGGCGTCTACGACATCCCGACTGCGTACGACTTCAGCTGCACCTCGGTGTTCACGACGATGACCCCAACCGACGCGTACCGCGGCGCCGGACGCCCCGAGGCGACGTACGCGATCGAACGGGCGATGGACGCGCTGGCCAAAGCGGTTGGCGTCGATCCGATGGAGATCCGTCGTCGGAACTTCATCCAGAAGGAGCAGTTTCCATACACCGCGTTCAGCGGTCTGACCTACGACAGCGGCGATCACCAGGCCGCTGCCGACAAGGCGATGGACATGGTCGGCTACGACGCGCTGCGCGCCCAGCAGAAGACACAGAACGTCGCCGGAAGCACGAAGCGGCTCGGCATCGGCGTGTCGTCGTACTTCGAGATGTGCGGACTGGCGCCATCACGCGTCCTCGCGTCGCTGAACTACAGCGCCGGGGGCTGGGAAGCCGCAACCGTGCGAATCCTGCCGACCAACAAGGTGCAAGTCGTCACCGGCTCGTCGCCCCACGGGCAGGGTCACGAGACGTCGTGGTCGATGATCGTCGCCGACAAGCTCGGCGTCGCTCCCGAAGATGTCGACGTGCTGCACAGCGACACTGCACTCAGCCCACTTGGCCTCGACACGTATGGCTCGCGTTCGCTGGTCGTCGGTGGCGTCGCGATCGACATGGCGTGCGATCGCGTGATCGACAAAGCGCGCAAGATCGCGGCCCACCAGTTGGAAGCTGCGCCCGAGGACCTCGATTTCGTCGGCGGCATGTTCAGCGTCAAGGGCAGCCCCGAACGAGCAACGCCGTTGGCCGCCGTCGCATTCGCAGCGTTCACGGCCCACGACCTTCCCGATGGTGTCGAGCCCAACCTGGAAGCACATGTCACGTACGACCCGCCGAACTTCTCATGGCCGTTCGGCACACACATCTGCGTGGTCGAAGTGGACACCGAGACGGGCGATACCGATGTCATCCAGTACGTCGCCGTCGACGACTGCGGCAACCAGATCAACCCGTTGATCGTCGATGGCCAGGTCCACGGCGGCGTCGTCCAGGGTCTGGCCCAGGCGCTCTACGAGGGCGCCGCTTTCGACGAGAACGGCACGCTGCGCAACGGCACGCTCGCCGAATACCTGATGCCCGCGGCGTGCGACGTCCCCGCGGTGACCACCGGACACACGATCACGCCGTCACCGACGAACGCCCTCGGCGTGAAGGGCATCGGCGAGGCCGGCACCATCGGTGCCGCTCCAGCCGTCATCAATGCGATCGTCGATGCGCTGTCGGGATTGGGCGTCACCGACGTCGTCATGCCGGCATCGCCGCTCACGGTCTGGAACACGATCCAGGCAGCGTCAGCTGCCAACGACAACGGGGGCAAGTGATGATTCCTGCAGCGTTCGATTACAAGCGGGCCGAGTCGGCTGAAGAAGCGATCAGCCTCATCAGCGAATACGGCGACGACGCCAAATTCCTCGCCGGCGGACACTCACTCCTGCCACTCATGAAACTCCGCCTCGCCCAACCCACAATGCTCATCGACATCGGCCGACTCACCGACCTCTCCTACATCCGCGACACCGGCAACCACATCGCCATCGGCGCCCTCACCCGCCACATGGACATCGAAAACAGCCCACTCCTCGCCGAACACGCCCCACTCCTGGCCCACGCCGCATCCCACGTCGGCGACGCCCAAGTCCGCCACCGCGGCACCATCGGCGGCTCCATCGCCCACGCCGACCCAGCATCGGACCTCCCCGCCACCACCCTCGCCCTCGGCGCCACCTACACCGCCCAAGGCCCCAACGGCACCCGCACCATCGCCGCCAAAGACTTCTACCTCGGCTTCCTCGAATCCGCCCTCGCCCCCGACGAAGTCCTCACCGAAATCCAAATCCCCAAAATGAACGGCGCCGGCTGGAACTTCCAAAAATTCAACCGCCGCGCCCAAGACTGGGCCATCGTCGGCGTCGCCGCCTGGGTCCGCGGCACCGAATCCGGCATCGCCCTCGTCAACATGGGCTCCACCCCCATCCTCGCCACCTCCGTCACCACAGCACTCGCCAACGGAGCAACCATCGACGACGCCGCCAAACTCGCATCCGCCGACGCCGAACCCCAAGCCGACCTCAACGCCAGCATCGAATACCGCACCCACCTCGCCAACGTCCTCGTCCGCCGCGCCCTCACCGCCTGCGGATGAACCCGGACCCACCTCGCCAACGTCCTCGTCCGCCGCGCCCTCACCGCCTGCGGATGAACCCGGACCCACCTC
>JBBRPP010000147.1:0-3507 GCA_038227995.1 Acidimicrobiales bacterium
CGCCTCCACGGCGAGATCGAACCCGGCCCCGGCTTCACGACCCCGGCACAGTTCGAAGTCACCCACTACCGTCAAACCATCTCCGCCGATCAGGCGTAGACACAAACCACCGAGCCTCTACGAAACCCGGGGCGCTTCACAACACTCTTCCCCGTTCCTTCCTGCGTGGTGTTCGCACAGCGAACTCGAACGGCAACCGCAATGCCAGACGAAGTCTCGGTCTTCAGCGGGAAACTCCCGCACAGTGACTGCTCCGCTGAGGAAGCCGCGCGATTTGTCACGGTCAGTGCGGGCAAGCTCCAGCGTTCCGAGATTCGATCGCCGTACATCGACGATTTCACGCAAGGAGCCGCACTGGTGCCGCGGGTCCTGATCTGTGTAGAGGACGCCCCCGCGGGACCACTCGGTCCCCAGCCGGGTCGCAGAGCAATTCGTAGCCTTCGAAGCACAGCCGAAAAACCACCATGGAAGGCACTCCCAGGGCTGACCGGCGCAGTCGAGCGCGACTACGTCCGCCCGATGCATCTCGGACTCTCGTGTCGGCGGCCATGAGATCCTGCCCATAGGCGGTCACGAAACTGCCCGTTGGTGGCCAACAGTTCTGCCCACTGGCGGCCAGTGGTTCTGCCCTCGTTGAAAGTTCCTGTCTCGGCGCGCATTCGCGCCGGTGGTGTCCCTCCCGGTTCGACTGGTGTCGCCAGACATAGCCAGCCGACCGGAAGGGACAAGTTGAAGTCGTACGAGGAGATCATGGAAATCTTGGAAGCATTCGCGTTGACGAACAGTTATCGAGCCGCCGGCGTGCTCGCCGGTTGCTCTCATCACACGGTCGAGCATTGGGTCACGATGCGCGACAGGGGCTTGCTGCCCGACGGCGTGACGCCGCCGGAACGACCGAAGTTGATCGACGGGTTCATGCCCAAGATCGAGGAATGGGTCGAACGGTCGAACGGCAAAGTTCGTGGCGATGTCGTGTTCGACAAGCTTGTCGGGCTCGGATTCGAGGGCTCGGACCGCACCGTCCGCCGGGCGCTCGCGGTCGTCAAGTTGAACTGGAAAGCCGGCCGGCGGCGCGTGTATCGGCCGTGGGTTGTCGAGCCGGGAATGTGGGCGCAGTGGGACTGGGGACATGGCCCCAAGATCGCCGGCCGCCAGACGTACCTGTTCTGCGCATGGTTGGCGTGGTGCCGGTTCCGGGTCGTGTTCGCCGTCTGGGACAAGACGCTGCCGACGGTGATCTCCTGCTTGGACAGGTCGATGCGCGCCTTCGGTGGTGTGCCGACCTATTGGTTGACGGACAACGATAAAACGGTGTCGACGGGCCACGTCGCCGGGATCGCGGTGAGGCATCCGTTGATCGTCCAGGTCGGCCACCACTACGGCGTGACCGTGACGACGTGTGTGCCGGCGGACCCGGAAACCAAGGGTGGGGTCGAGCGCACGGTTCAGATCGCGAAAGCTGATCTGGTCCCGACCGACACCAACCTGCTCGACGCGTACGCGAGTTGGGCTGAGCTCGTCGAGGCGTGCGCGGCGTTCATGGTCAAGGTCAACGGGCGCGAGCATCGGGTCACCCGCCGACCGCCTGTCGTGATGCTCGCCGAGGAACAAACCCGCCTGCATCGCCTGCCCGACGCGGCGTTCACCGCGGCGTTCGGTGAGACCCGCAAGGTGTCGTGGACATCGATGATCTCGTTCGGGGGTGTGACCTATTCGGTTCCGCATCTTCTCGCCGATCAGGTCGTGTGGGTCCGCGTCGATGGCGACGAGATCGTCGCCACCCACATCCCTGCCACGGGTGCGATCGAGGTCGCACGGCATTTGTTGTCTACACCGGGGAACCCGAGGATCGACGACGCCCACTACCCGCCCCGACCCGCTGGGGCGCTCGCCCGTCAACCCAAACCAACGAACGCGGCGGAGACCGAGTTCTTGGCCCTCGGCGACGGCGCCCGGATGTGGCTGATCGAAGCCGCCGCAGCCGGCACATCACGAGTGAAAGTGAAGATGGCCGAAGCCGTCCAACTCTCCCTGCTGCACGGCGTCGAACGGGTCGATTGGGCGCTCGGTCACGCCGCCACGTTCGAACGCTTCGCCGACGGTGACACCGCTTCGATCCTCGCTGCGCATCCCGCCGGGCAACGACGACGCGCTGACGAGGACCACTCGATGCAACCTTCGACCCGGGCATGGGCCAGCTTCGGTGAGGCCGCGTCATGACCGCCGCCGCCGCCGCCGACCTGACAGCACCGATCGATCAGGTCGTCGATCTGTTGCGACAGTTGCATCTGCCGCACATGCGCCTTCAAGCGCCCGAGTTGCTCGCCACCGCGAAGGCGCAACGCTGGGACCCCGCCGAGGCTGTCCGGTCGTTGCTGGCGGAGGAACTCGCTGGGCGACGCAAGTCGTCGATCAACATCCGACGGACCGCGGCCGGGTTCCCGACCGGGAAAACGTTCGACACATGGGACGAGACCGTGTCATCGATCCCGGCGCCGACGCAGCGATCGTTGACCACCCTCGAGTGGATCGACCGCCACGAAAACCTGGTCGTCTGCGGCCCGTCCGGGACCGGCAAATCGCACCTCCTCGAAGCCCTCGGGCATGCTGCGATCGGACACGGCTGCCACGTCCAATGGTTCTCCCTCGAGACGCTGGGGGCGTTGATCAACAGGCACCGCGTCGATGACAGCACCAGCCGGGCGATCAAGAAGATCATGCGCGCCGATCTGATCTGCATCGATGACATCGGGCTGTTGCCGGTCACGACCGAGACCGCGGAGGCGCTCTACCGCGTTGTCGATGCCGCCTACGAGAAACGCTCAATTGCGTTGTCGTCGAACCTGCACCCGGCCGGGTTCGACGAGCTGATGCCAAAGACGATCGCGAACGCGACCGTCGACAGGCTCCTCCACCACGCGCACGTCGTCATCACCAACGGCGACTCGATCCGCCTCACCCAAGCAACTCGAGGCAAAGGGGTGAGGCCACTGACCAACTGATCTACCGGGCAGTTCTATTGGCCATCAGTGGGCAACTCTGATGGCCACCGGCGGGCAGTTCCACTGACCGCCTACGGGCAGAAACAATTGGCCATTGACACTCTCGATAGCGCCATTCCGACTGCTGAGCCCGTGGCATGTGGTGATCCCGTGGAACGACCGCCGAGAACTCACGACGGACGAACTCGAGACCGTGCCTGGGTTGTCCACTTGGTGGAACGCGGCGGAGCAGCTCTGGCGAACCAACGGCACATCTTCGATGACTCTCGCCGAA
The DNA here is from genome assembly GCA_038227995.1 of Acidimicrobiales bacterium. Lineage (GTDB taxonomy): Bacteria > Actinomycetota > Acidimicrobiia > Acidimicrobiales > Ilumatobacteraceae > WLMZ01. The sequence continues at coordinate 3,277 of JBBRPP010000147.1, forward strand.
CAGATCAACTACCAGGGGAAGTTGACGAAGCAACTCCCCGCGTCGCCTCGGAGAGTCATCTACGTGAAGAGTGGCGAGTCCGGAGTTGCTGCGCGATTGCGTCCCGTGGCGTGGTGGGAATCAGCGGTGTGATTCCTGGTGGCGTCAGGTGATGGCGAGGATGCCGTCGTCTGCCGCGGTGTCAGTATCGCGCGGCTTGTAGAGCTTGGCCATCGAGTGCTCTGAGAGGTA
>JBBRPP010000148.1:0-3471 GCA_038227995.1 Acidimicrobiales bacterium
ACATGATCAGCGGCGACGGGAAAGGCAATCTCGTCAGCATCGAATCGGTGTCCTCGGGCACCGAAACCAAAGGCAAACCCGGCGTGAGCCGAGGACGCAAAGCCACGGGACTGGATGCCGTTATCCATCCAGTTAGCCGGGTTGCCGACGCTGCGCACAGGTGAGCCGTAAGCGCGAGGCACACCCCGCCGCTCCTCGGTCATCCCGGCGGTACGGAGGTTGTCAGCCATGCAGGCTGGTTCCGATACCGCCTCGGTCGCACGCCACGGGCGTGGCAGGATCGGGGGGGTCATTCTCTCATTCGCTATGATCGCGGCAGTCCTCATCGTCCCCGCGTCGACGCTCGCTGCCTCAAGCTCAGTGTGGGTCGTCCAGCTCGCCGGCGCCACCGGGACTGCGCCCACCACGGCGTCTCTTCATTTCAGCGACCCGTTCAGCGTCGCATACAGGTCCCAGGAACGACAGCCCTGGGCGCATGCAGTGTGCTATGCGAACTCGAGCTCGGTCCTTGCCGGCGGCGCCGCCGCCGCTGACGGCTCGATCTGGGGCTCCTGGTACAGCCTCTGGGCGGGTGGGCCAACGCCGCAGAACTTCGTGCTCGGAGCGTCGGTTTCGCCGCTGTGGACCAGCGGCGGTGCCGACTGCGTCGTCGAACTTGTGAAGGTGTCAGGCAAGTACCTTGGCGCCTCGGGCTTCAGCAATCAGACGGTCTTGGCGCAGACTCGATTCGCGGTTGCGCCCTGAGATCCGCCTCCTCAAGACGGAGAAAAATGAAGAGGGCCCGCCCGGTGGGAGGGCCCTCTTCTTCATGGTGCGGGTTTATTGCACCTTTGTAATTGTGGTGCTTTCAGAGCCGCACGTCGTCGTGAACGGCGCGTTGAACGCATCACCTGTGTAATGCACCGTCCAGTAATAGGTCCCGGCATCCGTGACGGGGATCCCCGTTGCCATGGAGTACGTGGTGTTCGAGCTGACACCAGTTACGTCAACTGGCGTCCCCACGGGCACGGAGCACACGGTTCCGGTCTTCGTCGACCAGAGTGTGAACGTAAGCTTGCCTGGGGTCGCTCCCGTGCGCAGCCCACTCATCGTGAGCGAGTCGAAGAGAACGTAGTTCTGCGCAGTCGTGCCAGATGGCGTCGCCGCCTGGTCGTCATTCGTGATCGTGCAGGTGGCCGTGCCGCCATTCGCGATCACGACGTTCGTGCAGTTGTCGTAAGTGGTGGAGTAACCGCTGGCGGTCGGCTCGGTGACCGAGTAGGTTCCGGCGCTGAGATTGGTCAGCGTGTTCTTGCCCTTGAGGACATCGGCCCCGTCCTGGAGGAACGAGACGGCCGTCGCGGTACCGACCTGGAACGAGAAGGCGGTTGCCTGGGACGTGCCGCCGCTGTCGTTGACGACGACCTTCTTGACGATGAGCGTCGCCGCCTGGTCGTCATTCGTGATCGTGCAGGTGGCCGTGCCGCCCAAGCTCAGGGTAATTGAGCCGTCTGCTGCGCAGTCGCCGCCCCACGAGGACGGGGAATAGCCGCTGACGCTAGGCTCGGCGAGCGTGTGGGCGCCTGCGCTCAGCGTATTGACGTGGTTCTTTCCGGCGAGGACGGTCGTTCCGTCTTGCGTAAATGCAGTGGCGGTTCCGCCGTCGACCGTGAAGCTGAAGTCAGTTGCTTGCTTCGTTCCGCCGTTGTCGTTGATAACGGTCTTGGTGATCGTGAGCTTCGGAAGGACCGGCGCATCGTTGAAGGTGCAGGTCGTGACCTTCCCCGAGGCGACGGTGATACCCGTGATGGCGCCGGTAGTGGTGTTCGCGGTACCCGTCGTACCGCTGACGCCCTCAATCGAACATGACGCGCTCGAAAGCGTCCACCCACTTGGGATCGTCTCCGTCACGGACTCGTTGGTCGCGATCAGCGCCCCGATGGGGCCTGTCGTGTCGGTGCCACTCTTGGCCGCGGTGGGGCTCAGGGTGTACGTGGCCGGTTCCGGAGCCGGCGGCGCGGGCGCCACCGTGAAGCCGAAGGACTGCGTTGTCCCGCCGGCCACGTTCTTGACGATCGTGACGAAGCCGCCACCCGGCGAGGTGATGCAGTCGAACGGGTTGTTGTTACCGCCATTGCCGGCCGACGGATACGAACAAACGTTGACCAGCTGGGAGCCTACCGGCAGGATGCCCCCGGCGGTCGACTTCAGAATGTCGATCTCGAGCGTCGAGTCGTTGGGGTTGTTTGAGCCCGACGCGAAGGGATCTGTGTCGGTGATCAGGTTGGCGAAGCGGTTCGCGCTCGTGTAGCTAATGGCGCCGAGCGGTCCCGAGGCGATCTGCGTCGGCCAGGAGTAGGCGACCGGAGAAGGCGTCCCGCAGCGGTCGATCTTCTTGTCGTTGCAGCTGAAGGCGAACGGGGAGTTGGGCGTCTGCGCCACAACAGCCGGGTTCGCGTTCGGGTTGGTGATCTGCCCACAGATGACGAAGTCGATGCCGCCGTTCCCGTTCTTGTCGAACAGCGCGCATGCGTCGCCTGTCTGGCCGTTACCCGTCCACGAGTCGGTGGAGTCCCAGCTCATGAAGATCTTGGCGGTCGTCGCGTGGGAGTCGTCGCGACCCATGCGGGTCAGGTCGACCTGGCCGGGGACATCATTGGCGCCCTGTTGATCGTTGACGACGAAGAACCCGCCAGGGATGGTCGTCGCGGAAGCCTGGCTGATCGCCAGGATCCCCAAAGCAGCTGCCGCTGTGACCGCGAGAGCCGCCCAGCGCGAGCGCGCACGGCGGCGGGGTGCGATGAGTGCCAATGCGAGATCCTCCTGTTAGATCCGACTCTCTTCCGATCGTCGGCTCAACTCCTACCCCTGGTCGCCGAAGAGGACTCCTCGGCGAAGAACTTGCCTCCGGATCCCCGGATTGCCGGATCCCCCGAGAACGAAAGAGCCCGCGTGACGCAGCACCGGGCTCGAGTCGGGACTCAGGGAGACTTGGCGCGATGACACCGCCGGCTCGTCGCCGCAATTCCATTGCGGCGGACCGAGGCCAGTGCAGGCGTCGACGTACGGTCGATCGACAGCCAGGTCACGCGATGCCGTCCCCTTCCCTCACGACGAGAGCTCCATTCCCCCGGAGCTACCTCATCCCGGACCGGCCCCCGCGCAGCGTCACCTGCAGACTCGATCTGGTCCCCTCGGATGGCGGAGTGTGGCCTTACTTAAGTACTACGTCAATATGCGTATTGACAGAAAACTGAAGTTCGTCGGGGTGTCGTTTTCGCCAGGGCGATGGAATGAGGTCTGGTGTGGCAGAGGGTCAATTGGATTAGTACGCAGCAGAGGCCCGGGCGGATGAATCGCGACGATCGTGCGAAGAATCCGACCATCCCACGGTGCTCGCGCGCACCATGACTCGAACCGGACGTGATCAGCGCGGCCCTGTGCGACCATCCGGGCCATGTGGCAGCTGACCCTCTCGCCGCTCGAGCTCGT
>JBBRPP010000149.1:0-3384 GCA_038227995.1 Acidimicrobiales bacterium
CTATGCCGACACCGCGACTATGCCGAGGGGGCACGGTCTCGAGCTGGCGTTCGTCTGACGGTGCTGGTGCTTGTCGTGGTGGTGTGTCGGCTGGTGTCGGCATAGTTCCGGGCTGAGAGCAGCCTCGGTCTTTGGGGTGCGCCGCGCTCCCGTGAGGGAGGCGATTGCGATGGCAGGTACGCGGAGGAAGCCGGGCGGGATGGGTCCGTATGTCGACGGCTACCAGGATTGGTTGGCTGAGCGGGGCTATACGCCGCAGACGGTCAGGGGCATGTTGAAGGACGTGGGCCATGTTGGGGTGTGGATGTCCCGGCAGGGGTTGGGGACGGGTCAGCTCGATGAGGACGCGATGACGATGTTCCTCGCAGTCCGCCGAGCCGACGGCGCGGCAAAGGTGGCGGGGTTGCGGGCGATGAGGCCGTTGCTGAGCTATCTGCGGGAGCTCGGCGTCACACCGGCCGCAGAACCGGCGCAGTCCCCGTTGGCGGCGCTGCTTGGTGAGTATCGGACGTGGATGGTGCGGGAGCGGGGCCTCGCCGCGTCGACCGTGCTGCGGTATCAGAACACTGCCCGCCGGTTCCTGGAGCAACACGCTGTCGTCGACGGCGTGTTGAACGTGGCCGGGTTGACCGGAGCGGACGTCAACGCGTTCTTGCTCGGGGAGTGCGGTCGGGTCTCTGCCGGGTCGGCGAAGGGACGCGTCGGTGAGCTTCGCGCTGTCCTTCGTTTCGTCTACTTGCAGGGCCTGACGCCGTTGCGGCTGGGGACCGCCGTTCCGCCCGTTGGTGGCTGGCGTCTGGCCACCTTGCCGCCGACCATGAACACCTGCGATGTCCAGTTACTGCTCGATGGCTGTGACCGTGACACCGACGTCGGCGTCCGCGACTTCGCGATCATGATGTTGGTCGCTCGGCTCGGGCTGCGCTCGATCGAGATCGCCCGTTTGGAGTTGGGTGACGTTGACTGGCGGGCCGGTGAGCTTGTTGTGCGTGGCAAGGCGCGCCGCCGAGACCGGTTGCCGTTGCCAGCGGAGGTCGGTGACGCGCTGGTCGCCTATTTGATGGGTGACCGGGTGCCGGCCGGCGCCCGACGAGTGTTCCTGACGTGTCGTGCTCCGCGTGGGCCGATCCGCGCTGATCTCGTTGGTGATGTCGTCGAACGCGCCTGCCGACGCGTCGGCCTGGTTCCTGTTGGGCCTCATCGGTTGCGACATGCCCTCGCAGCGGAGCTGCTGCGACAAGGCGCCGGCCTGGTCGCGATCGGCCAGGTGTTACGCCATCAGGACTTGGCCACCACCGCCCTCTACGCCAAGGTCGATCTGCTCACGCTGCGCGAGGTCGCTCAGCCGTGGCCAGGAGCGTCCCGGTGAGCGCGCTCGAGCAGGCGCTGACCGACTACTTGCAGCTGCGCCGTGCGCTTGGCCACGAGCTGGCGGAGGCCCGCTGGTTGCTGCCAGGTTTCGTCGCCTACCTCGACGGGCACGGCATGTCCACGGTCACCGTCGCTGCAGCGTTGGGCTGGGCCCAAGAATCACCGCAGACACAGACCGGTCGGGTCACGACCGTTGGACCACGGCGGATGACCGTCGCCCGCGGTTTCGCCCGCTACCTCACCGGTGTCGACCCGGACACCGAAGTGCCTCCGCTGGGTCTGATGCCGCATCGGGCGCGTTGGCGTCCACCGTTCATCTACTCGATCGCCGACATCGACGCGCTGATGCGCCAGGCCCGCTGCACCATCATCTCGCCGTTGCGGGCCGCGACCTACGACACGCTGATCGGTTTGCTCGCCGCAGCCGGTCTGCGGATCGGTGAAGCGATCAAGCTCGACCGAACCGACGTCGACTGGACCGAAGGTGTGCTGCTAATCCGCGAGTCGAAGTTCGGCAAGTCACGACTGGTGCCACTGCATCCGACTGGCATCGGGGCTCTCGAGCGTTACGCCCGGCTGCGCGACGAGTTCCAACCCCGCTCGGAGACGGTGAGCTTCTTCGTGTCGCTCAAGCACAAGCGGTTGCTCTACGCCGACGTGCAACACACGTTCCGCCAACTCGTCGACGCCGCCGCTGTTGGCGCAACAGCACCGTCGCCGCCTCGGTTACATGACCTGAGACACACCTTCGCGGTCCGCACCCTTCTTGGTTGGTATCGCGCCGGTGGGGACGTGCAATCGAAGATCCCGTCGTTGTCGACCTACCTCGGTCACCGTGAACCGGCATCCACGTACTGGTATCTGTCGGCGGCACCGGAACTGTTGGCCCTGGCCGCAGCCCGCCAGGACACCGCGTGGTCGGCGGCACGATCATGACCCTGATCGCGCCGACCCTGCAAACGTTCTTCACCGACCGGCTCGCTCGCCAACGCCAAGCCAGCCCACGAACCACCGCCGCCTACCGAGACACCCTGCGCCTGCTGCTCACCTTCGTGCACACTCAAACCGGCAAGACACCCGCCCACCTCGACTGGGACGACCTCGACGCGACGATGATCTCCGCGTTCCTCAACCACCTCGAAACCGACCGCAACAACAGCACCAGGACCCGCAACGTGCGCCTCACCGCGATCCGCTCGCTGTTCTCCTACGCCGCCCTGCGTCACCCCGAGCACGCGCTACTCATCCAACGCGTCCTGGCGATCCCACCGAAACGGTTCGACAAGCGAATCGTGACGTTCCTCACCTCAACCGAGATCGACGCCCTCGTCGCCGCCCCCGACCGCACCCGCTGGGAAGGCCGACGCGACCAAGCACTGATCCTGCTCGCCGTCCAGACCGGCCTACGAGTCTCCGAACTCACCAGCCTGAACTGCGCCGACATCACCCTCGGCACCGGCGGCAACGTCCGCTGCCAAGGCAAAGGACGCAAACAACGCGCCGTCCCGCTCACCAGCCCCGTCGAGACACTGCTCCGGCTGTGGCTCACCGAACGCGCCGGACTCCCCAACGACCCGCTGTTCCCAACCCGCACCGGCCGCCGTCTCAGCCGCGACGCCGTCGCGCTACGCGTCACCACCCACGCCGCGACAGCCGCCCGACAATGCCCAACACTGCTCGGCAAACGAATCCACCCACACGTCCTCCGACACAGCTGCGCAATGACACTCCTCCAAGCAGGCGTCGACACCTCCGTCATCGCCCTCTGGCTCGGCCACGCCGGCGTCCGATCAACAGACGCCTACATCCACGCCGACATCAGCATCAAAGAGAAAGCCCTCGCCCTCACCACCCCCACCACAGCAACCCCAGGCCGCTACCGCCCCACCGACAAAGTCCTCGCCTTCCTCGACAACCTGTAACTATGCCGCGCCGCAACCAGCCGCCAGCCAGGCTCGCCACCGGTCAGCGCTCACCCCCTCGGCATAGTCGCGGTGTCGGCATAGATCGATC
>JBBRPP010000150.1:0-3141 GCA_038227995.1 Acidimicrobiales bacterium
AGTGACAGCTGGTAGTAGAGTTTGCTCTCGAAGTCCCGCTGGCCCATCATCGGCGGCCTCCTCATCGCTGGGAGGTCACGCGCCCATGTCGATCATATCATCGCCGCGATCCGTTGGCGATCAGTTCGGCAACACGCCCACGCGATGGTGCGTCAAGACCGATCCCGTTGCCACGAACCATCGTGGTCTTCGGAGAGGCTTCCGAAGTCGATCAGCATGCAATGGAACCGGATCGCGTCATCTCCGAACGAAACGGCAGGGCCGATGCGATCCCACAGCGTTCCATCGAGGCGCACATCCTCACCGTCGAGGCGAAGATCATAGTGGTCTCGGCAGGCGTCTCCGTAGACAATGAGAGCGCGGTCTAGCCGCGACGCATGGAGGAGCGTCTGTCCCGTACGGGCGCTCTGTAACCGGAGGAAGGTGTGCGGTCCGAGGACGATGATCATGTGGCATTGACCCACGTCCTGCCAGCAACATCCTAACGCTTCGCGTCACCTATCTCACTCGCGTGCTCGATCAGCGCACAGGGATGTTGGCGACTCACGCCTTCGTCAGCCTTTGATGACCGTCTCGATGAGTGTGCGCACGATCCCGAGAGCGTCTTCCTCGGGTTCCGGCAGCGTCACCCTTCCCGAGTAGGGCGCGAAGCCATCGTCCACATATTCGGCGTCTTGCGGTTGGCCCGGTGCCGTGACAATGAACTTCGGGCGCGCAAGTCCTAAGCCCTCGGTCTTTGGTCCCACGCTGAGTGGATGAAGGCGTTGCGCCGACCCTGCGCGAAGCGAATACGTTGCCGCCCCACACGGTTACCCAGGCGTCCAGGGAGAGTGGTCGTCGAGGTCGTTCCGTCTCTTCGACTGGCTCGTGCTCGTGCTCCGTCTGCTCCACGGCCTGCTGCTCCCGTTCGGGTTGTCGGTGCGGGCGGTCGCCCGGCGACCGTCGGACTCGCGTCGAGCTTGAGACTCAGAACCCGCCGGTCATGATGGGAAGGCAGTTGCCACCACCGGTGTTGGTGTCGCAAGCGTGGAAGGCGCCAGTGGCCGAGAGCAGCTTCGTCGTCGTGGTCGTGGGGTAGAACGTCCACGTCCCGGTGACTGTCGGGAACGAGCCGGCGGTGTGGGTCCCGATCGTCACCGTCAGCGTCTTGTTGTTGTTGCTCCAGGCCCAGGTTGCCGCGAAGCGGCCGTTCTGGTTCGAGGTGCCGCCGACGAGCTTGCCGAGGCTGACGGTCTCAGTCGTCTGGCAGGCGCCAGCGGTCGCCGTGCTGCCGAGCATGATCGTGTAAGGACTATTGTTGGTGGTGCAGACGCTGTTGGTGCCGCTCGGCGCGCTCGTCGTGTCGACCGGCTGGTTGAAGGTGAAGATAATGGTGTCGCCCTGGTCGAGCATGCCGGACGTGCCGCCGTTGATCGCCTGCACCTGGGTGGCGACGAAGCCGAGCTGCGCGGCCGCGACGGGGTTGCTCGCGACGCTCGACCAGGAGCCATACGTCGTCTGCACCTGGTAGCAGAACCAGGTGCCCTCGGGCGTGTAACGCCCAGTGTCGGTGTAGCTGGTCGACGCCGCAGAGCCGATCGACGCGAAGATCGCGGACGAGCAGTTGCTGCTCGTTCCGTTGCCGACGCCGAGCACGCCGTAGCCGCTCCCGTTCTGGCCCGCCGTCCAACCGAGCTGGACGGCGTGCCCGACGGGCGTCGCCGTCAGCGACGAGGGCGCCTGCAGCGTGGCGGTAGTGAACGTGTTGCTCGGGACGGAAGAGGTGTTCGCGAACAGCGCCAACCCAACGCCCGCCGGCAGGGCCAGCCCTGCTGCCAACGCAACAAGCGCCGCGAGCGCGGTCCTCGTTGTCTTCAAGTGAGCGCATCGCTGGGCGTCCAACCGTTTTCTCGCCCGATCCGGCGTCCAGATCCGCAGGATCGCGAGCGAACAGATCCAGGTCATGGGCATGATGATGGCTAACGCCCAGCCGAGCGGTGTCTGGATGAAGTGCAGCACGAAGCCGACGGCGCGTACGTGACCAACGACCCTCATCGCCCCGCCGGAGCCGTCAATGGTGGCGGGCTTCGGATCTGGCGCGTCGTTCGCGTCTCCCTGGGTCGTCGCGATGATCGTGCCGCCCGCACGATCCACAGAGATCACCCGATGGAGCTTGAGACGCGCGCGCCCGCCGTCGACCTCGTCCTGCACGACGATGACGTCACCAGGAGTGATGTCGTCGGCCGGTGCCTGTTCCGTGATCGCGAGGCTCCCGGCGGGTATGGCATGCCCCATGCTGCCGCCGGTGACAACGAGCGTGCTGTATCCGAGGAGGCGCAGCGCGAGAACGGCGCTGAACCCCACCGTCAGGATCAGCAACGCCACGACGCCGGCCGCGTGCAGCAAGGGCCTGAGAGATGCCTGGGCGGTTGTCGTGGTGGCTCCTGCGACCGAGACGTCCATCGAGAGCACTCCCTGCTCAGTAAACGACGGGGTGCCGGCCTTGACAGGATTCATCGGTACCCCGGCCCTGCGGCGTTCCCGCTACGGGTTGTTCTTCGTCTGTTCGCCGACGAACGCGAACGTCGCCGTCGTCGACAAGCCCTGGTAGGTGTTGGTGCTGGCCGACGGCAGGGTGACGCTGAAGCAGAGCGCTTCGTTCGTCCCGGCCGTGAGGGCCCGGTCCCCTGCCTGCGAACCTGTGGCCGGGTTGCCGACGACGTTCACGGCTGTGGTGTTTCCGAGAGCAGCGGGGCCGTACAGAACCGTCCCGGTCGCGCTAAACCCGGCATTCGTGCAGAGCGTGACTCCAGACTTGATCGTGAGGCTGAGCTGTCCGCCGAGGACGTTCTCGGTCGTCGTGCTTGTGACGGCGTAGCGCAGGTCCAGCGAGCCCGCGTTCGTGACCGTGATCGGGTTCGTCACCTGATCGCCGGGCGCCATGGTGCTGAAGGTCACCAGGGCGGTCGTGGGCGAGGTGGTGAGACTCACCGTCCCGGTGCTGAAGGTGTTGCTCCCCAGAGCTAGATTAGCTGCAGCGCAAAGACGCTCTCAGAGACAAAACGTTTCTGTGCGATTGACGCATCGACCGGCGGAGGAAGAACTCTCTTTCTCCGCCCGGATCCTCAAAGCGACCTTCGCTGCGTCGTCCAATTCATCTGG
>JBBRPP010000151.1:0-3020 GCA_038227995.1 Acidimicrobiales bacterium
CGACGGGTCGCAGAACTGTACGCGTGACGATGTTCGCAGCCTGGCGCACGAACGCACGTGAGAGGACCATGCTTCGAGCTGTCAGCCGTCACGGAATTCCCTGGCGTTGGCGTCACGGTATTCCCTGGCTCGGCCTGTGGTTTCTTTGTTTACACGATGGGGCCCCGTTCGGGTTGGGGATCGAGGAGTTTTTGGAGGTCGCGGGCGAGGGCGGTGGCGCTGAACCGTCCGAGGTTTTGGCCGACGGTCACGGTGTTGGCGCCGCGTCGGAGTTGGACGGTCCAGGACCGCGAGAGGTTCGTTGCGATCGCTGGATCGTTGTCGGGTTGACCGACTTCAACGATGAGCGGCGTGGGTGGTTTGCGCCGCTGATTGCGTGAGGGACGACATCGTGGTGAGCAGTATTTGAAGGGCCGGCCGGGTGTCCCAGTTCGGTCGGGGATCGTGTTGGTGCAGCCTTCGGCGGCGCAGGTCATTGCGTTGGAGATCGCGTCGCTCATCGTGGTGGCGTCTTGGTTGTCGAGCCGGGTCGTTTGTTGGGCCGGTAGGACTTGCCGTCCATGTGGAGGTGGTGGGCGACGTTGACGATGCGGTCGAGGATCGACTCGGCGACGACGGGGTTCGGGAACAGCGTGTACCAGTCCGACGCTTGGCGGTTCGCGGTGAAGATCGTGGGTTTGGCGCCGCGTTCGGTGATGAGCTCGTAGAGGTCATCGGCTTGGGTGAGCGTGAAGTCTCGGATAGCGAAGTCATCGAGGATCAGCACGGCTGGTCGCGCCCAGCGGCGCAACCGTTTTTCCCAGCTGCGGTCGGCGTGACCGCCAGCGAGGTCGGCGAGCAGCCGCGAGGTTTTGGTGAACGCGACGCTGTGACCGCGGCGGCAGGCTTGGTGACCGAGCGCTTGAGCGATCATTGATTTCCCGACACCGACGGGACCGTGGAGGATGATCGACTCGCCAGCGTCGATGAAGCGAAGGGTGGCGAGATCGCGGATCAGGGCGACGGGGATCTTCGGGTTGAACGAGAAGTCGTAGTCCTCGATCGTGGCGAGCTGCTCGAAGTGGGCGGCCTTGATCCGTCGGGTCAACCCGACGTCGTCGCGGCGTGTGGTCTCGTCTTGGCAGAGGACCTCGAGAAGCTCGACGTGGCCGAGTTCACCGGCGGTTGCTTGGGCGAGACGCACCGCGAGGGTGTCGAGCATCCCGAACAGTTTGAGTTGGCTGAGAGCTTCTTCGAGTTGATGGGCGCCGGTCATGACGTGGCCTCAGCATCAAAGAGGCGGTCCGGGCCATGCAGATGCGCCGGCGCGGAAGTCGCCGCGCTCGGCGCGGCTGGGTCGGCGTGGCCGTCGGTTTCGGTGCCTGCGGCGAGGATCCCTTTCACTGTTTTGTAAGTCGGGTCGCCGACCGCGACGGCTCGGGCACACGCCGCGTCGAGGCGTTCTGCGCCGTGCTGATCGGCGAGACCGACCACACCTTGTGCTTGGCGGAGCCGATAGAGCGCGTTGACTTCCAAGAGCCCGGTGACCACCTCGGCGACGTGGGGGCCGAGTTCATTGGCTCGACGGCGACACCACGCCGGGGTGTTCATGAAGAACGCGATCTTCTCCGGCGGGTAGTCGTTGCGATCGGTCGCTCGTCCTCGCTCGACGCGGGCGTGGGTTTTGATCAACTTCGAGTCCACGAACAGTTCAACCGTGCGGGTCCCGGAGCGGGCATCGACTTGAGCGCCGATGTGTTTCCACGGCACCGAATACAGGGCTTTACCGACCTTCACGTGGATGTCGGGGCCGACTTTGGCTGATGACCAGTGCGCCAACTCGAACGGCTGGCGGGGCATCGCCCCCAACGCCGATTGTTCTTCGGCGTCGAACACGACCTGCGGGGCGACCCGGTCGAGGGGCCGGCACTGGCGCTGGTTCGCGACCTGAACACACCACCGCACCGCGTCGGCCTGCATTCCGGCGAGCGATTCGAACTCATCGGAGCGTCCAGCGAAGAACGAATCCCGGGCATAGGGCACGTGGCGTTCAACGGTGGCCTTGTCGCGCGGTTTCAGAGCGCGGGCCGGGTCCACAAGGCAGCCGTAATGCGCCGCGAACTCGCCGAACGTCCGGTTGATCTGAGGGTCATACAAATCCGGTTTGATCACCCCCGTCTTGAGGTTGTCCGGCACGATCCGCGCTGGCACCCCACCGAAGAACTCGAGGGCCAACACGTGCGCCTCGACCCACGACGCCTGATCCACGACCAGCACCGGTCGCAAGAACATCAGCCGCGAGTACACCAACACAATGATGAACCCCTGGACCCGCCGCACGCGTTGCGACACCGGATCGAACCAGCGGCCCAACAGCCCGTAATCGACCTGAGCCTCCTCGCCAGCGGGCGGGGTGTCACGCAACACCCGCACCGCGGCCCGGGCGGTGTCCTCGTCCACGTTCGCCCAGATGAAACGGCGCAACGACGACTCCGACGCGGCGAGACCGTGATCGTCACGCAGACGCTGATGGATCGTCGCGATCGTCACGACCCCCAACCACGACTTGATCAACTCAACGTGCCGGCCAATCTCAGGCCACGTCGTGGCCCGCGCCGACCGGTCCGCGAGCTCAGGAAACCAGCCCCCCACCAACACCGACCACTGCTCCACACTCAACGGCGACCCACCCGGAACCAAACCCGCCGAGATCGCCGGGGCCGTGTACTTGCGGATCGTCTTGGGGTCCACGCCCAACGACGCGGACACCTCACCGATCCGGCGGCCAGCATGCCAATGCACCAATAACTCCACGATGTCTCTCACTTCGATCGTTCTCCTTGCCACAGTTCCTCCTCGTCGGCGACGAGGACGATGTTCAACGGACAAACAGACCGGGCCAGGGATGCCCACCACCACACCCTTCCGCCGACGCAACCAAGGAAATCCAAGACAACAACCGGAGGAATAACGTGACAGCGAATCAGGGAATTACGTGACGGACTTTCGCCTCAACCAGGGATATCCATGACGGCTGACAG
>JBBRPP010000152.1:0-3014 GCA_038227995.1 Acidimicrobiales bacterium
CCGAGTCGATGGAACGTCGCCGCGAGCACCGACAGAGCGGCAGCGAAGCCGCCGAAGATCACGATGCGCGAAGGATTCGCGACAACCGCCCGCGAACGGGCGAGGTACGCGGCCAAGGCCTCGCGAAGCTCCGCCAGGCCTTGGCGGTCGCCGTACCGCAAGAGATCATCTGGGCATGTGTGCAACACGTCGCGGACGGCCTTCGCCCAGGCTTGACGCGGAAACGAGCTGGGGTCGGGCTCGCCCGGCAACAACTCGAGAAAGATCGCCTTCGGGGGCTCGGATTCGCGCGAAGTGTTTGGTCTTTGGATGTTCGCGACCGTCGTGCCCGATCCGGCGACCGTGACGAGGTAGCCCTCGGCCCCGAGTTGTTCGTATGCGGCGACCACCGTTGCGCGTGCACATCCGAGTTCGCCGGCGAGTTCGCGGGTCGACGGCAACCGCGTGCCGGCGCCGAGATGGCCGTCGACGATCGATCGCCGGAGCGCCCGCTCGACGGCGATTGCCCGGGTGGGCCCAGGGCCTACGGCTAACAAGACGTCCAAGTGGTCTACCTTCCTAAGGGTAAAGTGGTCTGGAAATGCAGGCCATATTTTCGTACGCTACTCACATGGAGACAAAGGTCAAGGGCTGGGTGCGGCTTGGGGTTGCCGTTGCATTGGGCGTGCCGCAAGTGCTCATCGGCCTGTGGGCGTTGTTGGCGCCGAAGCACTGGTTCGACAATTTTCCGGGGTTCGACCCCCGCGTCGTCGCGGCTGAACCTCCGTACAACGAGCACCTGTCCCGCGACGTCGGTGCTGGCTTCTTCGCTACGGGGGTCGTCCTGGTAGTTGCCGCCGTGTGAGGGAACCGAGTCGCGATCCGTGTCGCTTTGCTCGCGTTTGTTGCGTTCACAGTTCCTCACGTACTCTACCACGCGACCAATCCGGCACTCTTGCTCAGCGGCGTGGCGAACGTCGTCAACACTTTGTCGCTCGCGAGTGGTCTCGTGCTTGCAACGGTGTTCGGGTGGCACCTGCGCAGCACGCCCGATCGCACATTGACTGCAACGGAGTCGACGCACCGATCAGCTGTCAGTGATCGGTCACTGTGACGCCCGCCGTTCGCGCGAGGCCACGATTGCACCTCGCTTGTTGTGCTGACACAGGGCGATTGCCTGAGCATCGCGCGCGGTACGCCCCGATCATGTTGTTTCAGGCGACGGAGCGGGCTGAGACCTGGAATGGTGCACCGCCCTTTGGACGGTTGACGACCATGCCGATCGGGTGTGGTAGCTCGCTGCTGGTTGGGGTCAGATCGAGTCGTTGGGCGAGGCGGGCGATGATGAGGGTGAGCTCCATTTGTGCAAGGGCAAACCCGATACACATGTGAGGTCCTCGTCCGAACGGGACCCACGCCTGGTCGCTCACGGTCTTCTGCTCGGGCGTCAGGTCGATGAACCGGTCTGGGTCGAAGTGCAGCGGGTCCGTCCATGAGCCACGGTCGCGGCCAGCGAGGTGTGGTGACCAGATGACCAGGGTTCCTTTGCGGATCAGATGTCCGCCCAGCTGGAGGTTGGCGGCGGCCATCCGGACGCCGACGAGACCGGCCGGATGGAGCCGCAGCGACTCATGCACGACGCGTTGGGCGTACTCGAGGCCGGCAAGGGTGCTGTGATCGGGGTCGGCAAGGGTGCCGAGATCGGGGTCGTTCGACGAGTCGTCGATCGGTCCGAGGACAGCGTCGGCTTCGGCCCTGAGTCGCGGCCAGGCGTCGGGCGAGAGCGCTGCACACCACAGGATCCAGGCCAGCGCCGACGCTGTCGTGTCGTATCCGGCACCGATCAGCGTTTTGACCTGATCACGTATCTCGGCGTCCGACAGCGAACCCTCATTCACGATTGCCTCGAGGACATCGAATGGGTCGCCGGTTGGGTGGGATCGGCATTGGCTGACTTCTGCATCGATGATCGCGGCGATCGCTCGTCCATCAGCGCGGACGCGCGAGCGTGCTGTGAACGGGAATGGGTGGGGAAGCTGTTTGACGGCCGCTGCTTCGATGAATTGCTGCGGGCGTTCGTACAGTTCGCCGATCTCGTCCGCGCGTCCAGCGAGCCGTTGACCGAAGAAGGCGTGCACGGTGATGCCCAGGATGAGCTTGCGACCAACGGGGTAGAGATCGAGTTCGGTCGGTTGGGTGCCGAGCTGCTGAATGACGCCGTCAAGAGCAGCGTCGGTGCGTGCCAGGATCATCGGGATCCAGCTGTTGAGCCGTCGGCGGGTGAAAGCCGCTTGGACCGAACTGCGGCGTCGATGGTGATCGTCCCCGTCGGACACGATCATCGAAGCCTTGCCGACGACGAACCTGACCCCGACCATGTTGAACTTGTGGCCCCAACGAAATGCTTCGGCGGGCATTGAGAACATCTGATGCAGCAGGTCTGGATCGCCGATCACCACAATGCGCGTCGGGCCGAGCCGTAGTTCGCTGATCGGGCCGTATGTGTCGTACAGCCCATCGAGTGCTGTCGAGGGGTCGGCGAACAGTTGGCGAACTCGACGCAGCTTGTCGAGACCATTCGGCCCGGGGATCTTGGTCGCTGTCGGCGTCGATGTGTTTGAGGAGGTCATGATCCAACCATCTCCGATCTGGATGCCGATCGCGTCGCGCGCGGGTTCCGAACACGCTTGCGGCCAGCCGGCTAGCGGCGCGTGGACGACAACCATAGCGAAGCAGCAAGCCCGAGCCGGATCCATCGTTCGCACCGGTCTTGGCCTGGTACCAGCGACGGAAAGACTCGAACATCGCCGAACAAGACCCCGCACATGAACGCCGCCCCATGAGCACGACGAGCGCCGCGGCCATGTGTGGACGCGACCAGACGAGATGGGTCGCTAGGAATGGCACTCTGATCTGGCCCCACTTGTGAAGGTTTTGGCACTCTGATTTGGCCCCACGAGGGTCGCCGGTCGGGTGGGGGTCCGCGTTGGCTTGATGGCTGTCGTGGACTCTGTCTCGATGAGCGCGAGAAGGTC
>JBBRPP010000153.1:0-2971 GCA_038227995.1 Acidimicrobiales bacterium
CTCGCGCTCGCACAACGACAACGGCAAGCCTGGCATCCTGGTATCTCCAACGGTCGGTGGTGGTCAACAGCACCGGCCATCCTGACCCTCACGGATCAGTCAAACCGGGACCGTGCACCGACCGTTGGAACTGGCCGACGCAACATCGGAGTGCCGACCGAACACGAAATAGGCAACACAGGCAGCGACGATGACGACGCCGACAACGATCCACCACACCGAGATACGCCGGGCTAGGAATTGCCGGCTGCAGGGTCTTGCGCAGCAATGAACGCGTCGCCCATCGCCTCGCGCTCGGCATCAGTGAACGACGCGTTCAGCAGCGGAATGACCTCTGCCTCTTCTTTGCTGGCATGCTCCATCACGGCGGCCTTGAACGTCTCGAACATTTGACCGAACTCGGCCGACCGCGAATCCATTCCTTTGAGTTTGGTCAGGTTCTCTTTCGCTACGGCTTCCTCTGCGGCGCGAGCGTCAGCAACCTTCGCGCCCTCATCACCGAGTTTGCGCAACGCCGGGTAAATCACCGCTTCCTCCGCTCCTTCATGCGCGGCGAGTACACCCGCAAGCGAACCAAAGGTCGCACTTCGGTGATCGCCGGCAGCGTTGGACACCTCCGTCAAGCCACGCTTGGCTGCCTCGTGTTGTTCCAACACCACGCCCACCACATCGTTTGCACTCTTGACGTCCACTTTTCCCTCTTTCCGTTGATTCGCTCCTACCCGGCCGTGGACATCGGCAAACGGTTGGATCCGACCGACCCGGGTGCGGGCTTGGGTTGCGGTTCGATTTCGCTGGGCCGTTTCGCTTGCCGTCCAGGGGATATCAGGTCGATGCTCGCGAGCGCAACGAGACGAGACAAGATCGGAACACAAATGACCAGCAACATCAGGTCATACACAACTGTCGTTTCCGGATTGTTCGCGGCCGCAACCGGGATGCTCGCGATGGACGGCCTCGCCCACTGGCGCTACCGACGAGATGGTGGCGACCACGGATTCGTTCCCTGGGAGTTCTCCACCGGCGCACACAGCTTTGACGACGTCGGTGCGCCCGGTCACATCGGCAAGATGATCGCCACCGCCGCACACATCGACAACGCCGATAGCCACGTGGCATCCACCAGCTCTGTTGTCCACTGGGCAACCGGCGCCGCATGGGGGCTCAGCGTCGCCGCGACCGGAGCCGCCGCTCCACCGGTCGGCGTCGCCGATGGTCTCGCAGCCTTCGCGACAAGCTATGGCGTACTCGCGCCATTGGGGATCTACCAACCGATCTGGACCTATGACATCAACACGCTCTGGAACGACTTCAGCGGCCACCTCACCTTCGGCCTCGCTACCGGGACAACACGCGCCGCACTGCATGCATTGGCGAGGACAGTGGGCAATACCGCCCCGTGACAACAACCTCGGCGTCGTACAGCGAGCCGTGCTCGACGAAGCCGTCGATGGCAGCGCTCAAAAGCGCCATCACCAACGCATCGTTGACCAGCTCGTCGGCACGCCGCTGACAGCTGAGTCTCCATCACCCAAAGCACTTCAGTTCGCGACACGAGCCCATGCGCGTAGGGCCATCTTCTGATGGATCGACCGGTACAACTCCACCAGACTGCACTCCGGCCGCCCAACGAGGAGATGCTCATCAGGTCGGTAAATGAGTTGTGGCGGTAGGTGGGGTTTCGCCGGTGTCGACGAGGTTTTGGGCGACTTCTCGGATTTTGATGTTGAGGTGTTGGGAGGCGCGACGCAAGACGTCGAAGGCTTGTTCGCCGGTGATGCGTTCGCGTTCGATCAGGATGCCTTGGGCTTGGCCGATGAGTTCACGGGTTTTGAGGGCCTCGTGAAGGTGGGCGACACGGCTTTCGTCGTCGGCTCGTTCGCCCGCGGCGTCGAGAGCGATTCCTGCGAGTGTGGCGAAGATCACGCCTTTGGCTCGGTCTGTGGCACCGAAAGCGGCGGGCATGCGGGCGTAGAGGTTGAGGGCGCTGATTGGCCGGTCAGACAACCGGAACGCGAGTGCACTGCGGATTCCTGCATGAGCGGCGGCCGGACCGAACCGCGGCCAACGTGGATCGTCGGCGAGGTCAGCCGCATAAGTGCTACCACCTTCGGCCACAGCTTCCAGGCACGGACCTTCGTTGTTCGCGAATTGCAGTTGATCGAGTTCGACCACGATCGGGTCGCTGGCTGCGGCGGTGACTACTTGACCGTGGCGGACAAGGAATATTCCGGCCGCGTCACAGCCGTCGATGGTGGACACGGCCAGATCGACGGTCAGTTGCATCGATCCCGTCACCGAACCTGGCGCGAAGAGGGTCCGGGCGACCTCGGAGAGGTGCTGTTCGACTTCCTCGATGGAATCGAACCCATTCACAGCACTCAACATAGGGCAAGTTTTCGCCCGGCGCATGATCCGATGAGAAGTGATACTCTGTCAGGGCCTTCGACAGCGAGGGACACCCAATGGACGTCTCGGCGTCCGATATTGTTGGAGGGCCATTTGATGGTCGAGTCTCGCCTTGTCGCCTTCGAGCCACTCGAAGATGTCCCGTTGTTCGAACTCGCGATTCGCTTCTCGACGGGCGCGGTTGTTGTGAGCGTGCGTGGTGAAGTCGATCTTGTCACTGCGCCCGGCCTCAGGGCTCTGATCAACGTGTTCGCCGACGCTGGTCACACAGACGTTGTGCTCGACTTGGGGGCGCTTGATTTCATGGACGCGGCCGGCCTGAGAGTCATCGCTACTGCGTCGGCGCGGCTGCGACCGGATGGCGGCGCGCTCGCGATCCGGTCACCGTCATCGATGGTGCGAAAGATCCTCGATCTCACCGGGCCCTACGTGTCAGGCTTAGGTGAGACGCCCGCTGTTGCGGATCTTCCCTTGTAGGGCGAGAACGGTTACCTATTTCGATGTCTATGCCTATCGCAGTGTTGAACGGACGTGTCCATGATGTGGGCGTGTCTGATGTTGA
>JBBRPP010000154.1:0-2944 GCA_038227995.1 Acidimicrobiales bacterium
ATCACCGTCCAAGAAGCACTGTCGGCCGGGTCGCAATACTCGCTCGACTGTCTCGTGCACTGCATCCGCACCGTCCCCACCCTCGACGACCAAGGCCGCCCACCCACCCCGACCGAACTCGCGGCGTCCGCGCAACTGCTGTTGCGCGACTGGTGGATCGTGCACCGCTCCATTATCGACAACACGCTCGCCGCGATCTCCGGGACTGGTGAGCTTGTGGGCGCCCCGTACCGGTCAGCATCGATGCGGCAGATGGACGCGTACGGCCCGTCCGGCGGTGTTGGCGGCCTCGTCGCATCGGTCGACGTCGAACTCGTCTGAGATGGGCCGGTTCATGTCCAGGGCAAACCTGGTCTTGCAGGGCCAGACGATCCGGGTCGGTGAGGCGGTCACGCTCGAACCGGATGCGGACGTCGCCGGGCTGGTCGCGCTCGGCATGCTCATCGTCGCCAACCCGGACGGGTCGTTCTCGGATCCGCCTCCGCCGCCGGTGTTCTGCTGCGGCCGCAGCTAGCAGCACCAACCTTGCGCGCATGGCCCGATCGGCGATCGTTCTCAACAAGGCGGCGATCACCGAACTGCTCCAAGGCCCGCGTGGTGACGTCGTCAAGGACCTCACCCGCCGCACCCTCAAAGTCAACGCCGGAGCGAAACGGCGCTGCCCCGTCGACCACGGCCGCCTCCGCTCCAGCATCCGGCACAGTCTCCGCAAAGACTCGCTCGGCTACTACGGCTATGTCGGCACCAACGTCGACTATGCGCTCGCCGTCCACAACGGCACCCGTTCCCACCAGGTCGGCTCGACCCGCGGTCCGGGCACCGCGATCAAGTTCAAAGCTGGCGGCCAAGACATCTTCATCTCGTTCCCGGCGACGGTCACGATCCCCGCCCGTCCGGCGCGCCCGTTCTTGAAAGACGCGCTCCAGGATGCGCGCACCTGACGTCGGTCGTTGACCTGGTCGGTACCTTCGAGCCCATGCCCGACATCTCTCAGGTCCCGAAACGTCGTCGTGTGTGGACAGCGACCGTCGCCGACGAAGCCGAACCCATCGAGTTTGAACTCCAGTTCACCAAGTCGAATGGCGACACGAAAGACGAGGTGTTCCAAACCCTCGGCCAAATGTGGGCGGGCGCCGACTTCACCCTCGGGTCCACGGTCCGATTCACCCAGGACGGCCGCCGTGTCGCGGACGTGTCGGCGATCATCACATTCTTCGACCGGGTGTTGATCGACGCCGACAACAAAGACCGGTTCCGGACGCTGATCAACGACCCCGAGTGGATGGTTGAAACCGAACTCATCGCCGATGTGTTCCAGTGGGTGGTCGAAGAGATGGCCGGGCGCCCTACGTCGCGGTCGACCTCCTCCTCGAATGGTCGACCGCCAACTTCGGACTCGTCGACGGCACCGCAACTCGAAGCGGCACCGATCTCCGGACCCTCTCCTTCCCCCGCTACCTAAACCTCCTCCACGCCTTGCTGATCGGGTCGGCAGCTAGCGTCGAAGGCCGCACGAAAATCGAAGCGATGCTCGACTGGCCCATCGACCCTGACGAGTGGGGTCTCAGCCCCGACGACCAGGCCGCGCAAGCGGCTATGGGTGCTCTTCTCGGAGACGACTGATGGCTGTTCTCGGTACCGCGTTCGTTGAGGTCCGGCCCGAGATCTCCAACTTCTCCTCCCAGCTCGAATCGAAACTGTCTGGTGCGGTGGAGAAGGCGCAAGGGTTCGGGTCGAAGATCGGTGGTGCGCTCGGTATCGGCCTCACTGGCGCCGCGACCGGCGGTCTCCTCGCCGCCGTCACCGCGATCGTTCATCTGACCGACACGTGGGAAACGGCGCATACGCAGCTGGTGACCGCAACGAAAGATGTCGGCCAACACTTCGACGACTTCTCTGGTCAGGTCGTGACGACCGATAAGAAGATGGAGAACCTCGGGTTCACCAACGCGCAAACCGAAAGCTCGTTGGCGACGTTGACGACGGTCACGAAGAACGTGCAGACCGCTATGGGCCTCGAAGGGCTCGCCGCCGACATCGCACGCGGCAGACATATCGACCTCTCGACCGCGACCGCCATCCTCACGAAGGTCGAGACGGGCCATGTTGCGCTCCTCGGCCGTATCGGCATCCAGACGAAAGACGCGACCGGTAAGACCATCAGTCAGCAGCAAGCGATCGAGGCGTTGACAAAGCTGTACGGCGGGCAGGCCTCCGCGGCGGCCGAGACATTCGGTGGGAAACTCGGTGTCCTCGAAACGAAAGCGTCCGATCTTGGTGTGAAGATCGGCACCGCGGTCATCCCCGTCATCGAGCAACTCGTCTCTGACGGGATTGGTGTTGTCACCTGGCTTGGTGATGCGAACGCTGCGACCGATGGATGGCTCGGACGACTCACCTTGCTTGTCGGTGGGGGTGCGCTCGCGATCATCACGGTCACGAAGATTGCTGGTGCGGTCGCGTCGACGATCTCGTTCTTCGCGTCGGCCGGGGCAGCAGCGTCGTCGTTCGCGGAGACGATCGGCCTCGTCATCCTCTACAACCCTGAACTCGCGGTCCTGGCCGGTGTTGTCGCCGCGGGCGCGGCGGCGTGGAAGTTGTTCGGCGGTTCCACGCATGTTGCGGCAGGAAACCTTGCGGAGATCGCCGACAGCGGTATCGACGTGACGATGCAAAAACTGATTGAGAAGGGCGCCGAGGCATCGAAGCTCAATGAGGGGTTCAACGCCGCCGATCTTGCTCTGAAAGGGTTCGGTGAGGCGTTGAAGCAAGGGGTCCCGCAGGCGCAACGGTGGATCGACGCGATGGGTCGTGCTGGACTGTCAACTGACGTCGAACGCAAGGCGTTACAGCAGATCATCCTCGCCCATAAACAGACGGATGCGGCCACCCAGAAACTGACCGGTACTCAGCAGGCCAACACGGCCGCAACCACCGCGTCCGC
>JBBRPP010000155.1:0-2877 GCA_038227995.1 Acidimicrobiales bacterium
ATCAACATCAGACACGCCCACATCATGGACACGTCCGTTCAACACTGCGATAGGCATAGACATCGAAATAGGTAACCGTTCTCGCCCTACAAGGGAAGATCCGCAACAGCGGGCGTCTCACCTAAGCCTGACACGTAGGGACTTGGGGACGACTTCGTAGTAGATGTCGGTCACGTCGGCGGTGCCGGCGTTGTGGAACGACAGCGTCGCGTCGAGCTGGGTCCCATTCACCGTCCACGTGCGCGTGAGGTCGCCGAGCGACGTCGTCTCCATGGCGAACGTTCGCTGCGGTGCGCCGGGCAGTGTCGTCGCTGTCGTCGTCGTAGCGGGCTGGGTCGTGGTCGTGCTCGTCCCGATGGTCGTGCTCGGCGTGGCAGATGTCGTCGGCGCGGCTGTTGGTTTGTCGTCGCTGTTCGAGGCCACGACGACGCCGATGATGCCGGCGATGACTGCCAGAACGACCAACGGTGCGGCAATGAGCAACCACCGGCGCTTCGGTGTGGCGCTGGATCGAGGTGGCCGCTGTCGTTGCTGTGGCTGTTGTTGAAACGGCTGGGGTGGCGGCGGAGGCGGTGGGGGTGCCACGAAGCCTGGCTGCTGCGGGTACGACGTCCCGGGGGGTGGCGCGATCGCGTTGATCGTCGGGGGCGACTCGAACGTGCCGTCGGTGGTGACGGGAGCCGGGTCGGTCGCGACGGGAGGAGTCGAGTGCTCGAGGCTGTTCGTCAGCGACGGTGGCTGGGCGTCGGCCTCGAGCATGCCGAGGGCATATCGCCATACCTCGACCGCGAACGTGGCCACCGCAGCATCGAGCCCGCGTGCACGGAGGCGAGCGAGCGCGACGTCGACGGTGATGCGGTCCGCGAGCAGGTCCTCGGGCACGCCTTCCTCGGCGGCCAAGACCACGGCATCGATCTCGGCGCGACGCGTGCGCGAGTCTGCGCCGAGAACGTCGCTGACCATGCCCTGCACGCGGCGCGGTTCTTTTGCGAGTGTGCGACCTACCTCTCGGACGGCTTGAGCCAGTGCCTTGGCGAGCATGACATCTGCTTCGCCCACGTCGCTTTTGTCTACCGACATTTCGTCCTCCCGCATTCCCTAGTGTGACTGTACATCGCGATGGGAAACCCTCGAACCGGCGACCGTCGCCATGTGAATGCACCTTGTTCGACGGCGCTTCAGAAATTCTGAAGCGCGACAAAACACGATGACGTGAGAACGGATGGCTCACGACCGAAACCCGCCCGAACGGAGACTATGGCCGTTTCGAGAGGTTTTCGATTTGTGCGAAGCTGTCCCTGGCAATGAGGAGGAATGGCGATGAGCAATGCGGGACCACAGGCTCGACCGGAGCGCGTCCGGAATCATCGAGTGGACGCACGAGCGATCATCAGGAGAGTGCTCGTCGTGGGCGCGATGCTGGCCGCGCTGGTGCCCGCGTCGGGTTCAGAGGCGTTTGCTCGGGCGGCTTCGGTCGAGCCCGATCCACCTTCCGCACCGCCGACGGTTGCCATTGCCAGCCCGTTCCACAAGGCCGCGTCCCCTTCGTCGGGCCGGGTGGGTGCGAGTCCGACGGCCGCTGGTCTCGACGCTGTGCCTCCCGCGAACGATCCGTTCGTCAACGCAGTGGCCGTTGTGTCGGGTTCGACTTCCACGGGCACCAACGTTGCTGCGACCAGGCAAACCGGCGAGCAGTACCACGCGGCGAACAGTGGCGGTGCGTCGGTGTGGTGGAAGGTGACCCCGTCGTTTGCGGGGCCGTACACGGTCGATACGGGTTCGAGCTCGTTCGACACTCTCCTCGAGGTCTGGACAGGTGCAACGGTCGGTCTTCTGACGCCGATCGCATCCAATGACGACGCGTCGGCCTCATCTGTCCAGAGTCAGGTCTTCTTCAACGTCAGTGCCGGCACGACCTACTACATCGCCGTGGATGGCTACAGCCTCCCGGGCACTGCCGCACCAGCCGAGGGCGCCATCACGCTGCATGTGGCGTATGCCACGTCGGCTTTGCTGCCACCGCCCAACGACAACTTCGCCAACGCCTTCACCATCTCCATGGTCCCCGATGTGACGTCGTACGTGACGGGAAACACCATCAGCGGCACGGCGGAGGCCGGCGAACCGAAGATCGCGCAACTCGATCCGGTTCGGACGGCCTGGTTCCGCTTCGTCGCACCGATTGATGGCACGTTGACCGTCGATACCCAGCTCAGCGGTTTCGACACGGTGCTCGATGTTTCCACCGGTAGTTCCCTCGCGACGCTGACGGTGCCATTGGGCGGATCGTCGGACGACGTCGATCGACCGAACGGAATTCTGACGAGCAAGGTCGTCGGGCTGCAGGTTCTGACCGGCATCACCTATTTCATCCGTGTCGATGGCTACAACGGCGTGCAGGGTGTCATCCATCTCGCCGTGTTGATCCGGGCCAATTCAGTCTTCTCGCCGCCGACGGAACCGACGAACGTCAGCGCTGTAGCAGGTAACGGGCAAGCCACCGTCAGTTGGGCTGCGCCGCTCTCGACCGGCAGTAGCCCGACCATCACGAGCTACGTCGCCACAGCGTCGCCGGGAGGTGCCACGTGCACGTGGACGACCGGCCCGCTGACGTGTCCCGTGACATCGCTCACGAACGGCACCGCGTACAGATTCACGGTGTACGCGTCGACCTCCGATGGTCAGGGGACGCCCTCGGATCCGACCCCGCCGGTCATACCGCTGCCCGCGGGTGGGTTCATTTCGTTGAGTCCGGCGCGTTTGTTGGAGACGCGTGTGGGGTTGTCGACGGTGGATGGGCAGTTCAATGGGATTGGTCCGGTTGGGGCTCAGCAGTCGTTGAATTTGACGGTGACGGGTCGTGCGGGTTTGCCGGTG
>JBBRPP010000156.1:0-2732 GCA_038227995.1 Acidimicrobiales bacterium
CGATACGTCGGACGCCCGGCGCAACGTGCTGCTCGGACGTCACGGTCTTAGGATGGACGCACTCCGGCCCGTTCGTCTAGCGGCCCAGGACACTGCCCTCTCAAGGCAGAGACCACCGGTTCGAATCCGGTACGGGCTACCGGAAGCGTAGGCGCCGCTTTGGGGTGCTATCGGCGGCCGGCGGGCTCTCCATCGTGCGGCGTTCGGTTGTGCGACCGCGGGGCATCACGGCGCTCGAATTCCGTTGGGTCTAACGGCTTGCTCTTCTCAGTTTCGACTGCGCGTTTCTCGCGCTCGATCTGTTCCTCCGGCTCCGCTTCGGCGCCAATGAACTGGTTGCGCACGTCGCCAATCGCACGGATGAGCTCGTCGAGCTTCAACTGCGTCGCTTTGGCGTCGCGATTCCGGGTGTTCTGGATGAGGAACACCATTTGGTGTCGATGTGAACCAGGTTCCCGGGGACCGGCCGCTCGTAACGGCGGAACTGGCGGCGAGCCTCGCGGAACACCTTGAGATGCCCGAGCCCCAGCCGGCGGAGCACCGCGTACATCGTCGAGCGGGCGATCCCGAGGGCCCAGCCGATCGCCCGCGGGCCGAGCTGGTCCCGCCGCAGGCTCTCTCCTGGTCAACAACCTCTATGGGCAGCTAAACCAGGCCCACCAGCCGAGTGACCGTTTGGTCATTTGGTCCCGCACGACACCACTTACCATTCACTGCGGTGCACGCGACACGCGTGCGCGCGGGCGAAAAGGACGGCGGCACAGACGTGGGCAGACCACGGATATTGGGTGGGCTCCTCGGACTCGCCTTGATCATCGCGATCACCGCGACGGGCGGAGCTCCAGCAAGCGCGAGTCACACATTGGCCGTCGGCCTCGGAACGGCCGCGCCGTTCGCCATCCTGGCCGGCACCCCCAACATCACCGACGTGCCGACCTCGACCATCAGAGGCAATGTCGGGCTGAGCCCGGCCACCGGCGCCGGGATCGGACTGACCTGTGCGGAAGTGACCGGGACGATCTACTCGGTCGACGCGGCCGGACCGCTTCCCTGCAGGGTGACCGATCCCGGTCTGCTCGGTCTGGCCCAGGGCGCCCTGACCACCGCGATCGGCGACGCCGCCGGCCGCTTGGGTGGCCTTCCCGTGGCAGCGAACGAGCTCGCTGGAAAGACCCTCACGCACGGCGTGTACAAGTCCGCGGCCGCGATGACCTTCGCGAACAACGGCGTGCTCACGCTCGACGGCGGAGGGGACCCGAATGCCGTCTTCATCTTCCAGCTGGGGACCGTGCTGACCGTGGGCAACGCCACGACCGTCTCGCTGGTCAATCTGGCGCAATCCTGCAACATCTTCTGGCAGGTCGACTCCGCCACTATCGGAACGACCGCCACGTTCAGGGGAACGATTCTGGCGGCGACGGCGATCACCGTCGCGAACGGCTCCACGATCGACGGCCGCCTCCTCGCCGGAACGGCGAACGTCACGCTGATCAGCGACACAATCACGGTCCCGACCTGCGCGGTAGCGCCGGCACCCGCACCGGCGCCGATCTCAGGACCGACCCCGACCCCGACCCCGGTACCGACCGCCGGCCCGATCACTCCGGTCAGAACGCCGGCGCCGGCAGCCACGGCGACACCGAGCGCGACCCCGACGCCGCGAGTGGTGGCGGTGCTTCCATCGACCAGCACCGGTGACGGCGACGGGATCGCCGGGTGGGGGTTCGTCCTCGCCCTGGCGGCATTGGGCCTCGTGGCGCTCGTCACGGTCCGAACTCGACGGCCGGCGGCCACCCCAAGACTCTAAGAACCGCAGACCCGGTCCGCGCCGAGGGAGTCCCGAAAGGGGCTCCCTCGCTGCATGACGGGTGGGTCATGCAGCGAGCGGGTCCGATCGCACTCTTGTGGCGTGACGATCACGGCGGCATTACCGCACTCGCGAGCTTGCCGATGTCGTGGCTCTTCGTGCAGATGAGACCGATCTGCAGGTGCTCCTCGTTCACTGCAAGGCCTCGAAGGGCACAAGCCCTGGGCACCCGCCTAGAGGATCTCTACGAGCTTTGCGGGCAGGCACAGAAATCTGCGCGTTGGAAGCGGCGTGTCGAAGTCTTCTTCGCAAATCTCATCCGCGGGTCCTTCTCAAACCGAGCTCTGAGCGTGTCAATGATTTGTTCCTTCGCGACTGCGTGCATCGTGGTCACATTTACCAGTTGTGGTAACGCGACAGAAGAACGTCGAAGCTTGTCTGTTGACTCACCATCGAAATGGATCATCAACGAAGTCAAAATGGGTCTACTCGGCCGTCGTCGTTCTGACTCGCCTTAATCAACTGTTCGAGCTGGCCATAGTGCTCGAGAACCACTTCAAGGAACGCCGTGTTCTGGGTCCGCCTGGGGTGGGGGCGGTTCAAATAGTGTCTGCCCTAGTTTACCGGAAGCGTGTGAACGAACGCATCCTGATGATGCCCCTGGCCTCGCGGAAGACTTGCGTCGTCGCGCCGGACAGGCAAGAGGAGCGGATCGCTCCGCTCCTCATGCTGAAGGAATGGGATCGGATCCGTCCTTATGCGGGAGTCGGGACCTTGCTGACGTCTCCGACCGGGGCGAAGACGATCTTCTCCCTCGGTGTGACGAAGGCGTGGACGAAGCCTGCGGCTGCCAGGAGTCCCATGACCCCGGCGACTCCGTAGATCAGGTTGGCGGCCAGGCCAGCGATCTCACCCATGACGCTGA
>JBBRPP010000157.1:0-2729 GCA_038227995.1 Acidimicrobiales bacterium
AGGCTGAGGAGTGAACAATCCCTCGATCAGCATCCACTGTCCGTCGGTCAGATCGCTCGGGTAACGGGCCTTCGTCATCCAACCATTTCACTCTCCGCGCGACCAGATCGCGCGGATCGTGACTTTCCGGACACCCACTAACGTCCACCAGGGATTGGGGGCGAAATGTTCGAGAAACAGAAGGCGGAACGCGCTGCAACCGATCACGCTGCGGCGGTGGCGCAAGCAGCGGCGGTCGCGCACGAGGCACATGCGGCCTGGCAGGCTTCGAAGCTGGAGCAGACGGTGCCGTCGGTGTCGGGCGTGATGCTCAAGAAGGACGAGGTCGCGTACGGCACGATCATCGGCGCCGGGCTGGTCGAACCGCGGCGGGCGCCAGGGCAATGGTCCGGCGCATCGCACGGCATGTCGTTTCACGTCGCCAAGGGCGTCAACTATCGCGTCGGCCAATCACGCGGCACGTACACACAAGGCGAGGAACGACCCACCGTGATCGACAGCGGGCTGTTTGTGATCACGAACCAGCGCTGCCTGTTCGTCGGGTCGAAGCGATCGACGGAGTGGGCGTACTCGAAGCTGCTCGGCTTCTCCCTCGAAGGCGTCGGCGTCGCCATCTTCAACGTGTCCAACCGGCAGAAGGCCAGCGGCGTCAGCTACTCGCCGAACCTCGAGACCGTGTTCGATGCGATCGTCGCCGCGGCCATCGCACGCTTCCAAGGCGAGGACAGCCACCGCGCACTCGTCGCCGAACTCGAGGCCAACTACGCCGCGACATACAACGCCTGGAACTCGCTGCAGACTGCCGGGCCGAGCGCGCTGCCGACGCCCCGCTGATCTCATGGAGCGCGAAGGGCGATGGCTCGAACAGTTGGTGAGTCTCCTCGAACAATTCGCAGACGAGACCGGTGCAGTATTCGAGAGCCCCGGATTCATCAACAGCCCTGACCCCGGCGAGCGACAACGTGAGATCGACGTGCTGGTCCGCCGAAAAGTGGGGACGGTCGAGATCTTGGTTCTCATCGAATGCAGGGATCGCGCCGGTCATCAAGGTGTCGACTGGATCGAGCAGATCGACGCAAAGCGAAGGTCTCTCCAGGCCAGCGCGGCGGTTGCCGTGTCCCGATCCGGTTTCACTACCGGAGCGATCGCCGCCGCTGCGCGCTTCGGAATCGAGCTTCGATCGGTCAACGACATCACGCTCGACGACTTCTCATCGTGGGCCACTTGGGTGGACATGCTTGTGCAGAACCGGCGTGCCGAGATACAGCAGATCTACATCGAATTCGAGACAACGGAAGGCACCGACGCCGCTGCCGCCCTAGGCGACTTACCGACTGACACGGCATGCTTCGTGGCCGACCAAACCGGCGAACGAATGACTGCCGGCCAGCTCTGGGACGGAGCCGTCTCGCCTCAAGATTCGGTCGTCTACCGCGATCTCCCCGCCGGCGAATTCCGCGGTGTGCGCATCAATGCGATCTATTCGCAGCCCGGACTAGGCGTCACGTTCGACTGGGGAGGAATAGTGACTCGAGTGAAAGCAATCAAGTTCGAGGCGCGCGTCTGGATCGAAGAATCGACCCAGCCCATGCACCCGATGGCGTATAGCGGCGTCGGCGGCGTCGAGCATGGACGGGTGCTCGAAACTTCGGTGGACGGCAAACAGCTCCACTTCTTCATGTCGCCGTCCGAGGATGGGGTATTCCGAATCGCTGCCGCCGTCGACGGCCAGTGGATGACCGGCGAAGCGCCGCCGGCCGGGCAGTCGTCCGTCGCAATCCGAGCGGACAACAGCGACGTTGTCGCCGAGTAGCGTCGCTCGCGATGGAACGAGCCGCACCCGACTACGAATCCGCCTACATCAACGACGACCGGGCCAGCGAGCAGGACATCGCGGCGCTCATCGCCTGGTTGTCGTCGCAGCCAGGCTCCGCAAAGTTGACCGTCGTCACGCCCGGAGCAAACGACCTCGAGTACTCGAAGGCCGCCGCTGCCCTCGTCAAGAGCGGAGCGCGACACTCGTCTTACAAGAGCCTCCAGAACGCAGCGCACGTCGTCGACGATCGGATCCTGGTGCTGTGGCCAGATTTGGCAATTCTCGATCGTGTCGAGTCGATGGATCCGGCGGCGATTGCTGTCGCGACCAGCGGCCTCGACAGCATCGCGATCTGGACCGCTGCTCGCCGTCCGCTCGATCTCCACGCCGGCGTGCACGCTGACGGCTTCAGATTGCCGCCTCAGGTCGAGCAGGGGCTGCACTACATGGTCAACGCCGTGAACATCGGTAACGGTCTGAACAGCAGTGAGCGCGGACGGGCGCTCGGCATCCTCGAGGTGCTCGTCGATCACGGCGCCGAATGGGTCGACAGCCAAATGGGAGCGTACGTCGCCAACCACGGATGGTCCCTGCGGCACGCTGCCGAACTTGTCGATCTCTGCGTGCAGTACCGAGCCGGTCATCGGTTCCGAAACGTGGTGCACTACCAGCCGGGCACATGGGACCGTTGGGTCGAGCGCGGCGAAGCAATGAGAGCCGAGCTCGAACGCCAGCAGTCGAACCCCGATTGACACACGCCCCCCCGTTGAGGTGTCAAGCCTCGGTACCCGCTTGACGCGGTGACTTCGGTAGCTGGTTGACAGGTTGGGTTGGGTTGGGTTCAGGCGGCGTTGATGCGGCGTGGTCTGCCGCCTGGGTTGGCGAGAGCGCCGTGTTCGCGGGTGCGGTCGTG
>JBBRPP010000158.1:0-2670 GCA_038227995.1 Acidimicrobiales bacterium
CGACGGTGTCGTGTCGTTGGCGATCAACCTGTTCGGCTTCGACGGTCCGACCAGCGGACACGAGCTCGATCGGCTCGGACGAGCGACGCGTCTCGCCGCCGACCAACTCGCATCGCGCCTCGACGCATCGGGTTGATCAGCCCTACAGGGTGACCGTCACGACTCAAGGCTGATTCAAGACCTGCCGATGATGGAGCGATGGGCGAGACGACGGTGACGACGGCGAGGACGGCGAGGACGGCGAGGACGGCGACCGGTGGGTCCGCGTCCTCACAGGCCGACTCGATCGATCGGAGTTCGTGGACGCCGCGTCCGATGGTCAGTCTTTCGATCCGGGCTGCTGTTCTCATCGCGCCGGCGTTGGTCGGCGTCGTTGCGGTCAGGATCGGGATGGTGTTGATCAACCGCCCGGTCGGTCGATTGGCCTTCGTGTTGTGGCTGGCCGCGCTGATCGCAGTCTCGATCGGCGCGTCCACCTATGCCCATCGGCTGTTGCGCCGTTTCGCCCCGCTCGCAGCGCTGTTCAAGATGTCGTTGGTCTTCCCCGATGAGGCCCCCTCGCGATTTCGGACCGCCCTGCGCAACGGAACGACTCGCACATTGGCGCACCGCCCGGTCGGCCCCGAGCAGGCAGCGGCCGAAGAGTTGATCATGTTGATCGCCGAACTCGGTCGACACGACCGGTCGACACGAGGCCATGCCGAGCGCGTGCGTGCCTACTCCGTGATGCTCGGTGAACAGATCGGCCTCGAGCCTGCCAGCCTGGACAGACTGAATTGGGCGGCCCTCGTCCACGACATCGGCAAACTGCAGGTGCCGCAGGAGTTGCTGAACAGTCCGGGACGGCCAACGAACGAGGAGTGGGCAGTGTTGCGGGCCCACCCCGGAGCGGCCGCTGCATACATCGAGCCGCTTCGGGACTGGCTCGGCGACTGGGTTCTTGCCGCAACCGAACACCACGAGCGATATGACGGGGGCGGCTACCCGCTCGGGCTTGCCGGAGGGAACATCTCGCTGGCCGGTCGAATCGTTTCGATCGCCGACGCGTACGACGTGATGACCGCACCACGGTCGTACAAGCCACCGCTCCCCGCCGCCCAGGCGCGGGCGGAGTTGATCCGCAACAGCGGCACCCAGTTCGATCCCCATTTGGTGCGTAGCTTCCTCGAAATCTCCCTCGGCCGCATGCGCTCTGTCCCGGGTCCGTTGGGTCTGTTGGCATCTTTGCCGGACATGATCCGGGTTCCGCTGACCGCAATTCTCAGCTCCGCATCGGGCGCGGTCGCCGCGGCCGCGCTCAGCGTCGCCGCCGGAGCGGGCGTCGTCAATGCCGCTGGCTCAACGCCCCACGACTCGCGTTCGGCCGTAGTGCTCAGTCGTGAGGACTCGCCACAGCCGACCTCTGCAGAAGGCGGTCTCGACACCGGGCCAGCTCGCGAGCAGAGCCTGTCGACCGACATCGTTCACGTGTCGGCTGTGCCGACCACGACGGCGAGTGCCGCGGCCGCGGCCTGGTTGGACGCGTCAGGCACCACCGGATCTGAGCCAGCAGTCTCATCCGCTCCCGCGCCACCGGCGACGACGAAGCCGGCAACAGCCGCAATCCCGTCCAGCACGGTGGCGATCGGTCTGACCGCGGTTGCCCCGAGTGTCGTGACACCGACGACCAACGTCCCCGGAACCATCGCGCCGGCGCCGGCCACGACTCGCCCGCCCGCCACAACCACAGCCGCGTCCCAGACGACAAGCCCGGCCCTGGTGACGAGCCCAACTGTGCCAACGACGACCAGTCCAACTTCCGCGACAACGACGCCCACGCCAATCACCGCTAGCCCAACAACCACCGCCAGCCCACCAACCACGTCGCCAGCGGGACCGGTCCACACGGTGGCCGACGTCGCCACAACCGGGACGAACAAGACCGTCAGCATCCACGTGCTGCAAAACGACACGTTCGGCGGATCGACGTTCGACAGAGCAACCTTCGCTGTCGTGTCCGCGCCGTCACTCGGCACGGCGACCATCTCCGGCCAGAACATCGTGTACGTCGCAACGCAAAATGTGATCGGCACCGACTCGTTCGTCTACCGCGCCTGCTCGCTGGCAGGACCATGCGACCAGGCCACTGTGGTCGTGGTCGTGACAGGCTGAAGTCCGAGCTCACCGCCCTTGAGCGAAGGTACGGCTCTGCCAAAGAGCCGGGTCACCTGCGGTCGGTGATCGCGAGGATCTCGGCCATCAGTCCGTCGTTGTCGTCGACCAGCCAAGCGAACACCCGCACCGTCAGCCTCTCCGGCCCTGCAACCGCACTCTGCGATGAAGCTCCCCGACTGCGCGCGACGATGATCGTCGTCGGCAATCGCCGAGTCCAAAGACTCACCCGAGTGCTCGGCGCCGTCGCCAACGACATTGCGCGTCAAGCCCCATGCGATGTCCTCGTCGCCAACACGACTCTCACGTCCGCAGGCTGACCCCAGACGGATCGGTTCGCGAAGTGTGTCGACGACCCTGAGCCTCATCCCGAGACCTGATCTCGACGACACCTACGACGTGAGCACCGTCAGCGTCCCCGTCGTGCGACTCGACGGTGTCGTGTCGTTGGCGATCAACCTGTTCGGCTTCGACGGTCCGACCAGCGGACACGAGCTCGATCGGCTCGGACGAGCGACG
>JBBRPP010000159.1:0-2602 GCA_038227995.1 Acidimicrobiales bacterium
CGGGGTACTCGGTCGAGTGTTCCTGTTTGGTGCATCGGCCGTCGCCATACTGACGGTCGTTCAGAGTTGGATCACGGCTGGGGTCGCACGCCGACCGACCGATATTGACCCGGCCACCGCCAGAACCCTGCTCGACGTAGCGTCGTACTGGGGGCCGACGCTCACCGCATTCACGATGCTGACGTTGGGAGCGATCGCTATCGGAGCAGTCCACAACGGTGCGCTCCCACGCTGGGTCGGGTACATCGCGGCCGTGGTGCTGATCGAGCAACTCGTCGAGACGATCACCGTGACCGGCACCCGTGGCTTCATGGGTGCTGGCGGCCCCATGAACACGATCCTCGGTGCGGGGCTGACCGTGGTGGCCTGGCTGCTCGCTGGTATCACCGCAGCACGACGACCCATCGGCGCGGCGCACTCCTGATCTGACGAACGACCTCACGCACTGCTGACCGACGCCAAAACGCGGGCTCCCCGAGCAGAGCGTCAGTTCGGCTGGCCTACGCCGATCCGCGGTGGGCGTACTTGCGTTGGGCCGCCTGCTTCGCGACCCCGAGCATCGTTCCGATCTCTGACCACGACCGATTGTCGCTACGAGCCGTTCGGACTCGTGGAACCCACGACCCTCACACCGCCGCCGTCACCCCTTGAAGGTCGCCCTCCGACCACCATCGAAGGGCAAGCGCCGAATGCCCTGAGTTCCGGGTGCCCAATCGCAGGAGCCATACGCGCCGTTCTGTATCCGTTGGTCACGGTGAGTCTCGCGTCGTTCTGCGCTGCGCGTTCCGCGTCACCTACCGGCACTTCGGGGACAGGAGGACAACGATGAGCCATCGTGCCAGCCGTGTGCCTCTGCAGCCGTGTGTCCTGCCGGCTTGGTTACCGTGCGGAGAGTACGGTGATGGTGATGCGCGTTCTGTTCGTGACACAGCCGGGTGATGGGCACCTGAACCCGTTGGTTCCGATCGCTCGGGCGCTCATTGATGGCGGTCACGAGGTTCGCTTTGCGACATCGCGTCCCTTCGTCGCCGATGTTCAGCGGCGCGGTTTCGATGCTGTTGGGGTTGGGCCGGACTTTCGGTGGGACTCTGCGCTGGACACGTGGCCGGAGGGAGCGAACAATATGGGTGCGGCCAGCATGGCGTTCTGGACTGCCATGGTCGAGCGGGATGTGACCCCTTCGTTCACCGCAGATGTGATGTCACTCGTCGCAACCGACGAGCCCGATCTTCTGCTTGGCGAGTACGCCACTCTGGCGACGATGACGACCGTGAAGGAACTGACCCGCCTGCCGTTGGTGATGACCGCGTGGGCGACCGAACCCGGTAGCACAGGGTTCTTCCCGGACGGATACTGGGAGTTGCTCGACAGAGTTCGATCAGGGCACGGTCTTGAGCCGTTGTCCGGTTCGTTACCGATCGATCATTGGATCACGTTCACGCCGCCGGCGTGGGGCCGGGCCCAGGCCGAGCCGCAGACCTCGACTCTGCGGGCGCGCCTGCCCTCGATGCGCACTGGAGCATGGACAGCTCCCGACGGTCCAGGGCCATTCGTGTACGGCACCGTCGGCACGGTGTACAACACTCGGCGCAGGCTGGCGACGTTCATCGACGCGATCGGTCTCGGGGGATGGTCCGGTTTGGTGACAGTCGGAGCAAACATGAACCCGGACGACTTCGCTGCGGCGCCATCGGTGAGCGTCGACCGATTCGTTCCCCAGGCCGACGTGTTGGAACACGCCGACGTGATGTTGTGCCACGGTGGGCTCGGCAGCGTGCTCGGGGCGATCGAGACAGCCACACCGATGGTGATCGTCCCACTCGGAGCCGACCAACTCGTCAATGCCGAGATCGCTCAACAGCTCGGCATCGCCACGATCGTCGATCCGGCAGCAGCCGGACCCGAAGAACTCCGCGATGCAATCTCGGGCGTTCTGGCCTCGGCCGCCCATCGCTCGGCCTGCGCAGCACTCTGCGACGAGGCGATGTCAATGGCTGGGATCGACCACATCGTCGAATCACTCGTCGCAACAATGCGGCGCTGATACGAACAACCTCCCCCGCCGTGTGTCCCCGACCGCCGGCTATGGGGCAGCGCCGATGCGCCTACGGTCGGTGTGTATTCGGGCGCTAGCGCATGTTCGGATCTGCGCGCGAGTTATGCGTTGTTGTGGGCAGCTTGGATGCCGGTACGCCTTGAACCGCCCCGGGATCGGTGACTGCTTCAACCCTTGAGAGGATGGAGTAATGACAGGAGCAACACGTGGTGGGAAGTACCCGGACGAGATGCGTGAGCGTGGGGTTCGGATGGTGTTCGAGCACCAGGACGAGTATCCGTCGCAGTGGAAGGCGATCGAGTCGATCTCCAAGAAGCTCGGCGTGAATCATGAGACGTTGCGCAAATGGGTCCGCGCCGCTGAGGTTGATGGCGGCAAGCGGCCGGGTGTGACGACCGAGGAAAGGTCGGAACCTGTCAAGCGGTTTGAGACAGATTCGTGTCGGGTTCTGGTGGCTGGTTGATCCAGGCGGTGTCGGGGACGATTGGCGCGATCGGTGGTTTGCGGAATCGGTGGGGTTGGGTGGTGTAGGCGTGGTCGAGGACG
>JBBRPP010000160.1:0-2590 GCA_038227995.1 Acidimicrobiales bacterium
ACGCAGTTGCAGATTATATTGAGATGTTCTACAATAGAGAACGGATACACGCCAGTCTCGGGTATCGAACCCCGCTGGAAGTATTCGAAAGCTACCAAGCCCCACAGGCCGCGTAGCCAACCTGTCCGGAATCAGGACGGCACTCCAGAACACTGGGCCAACGCAGCATGCACCATCGCCGGCCGAAACCTCACCCACGAAGAATGGGCAACCTACATCGGCAACCTCGGCCCCTACCAGGCAACGTGCACCGAATACCCTATGAACTAAACCAAAACACTGGGGATGGTCACGAAGCGGCTCCGCCTCGGGAGCGGGATCTCGCTCGTCGCCCAGCACGACCCGCTCGTTCTGGCCACGACCTTGGCCACGCTCGATCTCCTCTCCGAGCAGCCGGGTCCTGTTCTGACTTCGGGGTCGGCGTCGGCTGGAACGAGGAGGAGATGGAAGACCACGGCGTCGACCCCAAGCGGCGAAGGTCCGTGGCGCGAGATACGCGACCCGCGCGGTCCGCCTCATGGTCGAGCATTTGGACCGACACCGACTGGGAGACAGCGACGCTCCTCATCCACCCCGACAACATCGCTTCGCTGATGGTCGCGGAACGGAATGGCTTCGAGCGCGCCGAGGACGTCGAGCAACGCACCTTCTGGAGACGAAAGGTTCGCGAGGCCAGCTGACCCGCCCGTGCGACGCCCGAGCGTCACATAACAGCGGCTACGGGACGCGCCGACCCGCCTACTTGAGACTGCTGGCTGACGCGATGCATGGTGCGTAGCGTCGGTGAGGTCTCGGTCGGGTTGCTCAAGATGCGCCTGCCGGCTCGACGTGTCGGGTCTGGCTTGAGAACGAAGAGCATCCGATCGAGGTCTCGCCGTGGTGTGGCTCGAGAGAGGTGATCTAGCGCGAACACGATCCAAAGTAGGAGTGCCCACCACGGTCCCAACCACGAAGGAACCACTGGAGGAATCTGATGCATGTGATCATCGGGATCGACCCGCACAAGGCGACCCATACCGCCGTTGCCGTCAACGGCAGCGAGGATGAACTCTCGAGATTGAAGGTCCGCGCGACTCGCGATCAGGTCGCGAAGTTGTTGACGTGGGCGGCCCCGTTTCCGTCGAGGCTGTGGGCAATAGAGGGTGCTGAAGGACTCGGGTTCTTGCTCGCTCAGCAGCTCGTCACCGCTGGCGACACCGGCGACATTGGACGACTTCGATTTCGACGCGCAACCCGGTGTTGACCGCCGACTGATCAACGAGCTCGGCACCTGCCGATACTTGGAGACCGCCACCAACGTGATCCTCATCGGACCGCCCGGCGTCGGCAAAACGCACCTGTCTGTCGGCCTCGCCAGACAAGCTGCGACCGTTGGCTACCGGACCTACTTCACGACCGCCGCCGATCTCGCGGCACGCTGTCACCGCGCCGCGATCGAAGGACGATGGGCGACCACGATGCGATTCTTCGCCGGACCGACACTCCTCGTGATCGACGAGCTCGGCTACCTGCCGCTGCCCGCCAAGGCCGCGTCACCGTTGTTCCAAGTCGTCTCGCAGCGCTACCTCAAAACGAGCATCGTGATCACCACCAACAGAGGTGTTGCCGGCTGGGGCGAAATCCTCGGCGACACCACCGTCGCCGCCGCGATGCTCGACCGGCTCCTGCACCGCTCCGTCGTCCTCAACCTCGACGGCGACAGCTACCGCCTCAGAGACCACCACGCCCGCTCGAACGAACTCCGCCGAACCACCACCGGCACCCGCGAACCGCTACGTTGAACCCACCTCACAGGTGGGGAAATTCGACGAGCACACCTGGGGAATTTCGGTGAGCGCGATCACCAGGGCGCGCCGGATGTCTCGGGTCTGTGCGTTCGTCGTTCTGTTAGGAACCCTGGGTGCGTCCACTTCATGCTCGGGCGAGTGCAACAACACAGCGATCTACCCCGACCTCGTGCGCATTGTTGTCCCATTGGCCATTCCAACCAGCGGGGCGACGATCTGCATCAACAACCACTGTCAGCCTGCCTTCGCCACCGACCCAAACGGCCCGTCCCCGATCATTATCAATGGCGTCGTGACGCCCGCTCCGCACGCCGTCGCGCTGACACACCCACAGCCCGGCCTCGGGAGCGGCTCCGTCAAGATCCGGTTGGTGACCGCAGGAAGTGCACCAATCGACGCCACGATCACTACCAAGCCGACAACAGACACACATAGAGGCTGCGCCACTCAGCGGCTGGTCAGTCTGCAATACGACCCATCCGCCCGCAACCTCGCTGTGGGCCCGGACCTTCCGATCTACGAGCGGTGACTCTCAGCTCGACTCCCCAGGCCAAACCGCCATCGCACCGAACTGCCGATCCGCGGCATGTCTGAAATACGCGAAACGAGCAGAACGTGCGATCCGAATGGCGTTGTCAGCTCCGGGTTATTCCGGTGATCAGGAGGCTGTCGCACGAATGTTGACTGTCCTGCCCGCGTTTCGCGTGGTGGCGCATGATGTCGGGTGTGGCCTACAACTTCGTGATGGTTGATCGTGAGCAGTTGCTGTTGATGCCGCCGTCGGTGTCGGATTGGCTGCCGGA
>JBBRPP010000161.1:0-2196 GCA_038227995.1 Acidimicrobiales bacterium
AACACCGAGCGCTGACAACACCACACCAACACGACTGCTGCTTCAACGCGCCCAGAACATCGGCCACGACCGTGCCCACACAACGACCACCACCGAGTCAGCGACGACCGGCACCCACGGAGCCGATCGGTGGATCGAGGATAAGTGGGGCGTGCGATCGTTGTACCGCCCGCCGACAACAGATCGAACAGCGCTTCAAGTTCCGCGTCACTTCCAACCGTCCGAACGTTCGATTTGTCCCCTCGAGGGAGGCTCTCCAGAATCGAGCGGACGTTGTTTGTGGCAACACTTCGCGCGCTCTGGGTCGTAGACGCACTTCGAACCGACGACGATCGCAGAAGCAGAGGGACCGAATCGTCACTGACCTTGGACATCGACCTGTCGCCGGTCGCGACGTCAACCTCAACGCGCGCAAGTTGCCGCGGGTCGTGGGTGTACGAGTCAGCATGTACGACCGGACTGGTCGAGCCAAATACGCCGACGACGACTGCGACCGATGCGAGTACCACGAGACCGAAGCGCCGAGCGGCATGACGCGCGGATAACCCGGCGACGCCTGCCACCAGCCCAAGGATTGCTATCGACACGAACCGACCCAGGAGCACGGCGAGCGATACCAGAGCTGTCCAAACCTGAACCATCACTCGACTAAGCCGCCGGTCTCGGGATCGACACCGTGCCGCAACAGTCGACGGAGCGCAGCCGGCAACATCCCGCGAATCTCCGCGTTCGGCTCGTCGGGGTACGGCAGGTTCTCGACGAATGACACGTCGACAAGATTCTGTACGGACTCATGGCCGGCGTCGTAGCCGTCGGCGAGCACGGTGAGCAGGCGATCCAGATCGCTTCGGCGGTCCGACACGAGCGTTTCGGCCCAACGCTCCACACTGGCCATGAACACGTGCGGCAGGAGTTCACCATCGTTGTCAGCGAGATGCTCGCCTAGTTCGTCGAGCAACTCGGGGAATGCCCAAACGAGCGCTCCAGTGAAGGCGTGATCAGCGGGTCGGATCATGACGGCACATAACCCAACGCGTTGATGAGTTCGTCGTGGAGGCTCTGGGCGATCAGCCGATCACAGTAGGACGCGTTCGGGTTTCGTCTCAGCCAGTTCCGCAGACCACGAGCGATTTCTTCGCCCTTTTGGATGTGCTGACCGCTGCCAGCAGCTATCTCACCGGGAATCGCGTCCATAGTCGTACCGTTGCCGACCGTTCCCGGCTTGTTCGCGTGCTTGTAGAGCTGATCCACGTAGTTCTTCAGCTTCGCGTCGGAGACGTTCGGGATGCCAACCGTGTTTGTGGCAACAACGGGAGCAACGCGGGTCGTAGACGTACCCTGCGCCGGGGGCAGCGGTGACACAGACTCCTTCCGCTGGTCGATGAGCTGGGGTCGCGTCGCTCTGAGAGCCCCGAGCTCATGGACGTCAGCGGACGCACCGGCCGGCGCGTCGTAGACGTGCGCGAGCGCAGCTGCCGACGAGGGCAGTGTGACGGCGACGAAGATGGTCACGACGGCCAACACAATCCGTCGGAACCAGTTCATCGTTAGTTGTCCTCTTCGAGCGGGTCAGCGTCGCTTCCTTCGTCCAGGATCGCCTGCAGCTCAAGTTCGCGACGCCGGCGCACCTCGGCGTCATGGGCCTCGGGCCATTCGGGGTTCGCGGCGAAAAGTGCATCGGTGATCGCCGTCGAATGGCAACCGCGAGCCGACAGCTCTTCAAGCACCTCTGTGGCAGTTAGCCAGGAAGACGTCCACTGCGCCCCGTGTGGTGGACTCAGCTCGACCCAGTACCGGCCACCTTCGTAGGTCACGTCAACGGACATGCGAGACCATCCAATTGGACTCGCCTGGAAGGACCGTCGGCTGGTAGCCGGGATAGCCGCGAACGATGTTGTGTTCCATCCCGTAGTTCGGACTCGTCTCCATCGGGTAGTAGGCGCGCCCAGGTTCGGGGCCGATGTCGATGATCGTCCGACCTTCGCCCGTCCAAGTCTCGATCTGGGCTCGGTTGTGAGCGAGCAACTCGTCGTACGTGTAGCTGGCCGGGTTCTCGAGGTTGTCACGGGTTCTGTTGAAGTGAGGTGGTGATCCCTCCTCGGGCCGTGCCGTTGATGGCAGGGTTCGGGGGTCCACCAAAGACACCTGAACAAGGAAGAGGGATCACCAATGAAGAAGGTACCCGTCGTGAAGATC
>JBBRPP010000162.1:0-2024 GCA_038227995.1 Acidimicrobiales bacterium
CAACATCGAACAAGCCGCCGCCGACCATGCCGCCACGATCATCAATGGACAACGCCGACGCCACCTCAACTACCAAAGCCCCACCATGCTCTACACTGCCGCTACAGCAACCGTGCACTGATCACTGGAACTGGCCGACGCCTGGACTGATGCCCGACGAGTCGTGGCTGAGCAGGGCTATTTCGGAGGGAAGCCCGCGTCACGTCAGCTCGATCCGGGCGAGGTCGTGTATCTGAGCGCCACCGGCATGCTCGCGATGTTGGACTTGTACGTGACGGGTGAGCGAGACCTCGTGTATCACTCGTTTCCTCAGGACTACTTGGTCCCTCAGGTCACGGCCGCAGACGCGCAAGAGCTGTACGAGCGACCGCCGGCGCACGACCCTATCGTCATCGATACTGCGGTTCAGGCGCAGATGAACGTCGTCCGGGGTTTCGACAAGATCTGGGCGAACCCGTTCATTGCGCAGAACTGCCCGCGAATCCCTGGTGAGACATTTGCGGCCGATATCAGCCTGGTTGCACTGATCGCACAGGTCGCAGGGCGCACTGTCGGCTACCACGTAGCGAGGGCGTATCCTTCTGAGCCGCGAATTGCGTGGGGGCAGCACCTACTCATAGCGGCGGACAGCGGAATCTCGAAAACGCAGTATCGCTCAATCGAAATGTACCTCGTGTTGGAGATGTTCCATCAACTGGCCGCTGAAGGCTACGGCGGGTACGTCTGCATCCTCGCGGACGAGAAGTTGCGCTCACTGGCTGTCGACGACGGGCCGGTCGGGATTTTCGAATCGATCCCGCGGGCCTTCAAGAGCCGTGGCTTCCCAACCGTCTAGCTCGACTCCGCCAGTCGCCACGGTAGTCGGACTATTGACAACCGTGGCGATCGTTGCGATCCTTGTCCGCTATACGGACCTGTCCGAGTTTGGCACCGAGACCGGTTCTTCGGCGGCGACAGTGTCCCGTTTGCCCGCGGAGGGAGCTTCGGCGTGGGTGCTTGTGCGACGCCAATCGGGCTCGGAGATCATGGCAGTATCGGGTTCGGTCAAAGGTCAAGTTTTCGCGGTCGGATCGGGAGCGACCTACGCAGTAAACCCCGCAGGCACTCTTCTTGCGATTGTGGAGAGCGAAGACGACGACGACATTCGGGTCCGGATCGTGAGTGCGTCCACTCGACGGGTGGTCTCCTCCGTCAAGCTGAGTGGCCGGCTCTGGGAGACGTACGGGTCGCTCTCTCGCTCGATCCTCTTCTCGCGTGACGGTTCCTCGGTCGCGGTCATGGCAGGGACCGAGCAGCCGTCGGTTCCCAAAGTCGCCGTCCTCGACGTAGACAATCTCGCGTTCGTAAGCGATTGGCAGACGATCCTTACGTGCGCGAGTACGACAGAATTGGTCTTCGCATCGGAGCGGTACGGCGTTCTGCTCAACTGTAATGAGAGGGTCCCCCATCTGATTCGCCTCCAGGATCACTCCGAATTCAGCGGAGCCATGGCGGTGTCGTTGCGCGGAGCGATCCAGCTGAAGGACTCGCTCCTGCTGGCAACCACGGACACGATGATTGAACTCGAACTTGACGATGCCGGTGTCACCGTTCGTGCGAACCCGGCTTTCACTTGCGACGGTTGTCAATACATCGGTTCTGTCGGGGCGATCGAGCCTCGTTCGCTGCTGGCGTTCCGATCCGCCAAAGGCGAGTCGACGAACACGTTGCGATCCGACGGTTCGACGATGCGTCTTGCCGGAGACGTCGGTGAACACCCGTTCCTTTATGACAGCTGTACACAGCAAGGCGTCCTCAGCGTGATCGGAACGGGTGTCGTTCTCACGAGTGTCGTCGGTGTAGAGCTGGTCTTCAATGATCCGAGCGTGATCGAGGTGTCGCTGTTAAGCCTCGATCCACCGATCGGCTCCGTGGGTGCCGGTCGTCGCTGACTCGGTGGTGGTCGTTGTGTGGGCACGGTCGTGGCCGATGTTCTGGGCGCGTTGAAGCAGCAGTCGTGTTGGTGTGGTGTTGTCAGCGCTCGG
>JBBRPP010000163.1:0-1995 GCA_038227995.1 Acidimicrobiales bacterium
CCCACCGGGCGCGGCAGGCAACGATGGGCCGTGCGCTGGAAGCCAGCACTCAACGCCTTCGCCCTCATGTTCGAAGGCCGAATTTTCCCCGACAACAAATGACCAACCCAGACCCAGTTACACCGAAATTCCGACAGTCCCTGTGGACCCCAACGAGGGCGCCTGAACATTTGAAGCGGTAGAGATCCGGTAGAAGTCGGACCGCCTGAGAGTGTTGAAAGTGCGGTTGACCTGCGGTGTTGTGCTGGGGGGCTGGGGGTTTGCGTCCCGCTGATTTTTTGGTATATCCCCTGGTTAGGGCATATGTGATGGTGGAGCTGGGGGGAATCGAACCCCAAATTTCGGTGTGGCTCGCTGTTGATCGGTGTTGTTCAGTGGTCGTGAGCTGCGACGATGCTGTTTGAGCGTGGTGATCTGTGGTGGTCGTTGGTGGTCTGTGGTGCGAACTTCGGTAGAAGATCGGTAGAAGCGGACACATTCACACCCAATTTCGATGGCATATTCCTCATCGGGGGAGCGGCGACCCCTTTGAGGAATACCGCTTGTTGTGTGGGGAGGTGCTGATGCGCGGCTCGGTGGTGAAGAAGAACGACCGCTGGTATGTCGTGATCGAAGACCGTGACCCTGCAACGGGTGCTCGTAAGCGCCGCTGGCATTCCGGGTTCCGGACCAAGCGGGAAGCGCAGGCCGCGTGCAGCGAGTTGGCCGCGGCGATGCAACGCGGCGACTATCTGCAGGCGAACCGGCAGACGGTGGGCGAGTTCGCGCAGGAGTGGTTGGTGACGATCGCGCCGACGGTGCGCCCGTCGACGCTCGACAAGTACCAGCGTGATCTGCGCGCGCACGTGATCCGTCATATCGGGTTCGTGTTGCTGTCGAAGTTGGATGGTCCGGCTCTGAATCGGTTGTGGGCGCAGCTGGCGGTGTCGGGTCGTAAGCCGGCCAGGCCCGGCGGGCCGCCGTCGGGGTTATCGGCCAAGAGCGTGGAGAACGTGGCGATGACGGTGCATCGAATGCTGCGCGACGCGGTGCGGTGGGGGAGGATCCCCAAGTCGCCGGCGGACATGGCCGACCCGCCGAAGCGGTCAGCGACCTATCGTCCGATCAAGGCGTGGAACATCGACACGCTTCGCACGTTTCTGGAACTGACCGCTGGCGACGAGCTGTCGCCGTTGTGGATGCTGCTAGCCACGACAGGCATGAGGCGAGGCGAAGCGCTCGGTTTGCGCTGGTCCGACATCGACCTGGACAACGGTCGGGCGCACGTGACCCAGACGATGATCGCGATCGGTTGGCAGGTCTGTGTCGGTCAGCCCAAGACTCAAGCCGGGAGACGTCCTGTCGCTCTTGATCCGTTGACCATCGAGGTGTTGCGCCGACACCGTCAAGGCTCGGCGCGGCCATCGACTTCGGGCGTGGCTGCGGGCGGGCTGGTCTTTTGCGGGCCTGATGGTGAGCCGTTGCATCCGGAGCGCGTGTATCAGGCGTTCAGGCGGGCGCTGATCCGACACAAGCTGCCGACGATTCCATTGCATGGTTTGCGCCACACGTGGGCCACGATCGCACTACAGACCGGCATCCGCCCTCGTGTCGTGCAGGAACGGCTCGGCCACTCGAACATCGCGGTCACCCTGCAGACGTACTCGCACGTCCTACCGACCATGCACGACGACGCCGCGACATCCGTCGCCGCCCTCTTCATGCCAGGAAGTTGAGACCGACGTCGAATGTACGACTCGCGACGGTCATCGAGAAGTCTCAACCGTGACCGTCTGAGGTCGTCCAATGTGACCGTGTTCTCGTAGGGCGTTGGCGTAATTCTGTGACCTCCCGCTGATGGGGTCACCGTAGGCGTAAGTGGGTGTCCGGGAAGTCGGTTCAGGTGTTCCAGGTGCGGGATTGTGGTGAGTCGGGTTTGGGGTGGAG
Organism: Acidimicrobiales bacterium; assembly: GCA_038227995.1. Taxonomy (GTDB): domain Bacteria; phylum Actinomycetota; class Acidimicrobiia; order Acidimicrobiales; family Ilumatobacteraceae; genus WLMZ01. The sequence continues at coordinate 1,927 of JBBRPP010000163.1, forward strand.
CCGGTCGAGGATCATTGCGATCGAGGCGATCTTGACCCAGGTTTCGGCGGCGGCAACGGTGTGTTCGAG
>JBBRPP010000164.1:0-1847 GCA_038227995.1 Acidimicrobiales bacterium
CCGGCGCCTGCACGGCGCGATCGACGATCTACGCCGCGTCGGTCGCCGCTGGCCTGATGGTCGGCCAGCTGGCGAAGTGGCTGCGGCGGCTGCCGGTCGACGCCGACCTGACACTCAACCTGCTGGCGGCCGAACTGACCGTCCTCAGTCAGGAATAACGAAACGGGGCGACGGAGAACGCTTCGGGTGCGGGATCACGGACGTCGATCCCTGAAGCCTTTCGCCGCCGCCCCGGCCGATGCCGTCTCTCCGCCTCTCCGTGCTGTTCCCACGTCTGCTTTGCTATTTTCGCAGGCGATCCAGGAGGTAATCCGTGCTGTTCTTGTACATCGCGTTGGGACGTCCCGGATAAACAAGAACCACGTCCACCCCCAGGCTCTTGAGCCTTTCTTCCAGTTTGATGCCCAGGATGGGCGAGTGCGTCGGATCCTTCGGGGAATCCCCGACCTTCGCGTTTTTATCGCCGCCGTAAAACAACCCGATCGGCGGATCATCCTTGCTGGCGTGTTCGATCGGCGAGTATTCCTTGATCCACTTCAAGACCTTCTCACGGTTGTCGATCAAACTCTTGAAGTTCGGCAAGCCGAACGCGTGAGCACCGTAGCCGTAGTTCGGCATCCAGGCGCGCAGCTCCTTCGGATCGAGGGACGTCTGCGCGCCGTTGACCGCGGCGCAGTAAAGCCGCGTCGACTCGCGGGCGATCGGATCCTTGCTGTTCGGGTCGGCCATGTCGTCGTGCAGCGCCAGCCACAGCGACGAGCAACCGCCTGCCGAGCCGCCGGTGGCGCCGATCCGTTTCTTGTCGAGGTTCCATTCCGCGGCCTTGGAGCGGACGAACTGCAAGGCGCGGGCCGCATCTTCCAGCGGTGCCTTCACGGGCGGCACCACCTTGTCCTCGACGCCGTTCTTGACGTAGCGATAGTTGATGGCCACGACGGAAATGCCTTTGTCGAGGAACGGTTTCGGATTGGTTTTCTTGTCGCCGCCTTGCCAACCGCCGCCGTGGATGTAGAAGACGACCGGCGTCGGCTTTGCGGACTTGGCCTGGAAGAAATCGAGGACCTGCCGGGGGTGGTTGCCGTAGGCGACGCCGATGAGCTTCTTGGGTTCATCGGCCCGAATTGCCATCCCCGCGAGGAGCAGGGCCACCAAGGGAAGAACGCGCTTCATCGTTGAGACTCCTTGAGAAAGTCACTGTTCTGAGATTGTAGGGAAACGGGGGTCCGACGTGATACGCGGGCCGTCAAGGGCCTGCTCCGACACGTCCGCGCCCACCGCCCCGCGGCCCTCGCCCGGCGCAGCCGCCTCACTGTGGTCCGCATTGGTGAGAACGCCCCCGGCGAACTGGACCTGCACGGGGCCGACCACTCCGGCGACGAGGCGATCGTCGTCACGGTCGTCTTCGGGGAAGACCACGGCGGGTGATGAAAGTGACAAGAGAGGAGGCCGCATGTCTGAGCACAACCCTCCCGTGCGTCCGCACCCCGACTGCCCGCTGGTCGTGGCCTACGGGCTCGGCGTGGACAGCACCGCGATGCTCGTCGAGTTTGCCCGGCGGAGCATCCGCCCGGATCTCATCCTGTTCGCCGACACCTGCCGGCCCCGGCAGCCCCTTTTTGACCCGCGAACACTCCAGGAGGAAAAGGACGATGGTTGCGCACGAAACCGTCCAGCCACCCGACCCGGCAGAGTTCACCGACGACAGTCCGGACCCCGAGAGCGACGCCGACCTGGCCGTCCTCGGCGACGCCCTCCAGGAGCACGGCGTCACCCGCGTTGTGATCCGCTACGAGGGCAGCGGCGACTCCGGCAGCGTCGGCGACGTCGAGATGGACCCGGTGGACGCC
>JBBRPP010000165.1:0-1810 GCA_038227995.1 Acidimicrobiales bacterium
CCCCGCTTACGAATCCGATCTTTGACATCGCGGCCGCAGGCAACAGCTCGGCTAACCCGCCGAGACCGTTCGCGGAGGAGGTGCGCACCGAGGGAGGATCGTGACGCAGATCATTCAGTGGTAAGCACTTAGGCTAGCCTAACGTTCCTGGGGCGGCGTGCCTTTGGCCCCACAGCGACCACGACTTGCCAACCCGGAAGTCGGCCGTGAAGTCGATGCCGGTCAGTACATCCAGCCCCGACCCGCTCAGCCGAAGGCCGGCGGTCAGGCCGGGGTATACGCGGTCCCACAGCCGATCATACGCGCTGATCTCGTCAACCCGTAGCCGTACTTCGGCGGCGATGTCCTCGGCCACGCACTCGTAGCGAGGCGGTGAGTCCCGGCGCTCGTGCTGCGACCAACGCAGTTCGGTGAACGAGTCGCCGACCTCGAACAATGCGTCGCCACATCGACCGACGACTACCACACCGACGGGCAGGTGCATCAGTTCGACGCTGTGGAACTCGAACGCCTGCACGTCTCGGGTGCCCTCTGCGGCCGAACGAACAAGCTCAGCAGCGGCGGGGCACCGGTGAGCTATGAACACCTAGAAACGAATCATGCCCCGCCGTCTGCTGCAGCGCCTGGTTCTGCTGCTTTGGTGGAACCAAGCCTGCGTGCCGGGAACTTCGACCGGGATATTCTATTCTTCAGCCACCGCGATCAGCCCGTTTTTTGCCGATGGTGTCGGGATTCCGTCCCGACCCGATGGTTCGATTGGGACGGGGAGCGATGTCGGCCCTGTCGTTTGGTGACAACCCGGTGTCACACGATGCCGTGTTGATCCCGTTGGGACGGCTGGAACCCTTTGCCGACTCCCCTCGCGGTGGCTCTCGTTTCGCCCCTTCCACGTCACGAGGGCCGATCATGTTGACATCCTCTTCAAGTCCTGTCGCTGGCATCGACGTCGGCGACTCCACCCACTGGGTCTGCGTTGGCCCACAGCCCGACGATGTCCGCGAGTTCCCAGCACACACCGCCGGGCTGCGTGAGCTGGTGCAGTGGTTGCGACAACGCGGCGTCACCGGCGTGGCCCTGGAGGCCAGCGGCGTCTACGGTCGGGTGCTCCACCTCACTCTTCTGGAAGCCGGTTTGAACCCACGCGTCACCTCGCCGAAGTTCACCCGGCAGATCCAAGGCCGACCCAAAACCGACAAACGCGATTGCCAATGGATCTGGCGGCTGCACTCCCTCGGCCTACTCCCGCCCATCTTCGAACCCGACGACGCCACCCAGACCCTGCGTGACCTTGTCCGCCAACGCGGTAATCTGGTGCGGCTCAGTGGACAGCACATCCAGCGGATGCAAAAGGCCCTCGAACTCATGAACCTCAAGCTCACCCGTGTCGTCGGCGACATCACCGGCGTCACCGGCCTGAAGATCATCCACGCCATCCTGTCCAACGAACGTGACCCGCAGACGCTTGCCAAGCTGCGGGATCGACGCTGCAAGAAGAGCGAAGCCGAGATCGCCACGGCGCTGGACGGACGCTACCGACCTGAGCACCTCACCGCGTTGCGGTTGCATCTTCGATTGTGGGATCAGTACCGCTTGGCGATTGTCGAACTGGATCAGGAGATCGACACGCACCTGAAGTCGATGAAGAAGAGCACGACACTTCCGCCACTGCCACCCAAGCCACGGGTGCGTGGACGCAAGCCGCACGATCCCGGCTTCGATGTCCGCACGGCCTTGTATCTGGCCACGGGAGTGGACCTGACGGTGCTGGAAGGGATCGACGAGATCCATGCCCTCACGCTGGTGAGCGAAC
>JBBRPP010000166.1:0-1785 GCA_038227995.1 Acidimicrobiales bacterium
CCGATGCGTCAATCCGACACGCGCACCGAACTGCGGTCGCTGCGAACCGCCGCCTACATCGTGTTGCTCGCGCTCACCGGCATGCGGGACTCCGAAGGCCAAGACGTCCGCAAGAACTCGCTGCACGAACGGATGGGCACCCTCGCCGTGATGACGCATCGCTACAAACACGCGAACGGTGAAGAACTGTTCCAGTGGGTGAGCGACGACGCGGCCGCGGCCTATGACATCCTCGCCTGCATCTCCAAGCACCCGACCCACATCGTCGCCGCGCTCAACTCCCGGCGCGGCGAGCTGGCGCCGGGGATGCGAGGAACGTTCATGGCGATCTTCGTCGATCACGTCAACGCCGGTCGTCACCTCTCCGGGCTCGACGAGATCACCGACACCGACGTGCACCCCCAGCGGCTGCGGCACACCTTCGCCTATGTCGCCGGCCTGTTCGAAGGCGGCGACCTCGCCGTCGGGGACCGTTTCGGTCACGCGTTCGCCACGACGACCGCGTCCTACCAGATGCACCGACCCGACGACGAGTGGTTCAACTGGAAACACCAGGGGCACAACGCCGCCGCGCTCCGACGCTGGACCATGCTCGCCGACCTGCTCGACAACAGCGACGGAAGCACAGTCGGTCGGGACGCCGCCGAGATCGAGGCGACCGCCCGCCAGGTCAAAGCGCTCGTTGTCTCGAACCCGAAAGCCGCCGAACGTCTCGCCGGGCAAGCCGCCCAGACATGGCGACCCGGCCCGCTACTGGACTGCCACTACGACCCCGCCAAAGCCGACGTCGCTGTGTGCCGGCAACTCGCGGCATCCATGGGTCTCCCCCACCTGGGCGAAGGGCCGCTCCCCGACCTGTGCCCGACCCGAGGCTGCATCCACGGAACCGTCACCCCAGTTCACGCGCCGTCGGTGAGAGCTGAACGTGATGCCGCCGCCGAGCGGGCCGCCGTCGCAACATCACCGATCGCCGCCGCGCAGGCCCAAACTGTCGCCGCCGACCTCACCGTCCTGCTCGACCAGATCCAACCAGGACCAACCCCATGACCCCCAGACCGAAAACCGGTGTCCGCGCCGACGTACTCGACGCGATCCACAACGCGATCGTCGCACTTGAAGCCGACCGTGACCTCGAGCGCACCGCGGTGAACGTCGCCCGGCTCGCCGTCACCTCCCGGCCCACCCTCTACCGTGCGTTCGTCGACCGACCCGATCTGCGCGCCGCGTTCGAACGGCTCACCATCGCCGACCGTGACACTCGCCAACGCGCCACACAAGATGACCGGCGTGTGCATGAACTTCGCGCCGAGAACCGTCGACTTCAGAACCTCATCGCCGCCCTCGCCACCACCACCGAGGCGTTCCGGCGAGAGAACGATGCGCTGCGAGGCCAACTCGGCGCACAGTCCACAGTCAGTCCGCTCCCGGCTCGCACCGCGCGTTGAGAACCCACACCGCCGCCTGCAATGCTGCCCCCATGACCAGCAACTGGATGACGATTCGGGTGCAACTCGAAGACGGCGGCACCGCCGAGATGCGCTACCCGCCCGGACGGCTCATGCTGGTCGGACCGCACCACACCTTCCGTGAACTGGCCAACGCCATCAACGCGGCGTTCGCCCGGTGGGACCTCAGCCACCTCCACGAGTTCGAACTCGGCGATGGTCGCCGCATCGGCTTGCCCGACGACGAGTTCGACGAACCCGAATACGCCTGCCTCGACGACACGACGCTCACCATCACCGAGGTGCTCACCAAAGGCGACAGCTTTACCTTCGTGTTCGA
>JBBRPP010000167.1:0-1768 GCA_038227995.1 Acidimicrobiales bacterium
ATCATCTGTGCGAGATGACCGCGCGATGCAAGACCAGCGAAGGCCGACATCGGGATGTCGAGGCTGCTCCATGCGCCGGTCGTCACGGACGGGTTGGACGTCGGCGACAGCGTCAGGTCGAACTCCGAATCGTCACCGCCGGCGAACACGCCGTTCGCACCGAAGTCCACCAGCTTGACCTTGAACGCCGTGGCGTCGAGCGTCCACACATCCATGTGCATGAAGCCCATCGCCGATGCGTCGATTGGCGTTGCGAATTCCACGCCGGCGTAGCCGAGCTTGGAGTACTTCTTGGTGGTGCGGCCGCCGATCGTCACGTCGGCGACATCCGCCTGATCCCACACCGCAGACCAGGTACTGACGCCGACGTTCGTATACGTGGTGCCAAAGAGCGAGATCACGTCGGCGGCGGATCGCGATGGCACAGCGGCGGCGACGGTGGGTGGCGCGGCGGCCTTGACGGTCAGCGTACCAGCGGCAGTCGTCGCGCCGAGTTTCGCAGTGACGGTGCTGGTTCCGGCACCGACCAGTGTGATCGCGCCGGTACTCGAGACGGTCGCCACGGTGGCGGTCGACGACGCGAACGTGAAGTACCCCGGTGCAACATCCAGCGTCTGATCGATCCCGTCGACGGCGAAGGTCACCTTCGTTCCCGCCACATTGATCGACGCACCGATCTCGTCGTTCACCGATCCTGTCGTGAAGGCCGGACGCGGGTTCGTGATCGTCGCCAACTGTTCGAATTGCACGTCATCGATCCACAAGTCGTAGCCGGCACCGTTCTCAGGCCCTTCCGCGAAGTAGAAAAGGCCGCCCTCCTGCGTCAATTTCGACGCCAATGGCAGCGGGATCACATACTTCTTCCATGCGGGTGTGAGTGCGAGCGCCGATGCCGATGCCGTGAGCTTCGAAGTGCCGGTGTTGTCGTTACCGATGCCCGCCACATTCAGCGCGGCACTGATGCTGGCCTTCGCCCAGAACGTGAGCGCGTTGTAGCCGGAGAGGTTGCGTGGAACGTTCGCGACGAGGGCGCCGCCTGCGTAGCCGCCAGTCGGATCGCCGGATGCGGGGATGGTCACCTTCATCGACGCGGAGCCGCTGTGGCGCACGGTGGCGTCGATGCTGATCGCATCGAGCTTCGATCCGCCGAACGCCTCGAAACGCACACCGGGCGCGAAGACGTCGGCAAAGACACCGGGCTGACTGGGGAAGGGCGCCGCCTCGGTCGAGGACAGGTCGCGGCTGCACGAGGTCGCCGCGAGGCTGGCGGCGGCGAGCACTGCGGCACGGGTCGGGAAGGTCCACGGACGCATCGGCGTACTCCGGTAGGTATTCAGTGATCCCGAGCCGAGGTGGCGCTGCACCGGTGTGCTGGCGGCGACCACGACAGGTCTTTGTTCGCTGTCCGAACAAAGGTTGAGTCGGTGATTGGATGTGTCAAGGTGATTCCGCCGCTTGGGCGCCGGCGCCGGTGCGGGCGCCGGTGCGGGCGCTGGTGACATGTGCGCACCCGGCGGGATCGACTGCTCCGTCGTGTGCGCATCATACGTCAGCGTCGCGGGGTAGGCGCGCGGGGTCGTGGTCGTTGCGTCGCGGTCGGTGCATCGCGGTCGGTGTCATGTGCAGCACGATCGTGCTGGACTGATTGAAGCGAGGCCGGCAAGTGACTAGGTTGGGAGTCTTGGGCGAGCGTCGGGGCAGGTGGAGCCGGCCGTCTCGGGACGTAGCGCAGTCCGGTAGCGCACCTGAATGGGGTTCAGGGGGTCGC
>JBBRPP010000168.1:0-1669 GCA_038227995.1 Acidimicrobiales bacterium
CACGACCACCTCTACCGACTGGTGTTGCGCTGCCGCGACCTCTGGACGACGGGTTGCACAGCCGGCAACCATGTGGCTGGGGCGCATCAGCGGCCGTAACCGGCCCTTCGTGATGAACGGTCTTGGTTCCCAATCCTGTAGGAGTGAGTCCCATCACGTGGTGTAGGAGGCGGCCACCATCCGCGGGGTGAGGGTGGTCATCGTGCGATTCTCGAAAGCGCTGAAGCAACCGAGAAAGAGCGCACGATGACCAACCACGAGTTTGCCCTATCCGACCTTGCCGCGCGTCTTGTCGGCACCGACGCGACGTTGTCGACAGCGATCGGCGAGATCGTCGCCGCCGCCGTGCAGGAACTGATCGAGGCGGAGCTGACCGCCAAGATCGGTGCCGCACCGGGCGAGCGCACGTCTGAGCGGTTGACGCAACGCAACGGGCATCGCCCGAAGCTGTTGTCGACCCCGGCCGGCGATATCGAAGTCGCGATCCCGAAGCTGCGCCAGGGCTCGTTCTTCCCCGAGTTGCTCGAGCCGCGCCGACGCATCGACAAGGCGTTGTGGGCGGTGATCATGACCGCTTACATCACCGGCACCTCGACAAGAAAGGTCGACGATCTGGTCAAAGCGCTCGGCTGCGACAGCGGGATCAGCAAGTCGACGGTGTCACGGATCTGCGCCCAGATCGACGCCGACGTCCACGTGCTGCGCACCCGCCGCCTGGATCATCAGCCGTTCGTGTACGTCTGGTTGGACGCCACCTACGTCCATGTCCGCGAGAACCGTCACGTCGTGTCCAAAGCAATCGTGATCGCCACCGGACTGCGTGCTGACGGCCACCGTGAGGTCCTCGGCATCGATGTCGGTGACTCCGAGAACGAGGTGTTCTGGCGCGAGTTCCTCACCACGTTGAACGACCGTGGACTGGGCGGTGTGCGACTCGTCGTCTCCGACGCGCACGCCGGCCTGGTCAAAGCGATCGGCCGCTGTTTCCAGGGCGCAGCATGGCAACGCTGCCGCGTCCACGCGATGCGCAACCTGCTCTCCGCCGCCCATCACAAGCACCGGCAGATGATCGCTGCGTTGATCCGCACCGTGTTCGCCCAGCCCGACGCCGACACCGCCCGAGCACAGCTGCGCGCTGTCGTCGACCAGCTCCGCCCCTACGCGCCAGCCGTCGCGGAACGGTTGCAAGGCATGGAAGGTGACGTTCTCGCGTACACCGGGTTCCCCGTCGCGCACTGGTCCAAGATCTGGTCGAACAACCCGATCGAACGCTTGAACCGTGAGCTCAAGCGCCGCACCGACGTCGTCGGGATCTTCCCCGACAAGGCCTCCGTGATCCGCCTCGTGGGCGCGCTCCTGGTCGAGATCAACGACGAAATGATCGCCGCCGAACGCCGCTACATCGCCGCCGCATCCGTCGCCGACCTCAGCGACAAACCCGGCGAGCTAGCCTTGCCTGCAGCACCCCGAAACTGACCAACAGCTTCCGGGAACACACGGCCTTCTACACCACGAGCCGGGACGCAATCCTCATACCTGACGACGATGCACTCGTTCTCAACGATGCGCAGATCCGCCGCATCAAGCACCTTCTGCTTGAGTTCATTCCAGCGAGAGTTTGCGTCGTCAACGCCGGTCCGCACGCAAGCATCGCTGTACCAGACCACGG
>JBBRPP010000169.1:0-1612 GCA_038227995.1 Acidimicrobiales bacterium
GAGCCTGTTGCACGAACCGGTCGGGGTGACCAGCGCGGTAGCGAGGGGTGCTGTGATCTGGTGAGGTCGGGCGCGGATGAGTTCCGCCGCGCCTGGAGTGGACCGATGTGGCGCGTCAGTTGGTCGCCGGGGCTGCCATCCGGCTGAACGGAACGCTGGCGGTGTCGCTGAGGGCGCGTCGGTAGAGCTTCAGCAGGTTGTGGGTGCCGGCGATCAGCTTCCATTCGGACTCGGCGGCGGCTTTGCCTCTTCGCATGAACCGTCGGATCCCGCGGGCGTCTTTGATCTGACCGAAGACCGGCTCGATGATTGCTTGGCGGCGACGGTAGATCGCCCGCCCGGCTTTGCGTGAGACTTTGCGGTCCATCCGCTCAACGAGCGACGCGTCGGCGCGCAGCGGCCCGCGCCGCCCGCCACGCGGGGTCGGGTTGTTGTGCATGTTGCGCGTCGCCACGTAGCAGTCGGGGTCATCGTCAGCGAGCGCGGCGAAGTTCTCCTCGCTCGCGTAGCCGGCATCGCCAAGCAGGGTGACTGGACGTTCGTCGATCCCGGCGTCGGCGAGCGAGGCGCGGATGGCATCGATCATCGGGTGCAGCTGATGCACGTCGTTGTGCTCGTCGGTCACCTCCGCGGCAACGATCACCTGGTCCCCGTTGGCGACTGCCTGGGCGTTGTAGCCCTGCACGAACCCGTTCGCAGTCGACATGATCTTGCTCTCAGGGTCCGACGTGTTCACCTTCGACGGCGTGTACCCGGACTTGTCCTCGGGAGCTTTCGGTTTGCGGCCACGCAACTTGGTGCCGCACTCAGCCTCTTTCGCGGCGCGTTCGGCGAGGTGCTGCTCGTGCGCTTGACGCTCGGCGGCGAGTTCTTCGTCCAACAGTTCCTTCGCTCTCGCGAACCGGCGCCGCCGATCCGCCCGGCCGCGCAGCACCGCCGGCGGCTCGTCACCACGGGCAGCCCCGAACTCGGCGTCTTCGGCGGCATCGGCAGCTGCGGCTTCGGCGAACATCGCCTCGACCTCAGCATCGATCACCTCTTTCGTCCGGTTCGACTGCAACGACGCCGGCGCGCCGATCTTGGTCCCATCGACCGCGACGAGACCGACCGTGGTCATCCCCGCCTTGGCGCACAGTCGCAACGACTCGCTGAACAAGCGCTTCAACGCCTGCTCGTGACGCTGTCGGAAACGGGCGATCGTCGTGTGATCGACGAACACGTTGGCGCAGACCACCCGGAACGCAACGTCGACCTGACACGCCCGCTCGATCCTGCGGCTCGAGCGCAACCCGATCGAGTACGCGTACAGCAACAGTGCGACCATCATCTTCGGGTGATGTGCCGCCCCGCCCCAACCGTCGTCGCGGTAGCCGACATAGAACACACCCAGGTCCATCTCGTCCACCGCGTCGAGCACGAACCACGCCAGATGATCCTCCGCCAGCCACTCCGAAATCGACACCGGCAACAGATACAGCTGCTCACGATCCCCAACCACAAAGTTGTATCCCACGACCACATGTTTGCCGTCACGCCAGATCAACCGGTGGATCTCACGCACGCGCTACCAGCACCCACGCCGACTCAGTCAGGGCTTCGTGCAACAGGCTCA
>JBBRPP010000170.1:0-1611 GCA_038227995.1 Acidimicrobiales bacterium
GAGCCTGTTGCACGAACCCCGATGTGAGTCGTCGAAGGTGCTGGTAGCGCTTGCGTGGGATCCGCGGACTGACCTGGCTCGATCGCGAAGATTGGGTGTGGCGTACAACTTCGTGGTCGGGGATCGTGATCAGTTGTATTTGTTGCCGGTGTCGATCTCGGAGTGGTTGCCGGAGGATCATCTGGCCTGGTTCGTGCTCGACGCGGTCGACGAGATGGACCTCGACGGGTTCTACGTCGACTACCGCGCTGATGGTTGGGGCGGCGCGGCACATCACCCGAAGATGATGGTCGCGTTGTTGTTGTACGCGTATTCGGTGGGGTTGCGATCGAGCCGTCGGATCGAGCGTGCCTGTCAGGTCGATGTGGGGTTCCGGGTGATCTGCGCCAACACGTTCCCGGATCACACGACGATCGCCCGGTTCTGTCAACGTCACGAGCAGTCGTTGAAGCGTCTGTTCAGCGAGTCGCTGCGGCTGTGCGCGAAGGCCGGGATGACCGCCGTTGGGGTCGTCGCGGTCGATGGGACCAAGATCGGGGCGCCGGCGTCGTTGCAGTCGAACCGGACGAAGGAGGTGATCGATGCTGAGGTCGAGGCGATGTTCGCCGAAGCCGCAGCTGCCGATGCCGCCGATGACGCCGAGTTCGGTGATGCTCGTGGTGACGAGCCGCCGGCGGTGCTGCGTGGCCGGGCGGATCGGCGGCGACGGTTCGCGAGAGCGAAGGAGTTGTTGGACGAAGAGCTCGCTGCCGAGCGTGAGGCGCACGAGCGGCACCTCGCAGATCGGGCCGCGAAAGAGGCCGAGCGCGGCAAGAAGTTGCGCGGCAGGAAACCGAAAGCTCCCGAACACAAGGCCGGGTACACGCCATCGAAGATGAACACGTCGGATCCGGAGAGCAAGATCATGTCGACCGCGAACGGGTTCGTGCAGGGCTACAACGTGCAGGCGGTCGCGAACGAGGATCAGGTGATCGTTGCTGCTGAGGTGACCGACGAGCACAACGACGTGCATCAGCTGCACTCGATGATCGACGCGACCAGCGCTTCGCTCGCTGCTGCCGGGATCGACGAACGTCCCGACACCCTGCTTGCCGATGCCGGCTACGCGAGCGAGGAGAACTTCGCCGGACTCGATGACGGCGACCCCGACTGCTACGTCGCGACGCGGAACATGCACAACAACCCGACCCCACGCACCGGTCGGCGCGGGCCGCTGCGCGCCGACGCGTCGCTCGTTCAGCGGATGGACCGCAAGGTCTCACGCAAAGCCGGGCGTGCGATCTACGGTCGTCGCCAAGCAATCATCGAGCCGGTCTTCGGTCAGATCAAAGACGCCCGCGGGATCCGACGATTCATGCGAAGAGGCAAAGCCGCAGCCGACTCCGAATGGAAACTCATCGCCGGCACCCACAACCTGCTGAAGCTCTACCGACGCGCCCTCACCAACGCCGCGAGCGTTCCGTTCAGCCGGATGGCAGCCCCGCCGACCAGCTGACCCAGCACATACGCCCGCTCCAGGCGCAGGGGAACTCATCCACGCCCGACTTCACGACATCACAGCACCCCCCGCACCACCGCCCCCCACCCCGACCGGGTTCGTGCAACAGGCTC
>JBBRPP010000171.1:0-1547 GCA_038227995.1 Acidimicrobiales bacterium
CCCTCTCTGTCAGGCTGACGTGAGACACCTGGTGTTGCTCATCATCCCTTGAGGGCCAGTCAGGATCACGTAGACCGATGACCATGACCACTGCAGCTTTACTTGCGCGCGCCCATGATGAGGGTGTGGGCGAGGATGATCCAGCACCGAAGCCGAAGCGGCGGCGGTTCTCCGCGGAGTACAAGCTCGCGATCCTCGACGAGTACGAGCGGTTGACTGATCCGGGAGCCAAGGGCGCATTGTTGCGCCGTGAGGGCTTGTATTCGTCGCATCTTGTCGAGTGGCGCCGAGTCCGCGACTCGGGCGCGTTGAAGGAACTCGGACCGAAGGCCCGGCCGGTGAAGCGCAGCGCCGAGCAGGTCGAGAACGATCGTCTGCGTCGACGCAACGAGCGCCTCGAGGGCGAGTTGGCGAAGCACAAGTTGGCGTTGGAGATCCAGGGAAAAGCATCGGAGCTCTTGGAGCGGCTGCTGGCCGAGAGCGACGAGACGAACAGGCGGCAGCCGTGATTGACGAGTGCTTCAACGCGATCGAACCGATACTCGGCACCCGCACTGCGTGTGTGGCGGTCGGTCGGCCGCGTGCCACGCATTACCGCCGTCTGGCGCCACCGCGACCGCGTTCGGTCACGCCCCGGCCTGCGCCGCCGAACAAGCTCACCGCCGAAGAGGCCGACGAGGTCTTGGACGTGTTGCGTTCGCCGCGTTTCGTCGACCTGTCGCCGGCGCAGGTGTTCCACATCTTGTTGGACGAAGGGATCTACCTGGCCAGCGTGTCGACGTTCTACCGATTGTTGCGTGCCCACAACGAGGTCCGCGAACGACGCCGCCACGCAACGCATCCGCCACGGGTGCGGCCCGAGCTCGTCGCACGCACGCCGCTGATCGTGTGGAGTTGGGACATCACGAAACTGAAAGGCCCTCTCCGGGGCGAGTACTACGACCTCTACGTCGTGTTGGACATCTTCAGCCGTTACATCGTCGCCTGGTTGGTCGCGCCGTGCGAGTCGGGCGAACTCGCCAAAGAACTCATCGCGGATGCGGTCGCACGGCATCGGGTTCCGCCCGGCCAGCTACGCATCCACGCCGACAACGGAAGTTCGATGACGTCGAACCCGGTCGTCGAACTGCTCGCGTTCCTCGGCATCGGTCGCAGCCACAGCCGCCCACATGTGAGTAACGACAACCCGTACTCCGAAAGCCAGTTCAAGACGCTGAAGTACTGCCCGGCGTTCCCGGACCGGTTCGGTTGCATCGAAGACGCCCACGCGTTCTGCGAAACATTCTTCACCTACTACAACCACGAGCACCGCCACTCCGGCATCGGCTACCACACGCCGGCATCGGTCCACTACGGCACCGCCACCGAAGTGCGCGTCCAACGCCAGCACACACTCGACGCTGCCTACGCCGCCAACCCCGCCCGATTCCGACACCGCCAACCCGAAGCGCCGAAACTGCCGACCGTCGCCTGGATCAACGAACCCGAAGAACCCGTCGCGCAGAACACGTAACCAAGACGTGTCTCAAAACACTTGACAGGCTCCG
>JBBRPP010000172.1:0-1530 GCA_038227995.1 Acidimicrobiales bacterium
CGCCACCAGCCAAGTCGTCGACACCATGGAACAACTCACCGACGCCAGCCGCCAAGTCTCCGCCACCGCCCAACAAATCGCCGCCGCCGCCGGCAACCTCGCCGACCTCGCCGGCAACCTCGAACTCACCGCCTCCAACACCAGGGATCGCTACTGACCATGACGACGCTCATCGACCATCCGACTGACACCGACGCCACGGCTGCCACCGAGACCGCCAACGACAGCTCGGTCCGCGAACGCAACCGCCGGCGCACCGATCAACGTCACGGCGGATCGCGGCGCTCGGGTCGCCGTCGGGCGAACCCGTTGCGCCGTCTGGACGTGCGCCTCATGCTCGGCGTCCTCGCCGTGGCGCTACCCGTCATGGGCGGCATCTCGGCGCTCCTCGTGACCAAGTCGTCGGCGAGCCTCACGAGCGCCGCAGAGCACAAGGCCGGCAGCGTCGCTCGCTCCGTGGCCCTGCGGTTGGAGGACTGGAAGTCAGAGCGCGAACAGGACCTGTCGATCATCGCCGCGAGGGCAGTCGGGCGCGAAGGCGGCGCGGCGACCACGGAGCTGATCACCCAACTCGACAAGAGCAGCGGCGAGTACGCGGCGATCGAGATCACCGATCTGAGCGGTCGAGTCCTCAGCTCGAGCCGCACCGATGTCTCGATCAGCCCGACGAAGGAGACGTGGTTTCGGACAGCAGCGGCCGGCGAGCAGGTCATCACGTCACCGGTGGAGCGCGACGGTCGAATCGACTGGGTCATCGCCGAGCCTGTGCTCGGGGCCGACGGCAAGCCCGAGTCGGTGGTGGTCGGTTACCTCAACCCGGCCGTGCTCACCAATCTGCTGGATCCGGAGCTCGATGCCGGCAGCGAAGTCGTCGCAGTCGGCGCCGATCGCGAGCTCGTCTACTCGTCGTCGATGGGCAAGGTCGACAACGCAGGTCTGCTCGCGGCCGGCGCGTTGACAACCACGGTGGACAACGTCGCGGTGACGCGGGCGTTGGCCGGCGAGGTCGGTACGGCAACGTTCAACAACCTGGCCGGCCACGGCGTGATCGGCGGCTTCGACAACGTCGAGGGTCTCGGTTGGGCCATCATGGTTCAGGAACCGCGTGACGCAACGCTTGCGCCGGTGACGGCGCAGACCCACCGCGCGATCGAACTGATGCTGATCGGCGCGGCGATCGCAGTGGCGTTCGCCATCGTGTTCGCACGTTGGATCACGCGTCCGATCCAGGACGTGACCAGCACAGCCCGCCAGGCAGCGAAGGGCAAGCTCCACGTCCGTGTCCGACCTGCCGGGTCGGACGAACTCGTGGTCCTGGGCACATCGCTGAACGCCATGCTGGACACCTGCGAACTGCTCGTCGGTCAGCTGACGTCGGCGGGTGTCGAGGTGAATTCGGCGGCGTCGGAGTTGTCGGCATCATCAGACGAACTCGCCGCCACCACCACCCAACAATCAGCCGCCGTCACCCAAGCCTCCGCCACCACCGAAGAACTCGCCCGCGCCTCAGCCGCCATCGCCGACACCGTC